>JBGAKI010000049.1:0-23847 GCA_044224525.1 Polyangiales bacterium | reverse complement strand
CCTCAGTGGTTTGATCACTAAGGGACTAAACAATCAAGATCAACGCCACATTCTCGACAACAAAAAACCAGGAGACTGGAGAATTGCTGTCGAGTTCCCAGAAGTCTGTGACAGTCGCATCTACCGCCTTGTACAAGAATCTACTTTTGTCAGCTTCAAAGAAAGCGCGTCTATCTATCATTCGCGACAAAAGCTCACAGACACCGAAACAGCTCAAGCAACCTATGTCGATCCCATTCAAAACACGGTACCAACACAATATACCGTGAGCGATCGGACAACCGATTCGAAGGATACGATGGATGACGAGCAAGGCGATCACTTTACCCTCTACAGAGCCGTCGGACTACAGGGCGGCGGCGTAAAACAAATTCGCCTTACGCTAAGACAAATGCTCGCCGATGACTTCAAAACCATCTTCGACGCCACACAAGACGACCAGACACATAAGCAAACACGTCAACTTGAGTTTGATAGCCAATGCGTGCCTGGTGCAAGCGTAACCGTCCATGCTGCAAGCGACAGTTAGCCCAATGGGTCCAAACGACCAACCATCGCTAACAATCGACAAGCCAAACAGAACGCGCTAATCATTGCGCTATGTTGCTAAGTTACGAATGGGTCAAATCGGCCAATACCCACGCCGAACGCACGGCGGTGTTTGTGCATGGCATTTTAGGGCAAGGTGTCAACTGGCGCAGTTTTGCTCGCAGCTTTGTTGAGCGCTGCCCCGAATGGAATGCGCTCTTGATCGATCTGCGCATGCACGGTGCATCACAAAACTTTGAGCCACCCCACACCGTCGCTGCGGCCGCCGATGACATGCGCGAACTCATCAAAACCTTAAACCTCGCAGAGGTTGTGTTAATCGGACACAGCTTTGGCGGAAAAGTCGCACTGCTTGCCGGTGAGCGAATCGGCAACGTGTCTGAGGTATGGATGCTCGACTCGCGCCCAAGCGGCAACCCCGACGCCAAAGGCGTCAGCGATGTCGAAGACATCATCAGTAAGCTCAGCGACACCAAACACCGCGTCTTCGCTTCGCGCAACGATTTTCGTGATCACATCATGGCAGCAGGTTTGTCGCTACAAATCGCCCAATGGCTTGCGCTCAATCTAAAACCCGTCGAGGGAGGTCACCAACTGAACCTCGACCCCATCGCGATCACAAGCTTGCTTAGCGACTATGCGAAGCTGGATGTTTGGTCGAATGTTGAACACTTCACACGCATAGTACACTTGGTGCTAGCGGGTGATTCACAACACTACCGCGACGCTGATAAAAAACGCGCACGCGAACTAACCGCCGCACGCCCCGACCACGTCAAAGTGCACGTACTCGCCAACGCAGGCCACTGGCTCCACTCGGACAACCCCAAAGGATTGCTCGAGCTCATCGCCACCAACCTCAATCGGTGACACGCACTAAAGTGCATGTCACCCAGCCTACCGGTGACATGCACTTTAGTGCGTGTCACCAATACCAGCCGGTGATTTTACCAACTCGACTTGCGCAAACCAGGCAGCTTGCCTTCAAGGCCAAGCAAACGCAGCGCGATACGCGACACACCAAACTTGCGGTGATAACCACGCGCACGACCCGTCACTGCGCAACGATTACGAATGCGCGTCGCACTCGACTCGCGAGGAAGCTTTTGCAACTTAAACTGAGCGGCTTCTTTTTCTTCGAAGCTTGAGGTGGGCTTACGGATGACTTCTTTCAGCTCAGCACGCACAGTGGCGTATTTTGCCGTCATCTCTTTGCGGTAATCGTTGCGGATAATTTTTGCTAAACGGGCCATAAACAGGGTCTTCCTTGAAAACGCGAGAACTTTAAAAGTGATGAGTTTTAGGCGCTTTTGCCCCCGCTGTCAAGTCCGGACGGCCCCCGAGCCATTTGACAAAAACACCGTCTATGCGATAAATCTAATATGATACAACGCAGAGCAACCATCGCGTGGGGACTGATCATTCTTGCCGCGGGGTCATTTGCACTCGGGTGCGCCGCAAAAAAGGAGCCAGAAAACAACACCTCGGCTCCGTTGACCGGTCTTAATATGGTTGGTGACCATTCCCCAGGTCATTCAAATACAGTGCTAATTCGCATCAGGCCGCCAAACGAACTCCGCCTACAGTACTTCGTGGTGACAGCCACCGGTACTGCGATGTCAAACCCCAATCAACCTATCGGCGAAGGACGTTCGCTCATTACGGCAGGCCACATCTTCGACAAGGCCCAA
This sequence comes from Polyangiales bacterium, assembly GCA_044224525.1. Lineage (GTDB taxonomy): Bacteria > Myxococcota_A > Polyangia > Polyangiales > CBDCBC01 > JBGAKI01. The sequence goes on along the minus strand of JBGAKI010000049.1, from coordinate 21,607 downwards.
GAAGTCTACGGCAATAACTATCGCGTCTGCCTAACCTTCAATTCCGACACGACACAAGAGTTTTGCGAGTTTATAAGCGACCTTACAATCGCACGACCAGAAACGAATGGCACACCCACGTGTTACGTACCGTTCAGACAAACTGTGGATCCATCGGTTTCGGATTTTGCCTGGATACGCTGGCCCCAACGCTGGAATGATCTTGGTCAAAAAGAACTTAAGAATGTTCGCCTTAGTCACCTGCCACCTCGCATCACTCAACCAACATCGCAGATCTATACGATAGGTGGTGCAACCATTGACGGGGTTCCTACAATTGATTCCGATCCCAAGCACGCTACGGTTACGCGACAGATATGGTTGTCAGGCGTTTATGACGACGTTGCATCAACACTTGTTAGTGCCCAAAGCCCCACACCCTTTCGATATCGCATCAACGACCACGGCCTGATAGACCTCGAACCCCAAGTTGCATCCATCTGCGACCATGGCGACTCGGGCGGCCCCGTCTACCAACGGTCAACGCAAGATGAAATGATCCTTTACGCGATTAATATTGATTTTGTCGTTCTACCCCTCGCACCCATGGTTACGACTCCGCCTTTTCCCCGCTTGTCAGCAATCGACAATTTATCCGTTGCACAGACGTTTACGACCGAAGCTGTCGTTCGGCAAAACCTGCAAGCATGGTTTGTTCCTGACCCTTCCAACCCACACCAAGACCAGGATACTCGCGATTTCGGGGCATTCGCAATAAGCACACTTAACGCCGCTGGCAATCAAAACCATCCCGCATTGGATTCACTTTATGCCGTAAGGCAACACTACCTTCGCATCGATACCGCGCCTCGCGCTGATGGCCAGCAACCCCTCGGTAAGTGGCTTCACGAACTTATCGTGAAATGCGACGGATAACTCTATTTTCTAAACGCCCGAATATAACCCACCAACGCGGTCATACCCTCGGGCCGAATCTGTGCTTCAAAAGCGGGCATCGCCCCGCGCCCTTTGGCAATAACTTGCAGCAAGGCTTGATCACTTTGTGCTTCTTGCCACGCGGGGCTGCGCATGTCGACTAGCTTCGCGCTCAAGCCAGCGGCATCCGGCCCATCTCCACCACCGTGCTCGCCATGACACCCTGCGCACAGCTGCAGCCAAACGGCGGTCACCGCTCGCTTGAACTCATCAGAATGTGTATCGACCGCGTGATCAGCCCCAGCGCCACGTGTACGCTGATCGCTTTGTGACGCGGTTTGCGCATGATCATTCGCTTGCCATGCACGCTTCTCAGTTGAGTGTGACGAACACGCCACAAGAACCACCGCTACTGCCAACACGCGTTGCATCGCCAAGTCACTCTAATACGACTTGGCAAAAATCACGCGGCGTGCGCTGGGTTTGCCAGTGAAAATACACGTGCCGGGTTCAAGCGCCTCGGGCACGTCGTCGGGCACATTGCGAATCGTAATCTTAAGCCTTGCTTTCAAATCCTCTTCAACGGCGCTGTCACCCGAAAAATGACTGAATGCAAAACCGCCATGAATCTCAGTGCGCTCTTCACCATCAACCTGAGCTGACTTCTTCGGCGTAAAAAACGCCTCGAACTCCTTTTTGTCATCGATAAAGCGCGAATGTTCTTTACGGTGCGCAAGCGCTTTATTAAAAAAATTCTTTTGCATTTCATCAAGTAACCACGTCACCGTGCCAACCAGTTCTTCGCGCGCCATGCTCACGCGCTCTTTGGGCCCTTTATCGCGACTGTAAAGCGTGACGGCATTGGCCTCAACATCTCGCGGACCAATCTCAATGCGCAGTGGAATGCCGCGCTTGATCCACTCCCACGATTTGTCGCCACCGCGCATGTCGCGATCGTCCACTTCAATGTCAAGCAAGCGCTCGTGATAACGAATCGAACGCAGCTCTTTTTTGAGCGACTCGACAAACGCCATCACCTGTGCGCGCCCCGCATCATCGCGATAAATGGGTAAAATCACCGCGTGCGCGGGCGCCACGCGCGGCGGGATCACCATGCCATCATCGTCGGCGTGCGTCATGATCAAACCACCAATCAAACGCGTCGAAGTACCCCACGACGTGGTCCAGGCGTGTTCTTCGTTGCCTTCTTTGGTGGCAAACTTAATGCCGCTCGCACGCGCAAAATTCTGCCCCAAAAAATGTGAGGTGCCTGCCTGCAGCGCTTTACGATCTTGCATCATCGCTTCGATCGAATACGTGTCAACCGCACCCGGAAAACGCTCGCTTGCCGTCTTTGCGCCATAATGCACGGGCATCGCCATATAATCTTGCGCAAAGCTCGTATACACGCCGAGCATGCGTTTGGTTTCTTCTTCCGCTTCGGCGCGCGTCGCGTGAGCGGTGTGGCCTTCTTGCCACAAAAACTCGGCTGTACGCAAAAACAAGCGCGTGCGCAGCTCCCAGCGCACCACGTTCGCCCACTGATTCACCAAAAGCGGCAAGTCGCGATAACTTTGCACCCACTGCGCAAACGACGCCCCGATGATCGTCTCGGATGTAGGCCGCACGATCAGCGGCTCTTCAAGCTTGGCTTTGGGATCGGGAATCAAGCCACCGTCGGGTCCCGGCACCAAGCGGTGATGCGTCACCACTGCGCACTCTTTAGCAAAACCTTCGACGTGCTCTGCTTCTTTCTCTAAAAATGACTTCGGAATAAACAGCGGAAAATACGCGTTTCGATGCCCTGTCGCTTTAAACATCTGATCGAGCTCATATTGAAAGCGCTCCCACAACGCATAACCCCAAGGCTTGATCACCATGCAACCACGCACCGCTGACGTTTCGGCCATCTCGGCAGCACGCACAACCTGCTGATACCATTCAGCGTAATCTTGCGCACGAGTCGGCGTGATGGCGGTTTGAGCTTTACTGTTCATGCGTTGGTTTTTGACACACTGCAGTCTATTGCACAAGCATCCGGCACCACCTCTACGCACACGCGTCATCCGCGAAAAACGCGCCACACACATGACGCCCTTACCGACGCGAAACGCCGATCGTTAAGATCGATTTTTTTTGCTGCCGAAGGCGTGCGCCTAGCACAAGCCGCGACGAGATCGCCAGTTTTTGGGTCCCACCTGACCCTACAAGGGTTCTTATGTGTGGATCAATTTCGAGCAGAAACTCGCAGTCTCTTATTTGATCTTGATAAGATTAGTTACAAGCATGGTGCAAATTTATGTTCCATGCGGCAGAACGTATCAATCAAGGAGAAAAAGATGAAAACAAGAATCCTGATAACGATGATGGGACTGGGTGCATTGAGCATTCTTCCCACCGGCGCAGAAGCGGCGACGGCAACATCAAACTTCACAGTGACGGCCACTGTGACCGCAAACTGCACCATCTCAACGGTGGGCATTACATTCGGCGCGTACGATCCGGTCGTTGCTAACAAGACAACAGCCAAAGACGCCAACGGTACAGTCACTGTGTCATGCACCAATGGGGCCACGACCACCATCGGCATGAGCCAGGGCAGCAATCCAACCGGCACATCAACCGCGGCAGCGCCCGATCGTCGTATGATCAGCGGAGCTGACTATCTGAGCTTCGCGCTCTATCAAGATGCCGCGCGAACAACGGTATGGGGCGACGTCGGTACACCCTCGGTAGTTACCTACACGTCAACAGGTGTTGCGGCTTCGACCATCAACATCTACGGACGAATCCCAGCAGGTCAAGACGCAGCGGTCGGCACCTACACCGACACTGTGACTGCGACCATTTCGTTCTAAGGGCCGAGCATGCTGACAACACGTCGACATGCATTAATTGCGCTGTGCTTGGGCACGCTCGTCTTGCAGCCCACCGAGAATCTCATTTTCTTCCCGCGCATGCTCAAGCTCGCTGCGGGCGAAGAACGTAAGATTCGCGTAGGTCTTGCAGCAAACGCGACCAAACCCGACGCGCCCAATGTCGTTCACAAACAAGCGCCGGTCGAAACGAGCTACCGCATCATTGTACAAGAGCTGCCTTCACGCAAAACCGCAGCTGACCGCTCGCAGATTCAAGTACTTGCGCGCATGAGCATTCCGATTTTTGTCACACCCAAAAACGCAAAAGCCAAAACATCGATCGAAGCGGCCATGACGCAGGGCAACAAGCTCATTTTTCAAATGAAGAACACGGGCACCGCCTCGACGATGGTCAACGAACTCTATGTCACCGCGTTTGATGCCAAGCGACGCGAGCTACTGAAAACAAAGTTAACGTCGTGGTACTTGCTCGCAAACGACACGCGTAGCCACGAGTTCGCACTACCTGAAACGGTTTGCCCCAAGGTGCACTCGTTCTTAATCACCGCAAAGACAACCGAAAAAACCATCGAACAGCCCTACGTGCCTTCGCATCCGCTTAGTTGCACGCTCGGACAAGCCAATGCGACACCCACAGCGCCCGCGATGAGCAGTGCGGCAACGCCACCCAACGCAAGCATACCCGTAGTGAAGAAAGCTGCTGGCAAGAACAAGCGCAGTAAACCTCCCACGGTCGGTGCAAAACGCTGAGCACTCCACAAAAGCGCTCACGCATCACCGCTCAAGTCATGGCCGTCAGACACGACCGATAGACCTTCGAGCTTATGGCACGTTCACACAACACATACACCGCACGAAAAAATGACAAGCCGTTCCGGCGTTCGTCAACCTTCGTTGTTTGTGTCAAAGGCGCCGCCATCCATGGGTTAAAGCGTGCGTGCCTTGCATATATAAGCTTCATGACTTTCTTTTTTCTTGATCTTACTTTTACCCCGGCGGTCATTGCTCAGGACATCGATAAGGTATTTGTACGAAAAACACCTGACCCAACCGGCACCACCTACGGTCGGCACCGCAAACGTCGCACAGCGCCTAAAGCACCTAAACCGGTCAAAGGCGAGCTCCAAGACCCCGAATTACAAGAAGCCATCATGGCCCTTATTCTTAACGGTCAAGGTCGCGACGACATTCAAGTGCTCTTACGCCGTAATGATGTCTGGGCTTCGGTCTCTCGCTTAAAAGAAGAAGGCGTCATGTCGCTGAACGGCCCTCGCAAAACGCTTAAAGGGGTCGAGTATGTTTCGCTCGCTTCCTTGGCACCTGACCTCACTTTTGAACTCGATATTGCCAACCTTGAGTTGCGCGTCTCAACACAAAAACTCGCCGGGGGTGCTCACGTCATCGACCTCAAAGACACGAGTCGCCCCAAGGACTTAGTGTACGCCAGAGACACCAGCGCTTTCCTTAACTATTCTCTTCAAGCCCTGGACACCCACCTGAGTTCGTTCAACGAGCTCGGGTTCAGCTGGAAGGGTCATCTTGCCTACAGCACCCTTAGCGTTCGTGATGATGGCCATGTCGTTCGCGGTCTTAGTAACATTACGATCGACAATCCCAAAAACATGCAGCGCCTTATTGCAGGTGATAGTTTTAGCTCAAACGGCATCCTCGGCAGCAGCGTACTTTTGGGAGGCTTCAAGTTCTCACGCCAATTCACGCTCGACCCCTATTTTGTCCGCTTTCCATCGTTCGGGATGTCGGGCGCCGCCGTGGCACCTTCGACCGTCGATGTGTACGTTAACGGTCGCCTGGTCAGCAGTACACAAGTTAACCCCGGTTCGTTTGACGTACAAAACATTCCCGCCGTCTTAGGTGCAGGTAACGCTCAGGTCATGGTGCGCGACGTATTTGGCCGTCAGCAACAACTCGCTTCACCCTATTACTTCTCAACGGGCGTGCTCAAGAAAGGCTTGGACGAGTACAATTTTTCGGCCGGCGCACGGCGCAAGAACATCAGCACCGATAGTTTTAACTACGGTGGCCCTGCCTTACAAGCCAACTATCGCCTTGGTTTTACCGACTATTTCACCGCAGGTATGCGCAGCGAGTTTAGCGACACGCTGGCCAACGGCGGCCCAACCGCAACGTTTCGCCTGCCGATCGGTGAAGCCGAGTTTTCATTGGCAGGCAGCTACGACGGTGGTCGCAGTGGTCTGGCGGGTGCCCTCGGCTACACATACATCTCTAAGGTGTTTAGCGCCGGAGCGCTCGCGCGTTTACAAAGCAACCACTACGCCAACCTGATGCTCGACGCGAAACTGAACCGCAGCACCATCGAAACGAATATTTTTGGGGCAGTGCCCATCACCTCGCGTGCCAGCGCAACGCTGCAATACACCCTTGCCAGCTACCGCGACGGACAAAAGCGCGATCGCCTAGGCGTACTGGGACGCGTTCAAATCGATGAGCGCACCAACGTGATCGCCACCGCGGCAATTCAACGCATCGACACGCACAAGACTTTCGAAGGCCTGGTGTCACTGGTCTACTATTTTGGCGATCGCACAACAGGCAGCGTCACACACTCGCAATCAAACCTCAACATCAACGAAAACTTTCAGGTGCAACGTCCGCTGGCGCTCGACCCGGGTCTAGGTTACCGCGTCGACGTGCAACGTGGCGACGTCAATCGCGCGTTCGCAATGGGTCAATATCAAACCGAGTTTGGTTTGTATGAAGCGAGCGTGGATCGCACAGGCAGTCAAACCCATTCGCGCCTTGCAGCCTCGGGTGGTGTGGTGTTCATCGATGGCGACTTGTTTCTCACGCGACCTGTCTACGACAGCTACGCGCTTATTCAGGTGCCCAAAACACGCGGCGTGCGAGGTTACCTCAACAACATGGAGATCGGCGACACCAACAACTCGGGTAACCTCTTGGTGCCCAACCTTATCTCGTATTACGGCAACCGTTTGAGCATCAACGATAAAGACGTTCCGCTCACGCGCAAACTTGGAAAAGTGGAACATGTGCTCGCACCACCCTACCGTGGTGGTGTGGTGGCGCGTTTTGACGCCGACCTCATTCAAGCGATCACCGGTAAAGTGGTCGTGATGAAGGGTGAAGAAAAAGTCATACCCACCTATGGCGAACTCAGCATCACTGTCGACGGAAAAGAAATCGTTTCGCCTTTGGGTGAAAAAGGCGAGTTTTATCTTGAAGATGTGCCCACCGGAAGATCCTATCGCGCGCGCATCGTCCATGAAGCAATGCAGTGCGAGTTCAGTTTGAAAGTGGTCAACAAAAACAAAGAACAACCCATTGTCGATATTGGCACGCGCAAATGTACATTGCCCGCAACAGGCATCCTCACCCCCACCAATGTGGCAAGCTCGGCAGCAACGAATTAATATGAAGAAAACAACCCAAAAACGGTATAACAACGCATGATGACCCCCACCAAATCGATGCTTAGCGCAATGCTTTTCGTGGCAGCCGCGTCGCTAACGCTAACGCGTCCGGTGCATGCGGCAAGTTGCGGCTTCACCGCCATTGGTAGTTTAAGTTTTGGTGCATACGACGTGTTCGGGCCCAATGTCGACAGCGCGTCGACCATCAGTTTCTTATGTACCGCAGTAATGCCCGGTGACATGGTGATCATCGACATCACCATTGGCAGTGCACCGAGCTACACACCTCGGCAAATGGTCAGCGGAGCCGATCGTCTCAACTACAATATTTATCTTGATGCAGCACGCACCTCCATTTGGGGCGACGGTACCGGTGGAAGCGCTCGATTTGGCCCGGTCATTCCGCCCGACGGAAGCACCGTGAATATTCCCGTGTTTGGACGCATCCCGTCCGGACAAGACGCGCATGTCGGCAGCTACACCGACAACGTCGTCGTCACCATGAACTACTAAGCCACGTGAACGGTTCAATATGTTCACCCGCCGTTGTTCTTTCAGGCGGGACAATCGCTCAATCGGCGATCGTCAACACCGACAATACAGGTTTGACGTTGACGGGATTCAGGGGTAAGCGACATAAGAACCCCAAAAAGGAGCGTCATCATGACCCAGATCCAAACCCCACAAGCCGGGTCTTTTTGTTGGTGTGATTTAGCAACGAGCGATCCGAATAAAGCCTTCGCTTTTTACTCGGGGTTGCTCGGTTGGCAGAAGCTCGAATCGTAGGCACTGAGGCTTTCGATGCATTTACAACATCGATCACTGCGTGTACATCTCGCGCTCTTGGCATCAGCGCTGGTCTATCTCGCATGGACCGGCGCGTTCCCAACCGACCGCTTCAACTGGTTGATGGAAACCTTGCCCGCCATGATCGGCGGCATTGTGTTGATTGCAAGCTACCGCCGCTTTGAGCTAAGCACCGTCAACTATGCATTGGTGTGGTTTTTCTCGCTCATCTTGATGACCGGCGGACACTACACCTATGCAGAAGTGCCAATTGGCAATTGGGCGCGCGACACCTTTCACATGTCACGCAACCATTTTGATCGCCTTGGGCATTTTTTTCAGGGGGTGATTCCCGCGATGCTCGCGCGCGAACTCTTGCTGCGCACTTCGCCACTCACGCGCGGTAAATGGCTCTTCACGCTAAGTTCATGTGTGGCGTTGTCGATCAGCGCCGCGTACGAACTCTTCGAGTGGCGTTATGCCGTGACCTTCGGCGGACAACGCGCCACCGACTTTTTAGGCAGCCAAGGCGATCCATGGGACGCGCAAAGCGACATGTTCATGGCGCTTTGCGGTTCAATCGTCTCCCAACTTCTTTTTTCGCAACTGCAAGACAACCAAATTTCGAACATCACAAAACATACCAACGGTACACAATCAGACTAACTTAATAATGATCTGACCAGCGTGATACACGGCTGTATAATTCAAGATCTATCGAAAAAGGTTTTTATTGGGTAGAATAAGTCGCTCGATTTAGAGGACACCTCCCAATGACTATCCAGACCAGCCAATCCACCCAACGTTTAGGTTCACCCGGACAGCGCATCGCCATCATCGGTGGGTTGCGCACCCCTTTCGCCAAACAAGGCACTGCCTTTGGCAATCTCAGTGCGCTCGATCTGGGACGCATCGTCGTGAGCGAACTTCTGCAACGCTACCCGGGCATCGATAAAGAAGTTGAGCTCCTCACCTATGGCCAAGTCATCCCCGCCGTGACCGCACCCAACGTCGCACGCGAAATTGTGTTGGCCGCCGGGCTTCGCAATGACATCGACGCCTACAGCATCTCGCGCGCCTGCACCACGGGTTACCAAACCGTGGTCAGCGCCGCTGAAGCCATCGCCGCAGGCTCAGTCAGCGTCGCCATCGCCGGCGGCACCGACAGCGCAAGCGACATCCCGATGGTGCTTACACGCAAACTTGCAGGAGCGTTTCTCAAGCTCAGCAAAGCCAAAACCTTGATGGACCGCGTGAACATTATTACCAGCACAAGCCTTGCCGACTGGCGCCCCGTTCCGCCCGCGCTCAAAGAACGTTCAACCGGTCTAACGATGGGCGAAGCCACCGAAAAGATGGCCAAAGAGAATGGCATTTTGCGCGACGCACAAGACGCCTTTGCCAATCGCAGCCACCAAAACGCCGCACGCGCCTGGGCCGACGGCACCTTCAAAGACCAAGTCATGACGGTGTTCGTACCGCCTGATTTTAAAAACGAACTCGCTGAAGACAACCTCGTCCGCAAAGACTCGAAACTTGAAAGTTACAGCAACCTCAAGCCCGTCTTTGATCGCGCGCATGGTACCATCACCGCTGGCAACAGCTCGCCACTCACCGATGGCGCAAGCGCGGTGTTACTGATGCGCGAAGACAAAGCCAAGTCGCTCGGCCTTGAGCCGCTTGGTTATCTGCGCAGCTATTCCTTCTATGCCGTCGACCCAGCCGACCAGTTATTGATTGGCCCCGCATACACCACCCCAATCGCGCTCGATCGGGCAGGTCTTACTCTCAAAGACATCAACATCCTCGATGTGCACGAAGCGTTCGCGGCGCAAGTGCTTTCGGTCACGCAAGCGCTCGAATCGAAAGCCTTCGCGGAAAAGAAACTCAACCGCTCAGAAGCGGTGGGCAAAATTGATTGGGATCATTTCAATGTCGATGGTGGCTCAATCGCGCTTGGCCACCCCTTCGGTGCCACGGGCGGCAGACAGGTCATTCAAGCACTGCACGCACTCAAACGTCATAAGGGGCAGTTTGCATTGGCCACGGCATGTGCCGCAGGCGGGCTGGCTTCAACACTTATTTTGGAGGCCGCATGAGCACCCTCACCCCAGCATCCGGCGTCATTCGCATCGATGACTATCGTAACAAGAACACCCAAGAGGCCCGCATGAACAATCTTTCCCTCGAACGGCGTGAAGGCGTCGCTGTACTCTGGATCGACGTCAAGGGCGAAGCGCTCAACACGCTTAAAATTGATTTCGCCGAAGAAGTCACCAGCCTGCTCGACACCATTAAAAACGACACTGCAATCAAGGCCGTGGTGGTCGCTTCAAAAAAGAGCGATAATTTTATCGCAGGCGCCGACATCGAGATGTTCAAAAAGATCACCAACGTACAAGAAGGTGTGGCCATTTCGCGCAGCGCTCAAAACGCGCTCAACTATGTTGCCGATTTTCCCAAACCCATCGTCGCCGCAATTCACGGCGCCTGTTTGGGCGGCGGGCTTGAGTTCGCGCTCGCTTGTCATGGCCGCGTCGCAAGCGATCACAAAAAAACACAGCTTGGTTTGCCAGAGGTGCAGCTTGGCTTGATCCCAGGCGCCGGTGGCACGCAACGCCTACCGCGTTTGATCGACCTTGATCAGGCGCTGGATTTGATTCTGACAGGGAAAAAGGTTGACGGTAAAAAGGCCAAAAAACTCGGCTTGGTCGACGACGTCGTGCCCGAAAGCATCTTAGTTGCAGTCGCCACCGAACGCGCTTTATCACTCGCGAACAAGGGGCACTTAAGCAATCTGCCGCACCGCAAAGAAGCCAAAGGCTTGGTCAACAAAGCCAAGAGCGCGCTCTTACAAGACAACCCGCTCGGTCGCAAAGTGGTGTTTTCACAAGCGCGTAAACAAACCTTATCCAAAACACAAGGTAACTACCCAGCACCATTACAAGCGATTGACATCGTCGAGCTTGGCTTAAGCTCGGGCATCACGCGTGGGCTTGAAGAAGAAGCCAAAGCCTTTGGTGAGCTTACCATGACAAGTGAAGCGCGCTCGCTAATCCATTTGTTCTTTGCCAGCACCGCACTCAAGAAGAACGCAGGTCCTGACGCCAAACTCGCCAAACCCATCGCGCGCGTCGCCGTGCTTGGTGCGGGGCTCATGGGTTCGGGCATTGCCTATGTCAGCGCGGCGCTCGCTGATGCCAATGTCGTGCTCAAAGACCTCGACGACACGCGGGTGCGCACAGGCCTATCACATATCGGCAAAGAGCTCAGCGCACGCCGCAAACGCAAGCGCCTCTCGTCGATCGATCAAGAACGCATTCTTTCCAAACTGCACGGCTCTGCCGACTATGCCGAGCTTGTTGGCGTTGAGCTGATCATCGAAGCTGTGTTTGAAGATCTAAAGCTCAAACATCGCGTCATCAAAGAAGTCGAAACAGCCTGCGGTACCGATGTGATCTTCGCCTCGAACACGTCGGCGATCCCGATCACCGACATTGCCAAAGGCAGCAGCCGACCCGAACACGTGATCGGCATGCACTATTTCTCACCTGTCGAGAAAATGCCCCTCTTAGAGATTATCGTGACCAAACAAACCGCTCCATGGGTGGCGGCCACCTGCGTCGAGCACGGCAAGAAACAAGGCAAAACCGTGATCGTCGTCAACGACGGCCCGGGCTTTTACACCTCGCGCATCTTGGCGGGCTACATGAATGAAGCCGCACATGTGCTCGCTGAAGGCGCAGCGGTGGAAACGATCGACGCCGCGCTCACCAAGTTTGGCTTCCCCGTCGGCCCGATGGTGTTGCTTGATGAGGTGGGCATCGATGTCGGCGCCAAGGTCTCTCATCAAATGTTTGAAAGTTTTGGCGATCGCATGAAGCCACCCGCGATCATCGACAACTTGCTTGCCGACAAACGCCTGGGTCGCAAAAACCAGCGCGGTATGTATGTGTATTCGGAAGAAAAAAAGAAGGGCGACAAAGAAGTCGACACCTCGGTGTACAAAGTGTTGGGCGTTTCGCCCACCGACAAACTCAGCCAGTACGACATCGCTGAACGCTGCGCACTGCAAATGATCAACGAAGCAGCGTTATGTTTACAAGAGGGCATCCTAAATACACCTCGCGATGGCGACATCGGCGCTGTGTTCGGTCTTGGCTTCCCACCCTTTCGTGGCGGGCCCTTTCACTATGTCGACCTAGAGGGTGCCGAAAAGATTGTCAACACACTCAAACGCTACGAACAAAGCTTCGGCGCACGTTTCAAACCCGCGCAAATCCTCGTCGACATGGCGTCATCGGGCAAACGCTTCTACTAGGGCGCGTCGACCAATGTGAGCGAAGACGGACAAAGTTTGGTCAGGGGATCGAGCAGCGACGCCTCAAACCAGTCGAACAGCACCGTCTGAGTCACAGGCCCCATGCGGCCGGGCAAGCCTTCGCCGCAGGCATCTTTGTTGTCCGCGTCAATATTCAACCGCACCGAAATCAGCAACTCCGCAGGATAACCTTGCGCAATGCGCGCTCGGGTCGGCACCCAAAGCCACACGTACTGATCATCATTTAATACAACCACCATCTGCCGAAAAAGCGCGGAAGCACCCGGCGGTCTGGGTTCAAGCAGAACAAGCTCTGCAGCTTGCGCAGTTGCACCCGGCACCGCCGCTTGCATGATCTGTTCTGCGTGTGCATAGGTCTGTTCCGGCGCTGCAGGAAAACCAACACAATCCGGCAAATCATAAAAGAGTTCGGCATAACATCGATGGCTCCGCCACACATAATAAGACCGACGATGCGCGCCAAGCGCCTCCGACAAACAAGCACCCGAAACAGCACGTTCATCTTTGGCGCCTTGAATTGGCATTGTCGACGCAGATGCAACCTCGGTGGCATCCACCGATTCACAACCCATCAGCAAAACCGCGAACGCTATGACCCTGCGCATAACGCCACCAAGGGTGTAAAGAACGACTTATGAAACCAAAGAAAAAACGTAGTCGACTCAAGCGAACCCACCGACTGCACCTTACTGCGTCGGTTGGGTTTCTTACAGACATTGGGATCTGCCGCGTCAACGGGTGCACCCACCAGAATGTTCACGCGCTTACGACCAAACGTCGTAACTTCGCGATGCACCATCACAGTCAAGGTACCGATGCCTTCGTCGGGATGAAAATCAAGCGGATAGACCAACGCCTCAGGACGAAAAACCAGGTCCCCAAGCGCCGCTTGAAGGGCGTCAGCGATCTCAAGGCCATCGCTTTGCGCTTCATTCACCGCATCGCGAAGCAGCTGATCGAGTAACTTTGGGTTCGCCATCACACTTGGACATTCTTTGGGCCCAAAGCGATATTCATACATCGCTCGACACCGACCTTGGTGCGAGTAGTAGCGCACCGAGATCGGCTTGCGCTCACACAACTTCTGTATTTCGGTCAACAACGGTAACGCGTTCTCATCGTCACCCGCGCTAACAACATCGTGATCGAAGGCCGGCGAAACGCATGCTTGCATCGCGCTCACAAGCACACACATGCGGGCCATCTGTGCCACATCGCTCACATGCCGAAAATATCATGTGCGACACACAAGTCAACAACAACCTCATCATGCTTGCTGCATCAGCCGCTTACTGGTAAAGGCCGGCGGACCATCTTATGCTTAACGCACACATGACCAAGTTGCTTTCACGATCCACCGCCGCCCGTTTTTGCAGATTAAGCATGGTGTTCGCCACCTTATTAATGCCTTGCCTGGCAGCACCCACTTTACCATCAGCGCACGCACAAAACCTGCCGACGATCGGCGTCGATGAGATCAAACCTGGTATGAAGGGTTATGGGCTGACGGTATTTCGCGGCACCAAACCCGAAAAGTTCGACATTGAAGTCATCGATGTGCTGCATAACTTTCGTCCCGACCAAGACTTGATCTTGATCAAAACACCGCATCCCATTTTGAATCAAGCGGCATCGGTCGCCGGCATGAGCGGCAGCCCCATCTTCATCAACGGTAAACTCGCGGGTGCCTATGCCTATGGCTGGGCCTTCAGCAAAGATCCGATCGTGGGCGTGACGCCCATCGCCAGCATGATGCGCGACTTCAACCGCAAACCCGCACTGCTCGACGCTGACAACAAAAGCACTGCCAAAACAGCAAAATCGAACACCGCCACACAAACTGCGCTTAACGCATTGAGCGGCCAAAACACTGAAGCGTATGTGTCTTCGCTGCTGAGCCAACCCAAGACGTCAACGAGCGAAACTGCGGTTAGAACCAACACACCCCTGTTGCTTGGCGGCTTTACCGACAAGATGGTCGAACAGATGCGCGGCTACTTTGAACCGCTCGGCATCGTACCCATGCAAGCGGGCGGCTCTGCGACAAAACCGGTGACACGCACTAAAGTGCATGTCACCAAAGAAGCCACCGAGAAGCCAGCGTTTGAAAATGGCGGCGCTATCGCCGTTCAACTGATCCGCGGTGATCTCAGCGCCAATGCAATTGGCACCGTGACCATGGTCGACGGACACCGCTTGATCGCGTTTGGCCATCCCATGTTCGACGCCGGCGAAACGGGCTTACCCGTCGCAACCGCCAAGGTCATCCACGTGCTCTCGAGCACGGGCCGCTCCTTCAAAATTGCTGAGGCGCTCGAACCGCTCGGCTCGTTGGTACAAGACCGCCAATCGTGCATTGTCGCCGACACCGCGCGCAAGCCCATCATGGTGCCCGTCACATTGCGCCTGCACGGCATCGGCAACGCCGCCCGCACAACGTGGAACATGGAAGTGGTCGATCACCCTAACCTAACGCCGTTTTTTGTTTTTGCAGCGCTCAACAACGCGATGCAAACAGCCTCCAACGATCAAGACGACGTGCAGTTTCAAGTGATCTCAAAAGTGAAAGTCAAAGGTCATGGCACTGTCACCGTCGACGATCGCGGATTCTTAGACGGCGAGGACCGCGGTCAGATGTTCTCGGCGCTTAGACTTCTGCCTCTTTTACAGCTCACCTATAGCAACCCGTTTGAGCGCGCACACGTGCAAGGCGTTGAAGTAGACGTACACGTGAAATTCACCCGCGCCTTCACCGAAGTCATGGACATCTCCGTGGGCTCAAGCGAGGTCGACCCTGGCGAAAAAGTACCCGTACATATTCGCCTGCGCACCTTTGGCAAACCCGAATACACGCGCGTTGAATATTTTGAAGTGCCCAAGCACTTGGCCGGCCAAACCTTCGAAATCGCTATCGAACCAGGCGCGCGAGTGGTCAGACCTTTCGCACAACCGCGCAAACTCGACGAGATTTACGACATCGTCAACCACGCCTTCCCCGCGACCTCAGTCGTGATGACAGCACGCATGCCCGCGCAAGGCATGCAGTTTCGCGGCCAAGTCGTCGAAAATCTACCGGCATCCACACTGGGCAGCTTACGAATGTCAAACGAAACATCCTACGCTGCTTCGTTTACCGTGCGCTCATTCAAAGAAATACCCATCGGTGAGCCTGTGATGGGGTCGGCAGCGATCCGTTTATCGGTACGAGAGCTTCCACGTTCAAAAAAGTAAAAAAGGGTTATCAGAATGAAGGCCAACAGTAAATTAAGCATACAGATGAAATGGTCATCACGCGCGGGCGCGCTCATGTTGAGCGCCATTGCCAGCACAAGTTTTGCGGGTTTAACGCAGCGCTTTGATGTCGACAGCGCCACTCAGTTTGGTAAAGGTGAACTTGTGGGCGCAGTAGTCTATTCCGACGGCAGCGTCGCGCCGGGCATCAAGCCCAAAAAGATCACACTTAAAGACACATCGCTTGCTTACAGCATGGTGCGCGATGCCAAAGGCGTGACGTATATCGGCACGGGCCGCGAAGGCAAAATCTATAAGCTTGTCAACGAACACGTCAGCCTCCTCGCCGACACCAACGAGTTGATGGTCGCGTCACTTGCACTCGATTTGCAAGGTAATTTGTACGCGGGCACATCGCCCAAAGGCATCGTCTATAAAGTAGACCCCAAAGGTAAGCTCACCACCTTCAGCACCATCAAAGACGCCGAACATGTGTGGTCGCTTTATTACGATCCCAATAAGAAGACACTGTTTGCCGGCACCGGCCCCAACGGCAAAATCTACAGCATCAATGCTCAAGGTAAAGCTGCACTCTATTACCGTACCGACGGTCTGCACGTAATGTGTCTTGCCAGAGACTTCGACGGCAACCTGCTCGCAGGCACCAGCCAACAAGCTTTGCTTTATCGTGTACGCTCTCCGCAAAAAGCAGAGATTATTTTTAGCTTCCCGGGCGACGAAGTCACCCGCATGGACGTCTATAAAGACATCATCGCCGTGGCCAGCAACAGCTTCGGTGGAGGCAGCCGCAACACCTTCGGTTCAAGCACATCAACAGCATCGCGTTTTGATTTCTTAAAGCCCTCACAAGCCGGCGACGGACAAAACGGCATCGGTGAACTGTGGCGCATCGGTAAAGACAACAAACCCGAGCGCATCTATCGCACCACCCAAAGCTATTTAACGTCGCTACAAATCGGCGACGACGGCGCGATTTATGCCGGCACCGGCCAAGGTGGCCGCATCGTACGCGTCGAGCCTGATCTTCGTAACGCGATATGGGCCGATGTCGACGAACGCCAAGTGCTCGCGCTCGACATCCGCGGCGGACACCCCGTGTTTGTCACCGGCGACCCGGGACAAATCTACACGATGAACCCCACCACCGCGAAAACACCCACCTGGCTCAGCGATATTTTCGACGCACAATTCATGGCGCGCTGGGGCCGCTTAACCTGGCGCGCGCGCGGCGGCGTCACTTTTCAAACCCGCACTGGCAACACACCCAAGCCCAATGAAACGTGGAGCGGATGGTCGAGCGTCATGAAATCACCAGGTATGATGACAAGCCCAAGCGCACGTTACGTGCAGGTGCGCGCCATCTTTGGTGGCGACCCCAAAGCCAAACTGTTTGCCATGTCGCTTTATTATTTGCCCGTTAATCAGCGCGCTCATGTCACCGACGTGCGCGTCGCACCGGCAATGGTGCCCAAACCCATCGCGGTGGGCGGCATGCGCGGCGAGATTTTGCAAAACACCAAACTGAAACTTCGTTGGGACGCCGACAACCCCGACAACGACCCTTTGCGTTACCGCATCAAGTTCAAAGCCGAGCAACAAGAAGTGTGGCGCGACATCGTGCCAGAAACCCAAGTGCTCAGCGACAACGAATACACCTGGGACACAAGCGGCATTCCCGACGGGTACTATGTCGTCGAAGTTGAAGGCTCTGACGAGTTAACCAACCCCAAAGACCTGGTACTGAAAGGCAGCGAACTTTCAGAACCAATCCGCGTCGACAACCACGCCCCACAAATCAGCAAGCTTAAATGGCTGAACGGTGTTGTCACGGGCACCATCAGCGACAGCATCGGCCCCATCGCTGTGCTCGAGTTTGCGGTCGACGGCACCGGCTGGCACGTGTTTGCACCCGACGACGGCCTGCTTGATTCAGCGAACGAGCGCATCGCGCTCAGACCTTCACTCGCCAGCGAGTTCACACCGGGCAAGCCCCATATCATCGCTGTGCGGGCCACCGACGCAGCCGGCAACAGCGCCATCGCCGAGATTACCTCACACTAATAAGTAGCTAGGGCCGATGGAATAGGTCGTTGTAGAGCCATTGCATCGTCTTGTAGTCAGATTGAATATACGTCGGCAACATCGCCCCCGGTGAGCCCACAAAATATTCAATTTCGCTTTGCTGCACGGGAACATCTCGGATGGTCAAAGGCAACAACCCATCGCGTTGGCGCATCAGCGCCAGCACACGATGCTGCCCGTCAAGAACATGAACAATGACACGTTTATCGGGAATAAACGCATCAGAAGCCGCATGCTCGTCGATCGCTCGACACGACACATCCTGTGCAAACTGATAAACCTCAAAACGAATTCGTTCATTCGGTCCCGAAGGACGTCTGGCATCGTAGTTTTGCGCCAACCACTCAATATAGTTCCTAAGTCGCTCGCGATGCGTTTGGCCGGCAAAACCCGGTCTTAGCTTCAAATCTTCGTTATTTCGCGCATGACTGATCGCGTAACCTATTGGATAAGACGCAACAGATTCAGGAACATCAGCACTCCAGCGCCAAGACGCCTGTCCCGTCGAGTCGAGCGAGTCTATACGGGAAGAGCACCCCAATTCAAAACACACAAGCAGCCCGAACAATCCTAAGGGCCTCATTACAACAAATAAGTCATGCATATGAACAAGTTAAGACAAGAGCGTAATAAGAAATGATACTTGTAAAATTAGCATAGAATTGGATTAACGCAAGGGCGCAATGGCTAGCGCAACATGCGCGCGCAGGTATGATCAAGCCCTAGCCCAATGTTTCGTCTGCTTCTTTTAACGTTCATGGCAGCGTGTATGCCAATCGTGAATGCCGACAACTCACAGAACCCAAGCGCGTCGTCGCAATTAGGCAGCGAGGCAACCAACCTTTGCTGGTTGCGCGCAGAAGCAGTGTCTGAAGGGCGGGTGCTTTGTTCCAAAGGTGCACTCACCTCAAGTGCAATTCCCATTGTCGGAACGTTATCGTCAAGCGCCTACGCATGGCACTGCGACAACGAGCTCGAATACCGACAAACCTGCGAGCGCGCCCAACATGCCATTCGTGACCAACAGGCCATAGCCATCGACGAATGCCAAACCGGCTTTACCAAAGCCCTATGCGTAAAAGGCTTCGTACCCATCCATAGTGGCTGCGTTTCAACCATCCTCAGGTGCGTTCTTTCAGAAAAGCCACGTACCGAGCGCGGTATCGAATCGTACGTACCCTGCCCTAAATTCTCGGACAACTGACGTCACAAGACCCCAACCCTGGGGTTTGATGTCATCAGTGATCGCGTCCAAACCGCGCCGCATAACTCTCGCGCAGCCCCAACGCGTGAATTAACCCAAATCTTATCACCACTTAGCGAGTTACAGTGATGATACAAAAATCCTTCACCACGGCATGTAATTTGCATGATACATAGGTCAACGAACCCCAAACCCGGTTCGCGAGGAGACAAAAACGTATGACTTGCTTAAACTTAAACCGTAGTTGGCTTAGCTTAGTTATCTTAGCTTCAGCAACAGCCACCGCATGCTCGTCGGCTTCAAACAGCGACGAGTACGGCAGCAGCGAAGGGGCCTCTAGGTTCGGATGGGGCATGCTGCAAACCTGCGGAATTGACGAGCTAGTCGCCTGCCCGATCAACCAAGGTGACCTAGATCCTGCTTTAGCCAAAATTTTTACTGACAAAGGCTTCAGCATCGATGGTGCATACACAAACTTCGATTTTCCTGATGCACAAATCAGCATCACGTTGACCCATGTGACCCAAACACCATGTTCAGCCAGCACAGACTTCGGTGTTCATTGTGCAGAGCAACCCGCTATATTGCCCTCGGAGGTTTTTGCATTCAACGTATACAGAGAAGACTATAAAAACATTCAAGGCTTTGCACTGAATCCAGACACTCTGCTTCCGTTGAACCAGAATAACCCCGATTTTTATGGCACAGTCGAACTTCCACCCCTTACCGTTGCCGCAGAAGAAGCACCACAAGGGTACGTCACAAAACAGGACGGTTGTTATGCAACCTCAGAAACCAGCATCGATATTTGTGCTCGCAACCTCACAGACGTGGCACGCCAAATGTCAGGCATCTTTTCGTCGATGGGCTTGGAATCTACTCGAACGGGCAATGCGTTCAGCGCAGTGCCTCCATTGGCGCCTAATGGCAAGATCACCGTTGATCTCGACAATAAAATAATACGCGCCGAAGTAAAGATCAGCCCCAAACCATGCAGTGATATTGGCGACGGCGACAAGAAGCCTGCAGCAGATTCAAACGGTTGGAACCTCATCGCGAGGTTCTTTAGACTCCTCGCAAGTGCAGTCAAAAGTTTGATTAAGGGCCTTGGTAGCTTATGTGGTGGTGGCACCGCCTAAAAAAAGCGTGTCATCTGACAAAAAAGGGGGCTGATGCCCCCTTTTTTGTCGTTAACCCTCAAATACCCTGCCTGGTTGTTCAAGCCAGTCTTTTGCGCTAGCTTTCGCTCTTCGGAGGGCACGATGAGCGAAGCAAGCGAGAAGATTCTGGCGAACTATGCGGGCGAAACCCCGGCGGTTTTGGGCAACCTAAGGCGCATTCTCAACCAGGGCGCGCTTGCCGGCACTGGTAAGCTCTTGATTTTGCCGGTGGATCAGGGCTTCGAGCACGGCCCCGCACGCAGCTTTCAGCCCAACCCCGCAGGCTACGACCCCGAATACCACGCAAGCCTCGCCGTTGAAGCTGGCTGCAATGCCTATGCCGCGCCCCTTGGTTTCATCGAAGCGATCGCGCCCAAATACGCTGGTCGTTTGCCGCTCATCTTAAAAGTCAACAACAGCGACAGCATTGGCGGCCCAGCCCAGCCCAACTCGGCACTCACCTCAAGCGTCAAAGACGCGGTGCGCTTGGGTTGCTCGGCGATCGGTTTCACCATTTACCCTGGTTCTGGTGAGCGCAACGAGATGTACCAAAACATTCGCGACCTGATGCGCGAAGCACGCGAAGCAGGCCTTGCCACCGTGATCTGGTCCTATCCACGTGGCGGAAAACTCACCAAAGATGGCGAAACCGCGCTTGACGTTTGCGCTTACGCGGCGCACATCGCGTGTCAGCTTGGCGCGCATATCGTCAAAGTAAAATTGCCCAGCCGGCACATCGAGCTCGACGCCAACAAAAAAGCGTATGAGGGCATCGAAAAAGACGATATTGCCTCGCGCGTCAAACACGTGGTCAGAAGTTGCTTTGAAGGCAAACGCATCGTGATTTTTTCGGGCGGTGAAGCCAAAGACACCAAATCGGTGCTCGACGACATCAAAGGCATCAAGGCCGGCGGTGGCAACGGCACGATCATGGGCCGCAATGCATTTCAACGCGAGCGCGGCGAATGCCTCAAATTGCTCGCCGACGTTGCCAGCATCCTCAAAAGCTAATCCTTGCAATACAAACCAAAGCGATAGAAGATAAAGCCGTTATGAGGAGGTCATCGATGCATCTGCGTGTTTCGTTCTTAATGGTCGCCGCGTTGTTAAGCTCAGCCCTCGTGTTGGGCTGCGCTAAAAAACCTGGTACCGACAATGCCGAAGTCACTGGCATCGACCCGGCGCTTGGGCACATTCGCGGCGAGCAAACGGTGCGCATCCTTGGCAAACACTTTCGCACCGATATTGGCTATACGGTTTATTTTGGTTCAGCCAAAGCGCGCAACGTGTCGGTGCTTAACTCAAGCACGATTTTGGTCAGCACCCCCGCGGGCGACAAACCTGGCCCGGTCGACGTGTGGGTTCGCTCTGACGACGGCCCCGAGTTTCGCATCAACAAAGGTTTCAAGTACGCCGACCTGAGCGGCAGCGTGATTGAAAAACTGGGCTCACCCGAAAAGAGCCAAACCGAAAAGCCCGCCTCCAAACTCGCCTATTAGTCCCCTAGAGCGGGTTGCAAAAAGTCTGATTCTGGTAGTGCGTGGGTATGGCCGCAGCGGACATCTGAGGGGGGCCCC
>JBGAKI010000130.1:0-4199 GCA_044224525.1 Polyangiales bacterium | reverse complement strand
CGGACGTTTGCATTCGCTTAAGTGACACAAAAGAGAAAGCATCCATATGAAACAACGTTTCCTTTTCATCCTTATGTTGGTCGGGGTTATGGCGGCTGCGGCATGCGACCTGCCGTTCGGCATCGGAGGGAGCAGCAGCGCCCCCGCAGCATCCTCGTCCAGCAGCGGCGGGACAGGCGGCATCGCCCAGCAGACTGTCGCGTCCTGCAAAGATGTGACCGACCCCAAGATCGATATGCCCGCCAACAGCAGCCAGCAGAAATTCTCCGCGCCCGAACAGGTCATCGAGAACAGCCACACCTACTGCGCCATTTTCGTGGTCGAGCACGGTCGCTTCGTCATCCAGTTGTATCCGCAGAACGCGCCCAAAAACGTCAACAACTTCGTCTTCTTGGCTTCTAAAGGCTTCTATGATGGTGTCGTCTTCCACCGCGTCATCAGCGGCTTCATGGCACAAACCGGCGATCCCACCGGCACGGGTGGCGGCGGCCCCGGTTATGACAACATCCCCTTAGAAGCCACTGGCCCGATGAAATATGACAAGCCGGGTGTGGTCGGCGTGGCCCGTACCAACGCTCCTAACTCGGCGGGCAGCCAATTCTTCATCACCTTTGGCCCGACACCCTTCCTCGATAACCAGTACACCATCATCGGTGAAGTGGTCACGGGTATGGATGTCGTCAACCAGATCAAGATTCGTGACGTGGACAGCGATCCCAACGCCGGAAAGATTACGCCAGAGAAATTGATCAGCGTGCGCGTGGTGGATATTGGGGCGAAGTAGGGATGAGGCGTGAGCCTATTTCAGAATCAACGAAATGCACAATAAGCTACAGGCGATGAGACAAAAGCCATCGAAACAATGCAGGAGGCGTTCATGACGAACCTGCAATCGTCGGGCGTTGAACAGCCAGGCAAAGGTGCGTTCGACCTTCCAACGCTGACGATACCACGGCAGCAGTTGCAGGGGTCGTCCAGGACGTGCGTGCTTGCGGGTGGGTTTGCGCTGACGGGGGATACAAGGACGAATGCCGCGCTGCCGCCACTGACGACGCAATTCCTCCCCATCAAAGTTACGGTCGGCCACCAGCACCTTAGGACGCGTGCGGGGACGACCACGACGCAGCGGCACGCGCAAGCGTTTCAAGGTGGCAGCCGTCAGCTTGCGCTCGTTGGGTTGCGCACTATCAACATATACGCTCAGCGGCAGCCCTTGACCATCCACAATCAGCATCAGGCGTGTACCGCGACCCTCTCGTGCCTTTCCGACACCAGATCCCCCTTTTTCGCTGGGATGAAGCTGCCATCCAGAAATGCTTGTGCCCACTCGATTTTTTCAGCTGCCTCCAACTGGCCCAGCAGCGAACGCCAGATGCGCTCCCATGTTCCATCCGCTGACCAGCGTTCCAACCAACGCCAACAGGTGGTGGCTGAGCCATATTCTTTCGGCAAGTCCGCCCATGCACAGCCTGTTTTTAGCACATACAATATCCCGTTGATCGTCCGTCGATCGTGCTTGCGTTTGCGTCCGACGCTGGGCTGGGCGGGTAATAGCGGTTGGATCAGTTCCCATTGGGCGTCGCTTAAATTGTGGCGGCTCATTTTCCTCTCGCCTTTGCTTTCTTTTATCCTTTGGGCTATTTTACCAATTCTGAAATACGCTCGCGACTCGTCCGTCTTTGACAGATAAGATCGGTTCAGGGGTGAGGCAGCAGCTTCACCCCTTTTATTTGGAGGGTTCAATCGCTGACTTCGGGCGTAAGATAAAAATAAGTCTTTACAACAATGACCAGTGTCATCGTGGAAAAAACCGCCAAGCCTAAACGCAAAGCAAAATGGTCAGACTCACCGCTATTCTGGCAGTCTGAATATGAGTTTGTTCTCCCCTATAACATGGACGAAGCTATCCGACGCATTAACGCCTTAGGCGACAAATATCGGGATGAGAGGGGCGGACTTTGGAGGCTATTTTTCCCTATAGAGAATTTTGGCGTTGATTCGCAGGAAGATAATGGCGCGGTTTTCAAGTTCAAAATGAGCGGCAGCGCAAGTCGAGTCATAACCAATGGGGAGCTGCACGGTCAACTGGTTTACGAAAATGATCAGCAGACACGCGTGAAAATCCAGACCGGTATCAAAAGACTTTCAATCATAGAACTGATCATCATTTTACCGATCATGAGTGTCATTATCGTTCTGGCAACCCACGCTTCAAACACTTTTGAAATTCTGGTCGCTCTTGCCTGTTCACTTACATTTTTTAGCCTAATCGCATTACCCGATCTCGTTTTCGGCTATCCGCTCAAAACTGTACTTTACGATGACCTGCGAGAGGCACTTGCTGTTCCCAAATCGCCTCGCCCACAAACCCTGCCGCCTTAAACCACCCTTCTAATTGGAGGGTTGAATCGCTGATTTCGGGCTTATGATGAAACTAACACATCATAAGAATGGTCTGTGTCAGCGTGGAAAAAACGATCAAACCCAAAGAAAAATCTTCTTCATCGCAACTCGTTTGGACGACCAACTACGAGGTCGTTTCGCCTTATACCGTTGACGAATGTGTTCGCCAATTAGAATCATTGCGGGAAAAATACCGATTTAAGCGACCTCCGATATGGAATGTCGCTGGATTTTATTTCGACGATTTAAGTGAACAGGATGGAATAATTCAATTTGGGATAAAGGCGTCGACGGGCAAGATTGGGGTTCACGGAAAAGTTAATGGGCAGTTGCTTCGGCAAAGCGATAATCAAACACTCGTAAAAATAGAGATCGGTTTCACATACAGTTCAGTAGTTACAGACATCCTCATATTGGTGTTGGCCAGTTTAATCGTGCTTTTCCCATTTGGATTGGGTAAGTTGATAGTACTCTTATTGGTTAACGTATTTTTTATAACCCTCGTTTTAGCAAGCTGCTCCGATCTAAAACCGTCACTCTATCGAACGATTTGCGAGACACTCGCTGTTCCTCAAGCGTCTCGCCCACAAACCCTGCCACCTTAAACAGTCTACGCTTTGACCTTCGCTTTTGCCGCTTTTGCCATTCGGTGATCAACCGTCTTTTGAATATAGGACACGGCATCCGGCGTCTTGCAGTTCGTCAGGCCATGATCGACCTTCACCTTGCCGATGCGTCCGGCAGCCGCCACCGCCAGCGATTGCAGATACGAATTACGTGCGCCAAGGGCGATCAGAGCGGTGTTCATGGCGTGGCGGGTGCGGTTGGGTGCATGGTCAATGTCACGCTCAACCACCTCCAGCCAATGCTCGAAGTACGAATCCGGCAGTGTGGTACTGCTGTTGGCGATGTCGGCCAGCACGTTCCAACCGGTGTGGCTGATCCACTCCTTGTTGGATGGAATCCACGCTTCGGCTTTTTGCTGCGCCAGCGGCGTCTTGGCGACGTAGGTGCCCAAGGCATCGCTCAGGACGTAATTGGTCAAGGACTGCACCCATTGATCCAGCTTGGCCGAGTCGGCTTTTTGAGGATCAGCCACCATCAGCGCCAAAATCTGCGCGTCGTGGATGCCGCTCTCCCACAGATCGAGGGCGATGTCATGGTTGATTTTCAGCTTCTTCTGGAACTTCCCCATATCGGCATAACTGACGCCAAACTGGTTCTCGCCTACGCCGTGACGGCTGTAGGTTTTGCGGGCTTGCTCAGTGCCTAACCGCTCCATCTCCGTTAAGATGACATTGGCATTGGTTGTGTCCATTATCCCCTCCTATTTTGATTGCATTGTATAGGGATATTTGTTCTAGCGCAACCAGCCTACACCACCGTCGGTTAGAATATTCGAACCATCCCGCTGATTGACAGTCATTGAACTTTTGTTCTACAATAGAGCTATATCGAGGGGGATTTCACCTTGGCACTTTGTTTTTCTCTTCTTTCTTTGTGTCTGTGCGAAGCCTCCCGTGGGATCGTGGTAAAAATGTTTTTGCAGTTTGAGCAGCGGCAGTGCACAAATTGCACAGCGGCGGACATACGGGAGCCATCCGCTGCAAATGCGCCAAATCAGCGCCACTAGGCAAGCCTCCCGCCGACACAAAGTGTCAATTCAGCGGCGTCAGCCGAGTGTCCCGCCAGCCATTTCAGCGGAAGTATTGCAGAATCTGCAAAATTTGCAGTAACTGTTGCATTATTTGAAACATTTTCAACATAGTGGGGAATAAAAACCGGGGATGGCTGCC
>JBGAKI010000129.1:0-3635 GCA_044224525.1 Polyangiales bacterium | reverse complement strand
TAGCCGCGTCGAAAGGGGTCAAAGATACTATCGACCAATTCTGGTTCAATCGGCCTACCGCGGTTCATGATGCTAACCTTGACCTGCGGTGTACGCCCTTCGAGCTCAATCGAGACAGGCGTATTGGGTTCACCATACTGCAGCGCGTTACCGATCAGGTTAGACAACACCTGCGCCATGCGATCAGGATCAAAATCACCGCTCACGTCGCCGTGAGACGTAACACGCACCTCTTTTGACGGATAAAGGCATTCCAGTTCATCCACCACGCTTTGTGTGAGCTCGTCGAGATCCACAAACTGACGTTGGACGCTTATCCCACCGCCAATACGACTACGCGTCAAATCTAAGAGCTGATCGATCATCCGTCGCATGCGGTCAGCACTGCGAGCAATTCGTTCAACCGTTTTCTTCTGTGCGGGCTTCAGGTCGCCGCGGCGCTCCAAAAGATTCGCCGCCATTGCAACGCTGCTGAGCGGATTGCGTAAGTCGTGCCCAAGAACACCTAAAAACTCTTCGCGAAATCGATTGGTGCGCTCTCGATCGGTCTCTAGACGTCGACGCTCCGAAATATCGATCGTCACTGCGATGCCTTTGTCATGTGATCCTTCAAACAACGCACCCCCCAAGATGATCGGCACGCAATGCCCGTCTTTGTGTTGATATTCCTTTTCAAAGGGCGGAAAAAATCCGCGTCGGCGAATCTCTTCAAGCTTACGTGCAGTTTTGTCGCGCTGGTTTGCTGGCGTAATGTCTATAAAGTTTAAGTCGCCACGTTCAACATCCGCATGACTGTACCCAAGCATACTCAAGAACGTATCGTTGGCCTCCGTGATCGAACCGTCGATATTCCAGTAAAATACCCCAAGCATGCCAGATTCAGCGATGCGCCTTAAGCGTGACTCACTTTGCTTGAGCGCAAGGGCCAACACTTCACGTTGCGCGATATCCCGGTCAATTCGGCTTAGTAGCCAAATGGTCAAGAATAAACCACCGATAATAAATGCTGTGACCAGTCGATACAACCGACTCATCTTTTCAACCCTATCGCTGCGCATCCTTAGAAGACGAACCTCTTCATGCCTCATCTGACCGGTAAGTTTGCGTGCCATTGCAAACTGTTCGTTGGCACGCTGTAGATTCGGGAGAATCGGGTCTGGATTAATTCGCTTGTTTTTGCTTTGCCAAAGATAGAGCGCCGACTGCAATGTTGCGCGGCGCATATCGAGCGCCGTCTTAAGTTGATTTGACGACTTGACCTGAACAGCATTGTCGCGAACAAGTTGATGTACCTTGCTCCACTCGACCTGTAGGCGCTCTTCAACCCTAGTAAACGCGTTCAAGTAACTGGGCGAACCGGTCAACAAGTACCCTCGTTCATTCGCTTCCGAGTCAATCAAGAGCTCAACAATTCGATTAAGTGTTCCTCGAACGACATAGCTGTGTTCAACCCACTGGCGTGATCTGTTAAAGTTTTCCAATGTGAGAAAAGCAGCAGCAAGCACAACGCCGATGAGCATAAGGGCGAACAACAAAATACGTATTTTGCGGCGAGCAAGGGTCCGTTTCATTGGTTCTCTCCCAGAATTTGTGTGAGTACACTGAGTAGTTCTTGCAGTGAAAAAGGTTTCCTTAAAAACGCAGAAAAAAAGAGAACGCCGTGATCAAATCCATGCGTTGCGATGGACTTGGGTGCCGAGCTAATCAAAACAACAGGGAGCTGCGCATATCGGGGCAGTGCACGCATCGCTTTCAACATTTGTGGGCCATCCATAATCGGCATCATGGTGTCGATGATCGCCAAATCGGGGCACGACGCATCAAGACATGCCAATCCTTCGCGACCATTGGAAGCGCTCACAACACCATATCCTTCGTCTTGTAACAACTCGGTTAACGTTTCCACGATTCCGAATTCATCATCGACGATTAGGATGGTCTTCATGTCATGCCCGTTTACGCGCTGGTGTAGACGCGGCCACAGGAGATCTTCTTACAACGGCTGATTTCGGCGCCGCTGTCTTTTTGTTAGTAGCGTCGAATGTTCCGGTCACCTTAATGCCTCTATCACCAATCAAAAACTCGTAAATCCCCGAATCGTAATCGCCCTCGCGCATTTTTAGAACGGAGATCACTCGTCGAAGCGTTGCATCAGCTTCAATGTATCGAAGAAAAAGAATATTATCGACGACAGCAGAAACCCCACCCACCGCAGAAACCCCACCGTTAGCTACATAACGCTCTGAGATGAACAAATCGCGCGGTTCCTCCGAGAAAATTGTAGTCACGCCCAGAGCGCGAAGCTCATTACTCAGCGCGACGAAGAAAGAGCCCATACGTTCCGAATGAATATTCGCATTCGCAAAACCCGACAGTCCATCGATGAAGAGACGCATAATTTTGCGTTTCTCAACCAGTAGCAGCAACTTCTCGCCGAGTGCGTCAGCATATTGTTCTAAGGGTGCTTGCCAAACAAGTTCAAGCATTCCCTTCTCAACGAAGCGTGTAAGGTTCACTCCAATGCGCTTGGCTTGCGCTATCAGTCGCATCGGGGGTTCGTTAAAACCAAAATACATCGCGGGTTCGTTCGTTTGTGCGCCTGCTGCCAAAAAATTGAGACCCAGCAAAGTTTTCCCACTTCCCGGCGCACCCAAAACCATTGTCGTCGAGCCCGTGAAAAGACCATGATCAAACGCATCTTCGAACCCTTCGATTCCTATAGACAGTGATTCACGCTGTCTCACGTTGGCGGGAGGCCTTCGACCATATAACGCTTCAGTCCTAGGATGGATGGTCACTCCGTCATTGCTAATCGTAAAATGATGTTTGCCCAAGATGCAGTCACTGCAGCGAAACTTGGTGACTTCCAACTCACGCACCGTCTTCATACCCACATGAATGGTCGAAAGATGTATGAGGCCATCGACCATGGTTCGTTCAGGATAGTGAGTGTCTGCGTCTTGAGAGCCAGTAAGTAGTAATGTTGTGCAACCCACCATTTCTACGAAAACTTGTAGCTCGTGAATGAACCGCTTAACAGAATATTCCGAACGCGTTGGATCAAACGTATTGACCAAACCGTCAACAACCAAAAGCGTTGTTTTGTTGTCTTTGACAATCGTGCGTAACAGCGAGATAAGGCCTTCAAGGCCCGTCTTTTCAAACGCCTGATATCCGCTGATATAAGAAAGCGAGTTCACGAGTACGCTCGCATCAAAAAAAGACATCTCATGTAGGCTCAGCAGTAAACGTGCGTGACTTTCTGCAAGCAGGGTCACATACACCGCGCGACCACCACTCTTCACATGGTTAAAGCAAAGCTGGTTGCCAAGAATGGTTTTCCCAACGCCCGGGCGACCCATCACCATATAAATGCCGCCACTTACGAGGCCACCCTTTAGAATGAC
The DNA here is from genome assembly GCA_044224525.1 of Polyangiales bacterium. Taxonomy (GTDB): domain Bacteria; phylum Myxococcota_A; class Polyangia; order Polyangiales; family CBDCBC01; genus JBGAKI01. The sequence continues at coordinate 228 of JBGAKI010000129.1, read as the reverse complement.
GTCAAGCCCGGGAATCTGTGTGGGCAACCGCGGTACGACGCCCACTTCTCTCTCGCCCATCATCATATACGCCTTTCGTCAATAATCACATCGTGACACTCAAAATAAACACGTCCAACTGACAAAAAAGGCAGGAGCACGCGTTAGACTTAGGGGGAACGCGCGCTCCTGCACCAATGTTTGACTACCACTAGAGTTTGTTTTGCGCCTGATCAAGATGGTTCTCAA
>JBGAKI010000048.1:0-24373 GCA_044224525.1 Polyangiales bacterium | reverse complement strand
GCTACGCGCCGCGGATGCGCTACGCCTTCGGCTTCGCGAATCGTTCGCTACTGTTTGACCTCCCCCAGCCCACCTCAACTCCACTTCTCCTTGCTCTAGTGTGTTCTTGCTCGACATGCCGATCCGGGGCAAAGTGAGCGCATGAATAAGAGCGTCACCTATTCGAGTTATCTCAAAATTGATGAGCTGATCGCGTTGCAGCAGCCGCTTTCAGAACCTGCAGAACATGATGAGCAGCTTTTTATTATCATTCATCAGGTGTATGAGTTGTGGTTTAAGTTGCTGGTGCACGAATTTGAAAAAGCGCGCAAAGATTTGTTCGACTGCAAACTTTATCCAGCCATCGATACGTTTAAGCGTGCACGCACCGTGATGAAAACGCTGGTGAGTCAGCTTGATGTGCTTGAGACCATGTCACCGATGTCGTTTCGCAGCTTTCGCAATCGCCTTGAAAGTTCGTCGGGTTTTCAGAGTTACCAGTTTCGCGATCTTGAGTTTTTGTTGGGTTACAAACGCGAGAAGATGCTTGCGCACCACGCCGAACACCCAGAAGCCCATGCGCGCTTAAAAAAACGTCTCGCAGAACCCACCGTGACCAATGCGTTCTTTCACTACATCAAAACCTTGGATAGCTCACTACCGGATGTGGCCATCCACGCAAGCAGCGAATCCACACAACTGAACGACGACGTGCAACGCGTGTTGCTAAAGATTTATAAAGAGCGACCTGAGATTGCCATTTTGTTAGAGCAGTTCGTCGACTTTGACGAAGGCTTTCAAGAGTGGCGTTATCGCCATGTGAAAATGGTTGAGCGCACGATTGGCAATGTCGTGGGCACCGGTGGATCATCAGGTGTGGAGTTCTTGAAAGCAACGCTCTTTAAGCCGCTTTTCCCTAACTTATGGGCGATTCGCGACCGGCTCTGATGACGCAGCAACCAACCTTCTAGTCAGGCACGCCGTCTCGATGGAGTGCAGTTTCGTGCACTCCCGTGTCGATAACACCGCCGCTATACTAACTGGAGAGCTCTTGTCGGAGGTCGATTTATGCGTCGATTGTCGGTCAGCAGGATGATGGCATTGTTTCTATTGGGTACGCTGAACGGATGTGTTGGTGATGATCCTGCTTTAGGGCATTCACAAAGCGCGAACGAGATTCCTGGGCCTGTTCTTAATTTTGGCGCGGTATGTTCGTCTTTTGAAGCAAGCTGGACCCTTGACGTCGCTGCAGAAGAGCTGGCGCAGAAAGCCAATGGCACAGAAGCAAACCACCTTTGTGATCGCGGCAAAGGAAGGCTCTTTGAGTTGATTAAACTCAAATACTATTCCGTTGGACTACTGGCGCGCGCCAAAGACCAGTGGTTTGCGAATGCAACCTCGACGAACTACCAATTGATTCAAACGTCTGAAACGTACACTCGCGAATCGGTTAGGGTTGCTTTTGAATCCGTTGAACCATTGGCAGCACAAGACGACTCCCTGAACCCGACGCCTGCCGTATCCTATAGCTACACAATATGGTACGACCACCATTTCAGATATCCGGCGCTCGATCGTTTTGGTATTTCGTATGAATCGAATGTTCTTAGCGCTTGTGCTCTGGAAGACCTTCGTCTGCAAGCCAATCCCTTCGGCTTCATTTACCCGCACAACGAACAATCATTGTTAGAAGCTGCAAAAGCAGCAGCTTCGGCGTGCGGAGGCGATGGGCCGGTCATCGACCTGTGACTAGTCAAAGCAGGTGCGTTTAGCCTGCCAGATGTCAAAATCGTCGGCGACGGTTCGATCGGTTGAGAAGTAGAGTGTGGTGCCGTCGGGCGAAATAATAGCCGAGTACTCTGTTGTGCTCGCATTGATGGTGTTGGGTCCCGCAGGCAATAGCTCAAAACCAGTCCATGGGTCGCCTGGCGTGCTGCGCCATGCGCGCCATACGTCGGAACCTGTTGAACCGCGATAGCCAAAAAGCTCCAGTCCATCGGACGAAATGGAGTTTACCCAGTCGTCGGCGTTCGTGTTGACAGGCGAGGAAAGTATGGTGCCTGCGTCCCACGGATCGGTTGAGCTTGCACGCCGATGCATCCAAACGTCTTGACCGCCCGCCCCACCCGATCGAATGGCGGTGACATAGATTTCTTTGCCGTCATAGCTTATAACCCCGTCGGCGTTTGAGGTTGACCCTACCGGATTGAGCGCAGGATCCGCTGCAATGTTGCCCCATGAGTCGGTACTGCTCGCGCGGCTGGCATGAATGACCTGGAAGAACGCGCCAATTTGTCGACTAAAATAGGCTTCGAGCGCGTTGGTTGAAACGGACAAGTCGAACTCTGATTGTGCTGAGTCAAATTCAACAATACGCGATTGGGCACTAAGCGCCGCCCATGGCGAAGCCACGTCGGAGCGCGTCGTGGTGAAAGGCGCATTGGTCATGGCTCCTAGATCCCCGCGGCTCGTGGTGAGGTAAAGACGAAGACCATCGGCGGAAAACCATGAAGCAAACTCGTGAAGATTACCGCCATTTAGTTCGGCAACAGGTGTGGGTGCCCCAAATGCACTCCAATTCGTGCACAAGCGAGGTCGGTTTGGCGGATTGTCGGTTGAACCGTCAGTGTTTTGTGAACCATCGAGACCTGAGTCGCTATTCACATTTGCAAAAAGCGCGTGGTAGCCGATGCGACCACACCCGCTGAGCCCAAGACATCCCATAAGTAAGAAGATGGCGACAGAAATGGATTGCTTCGGGCCACGCTGCACGCAGCGAATATACCACCCTTGGCTAAAATTGGGCCAATTGGAGGGCGCTGGACAAGGCTCGACCCAGTGATTATTCATACGCCCTTATGCAAACACACGAAATACGGGCAACCACCGTGATCGCGGTCAGACGCAACGGGGTCGCGGTGATGGCGTCTGATGGGCAGGTATCGCTTGGTAACACGGTCGTTAAAGAAAAAGCACGCAAAGTGCGCAAGCTTGCCGACGGGCGGGTACTGGCGGGTTTTGCTGGCGCCAGCGCCGATGCGTTCGCATTGCTTGATCGGCTTGAAAGCAAAATCGCCGAACATCGATTCAACCTGACCCGAGCGGCAGTCGAGCTTGCGAAAGATTGGCGCACGGATAAATACCTGCGTCGTCTCGAGGCGATGCTGATCGCGATGGATGACAAGACCACGCTTTTATTAAGTGGAACGGGCGATGTGATCGAACCTGACGAAGGAGTGGTCGCTATCGGCTCGGGTGGACCCTATGCGCACGCTGCCGCCAAGGCCCTGCTTAAACACACACAGCTATCTGCCAAAGAAATCGCTGAAGAAGCGCTGCATATTGCTGCTGACATTTGTATCTATACCAACCACAACATTAACCTAGAAGAACTCAAGAGCGAATAACCTATGACGTCCCAACTTACCCCACGCGAAATTGTGAGCGAGCTTGATCGTTATATTGTTGGCCAGAATAAAGCCAAACGGGCCGTGGCGATTGCGCTGCGCAATCGCTGGCGACGCCAACAGGTGGCGCCCGAGCTGCGCGATGAGATTGCGCCCAAGAACATCATCATGATTGGCCCCACAGGCGTGGGGAAAACCGAGATAGCGCGTCGCTTGGCCAAGCTGGCGCATGCGCCTTTCGTGAAGGTTGAAGCATCGAAATTTACTGAGGTGGGTTATGTGGGCCGTGATGTCGACTCGATGATTCGCGACTTGACCGAAACGGCTGTGCAGATGGTGCGTAAAGAAGCGCTCGAACAGGTAAAAGTGCGCGCTGAGGAAATTGCTGAAGAACGTTTGATCGATTTGCTGAGTGATGACCACACGGCGCATAGCGCCAGCGCGCCGCAAATGCCTACAGTGCTTGGGCCTTTTGTCGTTTCAAGCAATGGCGAGGCGCTGCCACCCCATGCTGCGGTGTCGGACGCCGAGCGCGAGGTGCTGCGCGAGCGATTGCGCAAGGGTGAGTTGGACGAACAAGAGATTGAGCTTGAGGTGGCAGACTCGGGCAACCCAGCAATGACCGTGATGGGTTTTCAGGGCATGGAAGACATGGAGCTACAGATCAAGGACATGATCGGGCGTATTCCAGGCTTGATGGGTCAAAGTCGCGGTAAACAACGCCGCACCAGCGTTGCCGACGCCCGGCGCCTGATTGAAAATGAAGAAGCGCAGAAGCTTATCGACATGGAACGCGTGCAGCGCGATGCGATCACCCGCGTGGAACAAGCCGGTATTGTGTTCTTGGATGAAATTGACAAAATAGCCGGACGACAAACAGGCATGGGGGGCCCTGATGTGTCGCGTGAAGGTGTCCAACGCGACCTTTTGCCAGTGGTTGAAGGCTCGACGGTGAATACAAAATATGGCCCTGTCAAGACTGATCATATCTTGTTCATTGCCGCGGGGGCCTTTCACGTGGCCAAGGTGTCGGATCTCATCCCCGAGCTGCAGGGGCGTTTTCCGATTCGCGTCGAGCTCGATTCTTTGGTGAAGGATGATTTTGTGCGCATCCTCACGGAGCCCAAGAACGCGCTTACCGTTCAATACAAAGCCTTGCTTGCAACCGAAGGGGTCGACGTCACCTTTAAGCCCGATGCCATTGAAGCGCTGGCTGAAAGCGCCACCGAAACCAACAAACAGGCCGAAAACATCGGTGCGCGCCGTTTGCACACCCTGCTTGAGGCACTTTTAGAAGAAGTGTCGTTTAAGGCCTCGGAAATGAACGGCCAGGCCTTGATCGTCGACGCTGGGTTTGTGCGCGACAAGCTTGGCAAGATTCTCGCGAACCAGGATCTGGCGCGTTATATCCTTTAGTCACAATGCGAATGCTCGTTGTCGCCCAACTTGTCGCCCAACGCGCGCTGATCAGACGTTTCTGGCTGGCGCGGCGGGCAATGCTGCGATAAAACGGTGAGCGAAACGCATGAAAGAGCTGATTGAAAAAGCCACCGTGTTGCTTGAGGCGCTGCCTTATATTCGTCGTTTTCACGGCAAACGTTTTGTTGTGAAGTATGGCGGGCACGCGATGATCGACGAGAAGCTGCAGATGAGCTTTGCGCGCGATATTTCGCTGATGCGTTATGTCGGGTTGCATCCAATCGTGGTGCATGGCGGTGGCCCACAAATCGATCAGACGCTTTCGAGCATGGGTGTGGTAAGTGAGCGTATCGATGGGTTGCGCGTGACCGACGAAAAAACCATGCAAGTGGTGGAAATGGTGCTTGGCGGCCAGGTTAACCAAGAAATTGTGTCGCTGATCACGCAACAAGGCGGGCGCGCGGTGGGGCTATCGGGCAAGGACGACTCGTTCATCGTGGCCGATAAAGCCAAAAGCATGAAGACCAAACAGGGTAAAGACGTCGACCCAGGCCGAGTGGGCATTGTGCGTGAAGTGCACCCGCAAATCTTGGAGCACTTGATTAGCGGCGGGTTCATTCCGGTGATCGCTCCGATCGCGGTTGACGACGACGGGCGTTCGCTCAATGTGAATGCAGACCTTGTCGCCTCGGAAGTGGCGCAGAGCATTGGCGCGGAAAAGCTGGTGCTTTTGACCGATATCGAAGGAGTGTGCGACCGTAACGGCACACTGATCCCGTCATTGACCGGAAGCGCGGCAAGCGATTTGCGAAAAGCAGGCGTGATCAGCGGAGGCATGATCCCCAAGGTTGAATGCGCCCTGCAGGCGCTCAAGGGTGGCGTCAAGAAATGCCATATCGTCGATGGGCGGTTGGAGCATGCTGTATTGCTTGAGATTTTTACCGATCACGGCATCGGCACCGAAATCTCTGCCTAGTCCTTTCAATCCAAAATGCGATTGTCGCCTTGAGAGTTTTTCAAGAGGGATGATTGCAGGAGTGCGTGGGCGTTCCCGCAGCGAGCATGGGGTGGGGGACCCGTCGCGTAGCGGCGGGGGCGGGGGTTCCCCCCGCTCTTGCTCGCGGAGGGAATGCCCCAAACGGATGCAATCATCCCTCTTGAAAAACCAGGCATCATTGTTCCGGATGACAAAGCATCAACCGTCTTGAATAACGCGGCGAGTCGGCGCATATTTCGTCGGCATGGCAAACTTTGAAGACACCTCGCTTGTTAGTTCGACCACCCAAGCACAGCTGATCACGCAGGCTGACCAAGTGACACTTGGCGTCGCCCGACGTGCGCCGATTGTGTTGACGCGCGGACAAGGCGCGCGCGTATGGGATGCCAACGGGCGCAACTACTTAGATTTTATTGGCGGCGTAGCGGTGATCTCGGTCGGGCATGCACACCCTCGCCTTGTGAAGGCACTCAGTGAGCAAGCCGCGCAGCTCATGCATGTGTCGAATCTGTTTTACAACGAGCGCGCGATCGAGCTTGCTGTAAAGCTAACAGCGGCGACGGGGTTTGCTCGCGCTTTTTTTTGCAACAGCGGCACCGAAGCCATTGAAGCGTTGATCAAACTTGCGAGGCGCTATCACTATGAGCGCGGCGATACCAAGCGTAATGTGCTGATCAGCATGCATGGCGCGTTTCATGGTCGTTCGATGGGTGCGCTGACCTTGACCGGCACGCCCGAATACCACAAAGGGTTTGCACCTTTGATGGGCGGCGTACGCTACGCCACGTTCAACGACATTGAGTCTGTCAAACGCGAGATGTCTGATGAAGTGGCGGCTGTGTTCGTGGAGCCGATTCAGGGTGAAGGTGGCGTTACCGTGGCTGACGACGCCTATTTGCGTGAGCTGCGCGCGTTGTGCGATGCAAGTGGGGCGCTTTTGATTTTTGATGAGATTCAAACAGGGATTGGTCGCACGGGTAAGTTCTTAGCGCGCGAATGGAGCGGCGTGTGGCCCGACGCATGCGCCCTGGCCAAAGGGCTGGGCGGCGGCTTTCCTTTGGGCGCTGTGGTGGTCAACGACCGATTGAGTGCGGCGCTTCCACCAGGCAGTCACGGTACGACGTACGGCGGCAATCCGCTTGCGTGCAGCGCGGGCCTGACGGTGCTCAGCATTATTGAACAGGAAAAACTGGTGGAGAATGCCGCGAAAATGGGCGCACTTTTGGCCGAAAAGCTAAAGAATATGGTGGGGCATCAAAAGACACCCTGTGTCGTGGGGCATCGCGGTCGTGGGCTCTTGCAGGGGATTGCGCTCGATGCGCGCGTTAAGAATGCGGACTTAATTGCGAAGCTGCGTGATGCCGGGCTGCTTGCCGGCAGTGCGGGTGGCAATGTGCTGCGTCTAGCGCCACCGCTAATTATCAACGAACGCGACATCGACGAAGCCACTGGCATTATTGAGGCGGCACTCGTCGAGCTTTGTAAAAGCTGCTAGTTTGTTGCAGCTTTATAAAAGCTGCTAGTCTTCTCTAACGTTCAGGTTAACCATGACGAAACATTTTCTGACGCTTCGCGACTTAAGCGCCAAAGAGCTCGAGCACGTTTTAACGAGCGCCGCCCAACTCAAAGCGACGCGCGGACAACCGGGTGCCGCCAAGCCGCTGCTTGGAAAAAGCATTGCGCTCGTGTTTGAAAAAGCGTCGACGCGAACACGCATGTCGTTTGAGGTGGGCGTGCATGAACTTGGCGCACATCCGGTTGTGCTGATGGGTCGCGACACACAAATCGATCGCGGCGAGCCGCTTGAAGATACGGCACGTATGTTTTCGCGCTTTGTACATGCGGTGGTGTTTCGCACGCATGGTCACGATCGCGTTGAAAAACTGGCTGCTGCATCGAGCGTGCCGGTGGTGAATAGTTTGTCTGATTTACATCACCCGTGTCAGTTGCTTGCAGACCTGCTAACGATCCGCGAAGCGTTTGGCCGTAACGACCAGCTGAAAGTGGCTTGGGTTGGCGACGGCAACAACATGGCACACAGCTGGATTGAAGCGGCAACCTTGATGAACTTCGAATTATGTTTAGCGTGCCCTAAAGGTTATACGCCCAACGCACATATCATGGCGTGGGCCACTGAACACAAGGCGCGGGTCACAGTGACCGATGATCCGCATGCTGCGGTTAAAGAAGCACATGTGGTGACTACGGACGTATGGACGAGCATGGGCCAAGAAAATGAGGCGCAAGCACGATTGAAGGCTTTCGCCGGTTATGAAGTCGACGAGCGTATGATGGCGGACGCGAACAAGGACGCGATTTTTTTACACTGCCTGCCAGCGCACCGCGGAGAAGAAGTTAGCGCAAAGGTGCTTGAAGGCGCTCAATCGCGCGTGTGGGACGAGGCTGAAAACCGTCTACACAGCCAAAAGGCCCTGTTGATTCATTTGCTTGCCCGTGTTTAGGGCTTGTCTGTTGAGAGTGGAAAAGGCCTAAGCTATCGACTTATTGCCGTGTATGCTGCCTGATCGCTTGACCAAAAGGGCGCAAAAATTGCGGGGAAACCTGATATAGCGCAACAAAAACTTCGAATGTATCACAACCTTGAGTGTGCCCTGCACGACCCGTTCGGGGGAATACCCTTGACCGCGAAGGGGTTTTGTCTGCGACTTTGAATATCGACACCTCGATCGGTTATCATTATGAGGTGTCTAGTCACCTCACCTCGTTTCCACCGCCTAAAGACGGAGACACGACGCGTTTTGTTAAGCGGACTAGCGCCTCTTTAAATACGCCGGTGAGTGGCGATCAACGCATGGTGCTCTCGCAGCTCGATGAACCCACCACAGTCGAAGCGCTGGCGCTAATGACCGGGTTTGAAGACACACATGTCATGCAGATTTTGCATGAACTCGAGAAGCAAAAACTGATCGAATGGGCGATCGTGACGCGCTCGTCGGGGCGACCAAGAAGCACAAGCGCTGTGCAGCCAAACGCTACATCCCAATCGCCGTCGGGCACCCATCAAGTATCCAGCACCATCGAGGCGCCGGCGTTTGACGCACCGACCCGCTCGATGACACCCATCAAACAGGCGTCGCTTTTACCCGACAATCTCGAGCCGGCCGTGCGCAAGGTGATCGACCAAGGTTATGCAAAGCTTGCCTACGCGTCGCATTACGAAATATTGAACCTTGAGCGTGCGGCCACTCGTGAACAGGTGCGCGATGCATATTTCTCACTTTCGCGCGTGTACCATCCGGACAGTTATTATGGCAAACAACTGGGCCAATATTTGGCGCGTATGGAAGCGGTGTTTCGCCGCTTAACGCAGGCCTATGAAGTGCTCTCGAAGAAGAGCGCACGCGAAGAATACGACGCTTATCTGAAGCGGCAAGATGGCCTAAAGCAAGCGCAACAGATGTTTGCGGAAGCTAGGCGAAGTGCAGCACCGATCACGTCCGACGCAAGCGAAACCAAACCGCCACGCGCCATTTCACAAACCCTGCGCTCACCCAGTGCGGGGCATGATGCAGCGCGCGATGCGGATGCTGTCAAACGTCGCGCGGCGGCGCGCATTCATCGCATGCTTAGCAACCCGCCGCATAACCCACGCACCGGAACCACACCCAAACCCAATACGCCAACGCCCAAATCACCGGTGCCTGGCGCCGTGTCCGATCCAGGTCGACGTGAACAAGCGTTGCGCAATCTTGCCGCGTCGCTTAAGACGGTTGCCGAACACACTGGTGGGCGCGATAAGGTGGCAACCTTGCTTGAGCGTGCTCAAATCGCTGAACAAGCCAAAGCTTATGTCGAGGCAATGAACAGCTTGCGCTTGGCGTGCGATCTAGTGCCCAGCGATAACAAAGTGAATGCGGAATATCGTCGCGTACGAAATTTGGCCTTGCAGCAACTGGCTGCTGACTACGAAAAGCAGGCTATCTACGAGGAATCGCAGAATCTTTGGGCGGCGGCGGCCTCGTCGTGGGCGAAGGTTACCGCGGGTCGCCCCGACGATGGCAAGGCCCATAAACGCGCGGCGGAGGCTTATTATAACTCGGGCGATCTGCATAAGGCGCGCGATCACGCGCAGGAAGCCGTGCTGCGTTTAAGGCAAGACGCCGATGCACACATGGTTTTTGGGCGTATTTTGCTTGAAGCGGGCCTCAGACTGAACGCTAAGCGGGAGCTTGAGATCGCCTTAAAACTAGATTCGAAGAATCCAATGATCCGAGATCTTCTAAAAAAGGCAAAAGACTGATAAATTAGACATTCCATGGAAACAGTACTTGGAATCGACCTTGGCACATTCAACTCCTGCGTAGCGATCGTAGAAAACGGCATGCCGACGGTGATCGCAAATCGAGGGGGTTACAAAACAACGCCATCGATGGTCGCCATTACCGAAAGCGGCAAACGGTTGGTTGGGCATATCGCCAAACGTCAAGCGATCACCAACGCTGAGAACACCGTGTATGCAGCCAAACGTTTGATTGGTCGTAAATGGGACCATCCGCACGTGCAAGAAATTGCGGCGTTGACGTCGTATCGCATCGTGGAAGGTCCACACAACGATCCGCGTATTTCGCTGCGCGGCAAGATTTATAGCATTCCTGAGATTAGCGCGATGGTGCTTCAAGAAATGAAGATCATCGCCGAAGACTATTTGGGTCACGAAGTGACCAAAGCAGTGATCACCGTGCCTGCGTATTTTAACGACGGTCAACGCCAAGCGACCAAAGATGCGGGCGTGATCGCTGGGCTTGATGTGATTCGCATTATCAACGAGCCCACCGCCGCTGCGCTTGCGTACGGGTTTGGCAAAAACATTAACAAGACCGTGGCGGTTTATGATTTGGGTGGCGGCACTTTCGATATTTCGATTCTGGAAATCGGTGGTGAAGGTGTGTTTCGTGTGATCGGCACGGGCGGCGACACATTCTTGGGCGGCGAGGACTTTGATCAACGCATCACCACGTGGCTTATCGAAGGCTTCTCGGGTGAGTATAAAATTGATCTTAGGCAAGATCGCATGGCGCTTCAGCGTTTGAAAGATGCCTCCGAGCGCGCCAAGTGTGAGCTATCGACGGCGAGCGAAACGGAGATCAACCTACCCTTCATTATGTCGGGCGAGGGTAACCAAGCACTTCATTTGCAGCGCCAGTTGACGCGCGCACAGCTTGAACAGCTGTGCGGGCATTTGGCTGATCGCACGATTGAAATCTGTAAGAAAACGCTAAAGGAAGCTGATCTTGAGCCCGATGATATTCAAGAAGTGATTCTGGTGGGCGGTATGACGCGCATGCCTTTGGTGCAGCGCATTGTCAGCGAATATTTTAGCCGTGAACCATGTAAAGGCGTGCATCCTGATGAAGTGGTCGCCGTGGGCGCTGCGATTCAAGGCTCGTCGCTGGTCGACGAAAAAGCCAAGACCGTGCTCCTCGACGTCACGCCCCACACTTTGGGTATTATGGTCTCGGGCGGCAAGGTGGAAGCGATCATCCCACAAAACACGACCGTGCCTACGCAAAGTTCAAAAACCTTCACCACGATTCGCGACAATCAAACGGCGGTGAAGATTTTGGTAATGCAGGGTGAATCAGAAGATGCCAAAGAGAACGACTTACTTGGTGAGTTCGCGCTCGATGGGTTGCGGCGCGCCAAAGCAGGCGAAGTCGAGGTTGAGGTCACTTTCGAGATCAACGCTGACGGTATCGTCAATGTGCGCGCGCAGGACCTTGAAACGCGTAAGGAACAAAACGCGACTGTCACAGCCACCAGCGGCTTGACCGAGCATGAGGTCAAAGAGATGGTGGAAAAGGCCTCGCAGTATATGGTTGACCGTCGCACCAGCGAAGAAGAGCAGCGCATTGTGCAAGAAGTAGAGCGACTGATCAGCGAAATTGAAAAGCTGTTTCCGCGTGTTGAACAGGAAGTGCAAAATAGCGATTTCGGTCGCGACGCGGTGGTCAAGGCAAGGCAGCTTGTCGACAAAGCACGCGAGAAGCTCAGCGCGCGCGACATCAATGCGATTAAAGAACAAGTCGAGACCCTGTCGCGCACGCACCGCATGTTTTGTGGTGTGATTGGCAATGCTTAGTACTCGCAAAAGTGCTGATACTCGCAAAACTCCAAGTAGTTTTGCTTAAGGCGCTTTTGCAGGCGGTAAATCGTTTTGCTTAAGGCGCACTTGGGCGAAGGGTTAGTTGTGGGTTTGGAGGGCGTGAAGTTTGGCGAAGAGGCCACCTTGTTTCAGCAACTCGGTGTAGCTGCCGCTTTCGATGACGTGGCCGCGCTGCAATACGATGATGCGATCGACGGCGCGCAGGGTGCTCAGACGGTGCGCGATGATCAATGCACTTCGACCTTTGAGTAGCTCATCGGTGGCGCGCTGCATGCGTGCTTCGGTTAATGAATCCAGGCTCGAGGTGGCCTCGTCTAAAATGACGAGTTCGCTGTCGCGGTACATGGCACGCGCCATCGCGATGAGCTGTCGCTCACCTTGCGAGAAATTGACACCTTGTTCAAGCAAAGGCACGTCAAGGGCGCAGTTCTTAAACGCCGGCAAGTCGAGTGCGCCAATGTTTTCAAGGATCGACTGCACTTTATTCATGTCGGCACTCGCATCCAGGGCAATGTTTTCACAAAGCGTGGTGGGAAACAGCGCCATTTCTTGTGGCACCCAAGCGATGCGGCGACGCAACGCTTGAACATCTTGAACGTTAATATCGTTTCCAAACATCATGAGCATGCCAGGCGCCACGTCATAAAAGCGCATCATCAGCGCTGAAAGGGTTGTTTTACCAGAGCCGGTCGGCCCGACCAACGCTACCTTTTCGCCGTGGGCAATGTTGATGTTGATGGCTTCTAGAACGGGTCGATCCTGATTGTAGGCAAAGGTGAGGTTGTGCATCTGGACGACGGGCCTTGGGCTCGTCGAGAGGGGCGGCGATGCAACCTCAGAGGTGCTAGGAGCATCTTCTTCATTCACATTAAGCAAGGAGACAATGCGCTCGGCGCCCGTCATGGCGCTTTGTAATAGCGTGTAGCGTTGCGCGAGTAGACTTAGTGGTTCAAAGAGCTGCGTGATGAATGCATTAAATGCGACCACCGTTCCGAAACTGGCATCGACGATACCAAGCGCCATCACGATGCACGCTAAACATAGGGCCGCCACCATCTCGATGGCGGCATCTTGAATCGCTTCATATTTGATTGATTTTAGGTTCGCGTCACGATAAGCGATATTGCTCGCAGCAAACTCAACCGCTTTACGTTCTTCGGCGCAAAAGGCTTGAATGACCGCGATGCCGTTAACTTGTTCGTACGCTTCGCCATTCATCTTGGAGGTGTACTGGCGAATCTCGCGGAAGCATTGCCTGAGCGCACCGCGCACCCACCACACCAGCAACGCCACAAGGGGAAACGCAATCGCTGCGATCAAAGTGAGCTTGATATTGAGAATCCACATCAGGCACACGATGCCGATGACGCGAATGAGATCACCGATGGCATTCAACGAACCCGAGGAAAAGAGCTCGCCCAGCGCGTCGACATCGTTGGTGACGCGTGTGACCAGCCTACCGACGAGCTGATTATCAAAAAAACGTGCGCTGCGCGTTTGTAAATGCCGATACAGGCGCGTGCGTAAATCGCTCGAGACGCGTGCACCAACCAGTTGAATGACATAGATCTGAATAAAACCAAAGAACTGCTCTGCCAGCACCAGGCCCAGCAGCGCCAACCCATAATGCGTTAGGCTGCTCGCATGATGTTTGATCACACCTTCATCAAGTAGACTGCGCATGGCCAAGGGCCTAAGCAGCGCGAACACCGTGGTTAACAAGAGCGTAACGACGAAAAGCCCAAGCTGCTTGCGATAAGGACCCAGCACCCGCCAAACCCAAAAGAAGAGATCTTTGTCAAAGCCGCCAATAAAGGCGCCTTCTTGTTCAAACGCCGGGACCTTTTTGGGCGAGGGCTGTTTGCCTGACGTTGAACCCCTTGCAGCCTTTGATGCTTCAGTTGTGGCTAATGAACCTTGCATACTAAGCGAGCGCGGCGAGCGCTTCCTCTCTTCTTTGTTCTTCGAGCATGGCTCGATAAATGCCGGATGCGCTCGATAGCGATTGCGGCGTGCCGCGTTCAACGACTTGGCCTCTATCGAGGACAATCACCTCGTCGCACTGTGCGGCGGCGGCAATTCGATGCGTGATTAGCAGCAAGCTGCGTTGCCCCTTAAGATTACGAATCACGTCAAGGATATAGCGTTCGGTTTCGCTGTCGACGGCGCTGAGCGGGTCGTCAAGCACCATCACCGGCGAGTCATAAAGCAGTGCGCGCGCAAGCGCCAAGCGTTGCTTCTGTCCGCCCGAGAGTTGCACGCCGCGCTCGCCTACCACGGTATCGATGCCCTGAGGTAGGTCCTTGATCTCGCTAAGCACATGCGCTTGATCTAAAACTTGTTCGATGCGTTCGATCGACTCTTCGGGATTGCGCAGCACAAGACGCAAGTTGTCGCTGACCGATGACGAAAACAAGAAAGGCGTTTGGGGCGCGTAAGCAATGGCATGACGCACTGTTTCAAGAGGCAAGTCGCAAACGTCGTTGTTATCGAGATAGACGCTCGCTTTGGGTGTCGGCAGCAAGCGTAAAAGCAAACTTGCAAGGGTTGACTTTCCACTGCCTGTGCGACCCACCACCGCAAGCGAGCGCCCGGGCTTCAGGTTAAAGCTTACCTGATCGAGCACTTTGCGCTCGCCGTACGAAAAGCTCAAATTGTCGGCGCGTAGGTCGTAGGTGCTTGGCACTGCGCTCGACGCGCCATCTTGCACCTCAGGCGTCAACTCAAGAATATGTAGAATGCGCTGAAAAGACGCTCGACCGCGCTGCAAAATCGCGATCACAAACCCAAGCGATGTTAAGGGCCAGGTCAAGCGCAACGATGCTCGGAAAAAGGCAAGTAAACCGCCCGTTGACACACTGTGTTGTGCAAGCAGTGTTCCGCCATACCAAAGCACCACCACCACGCTAAGTGCTCCCAAGGTTTGCATCACGGGGCCAATGGCGCCGCGTGAACGCGCAAGCTTAAGGCTCGCATCGAGATAGTCACGATTGGTGTCTTCGAAATGTGTAGCGCGGTTATGTTCCAGACCGTATGCGCGAATAACCCGAAAAACGCTAAGATCGGTCTGCACTTGTTGACTCAGTTTCCCCAGACGCTCTTGGTTAAGCTGGGTGTAGCGAAACATCGCTTGCGAGATAAAGCGCGTAACGATGATCAAAAGCGGCAACACCAACATGGTGGCGAGTGTGAGTTTGAGCGAAATGCGAAACATCACCGCCAGCGCACTGGCTAGACCCATCAAGGTGTTCATTGCGTTGAGCGAACCAAACCCAAGCAACAAGCGCACCTGCGTGACGTCGTTGGTCATGCGACTGAGGATTTCACCGCTTGAGAAGCGGGTCAGCGCTGCGGCACCGAGGCGATGGATTTGCGCGAGCAACACTTCGCGCAAATCATATTCAGTCATGCGTCCAGCGTGGAAAACCACGGTGCGTGAAAAAATGCGAACGACCAGCGCCACCGCAGCGATGGCCATAAGCTCGAGTCCCAAACGTGCAACGATTGAATCATGTTCTTGGGTGGCGATGTCGATCGCGCGCAATAGGCGCATATCGAACAAATATTGAGCCACTTGATAAGCAGCCAATAGCACAAAGCCCAAGGCATAGCGGTAGCGATGCTCGTAGAAAAGTTTCTTGAGCGAATAGTGAGGTATCTGTTCGAGCTTCATTCGGCGAGCTTGGTTAAGACTTGATAGTGATCGGCGCTGACGGGCATGACACTCAAGCGTGAGTGTGTGATGAGCTGCAGGCCTGTCAGCTCTTTATTGGTCTTGATGGCGCTTAATGCGACGGGTTGCTTGAGTTTGGCGACAAACTTTAGATCAACGGCGCTGAAATTATCGTCTTTGGGGTCTGGATAGGCTTCTTTCGTAACTTCGCTCACGCCGACCACGGCTTTATCGGATTGTGAGTGATAGACAAGAACTTTGTCGCCCTTTTTCATGGCGCGTAGATTGTTGCGGGCCTGAAAATTACGCACACCGTCCCACCGGGTTTTGCCGTCGCGCTTGAGATCATCGATGCTGTAAACCTCGGGTTCGGATTTGACCAACCAATATTGGGCGCTCATGCGGCTGTTCATAGCACAGAATGCGTGCCGCCGACCACCTCATGCACAACGCTTAAAAACCTGTCGGCAAGCGCTTCCATACGGGCCGGGCCCATGCCGTGCAGCGTACCCAAGGCACTGTGATCGAGCGGCTTAGCAACAGCGATTTCGCGCAAGGTGCGATCGTGACAAATGACATAAGCGGGCACACCTTTGGTTTTAGCGAGATCGAGGCGTGCCACGCGCAAGGCGTCAAAGAGCATCTGATCGCCCGGGGCTAATTCAGCCGCGGGGGCACTTTGGGTTGGGCGCTTGGCATAGGGCTGTTTGTCTCGTGGCGCCCCCTTCTTTTTTGGTGTTTTTGTCGTTAGGCCGGGCAAGAGTACCCTGACTGGTGTTTTGGACTGCATCACGTCCCAACCGACGTGTGTGAGCTGCGCCACTGGAAACTCGGATCCAGCAAGCTCGATGAGGCCTGCTGTAATGCAACGGCGTAAAAGTGCGATGATCCATTCGCGGGAATAGTCTTTCAGCAGCCCATAGGTGCTGAGTCCTTCTAAGCGAAGACGCTTGAGGCGCGCCGTCTGGGCACCTTGTAACATTTCAGCCACCGAGGTAAGCCCCACGCGTGCCTGCACGCGCGCCACACCCGCCAAGGCTTTGCGCACGATCAGCGCGTCATTTTCGTTAACCAACGCGCCATCGGTGGTGGCTTCACCACTTTGCTCGAGCGCTTCGCAAACGTCACAGTGGCCACAGCCACCCAAAAGTTCTTGTTCATCTTCGAAATAGCGCAAAATAAAATCGTGCCTACAACTGCCCGCTTCGGCATAGCGCATGAGGTCTAAAAATAACTTCCAAGGTCGCACCATCTCGTCGGCAGAATGATTGAGCTCGAGCAGGCGTCGCCGTAGACCAAAATCGGCCATCGACGCAAGCAAGATGCCGTGGGCGGGTTGCCCGTCGCGACCTGCGCGGCCCACTTCTTGATAATACGATTCGATCGAACCGGGCGACTGGATATGCAATACCAGTCTGATATCGGGGCGATCGATGCCCATGCCAAAGGCATTGGTGGCAACCACCACATCAACCTTGCCCTCAGAAAAAAAACGGTTGCTGCGTGCCCGCGTGTCGGCGTCTAAACCAGCGTGATAAACCGCGGTGCGATAGCCTGCTTCTTGAACCACCGCGCCCATCTGTTCTGCGCCTTTACGCGTCGCTGCATAAATGATCGCTGCGCCACAGGGTTCTTTGGGATCTTTAATGGTTTCGCTTAGGGCATCGAGCACGCGCACCTGACGCTCTTTAGCTGTTTCGACAAACTCAGCGCTTAGATGTAGATTCGGTCGAGCAAAACCGCGCAGCACCACCATGGTGTCGGCCTTTGGCAGGCGAAGCCCTGTCAGAATCTCTTCGCGCACCAAGGGCGTGGCCGTCGCAGTGCAAGCAAGGACGTGTTTGGGTTTGAGTGTTTCGATCATCTCGCCGACGCGCAAATAGTCGGGGCGAAAATCGTGGCCCCACTGCGAAATGCAGTGCGCTTCATCGACGGCAATGAACTGAGGTCGAAGTTGCTGAAGCAGCGCCATCGTGGTGTCGGCGGTTAGGCGCTCGGGCGCAAGATACAGAAGCTTGTAGCGGCCTGCGCGCAACGCCTCTTCGCGTTCGCGTTGAACGTGCTTATCGACGGACGAAGCAAGCCAAGTCGCTGCAATGCCGCGCGCTTCTAATCCCCTTACTTGGTCTTCCATCAACGCGATCAACGGCGAGATCACGATGGTTGTGCCCTCAAGTTCGGTGGCTGGAAACTGATAACAAAGCGATTTGCCGCCGCCAGTGGGCGCAACCACCAGTACCTGGCGGTGCGCAACAAGCAACGCATCGATTACTTCGCGTTGCCAAGGACGAAAGTCGTCGACTCCGAAACGCTTCTGAAGTGAGTGTCTAAATATGTCTGAGGGCGCCACCGCGTGTACATATACCACGGCGGGTGTGGGGTGTGCACTTACCCTCGGTGATCTTGTCCTTGGTAAAGTTGTGCTTTGATGAGAACGCAACGGACTACGCATTGATTCAAAACATCGTGCGCGATGCGTTCGAGTTGCTTCGCATCTGTGAACCGTTGCCAGGGCATTTCGTGACGTACGTCGCGTTTTTTGCTTAATCGCAGGTTGAGGGACAATTTAGATATACTCCGGCTCTTCTGCCTTCGGGGCAGAGCGCGCTTAGATCCGTTGCAGCTGCTGTTTTACATTTTTGGATAGCATTGGCGCATGCGTTTTCTTTGGCCAGGTTAGATCCAGTGGTCTCTTGGTCGCATACATAACTTGCGAAACCCATGGCATCGAAGTCTTGCGGTACGAATGCCGAGAAGCCAGTGTTGCTGCTGTCAAGCGGTACGCTGGTGCACAATAGTCTTGCATGCGCTATGGCCTTTTCGGCAAAAGTGCACATGTTGGTGCGCGTGTCGATAACTTCTTTTTCACCTGGCTTTAAATCGGTGTGCGCATCGTTACCGGGTATTTCTTGAAGCAAAAGGGTTCTAAGGTTGGGTTGTGTAGCTGCAAAATTAGCAAGTGGTTCAGAGACAGCCGCTACATCACGACCCGCGAAGATGTGCCGAGTGCCCTGCGCCACCAGCGGTGATGCATTGGGGATCCACGCATCGAGTGTGAGCGGCGTGAGATTATGTTCACCGTGCAAGACCGTGACGAAGGTTTTCACGGTGTCTTGGCTGATTTGCGCTAAGTCGGTGTTGTTACATGCGCTGGGTGAACACGGACCGAGAACCTGCATAAGATCTGTGCTGAGGGTTTCTTGACCTGCGCAGAGAGCGCGCGCATAGCCGTCGCACAGCGACGCGGCGGTAGCCGAAGCTGCGCTGCCGGAATCGTACTCTTCTATTGGAGTGTTGGTTGAACACGCCAGTATAAGAACCTGCGTCATGACGAAGGTGGTTGCTAAAATGTCGGTCAAGCACTTTTGAAAATAGGTCTTGTTTTTAAGTATGCTGGCGTGCGTCATGGATTTTCCTCGAGTTTGATAAGGTATCTAATGCTATACCTCCGCGAGGATACGTGATATCCAGCTTTTACTGATAGTGCTCGGAATTACCTTGTCTAACTACCCTTGGATAACTTTGGGCAATTTCTCTTTTTAAACGGGTTTGAGAGGATGGTCATGGCCGTATGAATCGAGGTTTTTCGTATTCGAGCTAGCGTGGCGCGTTGCCGTTTGCGCGCCATGGACGTTCGGTTAATGCACCAAGCGATTTTTCTGGTTATTGCATGTGTTTTGCGCGTGCCCACGACCGTAACCAGCGCTTGCCGCTTCTGTTTTTTAAGGCGCCCATTAGGGCTTGGCGCGTGACAAACCAAGCCCTGCTCAGGTTAATTATTCAACTACGAGCGTAGGCGTAAAGGTGGGAATATTAATACAATAAATCTTGCCACCGATGTCTTCAGTGCAATCGCCGGTAATACCGATAGAGGCCGCATCATACACTTGAATAGCATCCGTCAGCGAATAGCTCAGCGACAGAGTGAGGGTTCTTCCTGCTTCGATGTTCATGCCTTCACTCCCTAAAGCAACGTTTTTGACATCAATCTTTCGTAACTGATTTTTTCCGCTTAAGACCCCGTCGTCGGCGTTGGCGCCGCCCATATCTGCATGCCAAAATTTAATGGTCTTAGCCGTGCCGCCTCCGGCCATACCGCCAGCGGCGCCTGCAAACGAGATGCGAATATACTTGTAAAGACCCGCGGTGATAGGCAAATGCTGCGAGTTGAGCTGCGTGTTAACATCGCTCGCGGCGAAATCAAAAAATGTATCGACTAGAAGTGTGATGGGCATTCCCGACGACGACCCGCTTTCCCCTAGCTCAATATCGCACGCGCCAAAATTAATCCCTTGTTCGTTTCCGCCACTCTGCACTCGACACACCGGCGCAGCCCAAATCGCTTGCGTCCGTGCGGGGCCCCCGTCTAGGCCAACATTGTTCTGATTCATATCGATATCTGGCGTAATATAAATAGCCACAAGCTTCATGCCGAAGTATTCTGGTGTCAACGACGTTGGTCCGACGGGGTCTGCGAACGCTTTGCTTAATAAAAGACTTTTTGCGCGCTCGGGTAAGCTGCGCCAGAACGACGCCGATGCTGCTTGCTGTGTGAAAGCAACCTTAACTTGAGCCGTCGATCCCCCGCTCATATTGTTGTTATTGTTAGCGGCCCCGTTGTGATTACTTCCACACGCGTTCAATAAACCGATCAACACCACGCTTCGAAAAAATTGACTCATAGACCCTCCTGAACACCAGGCAGGTTATCAGTGAAAAACCTCGTCAGGCAAGAATGCGCACAAGCACTCACTGGCCATTAAAAAGTCTATTCGGTCAAAGCGACCATCGCACTTGATATCTGCACAGGTGCTCTTGCCAGTCCGCGAATTCGTTTGAATATTCTATCTCTAAGCCAACGTTACCATCTTCGACGTCAACGAAACCGTCACACCCGGCAACCTTTCTGCTTCAAGCAACAACTCGTTTTTGACCCGCGCTAAGTCCATCGACCATTATGTAGGTTGGCCGCAAACAGTGCGGTAACCGAGAGGTTCGTAGATAGATATTCGCTCGCCATTTCTAAACAACACAAACGGTGCGTGCCTGTCCATATAAACATCTCTTGACTGGTTGTTAACAATAATAAAACTCACCCATCCGGGGGGCACCTCTTCGCTAAGGTTGGTGTCGGCAGCGAACATGTTTTCATCCCTAAGTGAAGTGACAAAAGTAGGTCGCAAAATATCGAAAGAAAATGCTCAATGGCGGCTCGTAAACGCCTAGAAAATTTGAGCCTCGCCAAGTCTCCCAAAGGAGCTTTCCTTTCAAACGATCGCGGCGGAAGCTTTCTTGATTAAGTGTGCTAAACTTCGGTTCTTTTTAGTTGTATTTGTTATGAAGTGCGTGGGTTTCTTATTTGGATGGTTCTTTGGTTTTTGTTGTTGTTCATGCGAGGCGCGAGTCCCGGTTGATCAGTCGACCCCAGCTTCGCTTGGGTCGAACGTTGAGGATCATAGGCCCGAAGACGGTATGCGCTGCCAACTCTCGTTTTCTGATTTCTTACTCGAACAAAGAAGCGTAAATGCGAGCGATTGTAAAATCACTATTACTGAAGCGTTTATCTCTCCGATTAAAAACCCGGCATGCGTCGCCGAAGAAGATGTGAAGAATTTTGTGAACTGGCTCAATCGGCAACCAGAAGTGGATGTCGTTCAAGCTTGGATATACGGTCGAGACATTTCGTCTATCGACAGCAACCCACCGATGTTTGAAGACCCGCTTTGGGACGTCGTGATCGAATACACCGATAGCCAGGACAATATCTATTCGATATCCTATAACGACAATCAATATGAACGCTTATTTTTTCCTCAGCTAAGGCCCTCGCAGGCTTGTCCGACGAATTTGCAAGAAGGCTCGATTGAACGCGACGCGATATTCATAGAGTTAGATGCACGAGTCACAAGCGCAATCGAAGCGCGCTGCGGCGCTCGACTTGCGCGCTCAAGATTTTCTGCCAACTAAGCTTTCTTTTCGACGGCCTATCCATGAAACGAAGGGGTAGGTTTAAAAACCAGGTTCCTGGATCCCAAAACATTCTGTCAAGTTCGGTTGATCGAGTTGCTTACAAATAACGTTTTGAAGCATTCAATTCGCTCGTTTAAGGGCCGTTCTTGCCCTTTAACTCGGAAGCATTGCCGCATGTATCTTTTGTGGCATTCCTTGCGCATGCATAAACTTAGCCTTGCCGGTTTTACAGTGCTTTCGATCTTCATGGTTCAAGGCGTTTCGATGGCGAATACGCCAAGCCCGGCGCCACCTGACGAAGCGGTGGTTCGTTGTCCAGACGGATCGCTTTGGTATCCAAACAAATGCGAACTGGTCACCGCGATTCAAACCAAGGTGTGCCCAAAGTTGCTCGAGTTTTTTGTGACACTCGCCGAAACGCGAATGGACGCTATTACGGGTAAGCTTGGAGATGACTATTTTAAACGTTATATGGTGAACATGTCGCAGATGGGTGACTATATTCGGCTGAGCGATTTTGAACCGATTCGCATGTGGGAGCCAAGCCATCCGGTGGGCATGGAACTTGCGAACATGTATAAAGAACATGGCATGGCGTTGATGCAGTATGTTTCGGCGATACGCTTTACTGGCGACATTAAGAAAGTTCTGGCTCAGCCCACCCTGCCAGGACTCGTTCAAATACCGGGCATGTCGTGGCTTGAAGATAGCTATACCCCCGTTATCGATGCGCTACTGCCAGGTTATTTTACTGGGCTTGAAGGTGTGAAGCTGGATCAAATGCTGACAATTGTGAGCGATGGCACACCGACCGGTTTGGTGCTCACCACGTATGCGCGCCCAAAATCGAGTCCGGAAGACAGCAAATGCCCGGGGCTTGAGTTCGCGCAACGTGCAAAAGAAGTTAGTTACTATGGCTTGCTGCTTTCTGTGTTCCAGATGACACAGGAGCTTTGGAGCAAGGTTTGTCAGGAACCTGAATTATCAGAGTAAGCCCTTTTTGGGTCGGCATGCTTAGGTGTCGGCGGGCGCTTGAAAGTGTGCGCTTTTCGCGTATATTGCGCGGCATATGAGCAGCCAACACACTCCTAAAAAAATCGTTCTCGCGTATAGCGGTGGCCTTGACACGTCGATCATCCTGACCTGGCTCAAAGAGCAGTATAAAGTCGACATCGTGGCGCTGTGTGTGAACATCGGCCAACCGGATGATTTAAGCGGCGTTAAAGACAAAGCCCTCAAGACCGGCGCGGTCAGCTGTCAGATACCTGATCTGCGCGAAGCGTTTGTGCGCGACTATGTGTTCCCCATGTTTCGTGCCAATGCCATTTACGAAGGTGAGTATTTGCTGGGTACCTCGATCGCGCGTCCGATCTTGGCCAAAGCATTGGTCGATTGTGCGCGTGAAGTGGGCGCCGACACCATCGCCCATGGCGCCACTGGTAAAGGCAACGATCAGGTGCGCATGGAGCTTGGTGCTGCGCGCTTAAATCCTAGTTTGAAAGTGATCGCTCCGTGGCGCGAGTGGGACCTGCGCTCACGTGAAGATTGCATCGCTTATGCCAAAACGCATGGCATTGAAATTGGCGTGACCAAAGAAAAGCCCTATTCGATGGACGGCAATCTTCTGCATATCAGCTATGAAGGCGGCGTGCTTGAAGATCCTTGGGCCGAGCCCAAAGAGAACATGTTCTTGCTGACGCAAGATCCCACCAAAGCACCCGATGCACCCAAAGAGTTGGTCATTCAATTTGAAAAAGGTGACGCTGTGGCGATCGATGGCAAAGCACTTTCGCCCGCGGCGCTTTTGACCGAGCTCAATAAGATCGCTGGCGAACATGGCGTGGGTCGTGTGGACATCGTCGAAAATCGTTTTGTCGGCATGAAATCACGCGGCGTGTATGAAACCCCCGGTGGGACAGTGTTGTTGAAAGCGCACCGCGCCATCGAGTCGTTGACGCTCGATCGCGAAGTGCTGCGCATTAAAGACGGCTTGGTGCCCGAATACGCCGCGTTGATCTATCGCGGGTTCTGGTTTTCGCCCGAGCGTGAAGCGTTACAAACGCTGATCGACCATTCGCAGCTTAATGTGAGTGGTGAGGTGCGCTTGAAGCTCTACAAGGGCAGCGTCATGGTCACGGGCCGACGTTCGAACAAGAGCCTCTATCGCCAAGATATCGCTACCTTTGAAAAGGACGATGTCTACAATCAAGCAGACGCCACAGGGTTTATTCGCCTTAACGGTCTGCGTTTGAAGACGACTGCGTTGCGCGATAGTCGTTGATCGATTGCAAAACTTTGGCTTGGAAGGGCGCCCCAATTAGGGTATTCGTGAGAATGGAGCTACACAACAGACGGCATCCGTCGTTTAGAACTGTGTTGAACCATGAGCGACAAGCCCATATTGATCGTAGACGATAACGCGACAAACCTGAAGCTGGCACGTGTGGTGCTTGGTCAAGGTGGATATGCCACAGTTACCGCAAGTGATGCCATCGAAGCGCTTGAGGTGTTGCGTACATGCGAGCCCTGCTTGATCCTAATGGATCTACAGCTGCCCGGCATGGATGGCTTTGAATTAACGAAAATGTTAAAGACCGATTCTCGTTATCGAAACATTATCATCCTCGCTCTTACTGCATACGTCATGAAAGGTGATGAAGAGAAGGCGCTTGCGGCGGGATGTGACGGTTATATTGCAAAACCCATCAGCACTGAGGTTCTTCCGAGTATAGTAGCTGAGTATCTGTCACGCGGCGCATGCTCGGGAGGTGATTAGTGGGAGTCAGTAGCAAGAAGCTGTCGGT
>JBGAKI010000047.1:0-24640 GCA_044224525.1 Polyangiales bacterium | reverse complement strand
CAACTCAGGTTAGTCACGAGTTTTATGGCATGGCGCAAGCGCCCATCACGAGTGCTCGCTATGAGTCTTCGAATCAGTGGTCAGATCCACAGACCGTGTCACCCGCCGTTATGTCGGTGTCGTCGCTATACGAATCGAAAGTCGCAAGCAACGACGCGGGCGACATTTTTCTTGTGCTACGAGCCGCTAACGAGCTTTGGGTCAATCGCTACACCGCATCGGACGGTTGGCTAGGGGCCGAAAAGATTTTCGAGCGTATGGCAACTAAGATCGTAACGTCTTTTAAGCTCGCTCTCAACCATCGCGGAGATCTCGTAGTTGTATACGATACAACCAATCCTCAAATATTCGATGGCACTCACTCGATCTTTACACGCGAATGGACCGTAGAAAACGGATGGAGCGCGGAGCGAGCCATCACGCAGAAGTATACTGTCTCGGCGCAGGCAGTTGCCATCAATGACGACAAGCGAGTGTCGGTTGTGCTCGTTCCTGACACAGGCGGCATGCGCGATTTCACATTTGTGCAATACACCGCGGGTGACACCGCCGAGATTGGCCCATCGACGTATGCGCTTAACGGTAGTTTGACCTCAATCGAAGCCAACAACGACCTTGGTGCTGACCCGCGCATTGTGGGAGTCAACGAATACGGTACCTGGGCCTGCATGACGCGCAACTGCAATGCCGTTTTGCTTTCGAGGACGGGGCTTGCAAACGCTACGTCAACCAACCTCACGCTGCGTGGCACCCACGACGGCGGCATGGTAGCGGTTTGGCAACAACAAGCTCTGGCCGGCGATCAATCGATCTACGCCGCGATATACACACCCGACGGTAACTGGCAACCCGCAGTTCTTTTGGAGGGATTGAACGGCGCGAGCGGCCCGCCCGCGGTCGCCGTCGATTGCGCTGGCAATGTTGTCGTTGTGTGGGAGCAGCATGTTAGTTCAAATGGCGTTTGGGAAATTTACAAAGTCGACTACAGGTAAGGGGCGATGAAACAGCACATAGCCATCTGCACATGTCTTTGGCTTGCAACCGCGCTGCCGGCGCGCGCCAACGAATGCCGCGTGCTTAACGTGCCTCGCTTTGATGCCAAAGCGAGCCCCACTTCGCATGCCAACGAATGCCGCGTGCTTAACGTGCCGCGCTTCGATGCCAAAGAGAGCCCAACGTGGCCTGGTGATTTGTTGTTCGATGTGAATCGCGCAGGTGTTGCGTGGCTTGGGCGTTTTGATCGGCACGCCAACTATTCCGAAATCCGCGTCGGTTACGATCCAAACTATCTGATCGTGCAGGTGAGCGTTTCGGACTTAATGCTGTGGTGGGCGCTCACCAACGGCGTGCAATGGGGCGGCGAAATCGTCACCAGCGACATCGAAAAATGGGACGCCTTCGAAATCGCCGTCGACGCCACCGAGATTGGCGGCGGCACCATCGCAGCCACGCCCTCAAACAAAGCCTTGCGCGTGGTGGCCGCAAGCTACCAAATGAACGACAGCAAGGTGCCCAAAACCTACGAACCGCATTTGGCCACCAAAACCTATGTGGCGGCATCTGGCGCGTGGCAGCTTGATGCCAATCCCAAAAACTCAGGCCACGTGTGGTACCACACGGTCAGCCAGTCGTGGAACTCTAAAGCGCCCAACAACGTTGGCGGCGAGTTTCAAAACGGCATCAACTATTTTTTCATGATCCCCTGGGCATCGCTTGGCGTCAGCGGCGAGCCTGCAAGCGGCAGCGTGCTGCACATGATGGTGCGTATGCACGACATCGACGACCCCAAAGACAGCGAGGTCATGAACCTTGATCCGCTGCCATCCA
Source organism: Polyangiales bacterium (assembly GCA_044224525.1). Classification (GTDB taxonomy): domain Bacteria; phylum Myxococcota_A; class Polyangia; order Polyangiales; family CBDCBC01; genus JBGAKI01. Next base: position 22,813 of record JBGAKI010000047.1, on the reverse strand, counting down.
AAACGGGCTCCCAGCAAGTAGGTCCGCTCCCTGACACCCCCTGGCCCGAAACCGCCAAGGTCGACGATCCCACCAGCTGGGCCACCGTCGTACTCAACCAAGCGCCTTATCAACCCCCCGCGGTAACCGCTGCCGAAATGCTCACCCTCAACCCCAGCGACGTGCCCACCTTTCGTGACGTCACCATCGGCGGGCATTCATTCATCAAAGACCGCTGGATCAACGGTGGCGGTGACCCTGCTGCCTATGCGTGGGAAACCTGCATGGACACGCGTTTTGGTAACGCCGTCGATTTGTTCGTGCACCCCGAAGGCCGGCCCATTCACACGTGCTTTTTTAGTCGCGCGCTTTTTTATTACGACATCAAAGACAAGATCCCTGCCGACCACGCGGTCACCAAAGCCGAACTTAAGCTTTATCAATTCGGCGGCGATTCCAATCAAGATTCGGGCGACGCCTTTACGCCTCATATCAGCCCCGTGCAGGTGCATCGCTTTGAAGGTGCGTGGGTCGATAAGCCACTCAGCGATTGCGTCACCTGGAACACCGCGCCTTATGCTGCCGAAAATGTGGGCTATGGCGAAGTTAAACCCGCGGCCGACATCGGCAGTGGCGAATGGGTCACCTTCGACGTCACTGCGCTTGTGGCGCGCGCCGCCCGCCGCAACGAGCCACTCAACATGGCGCTTTACGGCGCCGATTGGCGCGCCAACACCGGCAAGTATTTTTTTAGCTCCGAAAATGGATCGCCCAACAAACCGCAGCTGATCATCACACACGGCAAAGCCACTGACATGTCAAAGCTTCCGAGCAAAGACTCATGCAGCATCGGCGTTGCAAGCGCGTTTTTCCCCACCGCAGGCACAGGCTCACCCGCCACCATTACGCCGCCGACGGGTACGCCCGCGTTGCCCACACCAGGGGATCCCTCGCAAAAGCCCAAATCATCGTCGGGATGTGGCTGCCGCGTGTCGCACCCATCCGCACCGCCGACGCTCATCGCGCTGGGTATCTTTGTGGTGGGTCTGCTGGTGCTGCGTGCGCGTCGTCGCCGCTAAAACTGCGCACGTGGCAATTCAAAACGCTGCGGCGCCACGTTGAGCAGCGTGTTGGCGTACACCTCTTGGTGACGCAGCCCCGGATAACGCTGAAAATCGATATAGGGTGCCAAACAATGCGGACAGCGCAGCGCCTGATAATAACCAAAGGCTGTTTGGTCACGTTTGCTTTTTGGCAGCAGCGCCTCGATGGTGGTGACGCGCCCGCGAATGCGCCCGTTTTCGCAGTGTTCGACGATTAGCGTCGAGGTGCCGCGTTCTGAATAAAAATACGCCCACTGATAATAGACGCTGTGGTAAGTCATCAAGGTAAACGATTTAGCGCACTCGTCGCACACACAACATAAGCGCACGTTGGCCGGCGTCAGCCAACCGCGATGATGTAGGCCGCGGTCAAAGAGCCCGCGCCCCCGCAGTGCATCGAGCATGCGCCTTGAGCGTTGCAAATACGTGGGCTGAAAGCGAATGGTTTCACGCAGGCCATGCACACTTTGCTCGCGTGTGGGCGTGTCGCAGATTTTGGCTTCGATCATCACTGCATCGCCTATCAACACGCGCACCTTGATATGCAAATATTGGCCGGCGAGCACGGGGTTATTATAAAGCGCTTCAACATGATAGCGCGCCAGCAGGTGCTCACGGTCGTAGACGCTTAGCTCGGGCAGGGTGTCGGTGATGGGCACAATAAAACGTGCGATATTGTCGTCGCGACCGCTGAACTTTTTTGAATCGATGGTTAGGCAAAGCCCATCAAGGGTGATGAGGTCGGGCGCCGAAAGCATGGCTATACAGAGTTATCGAGCGTCATCCCTTCGGGTTTCGTCCTTTAAAAAAATAACGTCAATCGACCGCGTATCCCCCAAACCAGGCGTGGATCCAGCAGGAATGGCGCACCGATGTCGCTTGCTCGACACCTTAGTTGCTGGTATCAATCGATGATGTCTCTATTCAATTCGCTTACCTCGGTCGTGCTTTGTTTAACCCTGCTTGCTGAGCTCAGTTGCGCTGGCACCTCAGCGCCCATCAGCGCCGAGCAAACCAGCCCGAGCGAAACACTCGCTAAGTTCATCAACGCGCTACCGGGTGATGACCAAACCCGCGAAGCCTTGCTTGGACTGGCGATCGCAAACAGTTGCGACGACGTCGTCACTGACCCAACTCGCTGCACGGGGCTGGTCGATCACGCCTACGAACGACTCAGTCAAACGAACCTCGCACCCACCGAACTTGCTCCTAGCGCGCGTGTGTTAGTCGACGACATGCCGCACCTCTTGGTGACGGGCGCGGGTTCGCAAGGCACCGATGCGCTCGATCAATATGTTGAGCACTTTGAAGCATTCGCGCGCGCCAACGGGCTAACCCTGTCTTCAACCGCGCTCGTAGAGCAAAGTTTGCTCGCCCACACCCAGCTTTTACAAGCCGCCCAGACAACCTTGGTTGCAGGCCCAGATACGACGTTTTCACAACTTTTTGCCGATCAACAAGGCATCGCCCCAAACGCGCTAACCCAGGCCCAGATGGCTGCATTGAGAACAGCGTTTCAAAGCACGACGTCGCACGAGGGGTTGCAAACCTTTGCTACTGCGCTCAATGCGGGCTGCCAACATGATCTTAGCAACGCAACGACCGCCCTGGGCGACAACGCGATGTTTGTGAGCGTGCCCTTGGTGTGTTTGCCCACGAGCGATGGTAAAGTCGCAGGCGGCATCACGCTTTGGAGCAAAAAAGAGCGCAACGCGGAACCTCGCTTAGTGGCTGCAATGGGCAGCATCGTTACCCCAACACGCAACGCACGCGACACCGAGGTAGTGATGTGGAGTGCGCAAACGCAGGCGCTATTTACCGGCAACATCACAACGCTTGATGCAGAGCAAACAGTGGCCGAAGGCCAGCTCCAGATGTCAGGGTTTCGCAGGCTTCGTCGCGTCATTCGACACGGTTTTCTTGGTAGCGAATACACCAGCTGGTGTTCGGTGGTGCTCAGGGGCGCCATTTTTGCGCTGATGTTGGCGGCCCTCGGTAAAGTGATCGTTGATGAAATATTGCGTGGGTGGTCGCTTCCGACGGCAGTGCCCGCCAGTCGATCCGATGTCTTCGTCGCATCGTCGCTCGATATTGCCGCCGCGCTGGTGGCGGGTGTGAGTGCGGTCGGTCTATTTGTGGCCACGATGGAGGGGTTCGCACGTGGCGCGGGCATTTGTAGCCTACTTGCCGGGGCCATGGCGCTTGGCAGCGCGTATCTGGCATTTAACTCGTTTTCGCGCAGCTTAACTCCGCTCTTCGATGTCGTGACAAGCAAGATCGGCTCTGGGCCCTAGCGGCGGTCTTGTTTTTGCAACGCGAGATGTGCTAACAACTCGACATGCTTCTTTTTCGTGTAGGTGTCGCATCTGCTTCACTGGTGTTCGCATTGTGTATTCTGTCGCCGGGTTGTTCATCTGCGCCTCCACCGCCGCCGGTAAAGAAGGTTGTGGTGTCATGCGGGTTATCGCTTGGGGTCTTTGCTGCCGAAGTACATCATGATGGAGCGTTGATTTGGGGTCGCTGTGATTGTCCGGGTTTTTTCCATGTCAACGCCCAAGCACAAACCGAACCCGCTGCGGTCAGTGGTTTGGGTGCCGTCAAACACGACAACAACGATCAGATTGCCATCGTGCCGCTGGCAGGCCTCAAGGCCGACACGACTTATGACTATATGGCATGGTGTGATGATAAAGCAGCGTCGAGCCCCGACGCCAAGCGAGCGGCGCGCGGCGCCTTTCACACGACGCCACTGCGTGATGCCGAGTTGCCTGTACGTTTTACCTTTGGCGGTGATTTGGGGGGCGACAACATCTGTCGTGATCGCATCGCAGGCTTTCCCGTATTCACCGCGCTCAAAGCACGTAAGGCCGATTTTTTTATTGGCATGGGCGACATGATTTACGCCGATACGCCTTGCAATAAGAAGGGCGCGTTCGGTAACGAACAAGTGCCCGGCGATTTTAGTCTTGATCTGAGCCTGACCGACTATCGCGCCAAGTGGCGTTACAATCGCGCAGATCTCGGCTGGCAGCGCTTCGCAGCGTTCACACCTTATTACGGCATTTGGGATGACCACGAGGTGCTCAATGATTTTGGTCCGCTCGAAGACATGCGCATGGTGAACGGTCAAAGTGATGGTGTACATCGTTTGCCCATCGGTCGCGAAGCGTTCATCGAGTTTACGCCGCTTTGGGACAAAAAAGCACTCTATCGCAGCGTACGCTGGGGAAAATGGCTTGAAGTGTTTATTCTCGACACGCGTTCGTTTCGTGATCTAAGCACAGCCCCCGACACCAAAGAATCGCCCAAGAGCATGCTCGGTAAACAGCAACTGGCGTGGTTACTTGAGGGCATCAAAGCCTCGGACGCGGCATGGAAGGTGTTGGTCACGGGCATGCCGCTCGCGGTCGGCAATGACGGCCCCAACACCGACACCTGGGCCGATCACGGCAAAGGCAACGGTTACGAGACTGAACTGAAACAAATCATGACTGCACTGAGCGAGCGTAAAGGTCAGCATCTTTGGATCTCAAGTGACGCGCATCTGGCTGCAGCAATTGCTTATCAGCCCATCAAAAAGAAAAAGGGCTTCAAGAGTTTTGAGCTCGTCGCCGGTCCTTTGAATGCGTCGATTCGTTCGTTGACGACGCTCGACGATACGTTTGCACCCAAAATGCTTTATTCGCACGCTTTTGCTGGCGACAAAAACAAGATGTCGTGGGCGGATGCGCAAACGTTCTTTCATTTTGGCGAAATCGACATCGCCAGTGACAAAAAGCTAACGGCGCGCATTTACAACGCCAAAGGTGACATGCTTTTCGAGCAAGAACTGCCGCTCAAATAGTACGGGTTGATGAGGACGACCGGTGCCTAAAAGCCGCAGTTGATTACGATGGGATCGTTCTCGCCGTCGTTCAGTGTATACGTTTTAACGCGCGCGCGATTGTCTTCGCAGCGCGAGCCAATCTTGTGATCGCCGGGTGTGATCTTAAGCAGCAACGGGCCTTCGCCGATTTCTTTGTTGTCGAGCAAGATTTGCCCGTACGGTTCAACGCGAATACGAATACGAGCGGCCCCTGTGCCGATTTGAATGGTCTTCTTCACTTTGCGCGACCGTTCGGCGTGCGACGAGCGCGTGCGCGACGAACTCTCGCGTTTTTCTGACGACTTTTCTTCAGATGTTGATGCGCCGCTTGTATCAAGCGCTGCGGTCGTCTCGGTTTCTTTAGCGATGGTGGTCGCTGCAGCAGTTGCTGGCGCTTCAGGTTTAACCGTGGGCTTGGGCGCCACGTTAACCGGCGCACTGCCTTTGGGCGCAATCATGGCAACCGTGTCAGCCGGTTTGTCGGTGTCTTTTTCTTCGGTAAACCAAAAGCCGGCGATGACCAACAACGCGCCGCCCACGTAAAGCGCATAGGTCAGCATTTTGCGCGGTGCACGTGCTTCAAGCGATGGAATGCGAGGTGAACGTGGAATCAATGCGGGATTGCTCTCGCCAAGGTTCTCGTCGAGGCCTGGCGGAGGTGGCGCCATGGCAAACTTCGACATCGAAGGGCGTTCTTCAAAGGCATCATCTTCAGTTGATGTGCGGCCTGGCGGCAATGCTTGTTGCCTAAGGCTTAGGCCGCTGCGTGGTGCTGAATCGTTGGCGAGATCGGGCGCTGCCAAGGTTTGCGCCGCAAGTGAACCTTGCACCACCAGGTGCTCCTCAGAAGACGCCTCGCCTGCTTGCGCTACCGCTGCCATGGTTCGCGTCTCTAGGCTGTGCACGTTGGCGTTAACCACACCGGTTTGCAACGGCGCATCGCCGGGTGGCGTGCCGGTGCGCGTTGGCAGTTGTGATGCCGCAGCGCTGCGTGCCGAAGGCGACGAACCAGGCGCCGCGTGGGTGGTTTGGCCGGGCAAAGCGACATTTACCGGGGGTTTATCGGAGCTGCGCGCTGGCGGCGCAAAGCGCTGCATCAGCTGCCCTAGTTTGCGTGGCACCATCGGTGAGGTGGGCACGGTGTCAAGCGCCTCGATCAGCGCCGCTGCGCTCTCGAAACGGTCTTCCGGCTTGGGCGCGATCAGTTTTTCGATCGCTTGCGCAAGTGCCGGGTTGAGCCCGGGCACACATTCACTAATCAACTTATGTTTGCCAGCGTTGGCGTTGGTCAGGGTCTCAATCTCGTGTTGACCATCGTAGGGGCGCACACCCGTGAGCGCTTCATACATCAAGACGCCCAGCGCATACAAATCGCCGCGCGCGTCAAACTCACCTTTGGTGACGTATTCGGGCGGCAGGTAAGGGATCTTGCCCTTGATCACGCCACTTTGCGTGACCATGCCCTGGTTGGTGGCTTTGGCAATGCCAAAATCGGTCAGCTTTACTTCACCATTGTGGCTCAAGAGTACGTTCGAAGGCGACACGTCGCGATGGTAAATCGCCGATTGGTTACCCGTTTCGCGCGCGCGGCTTGATTGATGGGCAAAGTCGAGCGCGCTTGCGATGCCAAGCGCGATATGGGTCACAATCTCGGGCGAGAGCTGTTCGTTCGCCTGGTGCAGCGCCTTGAGCACGGTGCGTAAATCGGCGCCTTCGATCAGCTCAAGCGACATGTAGTGCGAGCCTTGCTCGACCCCAAAATCGATTACCTGGACGATATTGGCATGCCTCAGCTTGGCCGCAACGCGCGCCTCTTGCATGAACAATTGAATGAACTCTTGATCGTCTTCGTAAGCTGGCAAAATGCGTTTGATGCAAACGTATTGCTCAAAATCGGCAATACCGCGCCGCACACCAAGGAAGGTTTCCGCCATTCCACCGGCGCCCAGGCGTCTAAGCAGTGTGTATTCGCCAAATTGTCGTGGCTCAAAGCTCATGTGCGTAAGGAAGGATCATATCACACACGTTGCACCTCGCGCCAGCAAGGCCCGGCCTTTATTGGGCTTTTCGGCCGGCGGGGACACACCTGTCGGCCCATGGGGACATACCAGCTAGACACACCTACTAGACATACCTACTAGCGCCACGATCGATGCGCAAAACAGGCTATTGAGCGACGGAAAAGCAATCGCGGGTGGCCTCAAAGCCGCGCAAAATCGGCGAAGCCGTCGAATAAAGCGCCGCCGCCATATCGACCTGTATCTCAAGATATTGCGCCGAAGCGGCAGTGCCAAGCTTTTCGACCAAATCGATGCCGTGCGCTAAATCGCCAAGCGCCGGAGGTGCTTCCCCCAACGCGACCAGGGTTGCTGACGCCAAGGCCTCTTTTGTGTCGGCGGTGCGCGCATACCACACAAGACGCGTGCCAGGCGGTGTGTCGGCATCCCAGAAAAGTTTGTTCCACTTGGTACTCTGACCGCCATCGCAGCCTTCGAGCACGTTGGCGTAACGGCCGATATTGCCAGTGGCAAGGCGCGTCTGCACACCTGTCATGTCCGAATAGGTATAGGGGAACGCGAGCTTGTTGCCGGTCGCATTGGTTTGCAAAGTAAACTTCACGAAGCTTGTGCCTGAAACTTTAAGCCGATTGGCATCGCCCACGTTGGTGCTCTCATCGTGCGTGATCACGTTGGCGTAGTCGTCTTGTGTCAAATAGTTGGGGTCGTTGCCCGAGGCGTTGCAAGTGCTCAGGTCTTCACCGCTTGGATAGCTACCCAGCCCCACGGCCCAAATTTTGTCATCCAGATCGACCGCCATGCCGTAAGGCCCGCCCGCGTTGCTGCCGGGCATTAACAAATAGTCGCCTGCGGCCATACTTGGAAACGCCGCGCGCGAAAAAATATGCACGCCGTTAGAGCTATAGCCGCCCACATAGATAAACCCGGCCGCGTCAGCAGTCACGCCGCGCGCATCTTTGATGTCGGCGAACGCCCACCGTCCGTTGGCTTGATTGGTCAACAGCCCGGCCGTTTTGCTCGTGTCGTAGCGATAGAGGCCACCGTGACCGTTGGTGCCATCGCCGCTATATGAAGCAATCCACACCAGTTGATCTTTGTCGACGGTGATGCCGTAAAGGTATTTGCTGGCAGGTGCACCCCCCGAAAGTGCCGGGATGGCGATTTCTTGTTTGGTGCATGAGGCCGGGTTGTCATTCGCGCCGCCTTCACCCACGCACGCCGGTTGCGTCCACTTGGGATCATTTTCGCCCAAGAGCGTATTGATGCGCACCAATTTTTGCGAATCAAACGACGCAATCCAAAGTTGGTTGTTGCGATCGAGCGCAAAACCATAGTTGGTTACGTTCGAAGTCGTTTTCAGCAAAATCGCGCCCGTGTTGGCGTTGAGCTTCCACAGGTTGCCCATATAGTCGCCCACCCAAACATAAGACGACACCGCGCCATCGGCGCCATACAAATCTTGCGAGGCAATCGCACGTATTTTGATGCCCTCGCTGCCATAGTTTGCGTTGTTGTTGACGCCTTGGCCTTTAAGATCGCGATACCACAAAATGCAATCGTCGTTGGGCGTGTTGCCTGTCCACGACTTAACATCGTTGATGTTGGCCGACGTATTGGCGCCAGCGTTACGGCACTTGGTTTTGTCCGATTGAATTGCGGTCACTGACATCAAGCTGCGATTGGCCACAAACACGATGCCCTGGGTGTTAACCGTCGTGCGTGATGGGTCGTTGGCATTGCCGCAGCGTGCGTCGCGCGCATCGTTACCACCTTTGCCAGTTTTGGGGCCGGTATAATAACGGGCGAGGGCTTTATAGGTGCCGTCATTTTCTTTGTCGCGCGTGCTGAACTTGGTGATCTGTCCAGGGCCGGTGCTGTTGATCCAGATGAAGCTACTGGTAATGGCGTCGGATCGCACTTGTAGCGATCCATCAGGTCCGATCACCAGCGGTGAACCATCGGGCAGGGTACCAAAGCCACCCCCCGCGCTGCCGCCGGCGCCATTGCCATTGGCGCTCGGGCCAATGCCCGAGGAGTTACATACGGGTGTCATCGTGCAGTCGCAAGCGATCGACTTAGGCGGACACGTCACCGTGTTATTATTGTTGTTGTTATTATTATTATTGTTGTTGGTATTGTTGGTCGAAGTCTCGCCACCGCAACTGCACCCCGCCAAGGTCGCGAACAGACCTGCCACGATCATGACGAACATCACGTGTCTTGTTTTATGGCGTAGGGCTTTCATCGAATGACTCCTCTATTGGGCAATGTTGACGCAACTGCGAGTGGCCTCAAAGCCTCGCAAAACCGGTGTTGCGTTGGAATATAAGTCGGCAGACAAATCAACCTGGATTTCAAGATAGCGCCCGCGCGCTTTGTTGGCTAATTTGCTAGGCAAGTCGATACCATGGGCTTTATCGCCCAGTGCGGGTGGCGCATCACCAAGCAAGACAAGTTGTGCGCTGGCGAGCCCTTCTTGTGTATCGGCCAAACGCGCGTACCACACCAAACGCGTACCGGGCGGCGTGTCGGCATCCCAGAAAAGTTTGCCCCACTGGTTGGTACCTTGCGTCGCATCACAGCCCTCAAGCACAACCCCGTAACGCCCCAGTTTGCCCGTCGCAAGCCGCGTCTGTACGCCCGTCATATCTGAATATGTATAAGGGACAGTGAGTTTAGGCCCGGTCGCGTCTGCATTCATGCTGAACGCCTGAAACTTTCCCGGCGACGCTTCCAAAATACCCGGCCCTGTGGTCGGCGACTCTGCATGGGTCAGCACCGAGGCGTTATCGTTTTGCGCATAGTACTCTGGGTCCACATTGGGCCATGGTGAACAGTCCCCCGCGCCCTCGTCGCCGCCATTTGATCCCGGCGAGTTGGGTAATGTGCCGATGCTGATCGCCCACACCTTATCTTTGAAATCGACGGCCATGCCGTAAGGTTTATTGCCCGTGGCAAAAAAAGCGTAGTCGGTCGCCGCCAGGCTCGGAAACTTGGCTCGTGAAAACACGTGCACGCCGCCCGCTGAATAGTTGGCGACGTAAACAAAACCGGCTGCATCGGCAGCCACGCCACGTGAACCGTTAGCCACTTGATAACTCCAACGTCCCTCGGCTTCGTTGACCAGTTTTCCCGCAGTGCCGCGACGATCATAGCGATAAAGCCCTTCGCCGGTACCTGCGGCCCAAATCACTTGTTCGCTGTCGACCGTAATGCCGTAAACGCTCGACACGTAAGGGGCCGTGCCACCCACTCGGTTGGGCAGCGGCAAAAGTTGCTTAACACATTTGCTGGGCTCGTCGTTGTCGCCACCTTCGCCGCGGCACGCTGGTTGGTTCCAGGTGGCCTCGTCGTTAACGTTAACCAAGGTATTGACTCTGCCAAGCGCTGCGCTTCCCGGCCCAGAAATCCAAAGTTGCCCGCCGCGGTCGAGCGCAAACCCGTAGTTGACCACGGGCGACGTAGTTGCAAGCAGGATCTCGCCAGTGCGGGCGTCGAGCTTCCACAGATTGTAGTTATAATCACCCACCCATACATAGCTTGTAATCGCACCATCGGCGCCATAGATGTCTTGGCTTGAAATGGCGCGCACAAGGTGGACGGGATTCTTCGCTTTTGTCTTTAAGTCCGTGTGCCAAAGAATGCAGTCGTCGGTTGGCTTATTATTAACCCAGGGCTTAACGTCGCTGATACTCTGCGAGGTATTGCTGCCTTTGCACGCGGCGGAGTTTGCGGCGATCGCTGTGACGCTTCCAAGACTACGGTTGGCGATAAACGCAATACCGTTTGTATTCACAGTGGTGCGCGAGGGATCGTTGGCCCGGCCGCATTGCGCGTCGCGCGAAGAAAGATAACCGCGCCCGGTCTTGGGACCCGTATAATAACGTGCGAGCGCTTTATATTTGCCCTGCGCATCGAGTTCAGTTGTGCTGAACTTGGTCACCACACCGGGGCTTGTGCTGTTGATCCAAATATAGTCTTCGATGCTCATTTGCTGGCCCAGTTGCAGTTCGCCGTTGGGCCCCAGGGCAAGGGTCGAACCATCCGGCAGCGTACCAAAGCCGGTGCCTGGTGTGCCATTCGGTCCGTTGCCGTTGGCGCCCACACCAATGCCTGACGAATTGCATAACGCTTGCATGGTGCAATCGCATGCAATGGTTGTCTTCGGACACTCTTCCTTGTGTGCCGAAGCAGACTTGTCGTTACAACTACAGGCCGCGAGAAACAGGCAGGTTGACCAAGTGAGTAGTCCCCACAGCGCGCTTTTGAGCATTGATTAAAGATACCATGTTGAAGAAGCCAGCTCAACCCGACTCAGCGAATAATGCCGAGGTTACAGTCACGGTTCAATCGGGAAACCTGGCCAGCTCACGTGCGCGCCTTGCGGGCCTTGCCACTGGACCGCCTGCGCATACGCACACGACAACCCCATCATCAGTGCGCCGGGACGATGATTGCCACTTTCTTTGATGCCGCCAAAGGGCAAACGAGAACTTGCGCCCGTGCTCGCTTTATTGAAATGTACCACGCCTACATCGAGTTCCCGCGCCGCTATGTCAAAACGCTGCTGATTGCGCGTGAACACCGACGCAGCAAGCCCAAACCGTGTGGCGTTGGCTAGTGCGATCGCTTCATCGTCGCTAGAGGTAATGTAAACACAGCAGTCGGGGCCAAACAACTCTTCTTCGCGATAAACGCTATGGGTCAGATGGGTGGGCGCAAGATGCACGCTGGGTGTCATATACCAGCCTTCGCGACCCGCTACCTTTGTTTCGCTCGCGCCCACCAGACAACGAAACCCGTCTTGATGGGCTTGCTGCTGCAGCTTAAGAATGCGCTCGCGGGCCTGTCTAGAGATCACCGGCCCCATAAAAACATTCCCGTCGAGCGGATAGCCGATGTGGAGCTTCTTTGCGTACTCGCTCAGCTTGCTGATCAACGCATCGGCGCACGAGGGCGCAACAAGCACTTGGCTGGTTGCTGTGCACCGCTGACCCGCAGTCACAAACGACGCAAACGCGATCTCGCGCGCGGCCTGCGCTATGTCGGCGTCATCAAAAACCAGCGCGCTGTTCTTGCCGCCAAGCTCAAGTGCAATCAGCCGCTCGGGGCGGTCAATGTTCGCTCGAACGATGGCTTGGCCCACTGTACGCGACCCTGTAAATAACACAGCGTCGATGTCGTCGTGACGCACCAAATGTTTAGCGACCTCGGCATCGCCTTGCACAAGGTTAAAAATGCCCGGCGCGAAACCGGCGTCATCAACACATTGCGCAATCAACGTGCCGGCGCCCGGGGTCTTCTCGCTTGGTTTGAATACCACAGTGTTGCCCGCCAAAAGCGCTGGAACGATTTGGCCGTTGGGCAGGTGACCCGGAAAATTAAAAGGTCCCACGACAGCAATCACGCCCAGCGCCTTGTAACGAATTTCGCCGGGCACCTGTTCGTCGCGGCGAGTCGATGTGAACACTTCTTGCGCGTCAATGCTAATGTCGACTTTTTGAATCATCGCGCGAACTTCGGCTTCGCTCTCCCAAAGTGGTTTGCCGACCTCGAGCGCAATCGCACGCGCCATGTCCTGAAGGCGATTCTTGAGAGCGTCAGCGTAACGTCGCAACATTGTTTGGCGTTCGTGTTGCCCGAGGTTTCGCCAAGCTTTTTGCGCGCTTCGCGCAGCGGCAACCGCTTGATCGACCGCCGACACCGCAAAGCCATGAGTGGACACGTGTTGACTGATGTCGGCGGGACAGAACACATCGAGTCGCCCATCTTGTTTAGCGACTTGCTCAAACCTGCCGTTGATATAGTTGCCCGGATCTTGCATCAGAATGACCGTCACCTTATGACAACACCCAAATACGCGTGATCACACCGGTCAGTACCATCGTCATCAGCGTAATCGCCACGCGTTGCCCCAATGCCTTGCCGCCCAATACAAATGCAAGCGTAATCTTGGTAAGCGTGGTGCTCAAGATGGCAATACCCAGGGCATCGACAGCTGCAGCAAGTGAAAGCAGCCCACGCTCGTGCAAACGGCTCACCGACAGCGCGACCGCGTCAGAGTTGATGGTGCCCGCGAGCGCGCTTGCCACAAACAGCCCACTGTTGCTAAAGATCACGGTTGCAGCGTGGCTGAGCACCATCACCGCCGTTAGAATAAACGCAAACTTTAGTGCGCTCATCAGCGATAGCGGATTTTTAAAGCGTAAATCTTGAGGGGGCATGCTGTTGCGCGATTCGGGCGTGTTCTGTGCGCGAAAATGCAAAACCGCTGCCGCCGCAAACCCAGCGCAGCTTGCCGTAACCAAGGGCAGCATCGCCGCGCGGCCCAGCTCGGCCGACGCCGTGTATGAATAAACGAGCGAGCGCATGAAGGTGGTGGATGAAGCAAGCGTGATCGCAAGCGCGCATGGATTAACAAGATAAGGCGAGGTGCGGGCGTGACCCGAAAAAGAAAGCGTGACCGCCGTCGATGAAGCGAGCCCACCAAAAAGCCCGGTCATTCCAAGACCGCGCGCTGGGCCGGCGATGCGAATGGCAACATATCCCGCAAATCCAATCGCCGACACGAGCACCACAAAAATGCCAATCTTAAACGGATTGAGCGCTTCGTAAGGCCCAACAAATCGATTGGGTAGGGTGGGCAGCACGATCACTGAAAGCAAGAGCAGTTTGGTCGTCGCGTAGAGATCATCAAGCGACACCTTGCTTGCAAAATCATGCAATGGCTGCCGATACGATAGCAACGCCATCACCATGCTGGCGCCCGCACCCACGAGCAGCAGTCGATCACTAAAACTAAGCGGCAAATGGTTTGCTGTGCATAGCGCACCGAGGCCAAAGGTCACAAGTGCCGCTGCCTCCGTCGAGGTGCCCACGCTACTGCGACCCTGGCTGCTTAAATAGTATGCCAGTGACACCACCAGTCCTAGGCCGAGCGCGAGCGCAACCAGCAGCCACACATCGATCAACATACCAAGTGCGCCGGCGATGGCAAAGAGCGGAAAAGTGCGAATGCCCGCAAAAAGCCCGCGCCGATCGCCTTGTTGTCGTTCAAAACCAATTAAGAGGCCAGCAACAAGCGCCGCCGCCAAGCTGAGTAGGGTTTCTAAGCCTTCAGGTGACATTGCCTTAATCGTAACCTACTTTGAATCAAAGCCAAAGAAGAGGGGCAGTTGCGGCGTGGGCCGCTCAAAAGGGGAGGGGCTGGGGGGCAGATACGCAGACACCAGTCCCATGCGTTTGCGCGTTTTTACAAAGAGATCTTCGATCAGCTGCCAGCGCGTGCCTTTCCCACGCATCCGCTCGCCAAACTGCGCCTCGTTCATTTTGCCGCCGCGCAGCTCGCTAATCGCATGTCGGATTTTATTCGCACGCAATGGCAGGTTTTCTTCAAGGCGTTGATCAAACACCGGCAACACCTCGCGCGGCAGCCGTAACATGGTCATGAAAGCGCCTTTGACGCCCACGTCGCGCGCCCGTTCCAAAAGCCCCGGGATGTCTTCGTCGTTCAGCCCTGGGATCATCGGCGCAAGCGAGATCATGCACTCAATGCCAGCGCGGCTTAGCTCAGCCAGCGCCGCAAAACGTTTGTCGATCGAGCTTGCGTTCGGTTCGATCTTCTTGCGGACCTCGTCATCTAAGAATGGGATGCTCAACGTGACACTGGCGGCACGGTGTTCGGCCAAACGTACAAGCAAATCGATGTCGCGCGTAACGAGTTGATTCTTGGTGATGATGGCTACCGGGTTTTTGAACTCGGCGCACACTTCAAGGCACCCGCGCGTCAACTGATAAGACGCCTCAAGCGGTTGGTAACAATCGGTAACGCCAGAAAACATCACCACCTCACCTTGCCAAGAGCGTTTCATAAATGCCTCGCGCAGCTTTTCAGGTAGCCCTTTTTTTACAACAATCTTGCGGTCAAAATCGGTGCCAGCGCCAAAACCCAGGTATTGATGCGAAGGTCGCGCATAACAATAAGCGCACGCATGAAAACACCCACGATAGGGGTTCACGCTATAACGGAAACCAAGATCGGGGCTGTCGTTTTCACTCAAGGCCTGCTTGGGCGTCTCTTCAAACACCTCAAGAGCTGCTAATTCTGGCTCGTCGAACTCAACATGGGCCTCCAAAAAGCGATTGGGCGGATTATTGATCGGCTTAAGCACTATAGATGAGCTCCCATCGTCGCATAAACATTGTGCACAACATAGTTCAGGTTGTCGTAGTCGAGCGCATGGTTTGTTTTGCTATTGTCGATGTTTGAAAAGTTACGTATCAACTCGTAACGCAGATACACATCAAAGACGGGGCTGATCGTCAACCAAACAAAGGCACCTGCGATCACGCGTGTGTCTCGCCGTGCCCGGCCATCGATTGTAAAAGTCTGCAGTGATCCGGTTAGCGTTAGCACGTCAGCGTCGCGGTAGATGCGTCGCTCAGCGGCGACATCGGTGCCCACTGTCCACATATTGTTGAACGCATAACTGAGCGCCCCAGTGAACGCTGGGGCCTCATAACTCAACGGGATCGTATAGGTGGATTCACACCCTAGATAACATCCGTTGACATTGACCGGATCAGTGAGCGGCGATAGCACGCCCGCCGGCACCACTTGATCGCCCATGCTTGTCGAGCGCAGGCGTAACTTCATATATGCGTTTACGCGCTCGCTTGAGAGTCGCTCTGACAATGCGGCTTCGATGCGATGCCCGCCCAAAAAAGCAAACTTGTCACTCAGCGATTGGGTTTTTGTTGAGCCGAATTCAAGGCGAGTGCTCAGCGTCGCCGACGAGATGAACTGCGCGTATCCCGTTGCGCCAAGCTCCCACGCCATCGCCGTCATATCTTTGAGCCCCGTGAGCATAAGATTCGCGCGAGGTATAAGGCCTGCACGCCAGCGTTCGCTCAGTTGCCACTGGTTGTCGGCGATCAAAAAATGCTGTTGAAAGCTAAATGGGTCAACCTCAGCCTCGGTATACGCAATCTGATCAAAGCCGTACTGAACATTCAGCAAATAAGGTTGCGCCCTCAGCTTGTATCCAAACGAAAGCGACGCAAGCGCATAGGGACTCGCTCGCCTAGCTTCACTTGGGATCAGTGCCGCGTTTTGTATGGCACCCGCTTGAGACACATTGCTTTCATAGCCGCCACCCAGTTCAACGTTGGCCGACCAAGGCGTTTCTTGAATGAACTTTCGAGCAGGGGTCGCATGCGGATGTGTCTTTTCGGCGCTTGAAGTAGCGTTCGATGTTGGGCTCGGCGAAGACGGTACCGTCGCGCCAGTGTCTGCGTGAATGGCAGTTTGAAGCGCCTGTGCAAGCTCTTTGACTCGCTCGTTTGCATCCGGCGCGCCCTGGGCTTCACGCGCGAGGCTTAGCGCTTCGTCACTTTCACCTGCGTCGTACGCTTCAAAGGCGCTCATGATCAATGCCGTCGTGCGCATCGCCGGGTCCGCCTGGGCAGATGCAAGATAGGCGTCTTTCGCCTCGTGATGCCTTTCAAGTGCCGAGAGCGTCACTGCGCGATTAAAATGCAGGCGCGCGATCGTATCGGCCTGGGTGTATGGGTTGGCAAGCCCAAGCCCACGCTCGAAAAGCGCGAGTGCCAGTGTAAGATTCTTGGCGCGAAACGCCTTGATGCCTTCGGTCAGTTGTGATGCGGCGTCGATCCCCTCAGCACGAACAGTCAAAGTGTTTAGCGCCACAAGGTTGATCAACGCAGCAAACGCTAGGCAAATGACAGGTCTTAATCGAGTAGCCATGTTTGCAAGAGGAGCACGTGCTCGCGCGCGGTCTGTGTTGAACATTGAGCCGAGCGAGTATAACACAAAAGCGCGCTTTAGATGGCTCGTGGGTAAGTGTAATGGTTACTTGTCTTCGCGTCGTTCGCGCACGCGCTCGATAATGCGTTCACGAATGCGCTCGCGGATCTCTTCGCGTCGTTGATAAGCGCGCGTTTCATTGAGTTGTTCGCGCGTATCGCGCTTCTTTTCGACGCGTTCGGTCGCCTGCGTGCGGGCAGTCGTCAGGTTATCTCTGAGGTGCTCACGTTTTGCGTGGTCTTTGAGACGCTCACCCTTGAGGTGTTCCTTGATCACGGTGCGCCGTTCGCCATTGATGCCGCGTTGTTCGATGCGTTCATGCTTGAGTTGTACGCGATCAAGAATGGTTTCAACACGCTGGCCGGGCTCAACGACATCGACAGTGGCGCGCACACGCGGGAGTTTTTCTGCGTGCTGGGCTTGCGCCAGCACCGCAATCGGAGTCGCCAGCAAGAGCGCGCCGCCTGCAAGCAGGATAACAAACGTGCTCGCCCAAGTGGCGTTTTTGAGTCTATAAAAGAGGGTGCCCATCTTCGTTGTTTGTCTTGTTATATCTCGCTTGTAATGTTGAATACCACATCATGCTCTAAAAGCTTGTCGCCAACACGTGCTTTGGCTCGTACGCGGTATTGGCCCGTCTGCGTGCCCCGTACCGCCACTGGCACAATGTTCTCGCCAGGTGTGAGCTCACCCTTCCACGACAGTGCCCGCTCTTCTAACAATGCCCCTTCGCTCCAAAACGCAACACCCTCTGGAAGTTCGATGCTGAAATCAACGTCTTTGACCGCAACTTCAGAGTTAAAAACAAGCTTAATCAATGCAACTTTGCTCTGAGGAATCGAGGGTGCATTCGCCACCAAGGTTGGTTCTGGCGCAAGGGCTTGGGGCGTCGCGGTGGGTTTCGTCGTGCTGAGTTGCGTCATGCTGGGTTGCGTCACTTGGGCCGCGCTTGGATGTAACGACGCCTGAGTTTGTGATGTTTGTTTAGGCGATGGCGCGGCCACACTAAACACCACCCACATGGCCGCGGCGCCTGCCAACGCACCCGACAAACCCAGCACCAAGCCGCGGCGCGTTTCCATAAAAGTGTAGAACCACCCCTCAGCATTTCGCTCGTCTTGGTTATTCACCTTGGCTGTAACCAACGCCGAGTGCAGCGAGCGCATGAAAACATCCTCGCCCTCAGGGGGCGCCCGCAGCGAGGCCAGCTGAGCATTTAACTCTGCTTCGCTTAGCGGTTGTGATGGCTTTTTATACGTTTTCATTGGCTTTTTCGCTCGGGAGCGCAGCGACCCCCTCATTAGAGTTAGACGCAGAAGACTTACCAAAGGTTCCCCGGGTAGGCGCAGGTGGCTCGTCGCCAGCTGCGGTGGTTTCGCCTGAGCCCAAACGGGCGTCTTTCAGCGCGCCCAGCGCCTCGCGCAGCGCGGCGCGCGCGCGATGCAAACGTGAGCGAACCGTGCCAACGGGCACGCCTTCGATGCGTGCGACTTCTTCGTAGCTCAAGCCTTCAATATCGCACAACACCAACGGGCTACGTAGTTTATCAGAGAGCTGATTGATTTGCGCCCACAAGACGGTCTTTTCATGCGCTTCGCCGATGGCATCGGCATAATCATGTTGCGCTGGATCAACTTGATGCTCAACGCCATCGTGGTCGTGTGCGTCGGGGCTTGCGCGAAAGACGTTCCACCAGCGCCGTTCGCGACGCAACCCATCAATACACGCGCGCTTAACCACGACGTAGAGCCAAGTGTTGAGCGAGGACTGAAACTTATAAGCGCCCAACTGTGTGAACACTTTAACCAAGGCATCTTGCGCCAAGTCGTCGGCTTCACTTTGTGATTTGGCATAAGCGCGCACATAACGCCGAATGCTGGGCAGGTGTTCTTTGATAAGGGCCTCAAAGGCTTGCACATCGCCGGCTTGGGCGCGCTCGATCAACCGCGATATATCGACGTGCTGGCTCATGCGTTAAGTTTAGGGAACTTTTTTTGCGAAGGTCCCGTCTACCTCTTTAGCAGCTTAAGCGTAGCACAAAACAAGGATTTTCCCTCGGATATAGCCAGGAGGGCCTGCGCAATCCCCTACACATGCGCAGGCCTTCTCTCCTCGTTAACTTATTAACTTAGCGCATTGGTTTGGCAACATGCATTGCGGTCGCGACATTGCTAAGCAGTTGCATCGCCAACCCGTCCGACATGGCGACATCGCTCACATTATCAAAAAGACGATTGACCGTCAGCTCGAGTGTCACTGTCGCGTCGGCATGATCGCTACTAAGTTCGACGGGCGCCGGGGCACCATTTGCGTCAACAAAGCTCAGCGCAAAAAGCTTTGTTTTATCGGATGACAAATCGAACGCTTGCGCGGAGGGGGATGTGTTCGCTGTGCCTTTGTATTGTAAACTGCTTCCGATCAAATCTTGGTTATCAGCACTTGCCGCGTCTTCGTCAAGCACACCCAGTGTGATCATAATCTGACAATAAGAACCGGGTGGCGGCGAAAAGTGACCCAGACTAACGGCGGGGTTGGTGGCGTTTGTAAAGGGCGTGGCAAGATTTACCACCTGTGGTTCACCCATGCGAGTGGCATCGGTTGTGCTGTGCGCCTTGGCGATCGAGACCCAAGAAAAGGGCGCCAGCCACGAACGCCAAAGCGAAGCGACCTGGTTGTCGCACGTACGAATCTCTAATGCGGCGATCACAATACGCGCTTGCTCAAGCGTGATCGATACGTTTTTATCGTTTGTCCATGTCAGCGGCAACATTGCTGTGGTGGATGCGTCGCCTGCCACATGGGCAAAGTCGACGTGCAGTTCAATGCCTTGCGTGCTTTTGGAACTTGAACACGCGACTAAAGCAAAACCTAGCGTTACAACGAGCGTTAAGCGAATAAACATGAGGTTCTCCAGTGGTTAGGGGTTAAAGATCTAGAATCACAGCGAGACTTGCGATCCAGCTTTCGCTGCGTGTGCCGTTAAGTTTGTCGATGGTTGGGATGGCCAATGAAAGCTGCGTGTACAGATCAGGCATCCACGGGTTCTGCCAAAGTAGCTGGGGGGTCATGAACAACATGAATCCGCCCGAGTCATCGTCTTTGACCCCCAGATAAGTCGCGCGCGCTTCGATACGCGAGTCTGCACTAAGACGCAGCGCCAGCGACTCAAGCGCTTGCCATTGTGCGGTCAACGAGGTGCGCACATTGCGGCCCATCTTCAGGCCATAGTTGCTTGTGTTCATGGGTAGTTGCGCAAGTGTGCTTAGATAGATTGAAAACGGATCGTCGAAATAGCTATATACAAACCCAACGAGCGGATCATAGGTACCCGATCCAATCTGCGCCTCGTGATCAATGGGTTTACCCATCGCGTCGCGGTAGGTTTGTGCAGTGGGTAACTTCATGCCGCCTTGCAGCGCAAATAGATGCCGCGGCCAAAAGTTGCGATCCTGCCAAACATACGCCCGCGCCCGCACTTCAAGCTCACCGATGCCTTGCGCGCTTTGCGTGGCCAAGTTGGCAAACTCAATCTCGCGATGCACGACCGGTAAAAACGCCGACACGAAGAGCCAGGGAAGGGGGGCGAATGCGGCCGCCACTGTGGCACGCGTATCGGTGACTTTCTTTTGATCGACGCCTTTGGTACCCAGATCATAACTAAGGTAGCGGCCTTCCAGCGAAAGGCGTGTGCGAAAAAGGTAAGGCTTCTCGACGCCCATCGCCGTCAGGGTGGGATCTCCGCACCCGCATGTGCCACATGCATAGGCCTTGGCCTGCCACAGGGGACCAAGCCCCAAGGCGACGCTCGCGACTATAATAATAAGGTGGCGCATGATTCGCCATGCTCATATATCATCGCACGCCATCACGCAATGCGGTTGATCATGGCCAATTGTTGCATTGTGTTTTGAGGTGCATTTTGCCGGTGACAGCGCGAAATAAATGGTTATCCTTCTTTGTATTCGTCTCAATGGAGAACACAGATGTTTAACGTAGCTAAAATTCGTGGATATAAGCTAGGCGGCTTGGGGCTGGTGGTGCTTTCGTCGCTTGTTGCACTTTATGGCGCCGACTCAGGCTGCTCTCGTTCGGGGGCCCAGGCGCCTGATAAACATGTCAGTGGCCAAGCCGCCAAGGTTCTCGAGGCGCCTGCGTCGCCCGTTGCGATCGACGATGCCAATAAACTGAGCGATGTGTTTGCGACCATTGCGGCGCGCGTATCGCGTTCCGTGGTGAGCATTCGCATTGAAAGCAAACAACCGCGTCAGCGTTCCCCCTTTGATTTCTTTTTTGGCAATCCTTTTGGTGACGGTCAACAAGGTCAAGGACAGGGCAACGGTGAGCAAGATTATAACATCGTGCGCGGTGGCGGCTCCGGTGTGCTGCTGACTGCTGACGGTTACGTGCTCACGAACAACCACGTCGTTAAGGAAGCGACGCGCATCGAAGTTGTGCTCAAAGACAAACGTCGATTTATCGGCAAGGTGGTCGGCACCGACGCTGCCACCGATCTGGCTGTCGTAAAGATCGACGCCAAAGATTTGCCCGCGGCGCGTCTGGCTGATTCGAACAAAGCCCGCGTGGGCGAATGGGTGCTTGCGATAGGTTCGCCTTTTGGCCTTGATTACACGGTGACGGCTGGTGTACTTAGTGCCATGGGTCGCGGTGGCCTGGGCGCCAACGAGATCGAAGACTACCTGCAGACCGACGCCAGCATTAACCCGGGTAACTCAGGGGGGCCACTCGTAAACCTTCGCGGCGAGGTGCTCGGTATCAACACCATGATCATCGGTCGCGGTACTGGCATTGGTTTTGCGATTCCATCGAATATCGCGCGCAGTGTGTCAGATCAATTGCGTAGCAAAGGTAAGGTCAGTCGCGCCTGGATTGGTGTGCTTTTTCAAGAGCTAACGCCCGATCTAGCCAAGCGCTTTGGCGTTGCAGAAAATGGTGGGGCGCTGGTAAGTCAAATCGTGCCCAATGCCCCTGCAGCGAAAGCGGGTTTGCAGGCGGGCGACGTGATCACCAAGGTTGACAGCACGCCGGTGCGAGAGGGACGCGATTTGCTTCGCGTGGTAATCGCTAAACCGGTGGGTTCAACCCTAACGCTCGAGATTTTGCGCAACGGCAAGGCGATGACCAAGAAGCTAACCACCGCGGGTCGGCCCGACGACGTGTCGAAGATTGGTCATGCCGAGTCAAATGCGCCTGGTGAATCGAACATGTCTGCTAAAGACGTGGGGCTTGAGCTCGACAAACTGACGCCACAGATCGCGCAGCAGCTGGGCGTCAAAGTGCGCGAGGGTGTGGTGATCACGGCGGTGCGCAATGGTTCAGCGGCTGAACGTGCAGGGCTCACGCGCGGCGATGTGATCGTCGAGGCCGATCGCAAAGGTGTGCGCGCTCCCGGCGAAGTCGTCGAAGCGCTCAAAGACGGCTCCGCGCTTTTACGTGTCGAGCGTCAAGACGGCGCTTTTTACACGGTCCTCAATAAGGACAGCAACTAGACAGGACGCTAAGTTAAGTTGAACCGGGTTGAAGAGGCTCAACTCAACGCTTGCTCTAATGGTTAGAGTAGAATGTCATCCATCGGTGTGACCTGATCGCAATGTTGCTGCTTTTGAAGCTCGCTATAAGTTGTTACTAGACCTACCCCATGTATTCTCGAAAAGACCTTGCACAGATAGAGGCTTTCGCTCTATCGTAAGGAAGCTCATTCCAGAAAGGGGTTAGGTTGTATGTCCAAACGATTAGGATGCTCGTTTGTAAGCATTCTTCTGAATGTGCTAGTGGTAGCAGGATGCGACAGTGTGCATCTTGATGATGTTTTACCAACCACAACGAATGGTAATATTCCAGGTGGAACAGATTCGACTTTGACCACGACCCCTTGCAACGTCAATGCCTTCAGCCCGCGCTGCGAAGCCGACGTGCTCGTTGTTTGCGCGCCATCAACCACGCAGGTTGATAAAGCGTTTGAAAAACGCGTCACGTGCGCGCTCGGTTGCAACCCTTCGTCAAG
>JBGAKI010000046.1:0-25171 GCA_044224525.1 Polyangiales bacterium | reverse complement strand
GGGGAGGTCAAACCCGCTCACTAAGCGCTACGCCTACGGCTTCGCGAATCGTTCGCTACTGTTTGACCTCCCCCAGACCACCTCAACTCAACTTCTCTTTGGCCTAGTAGCGGATCTCGAAACGGCAAGTGAAGGGCACGCGCACCGAAACGGGGTTGCCTTGTTTATCGAGCGGGGGTCCCCACTGTGAGCCAATCAGCGTGCGCTTACACGCTTCGCCAAAACCTTTCCATGTTTGACTGACCACGTTCACTTGAGAGACCTTGCCATCGGGTCCGATGACCATCGACACTTTGGCGTCGCCCTCAATCTCCTGCTGACGCGCCGCCACGGGATAATTGCGCTCAAGCACGTCGTTAAGATTAGACGGTTGTCGAGGTGCTTTGGACAGGTCCCCGGGACTCACTGGACCTTCGGCGATTGTGCTCGCTCGCGGTAAAGCAGTGCCGTGCTGACCCGAACCTGTGGTGACAATGGGTCGATCGCTCGAGGTGCCGTCGCCTTTGGCCGATGCCCATGTTGCGCCGCCTTCGTCGTTGGTCAATGTTGTCCCCGTCAAATCCGCAATGGGTTCATCTTTGGGCGCCTCTGCTGCCGTGGGTGTTGCGCGCGCTTGGGTAGGCATGACGGGGGCTCGAGCGGCAGGTGGCACGGGCGCCTGAGGCTCGCTCGGTGCGTTCTCAAGACCGGGCTCAACGGGCGCATCCAACACGTCGATGTCCAGTTCTTGCGGTTTGAGCGCAACAATCTTTGGCAGCCCGGACACGCCGCGGGCGACAAACACAAACAGCACGACATGCGTCATCACGCTGCAAAAAAAAGCAAGCGTGAGGGCAGACATCAACGTGCGTTTGAACTTAGCGTAAGTCCTCGGGCTTAACATTGATCGCAAACTTTGTAATCTTTTCTTGTCGCAATAAATCGATCACACGTACCACGCGCGCGTGATTGATTCGCCCGTCGGCGGCGATGACCGCGCGCGCTTCGGGGTTGGCGTCGTGTGCTTTACGCACAAGCTGCCGCAATTGATTCTCATCGACCGATTGGGTGTCTAGGTAAAGTTTGCCTTTTTCATCGATCGAAACGCTCAGCGTTGTGGGGGTCGCTTCGCCGGTCGCGCTCTTGGGCAGATCCACTGGGATGGTTTTCGATGCAATATAGTTGGCGGTCACCATCAAGATGATCAAGAGCACCAACACGATATCGACCAAAGGCGTGACGTTGATCGCGGTGATCAGATCGTCGTTGCCGTTGTTTGAACTTGCTGCCATGGTCTTCCTTATCGTGAACGCTTAAGCCGCTACAGTCTTGTTGGATTTGAGCATCGCAAGGACTTGGCGCCCCATCGCGTCAGCACGGGACAAACGATTGCGAATCACACGCTGAAAAAAGTTATAAAACGCGACCGCGGGTAGGGCGACAAAAATACCAATCGCGGTAGCGACCAGCGCCTCGCCGATCTCGGCCATGAGCCCTGACGTTACCTGACCAGCACTGTCGTTTAAGGTCTTGAACGCGCGGATAATACCGATCACGGTGCCCAGCAACCCAACGAAGGGCGCGTTGTTACCGACTGTACCCAAAAATACCAAATTGCGTTCCATCTGGATGCGCGCCAGTTGCGATTCGCCAGCCATCGTTTCTTCGACGGCCGAAGCACCGCGCGACCACGACTGCAGTCCTGCGGCAACAATGCGCGCTTCGTACGACTTTGAGCTGCCTAGACGACCGCGTGCGGTATCGACCTCGCCTTTTTCAAGCAAGCCCTTGAGCTCGTCTTCAAGCTCGTCGAGGTCATCGCGTGCGCTCAGAAGCTGAAAGCAACGCTCGATGATAATGGCAAAGCCAACAATGGAAAGCCCGATCAGCAGCCAAAGCACCCACGTGGCGCCCAACATGGCAAATGCGGTAAGACGATCTTGAATACTCATGGTTCCTCGTAACTATCTGAATGATGGCTAAATAATGGTTAGTGACGACTGTGATAGAAGCAACGGTTGCTGTCCATGGCCTGCGCTGCCTAGGTGTCTTTGAAAAGTTCTCCGAAAAGTTCAATGAGAACGCTGGTTGCGTAAGACCCTTTAGGTAGCTCGAAGCGAAGGACCACGTCGCTCTTTTCGGCCTCTAAGCTAGCCTGTTTGACGCGAACGCGCAATGCGCGGCGGCTGCCTGGCCCCAATCGACGCGTCCACAGTTCAGTTTTGGGCAGTTGTGACACGATTGCGGTTTCAAATGCAAGACCTTCGCCCTCGGGCGAGCGCATCTTTTTGCCCAGAATCGGCCCCGTGGGGCTGATCTGCCAATCGTCCATCCGCGCTTGATCCACTTGCACGTCGCTCGTGGTGAAAAGTCCGCCGGTATCCTCTTTTTGCATCAGATCGCCGGGAATCAAGCGTTGAAAATAGCCTTGTCGCATCCGCTCCGCCAAAAGATGATTGAAAATAGCGGACTGCAACGCCGAGACGAGAAACTTCGCTTCATGTCGCGCCATCGACATGCGCTGGTCTTCGATTTGCCACGCCCACGCGCGTCTAAGATTGCGGGCATCCACGCCAAAGCGCTGCACACCATAAAAATTAGGCAACCCATTGACAGTCAACGCGTCAAGTCGAGCCCGAACGCCATCAAGATCAACATTCTTTACGTCACGCAAACGGATCGTGAATTGATTGCCTCTCAAATGTCCCATGCGTAGTTTGTGCGGATGTCGCTTAAACTCAAGGATGCGCGGGTTGTCAAGGGTATAACGATCAAAAGGCTCGTCGCTTGCACACAGCACGCTGACCCATTGCGTGCAGACGGCACGCTTGTCTTTTAGTCCTGCATACCCCGCTTCTTTGGCGTCGATTCCGAGCTCTCGCGCCATTAAACTGATCGCATCTTGAGTATTCAGGTCGCGTTTCTCAATTTTAACAAAGACGTGGTCACCCTGACCCTCGGGCACGTATGCGGGCACCTCATCGACGATAAAGTCCTCAGGCATATGACGAAAAAGACCCTGCGGGCGCGTCGCGAGCTCCGTGGGGGCTAAAACGTTGAGCCGCGGCGGATTAAGCGCCGAGATGAGCAGTTGATCGAGCATGTTGGTGTCTATGGGCCAGCTGGCGTAAACTAGAGCCGTGGTTTTAGCACAGGTTCTCCAAAAGACGCTGCGTGACGGTTTGGACGACAACACTTTCTGGGCGGGCGCGGCAGGTGTGGTGCGTATGTTCGGCGAACAGAGCGAACGCGTCGAGTGTTACGTGGGTCACACACGCGTGCAGGGCGAGCCAGTTTCGGCGCACACCTTCTTCGATCTGGCGTCGCTCACCAAACCTGTGCTTGTCATGGCGGTGCTGCGTGCAGTTGAACAAGGCCACATTGATTTGGCGCAAACCCTGACACAGGCAAATCTTTGCGCACGTGATCACGCGGCTGCGAATGTTACGCTCGAAGAATTGCTGAGTCATCGTTCAGGATTACTCGCCTGGAGTGATCTGTATCGTCGCGTTCCCTTCGCTGTAGGCTCACACGAGGCAAAAGAATGGATGATTAACGAGGCATTGTTAAGCTTTGATCCGCAGCAACGTGGTCGCGCCGTGTATAGTGACCTCGGGTTCTTGATTGCGGGCTTTTGGGTGGAAAAGGTTGTGGGTCAGCCCCTGGACGCACTTATCAAACATCAGATAACGATCCCATTGGCAATAGAGAACGGTTTTGGTTTCGCAGCAAAAGAATCATTTGCAAGCCGCCAGTGCGTTGCAGCGACCGAATACTGTCTGTGGCGACAGCGACTACTAATTGGTGAGGTGCACGACGAGAACTGCGCTGCGTGGGGTGGTGTCGCAGGGCACGCAGGGTTGTTTGCAACATTGCCCGCAGTAATGCACTTTGCGGCGGATGTGCTGCGCTCAGCAACGGGTCGCGCCGGGTTGGTGTCGGCTCACGCGATGCAAAACGCACTTGCACGCCGACCTCAAGGTGATTTTCGCTTGGGCTGGGATGGTAAAGCGGAATCCAGAAGTTCCGCGGGTAGCAAAATGAGCGCAAGCACCTTTGGTCATTTGGGCTTTACTGGAACCTCGTTGTGGATCGATCCCGAGCGAGCGTACGCAGTTGTGTTATTGACCAACCGCGTTTATCCCACGCGCAGCAACGATCGTATCCGCGTTTTTAGACCGCGTTTTCATGACGCCATTGCCGATGCGCTTGACGCTTAAGTGGCGTCGCTCTTAACGACGCCGCTGTAGTCTTCGCAACCACGCTTTAACGCCGGCCATAGCGCGTCGCTTGGGCCTTTGTTTTTTTGCACATTTAAAATGGCGTAGGGATCCAAAAGCGCGCAAGCGGTGATGTGAATACAAACAGACACGAGAAGGAGCACAATCGGGCATTGGGTGTTTCACGTGCTTGCATGCTGCTGACGGAGCCCTACTTAAATTCTTTTCTCTTCAAGATACGTGCCAATCCGCGCGGCAAACGCAAAACCGACAAATATGCTTTAGATTCAGCGCGTTGGTTGCTTTGGGCGTCTTTAGCTCCGACACGTTTTGTGGCGCGTAGCGCGTAACGCGCTCCTAAAGAAAACAGCCAATCAGCCTTTCGCAGGCGTGCAAGTTGCGTTAATAGTGTAATCGTCTCGGCGCCCGCTACGCTCGCGAACGTCTTTACGCGCGAGACAACGCCCCTCACGTGTGCTCATGGCGGGTGCGCTGCTAAGTCGCCGACCTGATCGATCACGCAAAAAGATCGGCTCGCCTTGGTTGGAGAGTCCGCCGCTGGCAATTGGTCCATCAACGCGGATCAGCGTGGCGTCAGGAGGCAAGCCTTCAACGCTATTAGGCTCAAAGCGCTCACCCACAATCAGCGCATATGCGCGCGCGGGCAAGACCAACGCGCCTTCAAGAGTGTCGCCCACTTTGTCGGGAGCATCACTTAGCGTAAACCCTTCAAGCTTAATGGGTTCGTCGCCAAAGTTAAACACTTCAACGTATTCGCCCCGCTCGTCGCTACCTGTCGGATTGGCCTGCACCTCGGTAATGGTGAGTGTCGGCAAATTGGGCGCGAGTTCAAAGGAATCATCACTTGACACGTTGTTTCCGGCAAGGTCTGTCATCTTAAGTGTCAACGCCGAGCGTTTACTCGGATCAACGGGTACGCGCATCTGAACCTCGCCGTTTTGGCTCATCAGGCGGTAAGCGTTGTTTTGCACACCGACGTCAGCGATCACCGGTTCGCTTGCAACCCAGCGCAACACCAGGCTCTTCTCGAAGGCCACCACACAACCAAAAGCCACCTTTTGTTCATCGTTCGCGCACTTGAGTGGCTGCGTGACGGGTGCAAGCGTGTCGAGGGCGTCTGACGTTGTGAAATCAGCCACTTCACTATGGGTGGCGCCGGTGGTGTCGCGTGGTTCACCGACCACGCGAAGCTGATAGTGTGTGTTACCACGAAGTGGCTCGCCTAGATCAAAGACAAGACACGTGCTTGCGGGCGATTCGGCGTGTGGACACGCTTCAAGTGTGGCTTGCCCTTTGACCGGCTTGTCTTGATCATCATACAACGCAAGTTGCGGCAACGCGGTGTCTGCAAAGAGGCCCTCAACCACAAACATGGCACGCGCAAGGTTGACGGGCGCCTGTGCTGCGCCATCTTCGGGCCAATGAGCCACAACGTCGACGCCGGCCTCAGGTGCGGCCGACGCCTTTAACATATAAGTAGCCGGCGCACCCAGCGTGCGCGGCTTATTACCCGAGCTGTCTAGGTATTCGCCGACCCACGCGGCCGCAAACAATCGATAGTCCCCCGCGCGCTTAAGCCCAGAGGGTTCAAGCCACAGCACATTGGGTAGGGTGTCGTCGCGCTCGAGCGTCGCCAAAAGCACGGGCATCGCCCACTGTGCGGAAGTCGGCGTGCTCTTACGCTCGAGCATGTCGTCAATGTCGCCGACACGGCTTTCCTCGATCAACCCGATCCCGCCCTCACTGAGATCAAGCGCGGCAGTGCTTTCAATCCGAATACGCGGCCGAAGTGGCAGCGCGTCGTTCGGCCAAGCATTGCCGAAGTGGTCGAAGGCTTGCACGGAAACAAGCGTCAATGGCGCATGTGCATTCACGTCGGATGCGCCTGAGCCTCCACCAGGCACATCGCGTTCCACGCACGAAACAAAGACACACACACTTGAAATGATGAGATAGATAGGGCGAGTCATGCTTGTTTATCGCTCGGAGCGTTCGCTGGTTGCGTCGAAGGCAAAAATCGGTCATTTTTAGGGGTCCAACCAGCCAGTCGCGTCATGAACCAAGTGTCATCCAACGAAACCACTCGCCCGCGTATTTGGGCCATTGCCGGCACAAAAGGTGGGGTTGGCAAGTCGACGCTGGTCGCCAATTTAGCCCTCTATCTGTCGACCATTGGGCGCAAAGTGGTCGCGGTCGACATCGACAGCGTAAGCGCCAACCTGGCTGTGATTCTGGGGGCCGACAGCGAAAACATGCTGGCCACCTTTGAACACGAACATCTGCTTGCCCCTGGCAAAGCCTTCCCGGTTGAAAGCAGCGTGCTCAGGCGCACGCCTTTTCAAGACCTTTATATTCTCGACGCGAGCCTTGAAGAGCCGATGGGTGGCCTTGAAGAGCCGATGGGTGAGGTGGCCCGCAACGCTCGCCGCCGCCGTACAGTCGAGGCGCTTAGCAGCCTTGAGGTAAGCGACATCATTCTTGATCTGGGATCTGGTTCTGACACCGCGTTGCTTGATGCCTATCTATCGGCCGACACTGCGGTGTTCTTGTTTTCACCGGAACCAGGGGCGATTCACAGCACTTACCAGTTCGTCAAACACGTGTTTCAGCGCAAGGTGCTGCATCGACTCGAAAGTTCAGCCGACCAAGTGCGCTGGTTGCGTTTGATTCACAAGTTTGGCCATCAAAGCTCGCCGCTTGCGATGTGTAGTGAGCTCGAACGTCAAGGTGATGCGTTTGCCGGGTTGGCGCGCACAACGTTAAAAGAGTTACAGTTGCGTTGTGTGCTTTCGTTGGTGCGCACTCGCGAAGACCGAGACTTAGCGCTCGATTTGCGCAGCGCCGCTTATTATGCGCTGGGCACCACCATCGAACCCGTCGGGCTGATCGAGTTTGACGACAGCGTGTTTAGTTGTGTGCGCAAAAAGCGCCCGCTGCTTTTGGAAGTGCCAGGCGCCCGCGCAAGCAAACACATCGAAAAGATTGCCCGACGCATGCTTGCCCTCGACACAGGTAAAACCTTGCCCATGCAGTTTGCTGATGTGCCACGCACCTCACACTACGGCCTGCTTGAGGTGTCACGTGCCGCGTCTGACGAGGAAGTGCGGCGCGCTTACAAGCGCATGCGCGACATCTATCAGCTCGATTCGCTTGTTTGCCAAGGTCTTTATAATGAAGACGAGATTGCAAGCTTGCGTTCGCGCCTTGAAGAAGCGCATGACATTCTGCTCGATCCCTCGCGCCGCCGTTTATATGAACTATCGGTGTTTCCAAACATGAAGGCGTCGATCCCGCCGCGCTCAAGCGAGCCCAAGCGCGTGTCACTCGGGCCGGCACCTGACATTTCACTCGACACCGAGTTCGATGGTCACCTTTTGCGCGCAGTGCGCGAGTCGCAAGGCATCGAGCTGCGTGAGATTGGCGACCGCACAAAAATCAACACAAGCTTTCTTGAGGCCATTGAAGACGAAGACTGGAAGGCGCTGCCTGCCAAAACCTACGTGCGCGGGTTCGTGATCGAGTTTGCCAAGATGCTGGGCCTGGATGCCTCGCAGGTGAGTCGCACTTATATGCGGCGTTTTAACGGCCACCCCTAAGGTTCGCCGACGTCAGCTGTTTCGAGTTAGATTACCGCAAGCACAGGGTCGGAAAATCGGCTGTTTTTGAATCGGAACAGTCGGTCGGGAGGCCTTTTTGGTTTCAACCATAAAGCACCGCCTATAAGTGGAAAAAAAAGAGCCCCTAAGGTATCAATACCTGTAGGCCTTTTCATGTCCATTGAGTCCCCCGAGCCATCTGATCCTCAAGCATCGCGCGCGGCGTATACCCATCTTCCGGTAATGTTGACCGAGGTGCTCGAGTCACTAGCACCCAAAAGCCAGGGGGTGTATGTCGACGCAACGCTGGGCCTCGCGGGCCATGCCAAAGCCGTGCTCGATGCAAGTGCGCCCGATGGCACGCTGATTGGCATCGATCGCGACGAAGAGGCCCTTATTCGCGCCAAAGAATCGCTCAAGCCTTATGGCGCGCGTGTTCGTTTTGCGCACGGCACGTTCTCAACATTGCCCGCCGTCTTGAAAACCGCCGGCGTAGAGCGCGTCGACGGTATCCTAGCCGATCTGGGCGTAAGCTCGATGCAGCTCGATGCACCCGAGCGTGGCTTCTCGTTTCAAAGCGAGGGCCCGCTTGATATGCGCATGGACGCAAGCAGCCAACCCGACGCCAAAGCATTGATCAGTGAGTTATCAACCGAAGCGCTTGCCGACGTGATCTTCCAGTACGGCGAAGAGCGTCGCTCGCGTGCGGTGGCGCGTGCCATTCACCGCGCGCGCGATGAAGGTGCGCTCAATACCACCGCCGATTTGAAGCAGGCGGTGCGTCGCGTGGTAGGGCCGCGTCGCGGCGGCACCGATCCGGTCACACGCACCTTTCAAGCCTTGCGCATCGCCGTCAATCGCGAACTGGACGAGGTCGAAAGCCTTATGTCGCAAGCCCCGCTTTGCCTGAAAGAAGGCGGTCGCTTGGTGGTGATCACCTTTCATTCGCTCGAGGACCGCATCGTCAAGCATCGGGGTCGTCAAGACGACCGCCTCCGCGAGTTGCATCGCAAACCCCGGATCGCAAGCGATGCCGAGCGCGACACCAATCCGCGTTCGCGCAGCGCAAAATTGCGTGCCTACGAACGCGTGTCACCTCAGATCAACGCGTCTGAAGCGGGGTGGCCATGAACCGCCTGATCGCATTGTGGACCGTGGCCATTTTTGCTGTCGCGAGCGCGTGCATCACGCATTTGGTGATTCGCTTTGAAACGGTGCGTCTGGGTTATGAGGTCTCAAAAGAACGCCGCGAGCAGCGGCGCTTGATGGAGGTGCGTCACGTGCTGCATCTCGAATCATCGGTCTTACGCGACAGCCATCGTGTGCACACCATCGCCACAACGCAGCTTGGCATGCAAGCGCCTTCATTAGATCAAATCAAGAACATCGGACGAGGTCGCCGCCATGTGGACTAGACCCGCTATCTCGCGTCAAGAACTTGAATCGCGAAAAAAGCGCTGGTTTCGCGCGCGCGTCATCGCGCTTGCGGCGCTTTGTTCTCTTGGACCCCTATGTGTGCTTTATCGCGCGTATTCGATTCAGCTCGCGCACGGGCTCGATGTGGCCGACGCCGAAGCCAACCACGCCGAGCGCGAAATCACGATCGCGCCGCTCAGAGGCACGGTGTTTGATCGCCACGGCGAAAGCCTGGCCGTCAGTGTTGACGCGGAAAGTTTATGGGCCAATCCGCGCATGTTGCGTGATGCAGGTTATAAAAGTGGCGAGCTGGCATATCGTTTGGCGTCGTTGATCGGAGTCGACCCCGTGTCCACCGCGCGCCGCCTTGCAAGTGACAAATATTTTGTGTGGATTAAGCGCCATCTAACACCGCGCCAGGCCTCGTTGATCAAAGAGATGAACATAATTGGCCTGTCGACCACCACCGAAAGCAAGCGTTATTATCCCTATCGCGAGCTTGCAAGTCACCTACTGGGTTATTCGAACATCGATGGTCAAGGCATCGAAGGCCTTGAGCTCTCGCTCGATGACGTGCTGCGAGGTAAAGAGCAGTCGATTGTTGGCTTGGTCGACAGGCGCGGTCAGCTCGTCTATTCACGCAGTCTGTTCGACTCTGAATATTTGCGTGGCGCAGACGTGGTGTTGACGCTCGACAAAACCTTGCAAGACATTGCCGAGCGTGCGCTCGGCGCAGCGCTGGAAACCCACGCAGCCAAAGGCGCAAGCTTGGTGATGGTGCAACCCGCCACGGGTGAAATTCTCGCGATGGCCAACATGCCCACTTATAACCCCAATGAACCTGGGCGTTATCATCCTGAGGCGCGGCGCAATCGCGCAGTCACCGATCGCTTCGAACCCGGCTCCACGGTTAAACCGCTGACCTTGGCAGGCGCCTTGGCTGCGGGTGTCGTGAGCAGCAACACGTGGATCGATTGCGAAAACGGCAAGATGGAAATCGACG
Source organism: Polyangiales bacterium (assembly GCA_044224525.1). Taxonomy (GTDB): domain Bacteria; phylum Myxococcota_A; class Polyangia; order Polyangiales; family CBDCBC01; genus JBGAKI01. Next base: position 14,936 of record JBGAKI010000046.1, on the reverse strand, counting down.
ACTACACCGTGCATGATTCGATGCACTACGGCAAATTGTCACTACGCGATGTGCTCGCCAAATCCAGCAACGTCGGTGTTGCCAAAATCGCCGCGCGCATGGGTCGCGCGCAACTGTATAATGTCATGCATCGTTTCGGTTTTGGCGATCTCACCGACGTCCCGCTGCCAGGTGAAAACCAGGGTATTTTGCGCGACTACCACTCGTGGTATGACGCCGACGTTGCCACCATTGCATTCGGCCAGGGCATTGGCGTCACCAATCTGCAACTTGCGATGGCGGTTGCCGCACTCGCCAATGGTGGCACATTGATGGAGCCGCTACTTGTGCGCGACGTGATCGGTTCCGGAAAAAAAGCCTTGTTCAGCGCCAAAGCCAAGGTTCGTCGGCGCGTCGTGCCCGAAGACATTGCACGTTTGCTGACCGACATGATGGTGGGTGTCACACAAGAGGGTGGCACGGGCGTGGACGCTGCGATTACCGGTTTTCGCGTCGCGGGTAAAACCGGCACCGCACAAAAGGCGGACGAACGTCGTTCAGGTTACGCCGATAAAAAATGGACCTCGTCGTTTGTGGGTTTTGTCCCCGCCGAAGATCCCCAGCTTGTCATTTCGGTTGTGATCGATGAACCACAGCATGATATTTATTACGGCGGTGAGGTTGCTGGGCCCGTTTTTAAACAAGTGGGCGCCCAGGCGCTCGCGTACATGGGTCTATTGCCACGCCTCAAAGCGCATCCTGAAAAGAGTGTTGCTCGGCGCGTCAATCATCAGCGGCATCGACAACACATGCACCCGCGGCACCGGGCCGCTAGGCACGCGCAAAATATCGATGGATTGCGCGAGCGCTCGGCCGCTGCCAAGGTTCTGTAGTGGCTACATACGATGATAAACAAGGCATCGCCATCTCGCATTTGCTCGATCGTGGCATTGCACGGCTTGTAAGCGGCGATGCGCACACTCGCGTGTTGGGCGTGCGCCACGACTCGCGGCAAGTCACCCCTGGCGACTTATTTGTTGCGGTACCGGGTTTTCGCAGTGAGGGCGCTCGCTTTGTGCGCGACGCCGTGCAGCGCGGTGCGCGCGCCATTCTCATTAGCGCCGCGCAACGCGATACGCTGGGGTCCATCGAAGGTTTAACCAAGGACGTCGTGGTGCTTTGCGCCGACAATGTGCGCCTGGCGTTGGCCCTGGCCAGTGAACAGGCGTACGGCGAACCCACACGCGCACTAAAAGTGGTGGGCATCACCGGCACCAACGGCAAAACGACGACGAGTTATCTGCTTGCAAGTGTGCTGCGCGCGCAAGGGTTAAAGCCAGTGATCGTCGGAACCACAGGTGTGATTGGATTAAGCGAGGCTTATGCCATCGACAACACCACCCCTGAAGCGGACGACCTGTCTCGTATTGCGCGCATGGCCGTGAACGAGGGTGCAACACATCTCATTTTGGAAGTGTCTAGCCACGCGCTGAGCCTACATCGCGTCGATGCCCTCGAGATCGACGTCGCAGCCTTAACCAACCTAAGCGCGGATCATCTCGATTTTCATCAAAGCATGCAGGCGTATAAGCAAGCCAAAAAGCGCTTGTTTTCTGAGTTGCGCCCTGCATGCTGCGTCATCAATCATGACGACGCGTTTGGCCGCGAGCTGATCTCAGAGCTTCACGGCAAAGTGCTAAAGGTGGGTACGCAAGAAGCGTCATCGCTCGACATCCAAGGCAAACTTGAACACGTCGATTTGAAAGGTTTGAAGGCAAGCGTCGAGGTGAGTAGCGTGCGCCATCCTTTCAAAACAACACTGACCGGTGCACATAATCTAGAAAATTGTCTGCTGGTTTGGGGCATAGCAAAAGCGCTTGGCCTCGAGGACCTGTCGATCGCTCGTGCACTTGAAGCGCCACAGATGCCGGCCGGTCGACTCGAACGCGTCGCGCATCCTTTCGCCGACGTGTTTGTCGACTACGCCCACACGCCCGATGCGCTTGAGCGCACGGTGGGTTGTTTGAAGCCGCTTGCGCAAGGCAAGCTGGTCGTGGTGTTTGGCGCTGGCGGCGACCGCGACCGCACCAAGCGTCCCCTGATGGCGCGCGCGGTGGCGCGTGGCGCGGATCTAATTGTGTTAACCGACGACAATCCACGCAGCGAGCCTTCCGAACAAATCCTGTGCGAAGTTGAAGACGGGCTGACCGGTACCCTGTGGCAAAGCGCCGACGCGACGCTGCCGCATTATTATGCCAAGGTTGCCAATCGCGCGATGGCCATTCGTTTTGCACTCAAACAGCTTACCCCCGGTGATGCGCTGCTAGTGGCCGGCAAAGGCCATGAACGTTATCAAGAAGTGCAGGGCGTGCGCAGGCCTTTTGACGACAAAGGTGAACTTGAGCTAGGAATACGAGAGCTAACACAAACATGATTTACGCTTGGTTATACCCGCTTCACCGTTACGCCGCGTTGTCGTCGCTCAACGTGCTTCGTTACGTGCCTTTTCGCGTGCTTTGCGCAACGATGACCGCGCTTTTGATAAGCTTTGCATGTTACCCGGCGGTGATCGAGTTGCTACGTCGCATGCAAATCGGCCAAGTGGTGCGCGAGAGTGGCCCAGAAGCGCATCTGTCCAAATCAGGCACGCCCACCATGGGTGGCGTGATGATTCTAGCGACAACGCTTCTAGCGACGGTGCTTTGGGCCGATCCGCATAACAGCATGGTCTGGTTGGTGCAGGCGGTTACGCTTGCCTACGGTGCGATTGGCTTTGTCGATGATCGACAAAAAGTGCTCAAGCGTAACAGCGAGGGGTTGTCGGCTCGCGCAAAAATTATTTTACAAACCTCGGTGGCATTGCTTGCATGTCTATATTTATGGGGTCCTGAAAAGTACCAAGCCATGCTTGGCTTGCCCAGCGACTGGCTGCTCGTTCGCAATCGCTTGGCCTTGCCTTTCGTTTCGTTCGACAAGGTGCAAATCGAGCTTTTGCCGTGGGCTTATGTTGGCTTTGCCGTGTTCGTGCTGGTGGGAACCTCCAACGCGGTCAACCTCACCGATGGACTGGACGGCCTTGCGATCGGCCCCGTGATGATCAACGCCGGTGTGTATATGATTATGGCGTATGTTGCGGGTGCGTCCATCTTTGGTCATCACGTCGCGCACTATTTGCATATTCCCACGATTCTCAGCGCGGGCGAACTTGCAGTGTTTTGTGGTGCGATCATCGGCTCGGGCATTGGTTTTCTTTGGTACAATACGTATCCAGCGCAAGTGTTCATGGGCGACGTCGGCGCGTTGGCGCTCGGTGGCGCACTCGGTTCACTTGCGATTTGCACTAAGAACGAGGTGCTCTCGGTGCTTCTGGGCGGTGTCTTCGTGGTCGAAAGTCTGAGCGTGATTGGTCAGGTATTGTCGTTTCGTTATCGCAAAAAGCGTATTTTACTGATGGCGCCGATTCATCATCATTTCGAAAAAAAAGGCTGGGCCGAACCCAAAGTCATCGTGCGTTTTTGGATCATTTCGGTGATGCTCGGCATCGCAGCGCTTGCCACTCTTAAGTTGAGGTAGCGTGAAACTCAAAGGCATCAAGGTCGCGATCGTTGGAATGGGTCAAAGTGGCCGCGCGGTCTACCGTTTCGCCACCAAGCAAGGCGCAGAGGTAGTGCTTAACGACACGCGCGAAGAAGACGCTATTCAACGCGAGCTTAAACAGGCCGGACTCGCCGCGGCGCCGTTTATTGCCGGGCACCCTGATCTTGAGGCGCTAAATAAACCAGACCTGGTGGTGGCATCACCCGGTGTGCCCTGGTGGCCTGCCTTGAGAGATATCGCTTCACGTGGTGTACCCGTCATCGACGAAGTCGAGCTCGCCTCGAGATATATTCAGGCCCCGATCATCGGCATCACTGGCACCAATGGCAAGAGCACCGTCACGTCGTTGGTCGGCGACATGTGCGCGCGGCTTGGTCGTCCGCTTTTTGTCGGTGGTAATCTGGGCACACCCTTGATCGAGGTCGTTGGCACCCCTGCCGCGAGTCCAGATGGTATAATTGTTGTGGAACTATCAAGTTACCAACTTGAGCGCATCAGCAGCATGCGCGTTAACCACGCGGCCATCTTGAATGTGACACCCGATCACTTACCAAGGCATGGCACGCTGGCCAATTACTTGGCCGCCAAAGCAAATATCCTACGTTTTCAACGTGCGGGTGACGTGATCGTTGTCCCCGACGAGCCTCAGCTTTTGGCGGTGGCGCGTGCATCCAGTGGCCGCACGATTAGTTTTGGCAGCGCCGAGGCCGACATCGCGATCGATGGCGAGTTTATCGTCGACGAGGCGAGCGGTTGGCATTTCCCGATCGCTGAGCTTTCAATTAAGGGTCAGCATAATGTTCTTAACGCCAGCGCTGCGATCGCGCTCGGGCATTCGGCCGGGGTGCCGCTAGAAGCCATTGAGCATACGCTGCGCAATTTTAAGGGACTCGCACACCGCTTCGAAGAAGTAGGCCAGCTCAAAGGGGTGGTCTTTATCGACGATTCCAAAGCCACCAATGTCGATGCAGCGGTCAAAGCAGTGCAAAGCAGCCGCGGCAAAGTCTTGCTTATTGCGGGTGGGCTTGATAAGGGCGGCGCCTATGACGCCCTTGTGACGGCGATGCAGCGCCAGGGTAAGGCTGCTTTTCTGATCGGCGAGGCCAAAGAGAAGATCCAGCAGGCCTTTACACAGGGCGGCGTTCAAAGCAGCCTGCACCCCGGCATGAACGAAGCCGTTCACGCGGCATTTCAGGCAGCCGCGCCCGGTGATTGGGTCATCCTCGCGCCCGCGTGCGCCAGTCAAGACATGTACCGATCTTACGTCGAACGCGGCCAAGACTTTCGTGCGGCGGTGGCCAGACTTGATCGCGTTTGATGCAGGGGCCGGGCGCTTTACCAAGAAGTTGCCTTGGGTGGCCCGCTGATGATTTAGTGTCTAGATCCGATGAATTACTCGCTCGATGTGGCACGTTCCTGGGCTTTGGGCGAGCGCGAGACGCGCGCTCTACGTCCTACCGCGAGTACAGCGGCACCTTCGCTTGCGAATGTTGATGCGGTGCTCGCTGTATTGGTGACCGCGCTCGTGGGTTACGGCGTCGTGATGGTGTATAGCGCCAGCGCCGTGCTCGCCTATGAGCAATACCACGACAGCTTTTTCTATCTAAAAAAACAAGTGGCAGCGGCAGTGATTGGTCTTGCTGCCATGTGGGTGCTCGCCCGCGCGTCTTATCTTAAAGTGCGCTGGATGACCTATCCGGTGTTGGTGGTGTCGGTGATGCTTCTGATCGCCACCTTGGTGGGCTTCTCGCGCAAAGTGGGCGGCGCGACACGCTGGATCCATCTGGGCCCCGTTAACTTGCAACCTGCCGAGCTCGCCAAGTTTGCGCTGATCTTATGGCTTGCCTATTCACTGGCCAAAAAGACCGAAAGCATGCGCAGTTTTTCCGTTGGGTTTTTGCCCCACGCGTTGGTATCTGTTTTTTTGGTGTTGCTCTGTTTAGGTCAACCTGATTTTGGCAGTGCGATGATGCTCGTGCTCTTGACTTTCATTTTACTTTTCGCGGCCGGCGCGCGCCTAGGATACATTTTGGGCGCAGTGCTTGGCATGTTGCCTTTTGTGTTGATGCTGGTGGTGGGCTCCAGTTACCGCATGCAACGCATCAAGGCCTTTGTTGCACCGTTAAAAGACCGCTACGGCATCGGCTATCAGGTGTCGGAGTCGCTCCTGAGCTTTAAGGCGGGCGGCCTGGGCGGTATTGGGCTTGGCGACAGCCGGCAAAAACTATTTTACTTACCTGCGGCGCATACCGATTTTATTAGTTCGATCATCGGCGAAGAGCAGGGGTTTATCGGCATTGTACTGCTCGTGTTGTTATTCATCGTGCTTGTGTATCGCGGACTCAAAATCTCGATGAACGCACGCGACGAATATGGTGCGTTGCTCGCGCTCGGTATGACGCTTTTTGTCGGCGTGCAAGCCTTTGTCAACCTGGCCGTGGCGCTGGGCTTGATGCCAACCAAGGGTCTCACCTTACCCTTCGTCAGTTCGGGCGGTTCCTCCCTCATCATCAACTGCGCGGCGATGGGCGTGGTGCTCAGCGTTTCGCGTAGCACACCGCGCATTGAGGACGATGGGGTTGCATCGCGCGAAGAACGCGTTACGTCATAGGCATGAACGATTTGCGCTGCGTTGTGATCGCCGGCGGCGGCACCGGTGGCCATCTGTTCTCGGGTCTGGGCCTCTACGATGAGCTAAAGCGAAGGCATCCGAGCGCCGAGTTTGTGTTCGTGGGTACAGAGCGCGGCATCGAGGCGCGCGTCATCCCCGAACTTGGCCTAAGGCTCGAGCTTATCGCTTCTAAACAACTCAAAGGCAAGAGCGTCGCCGCGCGCGTCGCAGCGATGCTCTCGCTGCCTGCGTCTTTGTGGAATTGTCGCGCGCTATTAAAGCGCCTCAAGCCTGACGTGGTTATTGGCGTAGGCGGTTACGCCTCGGGGCCGCTGGTGCTTGCAGCCGCCTGGCTTGGCGTACCTACCGCCGTCATTGAACAAAACATCGTCATGGGTTTTACCAACCGCATGCTTGTGCCTTGGATCAATCGCGCTTATTTGTCCTATGATGAAACAAAGCTGCCTTTTCGTCATTCAATTGCTCGAGTGTTCGGTAACCCGGTGCGCACGGCGTTCCTAAAGGCGGGCGAACAAGCGCTTGCGGCGCCCGAACAAATTGAAAACGCCGCTGACTCGCTCTTAATTTTAGGCGGATCACAAGGCGCGCACTTCATTAATCAAGCCATGCCCAGCGTCGTCGAAAGCCTGGCCGTTCAGTTGCGTGGCGTACGCATCGTTCATCAAGCAGGTTCTCACGATGTCGACGAGGTCAAGCGTGCATACCAAACGCGCGGTATCGATGCGCAAGTGCACGCGTTTATTGACGACACAGCCAGCGAATATCTGCGCGCCAAGGTCGTGGTGAGTCGCGCGGGCGCTACGTCGTTAGCTGAACTTAGTGTGATTGGTCGATCGGCTGTTCTGATCCCTTTCCCTCAAGCGGCCGACGATCATCAGCGACTCAACGCTCAGCGCATGCAAACACAAGACGCAGCGCTTGTGGTCGAACAAAACGATCAAGCGCAACATCAACTGGTTGATGCGCTCAGGTTGCTCCTATCATCCTTCGAACGACGTTTGTCGGTCGCCGAACACTCCCGTCGCTTGGGGCGCCCCGGCGCTGCTCAAGCGATCGCCGACGATCTTGCTACCCTATGCGTCTAGTATTTTCTAAGTAAAATCAAATAGATACATGAAAATTGATCGCTTATAGGTTAGCGTCCGCCGCGCTTGTTGAGACCCTCGATTTGCAAAAAGATGGCCGCTCGGGGCGGACGAGCTAAGGTAGCCGCCAAATGAAAATGTTTCGCGGACATGTGCGCTCGTTACACTTTGTGGGCATCGGCGGATCGGGCATGAGCAGCATGGCCGAGATCCTGCTTGAGCTTGGCTTCAGCGTGTCGGGTTCTGACGCCAAAGAAAGCAGTGTGCTTGCTCGTTTGCGCGAACTTGGGGCCAAGACTTTTGTCGGCCACCGCGCCGAACAAGTCGAAGGTGCCGATGTTGTGGTCCATTCAACCGCGATTAACCTGGACAACGTTGAGCTCGTCGAGGCGCGCACGCGCAAGATTGCCGTCATACCTCGCGCCGAAATGATGGCCGAGTTGATGCGCCTCAAATATGGCATTGCGGTGGCCGGTTCACACGGAAAAACCACCACGACGTCGCTCATTACAAGCGTGCTGCGGCACGGGGGCCTTGACCCAAGCGCGATCATCGGCGGTCGCGTGCGCGAGCTGGGCTCAGGCGCCGTGCACGGTAAGGGCGATGTACTCGTTGCAGAAGCCGACGAGTCCGACGGCTCATTCTTACGCCTATCGCCGACGATTGCACTTATGACCAACATCGATCCCGAACATCTAGATCACTACGGCGACTTCGAAGGGCTTAAGCGCGCCTTCATCGATTTTGCGAACCGCGTGCCATTCTATGGCCTCGTCGTGGCGTGTATTGACCATCCAGTGGTCAAAACGCTTTTGCCACAGATTGATCGTCGCATCGTGACTTACGGTGTATCCACAGAGGCCGATTACCAAATTGTTAATGTGGTGGTTACCGGTCTACAAACGCAATTTGAGGTGGTCCGCAAAGGTTCAAGCCTCGGCAACTTCACCGTGGCCATGCCGGGCGAGCACAATGCTTTTAACGCCACCGCCGCCATTGCCGTGGCCGACGAGCTGGACGTTAACTTTGCCATGGTGCGCGAAGCTCTCAGCGCGTTTTCGGGCGTTGATCGGCGTTTCACCGTGGTTGGGCAGGTGCAAGGCGCAACCGTGGTCGACGATTACGGCCATCACCCCGAAGAGATCAAGGCCACCCTGAACACTGCCCGCAGCGTCTTTGCTGGCAAGGTCCGTGTCATTTTTCAACCCCATCGCTATACGCGCACCGAGTCGCTCTTTGTCGAACTTGCGCAGGCCCTAACACTTGCCGATCGCGTGATCATCGTCGATATTTATCCGGCAGGCGAGTCGAGCATCGAGGGCATTACCTCCGTCAAACTGGCCGAGGCTGTGTCTAAGTTTGGTCACGCGGATGCGCATTATGCTTCAAGTTTTGATGATGCCGCCGCGCTTGCCTTGCAAGGCCTTTCAAGCGGCGACGCCATTATCACATTGGGGGCGGGGTCCATCACTAAGCTTGCGCCAAAACTAATAACGTAAATCCCGTCACCTAAATCCCGGTTTTCGCATCTTACCAGCCCATCTCATGCTTGACGCCGTTGATTCGCTATGATATCGCATTTGATGCGAATATGTCTAGCATTATCCTATCTTTCAAGCCCTAGCTGTGCTGGCAGCAGAATGGGCGCGCTCTGAACCATGCGCGCATCGCTTCGGCTCTTGCTTCTTGCCCTCATTTCACTATTGGATTGTGAATCGTCGTATAACAACGACTTGGCAACGATTCGTGAGGGTCAAGACACCTTAAGCGCGCCCGTTGCCCCGCTTTGGCTTCGCTGGGATCGTTATAAGCATAAAAGCAGCGGTCGCTGGTATTGCCATGTATCTTATCTTCGCACGCTTGCAGACTGCACGTTTCCGCGCAAACACACTAAAGACGACGTTCTTAGGGTCTGTCACGCCATTTTGAGTCGGGTGCAAAAAGAAGATGTTCAAGCATTTACGCCGGCCGAACGTCGTGATTTTGTCGCCGGACGCGATACGCAACCGGTATCGCTAAGTGTGCAAAGCCTGGTCTTCTACGACAAAGCCGGGCGCGCCTCGCAACCCGAGTGGCTCAAAAGTCACATGGTCGAATTTGGTTTTGGTAATGCCAAGAAGCCCAATGCCATCAGTCTTTCGATAAGCCTCGATGTTTCCTCCAGCTACTGTCTTGATGAAACAAAACGAGCAGACATTGAAGCCGAGGTAATCGAACGCATGCAACGCTCACTTGGTTTTATCAGCAACAAACCCTTTGGGGCCCTCACAACCGAATGTGGCAACGCACCCAACTATCAAATAATGAGCGATCAGCTCAATTGCGCTGCACGTCCCGATAAATAAAGCGCATCTTGAGTCGGCCTATTTATCTTTGGCCGGCTGTCGTTTGGCGAGCATTTGCTGCGCCATTTTTTTTAAGGCTGCATTGACGTTCTTGCTCTTGGTGATCATCTGTAAGTCTGTCACGCGCATATGACTCAAAAGCCCCATTGTTATCCCAAGCGGCGTTTTTGGATTAAAAATCAGCGTACGTTTTAGCTCATAACTACGCAGCCACTCGCGTTTGTTGCCGATGATGCGCAGCACGTCCTCGATAACCTGTTTGCTTCCCGCCACGCTCAGCGCATCGTGCTCGGTGGTGCGAGGTGAGCTGATCGCGGCCACGGCCACGATCTTGTTATGATCGCGCACCAATATCGCACGCGCGGAGGCGTTACCGATCGTTGCCAAGCGCACTTTCTCTGCTTTGTTCATGTCAGCGATCATCGCCGCCAAGGGTTTATGTTTCTCTTTGAGGTTTTCTTTGTCTTCGTCGTTGGGATCGACCTCGGTGACATGCGGATCATCAGAGTCTTTCTCGAGCGTCTCTTGGAACTGAACATCGCTTGGTAAGGGTTCATCAGAGGGTTCGGGGATCAGCTGTCCCTCGAGCGCTTCGGCGTGAAGATTAAAAGCCGGTACGCCTTCAACATGCAGCCCATTTCGCGTGGCAAGCTCCACGATGCGATCGGCAGTTGACATGCGTGTGTTACGATTCTTGTATAATGCTGCGATCACTTCGGGGGCACTAAGCAAGCGTTGTTCGTTGAGCGCAATGCGCTCACATAGCTGATCGTCAGCAAATCCGGCGATGAATGCCAGCGTCACATTGGCGATATGCGTATTGGTGGCAAGCGTGGTCCATAAAGCCTGTCGCTCTGCATGTTCGTGTGCAATAAAGTCGATGACCTCGGGTACGCTAAGGGCTGCACACCCCGGTTCAATCACTTGAATCGGCATTGTGCCAAGCGTTTTTTTGGCCGACTCAGCAATGCTCGCGTCTTGATCATGTGCAAGTTGAGTCAGCACGAAAAGCAGATCAGGGCCTTTGACCGGCACCAACCCTTTGGCGGCCATGCCGCGCGCAGGGCCGGGCGCATCCGCGCCGCAGAATCGACGCAGTGACTCGGGGATGTGTTCCTTACTAAAGGGTAACGTTGCTAGTTCAGCAGGCTCATCACTCATTGAGCCTTATTCAACGCAAGCCAGGGCCCTGGGTCAAGCTTTTTGCCATCTTGCGTGAGCGTAAAAACAAGCAGTGTCGTATCCGCCGGCAAGGCGCCCAGGCTTGCACCCTTTGAAAGCACATCGCCACGTTCAACGCTCACATCATCAAGACCAATATAACTTGTAACAAAATGCGCATCGTGCTTAAGTTGCACCGTGTAGCGACCATCGCTTTGCGCACCCACAAAGGTCACGCTGCCACCCGCCACCGCACGAACGGTCGCAGAAGGCTGCCCATGCACGACCACGCGTGTTCCATTGGAATCGATCTGACAATTCGCAAGCGGACAAGGCAATGCGCCGCGCAGCTTTTCAAATGCCGACATCACCGATTCGCTCGCCGCACTTTCATCGTCCTGCGGCGCATTGCGATTAGGCTGTGAAGGCGTGATGCGAATAATCGACCCTTTGTTCGCGCTTGCGTTTGGCATGCTCCAGGCGGGAAGGGTCGCTCGGCGCGCCATGCCCATTCCAGTCGAGGCGCGACTGATCGCGGGCAAGGGTAACCAGCTTTGCACCTGTGTTTGCGGTACAAACAATGACAAGGGATCGGGTGTGCTGGCGGCGTCGTTGTCTGTTTGCTTTTGGGCGAGCTGTTGCTTCAACTCGTCGCTTTGTTGCTTCAAGTCAAAATAGTTTTTTGTGCTCAAGCCTAAAAGCCTTCGCATGCGTTGCCCAAGCAACATTTTATCAAACAGGTTATGAATGCCACCCGCCAAAGCCGTTGATGAGGTTTGCTTGAGCCGCTGGTAGGCTTTCAGATACTGACGCAGCTCAAGCGCGCGTGTGGCGAGCTTCTTTTCGCTATGCTCAAGTTCAGCGCGTGACGTGTGCGCTGCCTTGGCATCCGGCCACTGCGCGGTCACGGACGCAACTGGGACAAGTGCCAGCGCGCACAGCGTAATCATTCTGCGCATCAAGCGGCGATCATGACATTTAAGCGAGGGCACGGCGCTTTCCGTTCAGAGCAAAAGAGCTTGCAATATAACGATTGACCGACCACGCGCTGCCAACGGCGCCAAGCAATGTGGCGCACAGCACCACAATCGCACTTAGACGCAGCGGAATAAACCCGGGCTTGACACCCATGGCTGCCAGCATAAAGGGCTCAAGACTTGAACGAATAGCAAGATACGCAAGCGCCATCATTCCGATGCCAAGCACGGCACTCACCACAACATGCGTGGTGCCCTCAATGACAAAGGGCGTACGAATAAACCCGGCCGTTGCACCACACAGTCTGGCAACTTCAATCTCGGGTGCGCGCCGAACTAGCGCCAAACGCAAAATGCTCGACATCATCGCAAATACACATATCGCCACCAGCGCGCACAGCGCAAACAACCCAACGCCGAGCCAACGCTCGAACCGATCAAGCTGCTGATAGAACGTGTCGTAGGATTCAATCGATTCTACCGCCGCCATCTGCGCGAGATTCGAAAAAGTCACCGAGTGAGCCGCAAAAGCCTGTGGGCTAACCCATGTGAGCTCGTAAGACGCCGAGAACACTTCGGCAGGCAGCCCCTGCATCGAGTCATCGCCAAGTTCTTGTGCAAGCGACGCCTTCATATCGTCCGCAGACACAAACCGAATGCTGCTAAGGCCTCGCGGGCCTTCGTTGCGCCGCAATTCAAGCTCAAGTTCTTGGCGCTGTTCGGTGGTAACGTCGCTCTTCAAATAAATGGTTGTGCGACGTGCGCCCTCCGCTTGGCCAAGGGCCAAGCGCACGTGCATGGTCATCCACAGCGCCGCGGCCAAACAGAAGAACACGACACTGAGCACCAACACCGAAAAGAAACTTGATCTTCTGGTGCGTAGGGTGTTGCGTAATGCTTTACGAAAATCTTCCATCGTCTAACCCGCCATGCTCATGGGTGTGGGCGCAATCAAATGGCCCGAGTCCAAAATTAAGATGCGATGCGAGCGCTGAGCGATCAATGAATGATCGTGCGTCGCGAAAAGAACCGTAATCCCCGATTCGTTAATTTCTTCGAGCAGCGTCAGAATATCGAGCGCCAAATGCGGATCAAGGTTACCGGTGGGTTCGTCGGCAATAATCAAGGCGGGCTCAGCCACCACGGCGCGTGCAATCGCTACGCGTTGCTGCTCACCACCTGACAGCTCCGCGACCAGGTCGTTGCCGCGTGAACCAAGCCCCACGCGATCGAGCACAATTTGCACCCGCGACTGAATGATGCGTTCTGGCATCTTCAGAATCTGCAAAGCAATCGCGACATTTTCAGCAACGGTCCAATACGGCACAAGCTTAAAGTCTTGAAAGACAATCCCCAGGTTACGGCGCAGAAACGGAATCGACGAGCCCTTCAGGCGGCTCACGTCTTTGCCGCAAAACAAGATGCGCCCGCGTTCAGGTTGTTGCTCGCGGTAGATCAACTGTAAGAGCGTGCTCTTGCCCGCGCCGCTTGGGCCCGTGATGAAGACAAACTCGCCGCGCTCGATGCTAAAACTCACCCCGTTGATCGTCGGCACCCCCGGACGAAAATTCTTATAGAGCTGCTCAACCGACAACACCGGCTGCTGCGTGCCTGCTTGGTAACGCCGTTCACCGGCGCGAAAGAAGGCAAACCGCGAAGGGCTTTGAGCTGCCGAGTTTTTAACCTGGATCCCTGAGACGTGGCGCATCACTCTCAAGGGTTATCAAGTTTAGCGAGCTTTGACAAAAAATCGGTTGCCCGGCTTGGCGTCCGCCGCCCACTCGAGCGCAAACCAGCCCGCAAGCAAGCGCTCGGCTTCAAGCGTAAAGGGCGAAAAGCCCCACACAGGCTCCTGGATATCGTCGATATTTGAGGGGTAACGCCACAAAAAGAAACCACTAAACCACGCTTCTTCGGTGAAGGTTTCCGCCGCCGCGGCATAGGATCGCGTTTGCTCATCTTCACTAAAGACGGGCTTGTCGACGTTCTCAACCCACTTCCACGGTTTGACGCCCGAGTCGCGTCGCGACGCGTAACCTAGCTCCATAAACACGATGGGCATCTGCATCGTGTCGCTAAGCACACGCAGTTGTTCGCGATAGGCCGCCGCGTTCTTCAAATACGTCGCATAGTCAGCATTGCCTTCGGGTGCGAGCTCATAAAACGCATTCACCCCGATCAAATCAAGCTTATCCCAAAAGATCACATCGAACACTTCATCATACCAGTTCGCGCTATAGGTCAAAAGGCCATCAAAGCGCTCACGGGTCTGGCTGATCAGCGCCTGCCAAAACGCATAGAATCGACTCGAAAACGATTTACACTCGGCGCCAAGCGAAAACGCGTCGGCCCCTGCGCGCTGAGCGATCTCGGCCCAGGTCAGGATAAACTTGGTGTAGCTCTTTAAATAAGCTTGCCAGGCTTGCTCAGACCCATAACCCATCTCGCCGCGCCATCCGCCGGCTTCATCGCCCTGACTGCCCGACGACTCAACGAAAATATGCGGAATGATCATCACGCGCATGCCGCGCTCATGCGCCATCTGCGTCATGCGAATCACGCCAGCGCGGTTGTCTTCAAAACTAGCCTCAAAGTCGTACTTGATCCGCGTGCTCTTCAAGTTCCACACGCGACCAAAAGGCGTCAGCGCCACCCAGTTCACCCCTCGCGCTTTTAAATAGTCAAGCGTATGCGCCCCTTCAATCGACCCGTACCCACACGGTCTAGGATCGGCGGGGCATTCCACCGGCCCCAAAGTCACCCCGCGGATTGCTTGCGCGCCACTTTGTGGCCACGCTGCACTGCCCACGGGTAACCGGTGCCAGGCACGCGCGGATGCGCTCGCGAGCACCAAGACGATGGCAATCAGCCAGGGTCGGGTAAAGGATGTCATTTAGTACACACCACTAGCGTTTTTCTTGAGGCCGCGCTACATTAGCGCGCGTTGAAACAACAGGCACGTAGCTCAGTGGTAGAGCACTACCTTGACATGGTAGGGGTCGCCGGTTCAAGCCCGGCCGTGCCTACTGATTCTCGGACTTTTCCGAGGAAAAGTCCTTAAGTGCTGGTCCTCGCGTTTTTCCGAGGAAAAACGCTTAAGGTTAGATGGGTGACATGCACTAAAGTGCGTGTCACCAGTTCACTTCGGTGACATGCACTT
>JBGAKI010000128.1:0-3706 GCA_044224525.1 Polyangiales bacterium | reverse complement strand
GAGGAAAACTTTATTCAAACCTAACAATCTTCTTTCATTCAAAATCTTAACTCTAGAACTTCGAAAGATTATAAGTTTGGATGGTCTATGAGTTGGCGCAAGACATGTCTCAAATCAGGTGAGAATTGCGATCTCATCCAACGTGCCGCGGCAGGTTAAGTGCTCGGCGGGCTTGCGTCTTGGTTGGGTTTTTGCGGTTGTGGCCCATAATAATTGCTGCCGTAGCCATACCCACCGTAGCCGCCATACCCACCGTAGCCGCCATACCCACCGTAGCCGCCGTAACCATAGCCATAGCCATAGCCATAGCTGTTGCGCGCATCGTAGTAGCCATAAGCCGTGCTTTGGCGCTGAGGGTTGATGTCGTTGATGATATTGCCGATGATGTTGGTTTGCACGTCGTGTAGTTTGCGGCGCACCGACGTTAGAGCATCTTTGGAGGTACGTCCCGCGCGCGCGACGACGATCGCACCGCCTACTTGCGGACCGATGATTGCGGCATCGGTCACAGCGAGAACCGGTGGGCTGTCGAAGATCACGCGATCAAACATTTTTTTGACGTCTTCGAGCAGGTCACGGAATTTCTGCGTATGCAGAAGCTCGGCAGGCGTCGGGGGGATCGGTCCACAGGGAAGGAAATACAAGTCGGGAACCATGGTATCTTGAATCACGTCCGCGAGGGATGCTTCGCCGACCAACACCGACGTGATGCCTGTGTCAGAGTGGGTCTTGAAGATATTGTGAATACGTGGTCGACGCATGTCGGTGTCGATTAGCAGCACCTTTTTACCACTTTGCGCCAAGGTGATGGCCAGACTCACCGCAACGGTGGTCTTGCCTTCACGCGGTGAAGCGCTTGTGACAAGGATCGAACGCAGCGGATTGTCAGGCGACATAAAGGTTAGATTGGTGCGGATCGTGCGACAACATTCCGCTAGCGACGAGGCGGGGTAGTTGTGCACTGTCAGCTCACGGTTGTTGTTTTCGGGTGCCGTTGCCGCAGCCTCGGTTTGTTTGGTGTCAGAACTATAATAATGGGCGTAGGTTTTTGAGTTGGCGCGCGATCCGGAGCGGATCTTGGGCAGATAGCCAAGCACGGTGAACCCGAGCGCCTCGACTTCCATGGTTGTTTTGACGGTGCGGTCGAGTTTTTCAACAGAGATGGCACAGAGGATTGACACGATGATGCCAGCCAGTGCCCCCACGAAGAGATTGAGCTGAATGTTTGGGCTGACGGGTGTGGTGGGCTTGAGGGCGCGATCAAGGATACGCACGCTTGCTACTTTTAACATGCGCGTCAGATCTGTTTCGGTGGTTCGCTCTAAAAGCAGGTTGTAAAGTTTGGCGTTGTTTTCACGCGCGCGGTTGAGGCGACTGTATTGGATCTCTTGCAGATTCAGCTCAAGGCCTGCCTGATGGGCGTGTCCAAGAGCACCACGCATGCCACGTTCAACCGATTCGACTTCGTTGAGTTCGGCTGCCGCTGATGCGATAAGTCCATCAATTTCTTCACGAATTTGCTCGCGCTGAATCTGAATCTGCGCGTCTAGCTGTTTGTAGTCGGGATGCGCCTCGCCATAACGCGTGGCCAGCGCATTACGTTGGATGAGCTTGCGGCGGTAGTCGGTGCGCAGTTCTTCAAGTGCTGGGTTGTTGACGCTGGTGCTGAAATGCACGTCCATCGGATCGGACTGATTGGCGGCTTTGAGCTCGGCCAAACGCGCTTGCAACTCGATGCGTTTAGTGGTGGTGTCGGTGAGCGCTTTGTTGAAATGCTCGATGTCGTTAGCGACGATGTTTTGGCGATCTTCGAGCGACAACGAAAGCACGTTGTTGTTCTTTTTGAAATTGTGCAGCGCGAGCTCTGAGTGTTCAAGATCGCGTTTAAGGTTGTCGAGTTGATCGCTTAGCCACTCGAGCGCGCCGATCGTGGTGCTGAGGCGATCTTGGGCGGTTTTTTCAAGGTAGGCATCGGCGATCGTGTTGGCGAGCAACTGTGCGAGCTTTGGATCGCGATTGCGTATTTTTATCTGAACAATGCGTGTTTCTTTGATTTGATCGACCTTAAGTTGGTCTTGAAGCAATTGTGATGCATGCGCGATCGTGAGTGCTTTGGCTTTTTTGCCGCGCGCTGTCTGACCCACAAACGCAGGGTTGGTGTTTAAGCCCAATTTGCGCACCACCAGTTCGGCAATGGCACGGCTCGCGATCACGCGGTTTTGGGTTTCGTACCATTCTCGGCTCATCCAAAGATTGACCAATGGATCGCTCACGCTTTCAACGTCTTTGCCAAGGGGGCGCGGCGGAGAGGGATCGTATTCAAGCGAACACACCCCTTCGTAAATGCGCGGTTGTCGAAATGTCCACATGCCTACGCAGGTTAGAACGAGCAACATGATGACCAGCATCAGCCACTTCTGACGCGACAGAAGGCGTACCCACGCGCGTAAATCAACGGAATCCTGTTGGTTGTCAGTCGGAGCAGATGGAGCTGTCATTTCTTTGATATCCTTGGTCGAGCGTATATTGTAGGCAGACTATCTTGCGAAGCAAGCCAATAGGCTATACATATAAGTCTTTATGACACCTACCGGGTTGGCTGTGATCGGCGCTGGGGCGTGGGGAAGCAACCTTGTTCGCACGGCTGCAGGACTCGATAACGCCTGTTTATTGTGGGTTTGCGACGCTCGAGCCCAAACGTTGAGTGCGGTGCAAAAGGCATTTCCCGCGCAAAAGACGACACATGACGCAGCGGTCGTTTTTGGCGATCCGGGTGTGCAGGCGGTGATCATCGCCACCAATGCGGCGACACATTTTGAAATTGCGATGAAAGCGCTTGATGCAGGCAAAGACGTTTTCGTTGAGAAACCTTTGGCATTGGCGGCCAACGAAGCGGCACTTTTACTCGACACAGCGCGATCTCGTGGGCGCATTGCGATGGTTGGGCATTTGATGCTCTATCATCCGGCCGTGCAAATGTTGCGTAAGTTGATTGAAAACGGTGATTTGGGTGATGTGCTTTATATTTACGCGCATCGCCTTAACCTAGGTGTGGTGAGGCAAGAGGAAAACGCCTGGTGGTCGCTTGCGCCACACGATATTGCGATGGTTAATTATTTGCTCGATGCGATGCCAACATCGGTCAGTGCACAAGGCGGCGTGTTTTTGCAGAAGGAACGCAATATCGAAGACGTTGTGTTTGCAACGCTTAACTATCCCAATGATCGCTTGGCGCATATCCACGTCAGCTGGCTTGACCCGCACAAAACCCGACGCCTTACGGTGGTCGGCACGAAGAAGATGGCCATTTTTGACGACACGTCATCTGATCAAAAGCTGGTGCTTTGTGACAAGGGTGTTGAGCCACCCCCGCGCACGATCGATTATGCACAAGGTGTGCGCGTGCGAACCGGCGATATGGTGATTCCTGCGGTGCGCATGACAGAACCCTTGCGTGTTGAATTGGCTGCGTTTGTTGATGCGATTCAGACCCGTCAAGCACCGCTTGCCAGTTTTGTGTCCGGTGCGCAGGTGGTGTCAGTGCTCGAGGCGGGGTCGAAGTCGCTCAAAGACCAAGGTCGCTTGTGCGCGATCGATCAAGTGCGCTAAACATCAACGGATTGAGGGCGAGTCAAACGTTTGGGCGCGGGTACAGCCCTCCTCAGGCGGGTCCCGCTCGCTCCGGCTGAACTGCGCCTACGCTCCC
>JBGAKI010000127.1:0-3707 GCA_044224525.1 Polyangiales bacterium | reverse complement strand
GACTTTGCCGTCTTTGATGACCAAGCGTGCGTGCTTTTTTGAGATGTTGCCTTTGGCCAGCACCAGATCATTGCCCTGCACACGGCCAATGGTCAGCTCGGGTTTGTCGAAAGGAATGCGTTTGTCGACCGCGCCCTTTTCTTGAATAATCACAGAGAGCATGTTCGTTTAAGTGTATCCTAGTTAGACTAGAAATTTCCAGAACATGCGACTCTTTTTATGGGTGCGCTTGGAATACCCGCAATGGTGGGCAGCGTAACAACATCCGCAGATACTTAGCGTGTGTGTGAGAGCGCTTTACTGACGACACCTGCAATGCCCTCGGCGTCGAGTTGATATTTTTGATACAGTGCTTCAGGTGTGCCGCTCTCGCCAACGGTGTCGTAGACCCCATGTCGGATCAAACGCGCACCTGATGTTTCGGCTAAAATTTCGGCGAGCGCGCCGCCAAGACCGCCAATAACGTTATGATCTTCCACACTTACAATGGTTGGCACTTTGGTGGCCCAGGCTTTGACCGCGCTTGCGTCGAGTGGTTTCAACGAGGGAACGTTAACAATCGCAGCATCGATTTTGCTTCCTGCGAGTATCTCACGTGCTTTCATGGCGTGCATAACTGATCCGCCGGTGGCGAAGATAGCGACGTCTTTGCCCTCAGCGAGCACATCGATGGCGCCAGGCTTGAAACGATAATTTTCGCTGTGCACGCGATCAACGTTTTGACGCGTTAAGCGCAGGTAAGCAGGTTCGTTTGAAGTGCAGAGGTATTCAACGATTTGTTTGGTCTCGATGTCGTCGGCAGGTTGATAAACCGTCATGCCCGGCAGCGCGCGCATCAGCGCGATGTCTTCGAGGCCCATTTGTGAATAGCCGTCTTCGCCGATGCCGATGCCCGCATGCGTGCCCACAAGTTTGACGTTGGCTTTGGCATACGCGACCGACATCTTGATCGTTTCAAAGCGACCAATAAGAAAACAAGCGAACGAACAACAAAAGGCGGTTTTGCCGCCGAGTGCTAGACCCGACGCCACACCGATCATGTTTTGCTCGGCGATGCCAAGTTCAAAATAACGATCGCTAAATTTTTTACCGAAGAGCTCGCTCTTGGTTGATTTACCGAGATCGGCTTCGAGCACTACAACATTCTGATATTTTGCGCCGCATTCCGCGAGTGCTTCGCCGAATGATTGACGGGTTGCTTTGGCGGGAGTGCTCATGGCCACACCTCTTCTATGCTGCTGCCCAGTTCTTTGAGGGCATTGGCGGTTTGTTCAGCGTTGGTGGCGACGCCGTGCCAACCGACCAAGTCTTTCTCCATGAACGACACGCCTTTACCTTTGATGGTGTCGGCGATCAGCATTTTAGGTGTACCTTCGCGTGTTTGCGCCCACGTGAAGCCTTTGCTGATGGCGTCGATGTTGTGACCATCGATGCGCTCGACTTTCCAGCCAAAAGCGCGCCATTTTTCGACAATTGGGTCAAGCGGCATGACGTCGCTAACAAGTCCGTCGATCTGTGCTTTGTTGAAGTCGACGATTGCAACCAAGTTGTCGAGTTTAAACTTAGCGGCGCTCATGGCGGCTTCCCAAACTTGGCCCTCTTGAATTTCGCCATCGCCCATTAAACAAAAAGTATACGCGTCGAGCTTATCGAGGCGCTGTGCAAGTGCCAAGCCTTGCGCGACCGACAAGCCTTGACCGAGCGAGCCGGTGCACGACTCAATGCCGGGCACGGTGCCGCGCACGGGGTGACCTTGCAGCGGTGAGCCGAGTTCGCGCAAGGTCGAAAGCAGTTTGCGATCGAAATAGCCGCAATGTGCAAGCACGGCATAAAGCGCGGGCACGCCGTGGCCTTTACTGAGCACAAAACGATCGCGGGTGCTGAGCTCGGGCTTTTTGGGATCGTGGCGCATGACTTTCAAGTAGAGCGCCGCGATCAAATCAATGGCGCTGAGCGAGCCGCCCGGGTGGCCATTGCCAGCCTTGGCGATCATGCGAATGATGTCGATGCGCAGCTTGCGGGTGAGGTCGTTGAACGCGTTTGCGTCGATTGAAGGTGTGGGATAAGGGGTGGCCGATGACATGGCGTATTCAACCGAGCTTTAGCACGCCTCGTTGACCGCGCCTAGTCGATAAAGAGTTGATAAAGAAAAGTGACAAATTTAGCCGCCATGGTGATCGGGTAAATCGGTGGTGGCGAGCACCGCGTCGATGAGCGAGGTGTTTTCTGTCGACTCGTGGTGTGCGATTTGGCATTTGTCTTCGAGCTTGCGGATGCGCTCGCGCAGCAGTTCGTTTTCCGTGCGTAAGAAGCGCAAGATTTCCATCGTTGGGTCGGGCAGCGAAGCGTGATCGAGTGTGGCTTCAAACTGGGCGTCTTTGTCGGTTGATTTGGGAACCACACGACCCGGTACGCCGACGACGGTTGCACCCGAAGGCACGGGTCGAACCACCACCGACCCTGAGCCAATGCGTGCGCTGTCGCCAATCTCGATGGCACCAAGGATGCATGCGTGTGCGCCGACAACCACGTTTTTGCCAAGTTGCGGGTGGCGAATAGTTTTTGCAAGGGAGGTGCCGCCAAGCACTGCGCCTTGATAAAGTATACAGCCTTCGCCCACGCTTGCGGTCTCGCCGATTACAACACCCATGCCGTGATCGATGAAAACGCGGCGTGCGATGCGTGCGCCAGGGTGAATCTCGACGCCGGTGATGAAACGGGCAAACTGTGAAATGAGACGCGCAAGCAGCAACGAATCGCTGCGCCATAGTTTGTTAGCGATGCGATAAGCCCAGATGGCGTGTAGACCTGGGTAGCTGAGCCATACCTCAAGACGCGATTTGGCCGCCGGATCGTGGGCGATGACGGTGTCGACGTCTTCTTTGAGGATGCTGAGCCAAGATGTCATGCGTTTTGCACTAAGATAGTATACGATCGGGTGACACGCACTAAAGTGCATGTCACCTAAATGAGCTGGTGACACGCACTAAAGTGCATGTCACCAAAGTGTGTGTCACCAAAGTGATGAGTTTTCGTATTCTTTCAGAAGCAGACGACTTTATTGAGGCAGTGCGCCAAGATCAACCTGATCAGCTGGTGCGTGAACTTAAGCGCAGCGCGCGCTGGTTTGATGTGGACTTGCATGGGTTGACTTGGGTTGAAGCCGAGGATGAACTCAAAGATGCATTTCAAGATGCGCGAGCACGCGGCGCGACACGTATTCGCATCGTGACGGGCAAGGGTCGGCATTCACAAGGGGGCTTGCCGGTGTTGCGCACGAAGGTGATCGGCGCGCTTAAGCAGGGTAAATATGGGGTGGTGGTGCTCGCGTTTTGCACGGCGCCGCAGAATATGGGCGGCAGCGGCGCGATCCTTGTCGCGCTGAAATAACGGTGCATATAAACGCGCTCATTTTCGGTCGTTCGGGCATTTTCTGCTATGGTGCAGGCCATGATTAAAGGGTTTGAGCGAGAAGTTGAGGTTGCTAAGGATTTGGCGCGGCAAGCGGGCGCGATTTTGTTAGAGGTGCGCGAGACCAAGTTTCAGGTCGACTATAAAATAGGCGATGACCCGGTTACCGAGGCCGACCGGCGCGCCAACGAATGCATCGTGGCGGGTTTACGCAAAGCTTTTGCGCAAGATGGCGTGGTGGCTGAAGAGACCGCCGATCAAAGCGATGCGCTTAAGTTTGAGCGCTGCTGGTTTGT
>JBGAKI010000126.1:0-3956 GCA_044224525.1 Polyangiales bacterium | reverse complement strand
CACTATCGCGAATCAGGAAAACAGACTTCTTTGTTTCGTCGAGAAACTCAAACAAGTTCTTCTTAAGGGGCTCGAGGATACCTACGGTGATGTATGGCGATTTCCGGTGTTCGAGATCACAGGTTTGAGTAACAACTACGCCCTTTTGTGCGCTTGTCAGACTCAGGTGCGGATAGAAGTTTTTGAATGTATAAAACTGACCGTTGTCTTCAAACTTTAGCTTGGCCAAATTGAAAATATGACCTTGCTTTAATGATATGGGCGGTCTCGCTTTATCAAGTCTTTTTGTTTGCATTACTCATCGACCGACGAGCCATATTGGCCGCCATTTCAGAAATGTCGTTCTTTGAGAGTGCAAGGGAAGACGCAGGAAGGCGTTCAAGTAGCTTCTTTAGAGAATTGTCGGCACTTGATGCTTTAACTTGTGCTTTTTTTAAGGAAGCTTTCATTTTCCTGTCTTCCATCTCTTAAATATAACAATAACTTGCTTGATTCGCCACAAAAACAAGACAAGTGTCTATTCAGCGCCTGCTTATTGCACTCTGACTATAAATCGGACGTGTCGGGTGATCGTTGCTAGAGATTAAGAAGTTATTGTTTTTCGGCGAAGGCTTTGGCTGAGATCCAGCGTTCGGCGGCGAGGGCGGCCATGCAGCCGGTGCCCGCGGCGGTGATCGCTTGGCGCCATTGGTGATCTTGCACGTCGCCTGCAGCAAACACCCCTTCGATGTTGGTTTCGGTGGTGCCGGGTTTGGTGACCAAGTAGCCATTTTCATCTTCGTTCAAGATGCCTTTGAAAAGTTGCGTGTTGGGCACGTGACCAATGGCGATGAACAAACCTTGGGTTGGGTGAACGTTGGTTTCACCTGTTTTTAGATTCTTGACACGCAAGCCGTTAACGGTGCCGGCTTTGACGTCGAGCACTTCTTCAACGACCGTGTTCCACAGAAACTTGATCTTGGGGTGGGTCTTGGCGCGTTCCTGCATGATCTTTGACGCGCGCAAGTCCTCGCGGCGGTGAATTACAGTGACCGAGTTGCAGATGCCTGCAAGATAGAGTGCTTCTTCCATTGCTGTGTCGCCGCCGCCGACGACTGAGACATCTTGGTTGCGAAAGAAAAACCCGTCGCATGTTGCGCACGCGCTCACGCCGCGGTTTTTGAGCGCATGTTCGCTCTCAAGGCCCAGGTATTTCGCTTGTGCGCCGGTGGCGATGATGACCGCTTTACCTTGGTATTCTTTACCATCGGCCCATGCTTTGAAAGGCCGAGCGCTAAAATCGACTTTGTCGACATCGGCTGTGACGATTTCGGTGCCGAAGCGTGCCGCTTGTTCGCGAAAGAGACCCATCAAGTCCGGGCCCTTCACGCCCTTGGGAAAACCAGGGTAGTTTTCAACCTCGGTGGTGATCATGAGCTGACCGCCAGGGATGCCGCCGACAACCAACCCCTCGATGCAGACAACTTTAAGGTTGGCGCGCGCTGCGTAAATAGCGGCGGTGAGGCCCGCAGGGCCCGAACCGATAATGACGATATCGTATGACATCTTACCAATATAGCGCAGCTATTTGGTTTGGCGATGGCGAAGATACACCACAATTAGCGCAAGCGTGGCGGCGAGCGATGTCGCCGCGAGCGTGGCTTTGGCCATATTGCGTAGGTTGGCTGCTGTATCGGTGCTGACTTGAGCAAAAAGGTTCGCAAAAAAGAACAGACTGATCACTGCAATGACGGCGATGGCGATGGCCAGGCGTGACTGGCCCGATGCGTTAAGGACCGAACCCGAGAGTGCAAAAAGTGATAGGGCAACCTGCGCCCAGACCAGATAATAGAGTGCAGAGGCGCCCACCGCGTAGTCGCTGGGAAAGACGAAATGCATGAAGAAAGAGGCAAAAAGCGTAATGGCCAAGGCACATACAACCAAGATCGCAGTCGAGCTAAAGAGACCACGGCGGATGGCCCGCCTCATGGCGTGGGCATCGCCCAGTTCGTTGAGTTTAGCGATCTGCGGAAAAAGCACGAACGAAAAGGATAAAGTAAGCTGATAGGGCACGAAGGCAAAGGTTTGCGCGGCGCGGTAATAACCCGCCAAGCGTGAACTTGCATTGGCGGCTTCGAGCGTTGAATATGCTCGGGCGAGGAAAAACGAAGTGCTTTGGTGCTTTAAGATGCTGAGGTCGACCTGCATCAAAGCGTTAAGGCAAAGATGATAGATAGACAGCGTAAGAATTGCTTTTGACCATCGTTCGAGTGTCAACGGATTGGGGCCTTGAAGCGGTTGTGTGTCTTTGATTTGCGTGAATACAAGAATGACGGCGACGGTCATTACGCCGAGGCTTGCAAGACCAAGGCCCCATGTGGCGCCCAAGGCGCGCCACCCTAAAAAGGCGCCACCGAGCACGCCCACGGTGCGCAAGACCGAAAAGACCATATCGAGCTTCGCTTGATCTTTAAAACGATGCGTGCCGTTAAAAGCGCCCACGCAAGTTGCATACACGGCGTAGCACCCGACAGCGATCGATAGGGGGGCTAATAAATCGGCCAGGCGTGCGTCTGACAAGACCTGTGCAGCAAGCCAGTGTCGCGCGAAGTAAAAGAGCGTGCCTAAGGTTGCGCCCACGGCCAGCTGATAAAAGAGGGCGCGCTTGAACAGCGATCGCGCGTTGTTTGTAAACGCGTTAAGCTGCCGACTTAACGACTGTGTGACCGACACCACAATCACGTTGGTGAGCAAGATCATCAGATTGGTGGCAGCTGAAAAATCGCCAAAGGTTTCGGCGTTGCCGAGTAGGCGTGGTAGTAGAAACTGGATGCCGTAACTTGTGACGATGAACAATACTTTGGCGACCGTCAGCCACAACGCGCCGCGCACAGCACGCCCAGTATCGCTGTGTGGATTCTGCGATTTTGATGGCAAGGTTGGCGCGACGGCATTCATTCAAGGAGTGTATAGCAGCCCTGCATGCGCATGACATCCTTGTTCGCCAGTGTTTTATTCGCTCGTAAGCGTTTAGTTTGAATGGTACTGCGCAGGAAGATTAGTCGTTGTCAACGCAGTAGTATTTCAACTCAAACCCTTGCAAGAGCGGTGTTTCGGTGCCGTCTGCCGACGAGAGCAACACGGCTTTAATGCGCAGATATCGTAGGTTGTTCGAGATGCCAGCTGCCATCAGTAGCTCACCGACGTCGACCGGCGAGCTGGTTGCGGGTGAGGTCCATGACACCACTGTTGACGTCGGCACGTCGGCAAGTACGTTCGAGGTCTGTGCTTCGAAACGAATGCTTGTGCCCGAGTTGATGGTGTCGCTCCAAGAGAACTCACTCCAGTCAGGGCGCTGTGTGTCGGGGCATACTGAAGTGTAGTCGCGCCAGTATTGACCACTTGGTGGGTACGACGGAGCAACCGTGTCGGGCGGCACAACAATGCGGATCGGTGTGGTGGCCAAGGTGTAGATACCATCGCCCAGGGTCGTCGCCGAGAAGTTGAACACTTGATAAGCTGACGTGTGCATGACTATGTCGTTGCGGAACGTGACTTGAAACTGCACGTTGGTGCCGGGTAGACACTTTTCGAACCAGTCGGCGTGTGTGGCTAAACAACGTGCGTCTGTTTCGGCGGTGGGTACAGCAACGACCGAGTCGACAAAGCCGCGCTCGTCAGTGGCGGTTGCGGTGTTGTCATTGATGCGTAAAACGATGCTCATGCGGCTATAGCCCATCAAGTTGACGATGGCGTTGACGACCGCTGTTGATAAGCCGGTGCCGTCGTCATTGATGTGATAGACCATGCCTTCGCCCGAGGCATCGGTGGTGCCTGTTTGGGTAGCGATATAACGCATCGCCCAGTCCGAGGTCCACGATTCGTCGTAAGTTACCATGCCATACGCATCACATACATCGTGATTGGCGCATACAAAGGCAATATGGCTCGATGTACATACGTTTGTACAACTTTGC
>JBGAKI010000125.1:0-4024 GCA_044224525.1 Polyangiales bacterium | reverse complement strand
GAGCCACCAGAAGCGCGCAGACGACTTTCTGAGTCGATCAGGAAAACGCCTGACGCTACTACCAATTCGCCGATATTTAGACCCTGACGCACCTCGATGCGTTCGCCAAGTCTTACGCCAAGCTCAACACTTCTTGGAACAAAGCGCGTGCCCTGATGTTCGACGACAAAGACGTGCTGTGAGATGCCGGTGTCAATCACTGCATCGCGTGCAACCGTGAGCGCTGTTCTAGGGCTCACATGAAAGGTGGCGCTGCCGTAAAGCCCGGGCCTGAGCGAGCCGTCCGAATTGTCTACGACAAAGCGCACACGTAACGTTCGCGTGCGTTCTGTAAGGGCGGGATAAATAAAACCCACTTTCGCTTCGAAAGAGGCTCGGCCCGACCCCGGAAACTCAAGTTTGGCTCGAGTGCCTTGCTGGACACCTGCAATATCGGCCTCGCTAACCTCAGCAAAAATCCAAACCTGAGAAAGGTCGGCAACTATCATAATTTCTGTTGAGGGATCGACTGCCGTGCCCACTGAAATACCGCGATGCAAAACAATGCCGGTGCGCGGCGCCGACACGGTTACGAGCCTGCGCGGCTCGTTGCGTTTTTCAAGCTCGCGAATTTCACCCTCGGTCATGCCAAATATTTTGAGGCGTGCGCGTGCACTCTCAAGCACCACAGAGGTGGGCGTGTTTGCGGCCGCGCGCCGTGCTGCAAGATATTCGGTTTGCGAAGAAAGAAGCTCTTGCGAAAAGATGCCAGCAAGCGGCTGGCCAGCGCGGACACGTTGCCCCGTCGTATTGATGTAAAGCGCTTCGATCCACCCTGCAACGCGTGTGTGAACATGCGAAACGCGCGATTCATCGGGCACGATGGTCGCGACCGCTCGAATAGGTTGCGAAACGGTTTCTTGTATTACTTTTTCAGCGCGCACACCGATTGCATCGATGCGTGTGCGGTCCAGTTCGATGGCGGTCCGTGCATGTGCCGCGTGTTCACTTTCGGAATGTGCAGAAGCGTGAGCATTAGGCCGCGCCGAGTTGGCTGAATAGCCATGGTGCATCGAAAAAGGCCAACCATGTCGTAAATGCTGAATAATAAGGCCAATGCCGAGCACAACAAACACTGCGATGCCGCCAAATGTTACTGCTCGCCACTGTTTTAGATCTTTGATCACGGCTGCTCCTTGGTTGCTAGCGTGCCAGTTGCGCGCTGCAACTGCGCCCAGGCCAGGCCTAACTCAAACTCGGCCGCGACGCGATCGGCCTGTGCTGTCCACATTGCGCGTGCGGCATCGATGACGCTGACAAGGGGCAACTTGCCCACTGCATATTGGGCAAGGGTTGGCTCGATCACTTGTTTTGTGCGCGGAACAACGTTATCGCGAAGCGCGAGAAAGCGGTCGCGTGCAGCTTGAACACGATGGCGTGCACTCGCTGCCTCACCTTCAACCATTGTGGACATGGCTTGTACGTCAGCATGTGCCATATCGGTCATCGCTTGGGCTTCGCTGACGCCTGCGCGCAGACGGCTACGCCAAATAGGAACACTCACGCCGAACATGAACATCCAACCCATACGATCATTCATGGTGTAGGCAGGTCCTGTTCGTATGAAAGACATTGGCAAGTACATCGACTTCATCACCGAAACTTCAGCTTCGCTGCGCCTCACCGCTGCACGCGCCGCGCTAAGTTCGGGGCGCTGATCTCGTGCTTGCTCTCGCACTTTTTCCCACGAAGGTGGCACTAGGCTCGTCGCAGCGCTCGCTAGAGGCGGCATTGGCGCATCTGCAGGCCGGTTTAGGCTGGCGTTGAGCATCGCTTCGGCAGCACGCACTTCTGATGCGATCGCCAGGACCGAAGCCTCGAGACGCGCAACTTCACTTTCTGCACGCAATACGTCGGGTTGCGCTCCTGGTCCTGCGGCATAACGCGCATTGGCAGCACTGACAAATTGTCGCGCGAGCGCGAGTTGCTCAGTGAGAACCTGCGCCATTTGCCGGCGTTCGTAGAGCATTAAGAAAGCAGCAGCCGCTGCAAGCTCAACGTCTAGCCCCGTGCGGCTCACTTCGGCTTGCCAACGTTTCGCTTCTGCTTCGGCAGCGCGTTGCCGATGGCTAAGAATGCTTGAAAGCGGGAAAGATTGCTGCACTTGCAGGCTTACATCGGCACCCTTAAGCGAAAAAGGAAGACGGTCGAGCGCGGGCATCAGCATCGGGTCTTCTAGTGTGCTTACAATCGTTGGTCGCTGGGATGCTGCTTGCGCTCGCGCACGTGCAGCCATAATTTCTTTGCGATGCTTGAGAGCAAAACCACGCGCTTGTTCAATGCGCAGCGGGCTAGGCAGGGCATAGGTCTGCTGCGCCAGCGTTGCAAGCGGCAATCCGATCAGGCTCAACAAGATACCCACCGCAAACGCTTTGCTGAAGTTAGATCTCATAACAAATGCACCTCAAACTTGTTTTTCGAGATCCCACGTTGATTCGTCCTTTGGTACGACCGTGTCCCAACCAAACGCGTCACGCAAGCGTAGCCTAAACGCCTCAGCGGCGGCGGGTTCTCCGTGGGTCACGAACACACGACGCGGAGAAAGATTGGCGGGTTTGAGCCATTCAATCAGCTCGGCGTAGTCAGCATGAGCAGAAAGCCCATCGACTCGAGCCACGCGGGCATTGACCTTGACAAGCTGCCCATGGATCTTGAGCTCATCAGCGCCATCTACAAGAGCCCGCCCGCGCGTGCCGGAGGTCTGATAACCAACCATGAGCACGGTGTTCCTTTCATCGGGTAGAAACCTGCGCAAGTGGTGAAGAATCCTTCCGCCGGTAGCCATGCCGCTCGCTGCGATAATGATCATCGGACCCGCACGGCGGTCAATGGCCTTCGAATCTTCCGGTGTTCGCGAGTACTTGGCCACGTGGCACATCGCGTGGCATTCATCTTCAGAGATTTTATGATCCATCTTATTATTACAGAAGATGCCGGTGGCATCGATAGACATGGGGCTGTCAAGGTAGATGGGCACGTCGGGAATGCGGCGCGCTGCGCCAAGCTGCGCCAAAAGATGCAATAAGTGCTGCGCGCGCCCAACAGCGAACGCAGGCACAAGGATGACCCCGCGCCTCTCGACAGTCTCATTCACCAAACGCGCGAGCACGTCAGTGACGGCTTCGGCCGAGTGGCGTCGATCTCCATAAGTGGATTCGATGACGAGGTAATCCGTTGCGCCGAGCGCTTCGGGTGGCTTCATGATGGGATCGCTTGGACGACCCACATCGCCCGAGAACGTGATGGTGATATCTCCGATGCGAAGTGCAAGACAGGCCGACCCGATGATATGGCCCGCTCGCGTAAAGGTCGCAGTCACTCCACTTGCAGGTTCGAAACTTTCACTAAATGCATGGGCGCTCAGCTGAGGAAGACAGCGCTCTGCGTCCTCACGCGTGTAAAGAGGTTCTGCGGGATGATGTCTCGTGTAACCGTATTTGTTGGCGCGCTTCGCGTCTTCTTCTTGCAGGTGGCCCGAGTCTGGAAGAAGGATCTGCAAGAGGTCGCTGGTGCCCTTTGTACAATGAACGCGCCCTTTGAAACCTAGCTTGCAGAGCTTGGGCAAATACCCGCTATGATCGATGTGCGCATGAGTTAGCAGCACGGCATCGAGCGACGCTGGATCAAAGGGCAAGCTTGCCCAATTCCTTTCTCGCAGCTTCTTGTAGCCTTGAAACAACCCGCAATCGATCAATATGCGTGTGCGGTCGGTTTCGATCAAATAGCGCGAGCCAGTGACGGTGTCAGCGGCGCCAAGGAATTGAATGCGAGTTGTCATAATGCATTTACTTTCATCTGGCAGTGTAGTAGGCCTAAAAGGACTGAACAAGTCATCTTGCCTGTGATCTTTCCAAATCGGCTTATGGCTATTTAACGCCCTTATAAAAGCGGATGGTGCCAAATACAGTGTTCTGGCTGTAAGTCTCCTCAACGTTGTTAAAACCCGCTGTTTGCATCATCGAGGGCAACCGCCCTTCGAAGTTAT
>JBGAKI010000045.1:0-27541 GCA_044224525.1 Polyangiales bacterium | reverse complement strand
TTGTCCAACGTCTGGACTGTGCCCGCCATCTAAAATCCCGTGTCCCAATAAAACCTGCAAGCAGCAACCATTCAGCGGTCGCTTGGAGTAAGAAAGACGAAAAGTTGAGCGTTTGCGCGCTAAACCACCATGCAAACATCCACATCATGCTCGTCATGGGCATGACGAGCGCCATCATCAACGCAGCGTAGCGTCTCGGTGGAAACGCTTCTTGCCCTAAGCGCCGCAACATCGTTAGCCAGGCAGTAAGCGTAGCCGCGACAAGAAATACGCGCGCCAGCCACAGTGGACTCAAATGAACGCCTATATTGAGAAACTCGCCCTCAAAATAAAATGGTTGAAGACCAAGATAAATGGCAAACAGCATAAACAGCACGTTGCCTGCCGTAAATGAGCGTCGTTCGTCTTCATGGTGCTGTAGCGGTCGACCGATCACGTTGTGCGTTAAGTTGATCAGCACCGCTCCTGTAAGTGTGTCGATCAATTGTTTGGCACTCGCAGTTGCCGGTAGCATGGCTACCATGGGCAAATAGGTAACAAGCCGCAGTGCGCTAAGAACACCAAGTGCTTGCACATGTGCCGAAGGTTCTCCTGAAGGTCTGTAGTGCAAGATCAACGGCGTTGCCGCCAGCACCACCGCGTTGAGCGCCACCCATGCCACTTGCCAGTCGAAGGTCACGCGATAGTTGAGCAGCAGCGCAGTCACTGCGTACACCAAGCCTAAGGGCGCAAGCCACGGCCAAACCAATGAACGACGGGTCAACATGATGCGCTCAGCATAAAAACGTCAAAAACCCCTGCAAACGACCAACTATCGGCTTGAGCGACGGGGCCTTACAACTTAACATGAGTTGACAAAATGACCAGTCAAAACACACCTAAAGAGGCTCAAAAAAGGCATGCCGAGCTCTGTCGCGACATCGCCCAGCACGACTACAATTATTATGTGCTCGACCAGCCCAAGGTCAGCGATTCCGAATACGACAAGCTCTTTAGCGAGCTCAAACACCTTGAGAGACAGTTCCCGTCGTTGCTAACGCCCAATTCACCCACGCAGCGTGTTGGTACCGTGCCACGTTCACAACTTGGCAAAGTGGCCCACGTACACCCGATGTTTTCACTCGACAACGCCTATAACGACGATGACTTGATGCAGTTCGATCGACGCGTGCGCGAGGGGCTAGCATCCGAGGAGGTGGTGTATGTGGCTGAACCCAAACTTGATGGGGCAAGCGTTGAGGTATTATTCGAGCATGGCGTATTCAAACTCGCATTGACTCGGGGCGACGGCAAAGTGGGTGAAGACATCACACAGAACATGCGTACGATTCGAGCGTTGCCGTTGAGCATTGCACACACTGAAAAACTAACACTACGCGGCGAAATCATGCTCTACGCGCGAGATCTTAAAACCATTAATGAAGCGCGCATCGCCGAAGGCGAAGAGCCTTTTGCCAATCCGCGCAATGCTGCCGCGGGCTCGGTGCGGTTGCTCGATCCACAGTTGACCGCGCAACGCCCGCTACGCGTGTTTTTTTATGATGCGGTCGAGACGCCGCATACAAGTCACGCCGACACCCTTGATTGGTTGGCGAAACTGGGTTTGCCCACGCATCGTTTACATCAACGTTGCCAAAACCTAGACGACGTTCATGCGTTTATACGCGCCTTCGATAAGAAGCGTCATCATTTGCCATACGAAACCGACGGTGTGGTGCTCAAAGTCGACAGGTTAAGCGATCGCACCCGACTCGGGTTTACCTCGCGATTTCCGCGTTGGGCCGTCGCCTATAAGTTTGCGCCCGAGCAAGCGCACACACGCCTTGTCAAAATTACCTGCGATGTCGGTCGCACAGGTGCGCTCACGCCCGTGGCCAACCTTGAGCCGGTGCTGCTTGCTGGCACCACGGTGTCGAATGCATCGCTGCACAACATCGATTACATCACCGAAAAAGACATCCGCGAGGGCGATTTTGTCATCATCGAAAAAGCCGGCGAGATCATTCCCCAAGTGGTGTCGGTTGATCTAAGCAAGCGCGACAAGCACAGCAAGGTTTGGCAGGCGCCCACTCATTGCCCCGTGTGCCACACGCCTGTCGAACGCGACGAAGGGGTGGCAGCACTTCGCTGTCATAACTTGAGCTGCCCCGGTCGCGTTGAAGCAAGTATCTTATACTTCACTTCGCGCGGCGCCATGAACATCGATCACCTGGGCGCGGCGCTCGTCGAACTTTTGATTGCGCAGGGTTTCGTGCGCGACGTCGCCGATATCTTTATACTCAAAAACAAGCGCACTCAGTTGATAGAGTTACCGCGCATGGGCGAAAAAAGCGTCGATCGATTGCTTGCTTCAATCGATAAGTCGAAGACGAGTCGCACATTCTCTCAGTTGATTACCGCGTTGGGTATTCCTCTGGTCGGCAATGTGGCGGCAAACAGCATCGCCGAAACCTATGCAGACATCGAAACCTTGCTTGCGCAAGACCTCGAGCGCGTGCGCGAGCGTTTGGCTGACGTGCACGGTATTGGCCCCAAGATTGCCGAAAGTGTGTACGGCTTCCTGTCACGAAAAGAGAGCCGCGCGTTACTAAAGAAGCTGGTTGAGGTAGGCGTGCGCACCAAGTCCGTCGAAAAGAAAATCGTCGACGGCCCGCTCAGTGGAAAGAGTTTTTGTGTGACGGGCACATTGAGTTTGCCGCGCGAGACCATTCACGAGAAAATCCGTGCCGCAGGAGGCATCGTGCACACTTCGGTCACCAAAGACACCACATATCTGGTGGCGGGCGACAAAGTGGGCGCGAACAAGCTTGACGCCGCCCGCAAAAAGGGCGTGACGATCATTAACGAAACCGAACTCAACCAACTGGTGCACTAGCGAGGCAACAGCACCACCACTATTGCTGGACAGATGGTGTGTAAGGCGAAAAGCAAAGAGCGACGCAAACCAAAGGTATGCATCGCTCTTTGCGTCGTTTGACCGTGTTT
The DNA here is from genome assembly GCA_044224525.1 of Polyangiales bacterium. GTDB lineage: Bacteria > Myxococcota_A > Polyangia > Polyangiales > CBDCBC01 > JBGAKI01. Next base: position 24,556 of record JBGAKI010000045.1, on the reverse strand, counting down.
AGTTGGGTGCGTGCACCTGCGTGCCACTGCCACCATAGTTACGCGACTTACCAAACGCCTGCGATTCATAAGCGTAGGGCTTCAGGTTTTTCACCGCGGCGATATATTGCTTGAGTGAACCCTTGAACGATGTGTTGGTGGCTTTATTCCCATAAGGATCAGAATACCAGATGGTCTTGCCGCCGCTGTTATCGGTCCAGTTCTGTGAGAAATAAGTTTCGCGAGAACCACCATTAAAAGGTGAACGTACATCGTCCCAAGTCACGCTGCTCGATAACCCCTCGCACGCACCGCCGTGTGCATAGTCGCCATTCGATTCTTTCTCTCGACATAAGTCGATCGAACGCCCCATGTTATCGGTTTTGCCCGAATAAAAATAACGACTTGGATTGAAGACAGCAAAATGCGGATCAAAATATGCCAAACGTTTGCCGCCCGTGCTGTAAATATAGTTCGACGTCAACCAATCTTCATACAACCCCTGCGAGAAACTAGAGAACTTACCCGGGGGCACGAGCACATACTGCGTTGCACACGATCGGTCTGGAATGAAGCGCGCACCATTGCCCGTCGGTGAGTTGGCGGGCGAATAACTTCCCACCTTATTGACTGTGGTTTTATCGCAGGTGCGAATCGACTCGCCGGGTTTACCGATCGCGGTCATCTTGGCGATCGCCAGTTGTGTGTCGAGTTTTGCGGGACTCGTTGCGCGGTCTTCACAGATCACAAAATACAAGAGCTCATGCACGTTATTGCCAAACGCATCCTTTGAGTGCGTGCCTTGATGTATTTTGGTCATGAAGCTGCAATATACGGTCGTGGGTGTAGGGCTCGTGCTGCTGCCTGTTGTAGAAAGATTACTGCGATTTAATCGCACATCGTTCTCCCACTCGATCTTGTGGCCCATATGATCTTCGTGGCGTTCTTTGGTCGGGTCCATGTTGGTGAACACGTCGAGCGCTTCGTTGGCAATGCCAAAAGGCACGCCGCTATGTGCCGTATCGCCATTCAGCGCAAAATGTGACTGGATGAACGCATACAGCTTGGATCCCTTGGGGTCGCGACCATGTTCGTGGCCAAAGCGACAGCCGGTTTTGGGATCGATCGGTGGATGCCAAGTTGGATAACGTTTGCCGTCATAAGCGATCACCGAATACGAATCATGAATGGCCTTGCTGCACGTGTCGCCTTTGCCGGGTGACCATAGCCCCATCGCGCTGCTATTAACGACGGTCGCTGCAGCCGCAAACGCAGCAAGCGACATCGAGCCATCTTCTGACGCCTGCAATAAGTCTACATCTTCCGTATCGGTTGCATCAGGCGCCATACAGGCGGTCCACAGGCACATGCCGAGCAGGGTCATAAAAAAATAAACAATCTGTTCGTGCTTTCTCATGCGTGATCTCCTTTCCCAGTCGACTCAACTGGGTCGTATAGTTTCCTATACCTGTATCAAGTAGATCAACTAGAAAGCGCCCGCCGTCGGGCCATGCGCTCGTGGAAACGACGCGTCAGAATGCGATATTTACATGAAAATAAATCAGTTTATCAACGCACGACATGCTGAGCTTGGGCCCAAAAAAAGCACCGCCGATAACAGCAATACTGAAACTCGACACGACAAAATCTAGAAGCCAGGAAACACGAGCTGCTTTTGTGTGGGGTTATCCACTTGGGGCATACATGTCGCGCAAGGCTTGACCTTTGGATTGAGTCGTTGTGCGGCGCAGTGGCTGTGCTCGATGAGCCGACGCATCACACCGCATGTGTCAGCAGAGATGACCTCGCGACATCGGCCGAGCAGCGCCGCCTCGCTCGCACCCACCTTCGCCATCACCGCATCAGGAAACTGATCCACCGCCACCGATGATAACGGCGCACTCGCGCAGGGTGCTGTCATGTTGACCACACGCGTTCTTTCAAAGATATGCCATTCAGGTCGCGCCGTTTCCGCATCTTCGCAGCCAAGGCTACCCGTGACCCTGACCTTCACGCGGTATGCACACATGCCGTAAGGCACGTCTGCCGGGGCTGCGGCAGCAGTGCACGTCTCAAGGGTTGGCGCGTCAATCGCTACCTCTGTCGCAAGTGCGCTTGGGCACTGACGCGTTAACCCATCATAAACCGCGCGGTCGAAAGCGCCCACCTTTGCTTCAACTTGAGCGACCGCGTTTCTAACAGCGGCCTCGTCAAACGTTTGCTGGGCGATAAATGCGCGTTGTGAACCAAGGTCCACAGCGAACGTGGTGTTAAACACCCCCTCATCGAGTGCATAGTGTGCACTCACATTTGCAAGAAACGCGCCATCCTCTGTATTCAGCCGGAAGCTAAAACTAAAGTTAGCAACGATCGAGTTGGGATCCCAACCAAAGTTCACTTTTGTCGGAGTGCCGCTTGCATCGCCACGGGCGCCTTGTGGCAAGAGCGCGCGCGGATTTCGCCTTAATGTTGCATCCAAACCCGGACAGTCCGCCGCCGGAAGCGAAAGTGCGCGGGTATACAAAACATTTCCAGCCTCAAGTGCTGAATGCTTGTTGATCATCGACAAAAACGCGTCATACGAAACAAGGCTCAGCGTTCCTGAGCCTTGGGCAACGTGCGTCGAAGCCGACGCTTCAACACTTGCGTCACATCCGGCCAAAAGCATCGCGATCAACAAACAACGCATCAACGAAACCTCGTTCGAGTTACAAACGAAAACAAGCTGCGATTAGCTTCGGCCAAACTCAGCGCCCATGCAAGTGAAGTCTAAGCAAATTGCATGTGACAAATTATCTCCGCATCAAATTAATCAAGGCTCATCTGATCTCAACGCGGTCGCTCAGCAAGATGGCAAAGCGATCGTTTTTTCGGTCTGGATGCCGTCGCGTTGCTAGTTTGGCTGGGCGCGCTAAATTGAGCGTTAATGAGTGCACACGACATCCGCTTAGACAACGCCGAAATGGCGCGTTACAGCCGCCATCTGATCCTTCCCGAAATTGGCCTTGAGGGCCAAAAGAAGATGAAAGCCGCCTCGGTGCTTTGTGTGGGAACCGGGGGGCTTGGCTCGCCGCTCGTCATGTACTTGGCCGCAGCGGGCATCGGTCGCATTGGCATCGTCGACTTCGACGTCGTCGACGAGTCGAACTTGCAGCGCCAGATCGTGCACGGCACCAGCGACGTGGGTAAACCCAAAATAGACTCGGCCGAACGTCGCATTAAAGAGATCAACCCCTACGTCAAAGTCGAAAAGTACGAGACCTTACTTTCAAGCGAAAACGCGATCGAGATCATCAAGAACTACGACGTCGTCGCCGACGGCACCGATAACTTTCCAACCCGCTATTTGGTCAATGACGCGTGTTACTTTACCGGTAAGCCCAATGTGTATGGTTCGATCTTTCGCTTTGAAGGTCAGCTTTCGGTGTTTTGCGCGCCCGAAGGCCCCTGGGGTAAAGCAGGTCCCAACTATCGCGATCTTTATCCCGAACCACCGCCGCCAGGCATGGTGCCTTCGTGCGCCGAAGGTGGTGTGCTTGGCGTGCTTCCAGGCATCGTCGGCACGATGCAAGCCACCGAGGTGATTAAGCTAATCACTGGTGCGGGCGAGCCGATGATCGGCAAGCTGCTGTTAATCGACACGCTGGCGATGAACTTTCGCGTGATGAAGCTGCGCCAAGATCCAGACAACCCGCTTAGCGGCAAAAACCCCACCATCAAAGGCCTGATCGATTACCAGGTATTTTGTGGTATTCCCCAGGCCAAAGAAGAGGAAAAGAAGATGACGGTCCCAACCATCACAGTCAAAGAGTTTAAAGCCCTGCGCGACGCAGGCAAAGCGCCCTTCTTGTTGGACGTGCGTCAGCCTTACGAAGCCGAGATCGCGAATATGGGTGCCGATCAGCTGATCCCCGTCGAAGAGCTGCCCGCACGCGTGGGGGAAGTGAAAGCTGCCAAAGACGCCGAGTTCATCGTGCACTGTCGTTCGGGTGCTCGCTCTGCCAAAGCAGTGCAAATCCTGCAAGGGGCGGGGTTCACCGGCGCCAAGAACCTAGTGGGTGGCATACTTGCATGGAGCGCAGAAGTCGACCCCTCGATTCCGAGGTACTAAGGCGTATACACTGCGCGTGGTTTGGCAAGTGCCATCGCACGAAGCAACTACAGGTGGTAGAGTATGCATAAAGCATGCCACCACCTGTAGTTGTTTTTTTTGCTCGTTTTTTGCCTTTGGTTCCAAAACATCTAAATATGGTGTTGACACCAGGAGCCAACCACAATATGAAGAGTATTCACCCTCTGAGAGCAGCTCTCAGGGTAAAAGAAGAAAAAGCGCTTACCAACATCGAGCATGGGGAACCTAGGTCTGTAGCCGGTAGTCACACTATTAGTAGTAGTTACACTAATGATAAGTGGGCGAGGGACCGTAAAAGGGCGCTCGGCGGGTTGATAAGGGGCAGCGAAAAAGCGTTAGGCGATCACAGCGGCGTGTCGGCCATGTTCGTCAAGGGCGGGGTGCGTGCGAATGATAGAGATGATGGATAGCCGTACATTATTGCGAGCATTTTGGATGTGGATAATGCCCGTGGACTTATGCTCACCGATCGCATGGCAATGTCGTCCGACGAGAGATCAATATTAAGACATTCGAGTGTTTCAGGAATTTTTTACAACTTAAGCCAAGAAAAAAATATTGAGTTCAGTTTTGATTGGATAGTGATTGACAGTTAGTGGTTGAATGGTGGAAGAAGATCATCTGGGGTTGTAACTTCAACTAGACGATAAGAGGTGCGCAGCATGTTGAACGGAACGCAAATTGAACAAGACAAGCTTGAACAATATACTAAGCAATCCAACTCACATGAGCGCCACAACGATAACGACAACACTTTTGCTAATGCGCGAGATGCCATGACACGTGATGCCTCAAACGAATTAAACGCTGAATCAAAAAACACGACGCATGATGCGGCCCAAGGTCAAGATCAGGCGCCGCCCGCGCGTTCGATGCACATCAAAAAGCGCAATGGCAGCAGCGAGCCTGTCGATGTGCAAAAAATTGTGCGCGCGATCAGCCGTTCGTGCGAAGGCTTAATGCAAGTTGACCCCAATCGTGTCGCCATCAAAACCATCAGCGGTTTATACGACGGCGCAAGCACCCAAGAGCTCGATCGTCTGTCCATTCAGACCGCTGCGGCCTTGACCGCAGAAGAGCCAGAATACTCTAAATTAGCGGCTCGTTTGCTTGCCACCTACATCGACAAAGAGGTGCGTGGCCAAGAGATTCAGTCTTTTTCGCAATCGATCGCCAAAGGTCGCTCGCTTGGTTTGATCAACGATCGTTTATCAGCATTCGTTGACGAGAACAGCCGCAAGCTCAACGACGCCATTCGCACTGATCGCAATCGCAGCTTCGAGTATTTTGGTTTGCGCACAGTATACGATCGTTATCTGCTGCGTCACCCCGAGACGCGCGAAGTGGTCGAGACCGCACAGTATTTTTTCTTGCGTGTCGCATGTGCACTGGCACACAGCACACACGAGGCGATCGAACTCTATCGCATGTTCTCGTCACTTGAGTATATTCCAAGCTCGCCCACGCTCTTCAACTCGGGCACACGTCACGAGCAACTTTCATCATGCTTTTTGCTTGATTCGCCGACCGACAGCCTTGAAGACATCTATAAGCGCTACACCGACGTGGCGATGCTTTCAAAATTCTCAGGCGGCATTGGTTTGGCGTATCACCGTGTGCGTTCACGTGGTTCGCTCATTCACTCCACCAACGGTCATTCAAGTGGCATCGTGCCTTGGCTCAAAACACTCGATGCCTCGGTTGCTGCGGTGAACCAAGGCGGCAAGCGCAAAGGTGCCTGCTGCGTTTATCTTGAAAGCTGGCACGCCGACATCGAAGAGTTCCTTGAACTGCGCGACAACGTAGGTGACGAAGCGCGCCGCACCTATAACCTGAACTTGGCCAACTGGATTCCTGATCTGTTCATGCGCCGCGTCGAGGCCGACCAAGATTGGTCGCTTTTTGACCCCAACCGCGTGCCACATCTGTGCGATCTGTATGGCGAAGCCTTCGAGGAGGCCTATCAAGAGGCCGAAGAAGCAGGTTTGGCACTCAAACAGGTCAAAGCCCGCGAGCTCTATTCACGCATGATGCGTTCTTTGGCCCAGACCGGCAACGGCTGGATGACATTCAAAGACGCCTGTAACCGCACCTGTAACCAAGCTGCCGAGCCCGGCAATGTGGTGCACTTATCCAACCTTTGCACCGAGATCATCGAGGTGACCTCGAGTGACGAAACCGCGGTATGTAATCTGGGTTCCGTCAACCTGGCGCGCCACGTGGTCGACGGAAAATTTGATTACGAGAAGCTTGGCAAAACCGTATCGATGGCCATCCGTCAACTCGATCACGTGATTGATTTAAACTTCTATCCCATCAAAGAGACCAAACAGTCTAACTCTCAGTGGCGTCCGGTGGGTTTGGGCCTGATGGGCTTGCAAGATGTGTTCTTCCAGTATGGGTTGGCCTTCGATTCACCCGAAGCACGCGAGATGTCGCGCAAGATCCAAGAAGAGATTTATTACCACGCGCTTAAAACATCGTGTGAGCTCGCCAAAGAATACGGCGCTCACCCAACCTTTCCCAAAACCTGGGCTGCGCGCGGCAAGCTGCAGTTTGATTTGTGGGGCGTGACGCCATCGGACATGACCCGTTGGGATGCTTTAAAGAAAGACATCCAGGCCTATGGTTTGCGTAACTCGCTGTTGATCGCGATTGCACCCACGGCCACCATTGCCTCGATTGCGGGTTGTTACGAGTGCATCGAACCCCAGGTGTCAAACCTGTTCAAGCGCGAGACTTTGTCAGGTGAGTTCTTGCAGATCAATAAATACTTGGTCGAAGACTTGAAAAAGCGTGGCATGTGGACCGAAGAGATCCGCACCAAGATTAAGCTTGCTGAGGGGTCGATTCAACAAGTTGAAGACATCCCCGCTGACTTGCGCGCGATCTACCGCACCGTATGGGAAATCCCGATGCGCTCCTTGATCGACATGGCCTCTGACCGTTCAGCTTTCATCGATCAAAGCCAGTCGCTCAACTTGTTCATGGAAAGCCCGAATATCGGCAGCTTGTCGTCGATGTATTTCTATGCCTGGAAGAAGGGCCTCAAGACCACCTATTATCTGCGTTCGCGCCCTGCAACACGCATTGCGCAGACCACCGTGAGCGACCGACCTGCAGCGATGGGTGCAGGTGGCGAGGCGCCCAAGAAAGAATATACTGACGTTGAAGCAGTGGTGTGCTCGCTTGAGAACCCAGAGCTTTGCGAGGCCTGCCAGTAAGACGAGCCTGCCAGTAGAATGAGCCTGCCAGTAAAATATTGAGGTAAGACGATGTTATTAGATCCAGGGATGAATTTAACGCTTAGGCCAATGGCATATCCGCAGTTCTACGACATGTACCGTGCTGCGATTAAGAACACCTGGACCGTTGAAGAAGTCGATTTTGCCTCTGACGTCAACGATTTGCGAGCCAAAATGGGCCCGGCCGACCGTCACCTCATCAACCGCTTGGTGGCCTTTTTTGCAACCGGCGATTCGATCGTGTCAAACAACCTGGTGCTCAACCTTTATAAACACATCAATGCGCCCGAAGCGCGCATGTATTTATCGCGCCAGCTCTATGAAGAGGCGCTGCATGTGCAGTTCTATCTGACCTTGCTCGACACGTATATGCCCGATCCTGAAGAGCGCCATCAGGCCTTCGCAGCGATCGAAAACATCCCGTCGATTCGCGGCAAGGGCCAGTTTTGCATGAAGTGGATGGACTCGATCAACGAGCTCAACGAACTTAAGACCACCGAAGACCGCCGTCGCTTCTTGCTAAACCTAATTTGTTTTGGCTCGTGCATTGAAGGCCTCTTTTTCTTTGCCGCGTTTGCTTACGTTTACTTTTTACGTTCACGTGGGCTGCTGCATGGTTTGGCCACGGGCACCAACTGGGTCTTTCGCGATGAAAGTGCCCACATGGCGTTTGGCTTTGAAGTCATCAAAGTCGCGCGCACCGAGCAACCTGAACTTTTTGACGAGTCGATGAAAACGCGTGTCTATCAAATGCTCGAAGAAGCAATCGAATGCGAAATGCTTTTCGCCGAAGACTTGCTCAGCGGCGGCGTCGCGGGCCTGTCCGCCAAAGACATGCGTCAATACTTGCAGTTCGTCGCCGATCAACGTTTCATGATGCTTGAACTGCCGACACGCTACAATGTCAAAAACCCTTTTGACTTTATGGAGCTACAAGACGTACAAGAGCTTGCCAACTTCTTTGAGCGCCGCGTCTCCGCTTACCAAGTCGGCGTCACCGGCAGCGTCGATCTAGACGCCAGCTTCTGAGCCTCAAACTTTCACTCGTCTGCTGCGTCGTTGACGGGACCACATTCGCCCACAAATGGCGCCCACGCTTTGCCAGGACAAGTATCTTGTTGCAGTTGAAAATAAGCGTTTTCAAAAGCGACATACGCATCGACCTGCGGCTTCATGAGCCTAGCTAGCTCCAAAAACTGCGCTTCTGTGAGTTCATCACAGTTTGCTGAGTCTATGCCAGCTAAAAAAACCAATCGCGCGTTTCTGATAAGCCACGGCTTAGCCTCGACGGTCAACGAAGCAGTATAAGAAGCATTTGCAACGGCGCTTGTTACATCGAGCGTGTTAAATCGATATTCCATAAAAATATTATGATTGGCCGCCCCCGCAAAGTTCGCGGATGTTACTGGTTTCATCCGCCTCGCGTCCAGTCTACCGGCAATGAGCTCATCGTTGAATACATCCACCACCATGTTGTGCTCTTTGACCGCTTCCGCTGGAAATCCATCCGTAGGATTTCCGCTAGGATTAAGCCCGGCCATTCTAGGGCACATCTCAAAACTTGCGCCCCATCGAAACCCACAAACGTCACCACGCTGCGTCTTCGCACCGAAGAGAAATCCGGCCAACTCGCGTATCTCTTGTTCGGTTGCGTCTGAGGCAACATTGGAATTCAGCGAAAGCTTATGGGCCTCGCAACCCATCCACACCATCGCGTACAAAATAGTCAAAAAAAACAGATGCTTGGATAGATTAAAGTGATATCGAGAAATCATCATCATCCTCAAAAAGTATCGCGAAGGATAGCGCACAATCTAGGATTGTCAATCGAAGGTGGATGGTTTTATAGCGCACACTCAGTTGAGCTTACGCGGGTCGAGCATCGGTTCATCGCTGGGTTTGCAATACTTGGACTGGATGTGCATCCACAAGGTGCCAAAGGGCACCAGTGCAACCGTTAAACACGGCGCGCGCATCAACAACAGATTCGCCGTTGAGGTTTTGAACTCACCCAGATACGCATACAGATAAAGCGCGAGTGGGCTGACCATCACACACATCACCAGGTTGGCGTAAAAAAAACTCGCCCAAAAACGCCGGCGCTGCTGACGCAGATTCACGAGCGCTCGCAAAAGCAAGATGGGCACGGCAATGAACGCAATGCCTAAAAGGTAGGCGATCACGCCAAGTAGCGCTCCCCACGACACAAAATAAAAATACGCAAACGCGATCAGCGTCGCTACCGAGAGCGGAAAGGTCACGCGTGTAAAAAGCACAATCGCACTTTGCAAGTGTAGGCGTTTGCCAAGGCTCAAGCCGGTGGCGCGCTCGATATAAAGCAGGTCTTCAAGCCACCGCTCAAGATCACGCAACCTAGAAAACGCCTCAAAACGATACTTGGGCAAGGGTGCGTTTTCGATCAGCATGACGCTAAAAGTTGGCGCGATTTATGGGTTGGGTCAACGGCCTGGCCGCCGGTTTATTAGGCGCCTGGTCGTTTGAAGGTTTAGGGCTTGCAGCCACACCAAAACGCTTATCGATCCATTGCATCATACGTAGCGACACCACCGGGTAGGCCTTTAAGTCACTACGCGTACGCGCAACCAGCATATCGCGCGTTGCGCCATGGTTTGCTAGATCAATAATTGGATACACCGCGTCGGGCGGCGATTGCTTCGTTTCGCGTTCAATCTGCCCAAGCAGTGCCTGATCTTCTGGCCTGCGCATCTTCATCACCCGTTGAACCACCGAGCCCTGGGCTTCTTGCGCGTGTGTGGGTGATGGTTTTGCTGACGATGATGTGGCCTCTACCTGTGTCGACGGCGTTGTATGAGTGCCCCGCGAGGATTGAGGCAAGGGCGTTGTTGCCGCGGGCTTAGGTTGTGACGCGCAATGAAACAGCGAAGGCAAGAGCGCCGCCATCGTAACAATTCCGCTCGATACCACCCACCACGCGACGCGACGACGTTTCAAGGATGGATCGACGTTATTGGATTTGTGCTGGGACATCGTCGCTTTCGGTGGTTTCGTTGCCCCAAAAATCATACGCGGTGGTAAAAAACTTACACGCAGTGGTGGCAGTAGAATAGGCCGCAAACGCAAACTTACCTGAACTTGGAATTGGCAGCGCCGTGGCCTGAGCAAACTGCGTGTCTTGTAGGTTTCCCGACCAAACTGGCAAAAGAGGCGCAAAGGTGGCTGCTGGGTAATATTGCGCAAGTTCTGCCAGCGCAAAAACGCTCGGTGCATCCGACCCCATCGATTCGATGATGACCGTATCAGCGCTTTGATCGCTCTCTTTAAAAATCAGGCGCGCAAGTACATCGGCCGCACCAGGCTCCAGTTGCAATGTGCCAAGCAAGCTTAAGAATGCGTCCATGTTTTGCCCGGACCCGTCTGAGCTACCTTCAACCTCCAGCGAAAGATAAGCTTGCACCACATCGCCGTTGCCCGCATCAAGCCCGATGGCCGTACGATCCCAGGCAAAGGTATTGGCTTCACCATTGTTGATTGCGCCATGCCCCGCCAACCCAAAAAGCAGAAAATCACTTCCCTGTAAACAACCAAACTCAATATGGGCCTGGGTCACATTGGGGCTTGTCACCGTAAAATGCACCGTCGGCATGGCGCCCGTCGCATCGCTAACGTTATGTTCACTAAACACGGGGCCGCTGGTGGTGTTCTTCGCGCTCAGCAAATGCTCAAGCACTTTGCTCCAACCCGAATCAGCGCCGAACGACGCCTTATCGTCATAGAGCGCGAGCCTATTGGAGCTGAGCTCTGTCAAAGGTAACTCCAAATGAAAGCCCACCTGATTTTTCGAGCCGCGCAAATCGCCCTGCGAGCGCGCAACAATCATCTTGGTAAGCGACGTGGAGGTGTTGGCGAGCGCGCCCTTAATCGCATCTTGGTTCATGTTTTTCCCCGCCAGATCAGCCAACTGGCCCAAATCGCGCAAGGTGTCCATGCCCTCGGTCGAGGCGTAGGTGGGGGAGGAGTAATAGCCACTGCGTGCAAAATCATCGACGGGGGTGTTGGGGTTGGCAAGCATTTCGCTCAGCGCACTGACCGATTGCGTGAAGGCATCAATGTCTGCAGCGCGCAGCGCAACATGTGACCGCAATAGCGTGTCTTCGTCGCCGGCTTGTTTATGGTGTGCGTCCCAAAACCCAACTTCACTCTTGGCGAAAGTTTCGATGCCTTCACCTGAATTATCACTCAGGTGTGTCATCGTTGTGGTGTAGTCCCAGCCATTGCCATAATCGAGTTCGGCGTTGCCGATATACACCTTGGCCGCATGGCGAAACTCGTGCGTGACTTCGGCGCCCGCCATCAAACACGTGTCAAAAGCCAAGAAGTCAAGTGGTCGCTCGCCACTTAAATGGCCATCGCTCAGCCCTTGGTTGACCGCTGCTGCCAGCGACTTGATCGAAATGCCCGTCGGCATGGCCACGGTACCGTTTTGTGTGTCGCTACCAAAGCCTGTGATCCATGAACCACCGTGATCCCACAAAATTAACCCGTAACGTTCGGCGGGAAAAGTGGTGAAGGCCTTTGTGATCGACGCCGCCACCACCGCTGGGTCGTCAAGGTTCTGTTCATCAGAGGTGGTTTCAAGCAATTCAAGACCATCCGCTCCACCGCCGCGCACGCGGTACCATTCAGAGCCCGAAGGATAGTTATCGGTCAGCTCGGTACCGCCCACTTTCACTTTTTGCGAACTGTCCCAATCGGCCATCACAATCAGCTTAAGATCATCGCTCATTTTGGCGCCGGCCATTTCGATCATGTCTGCCAAGAGCGAGTTAGACAAATTGTGATCGCCGTGCCCGTACACGAACACCGTCCACGACGCTTTTTTGTTGTCGTTCGAATCACTGGTGCACGCCGCGGCACCAAGCATCAGCATAAAAAGCGCCAACGTCATGAGCCAAACTAATTTACTTTGCGATGTCATCATCCAAGCGAGTTTGGCATAAGCCGGCGCTTCATCAAAGCACGAAATGGGCGCAAAAAAGGCAGGTGCTTGTGGCACCTGCCCGTGTTCAAAAAAACGTGCTTGAGTCCCTTAGGCGTGCTGCGCCTTTTCGCGCTCGAGCTGCTCTTTATATTCGACGCTGTAACGGGTCCATGGTCGAAGTTCAAGGCGCTTGTAAGCGATGGGCTCACCCGTGCCTTCGCACACACCATACTCGCCCGTCAGGATCTTTTCGATCGCATGCTCGATCTCGAGCAATAGCTTGCGCTCCTTGTCGGCAAAACGGATCAGGTAAGCTTGGTCGGTGTGACGTTGTGCAACATCGACCTCATCGGCCAGTGAGTCGTTATCAAGCGTCGCTTCATTGATGTGGCGCCCAAGCCCAGTCATCACACGCTCACGCTCGACCATGAGCTTGTCGTAGAGTGCCTTGAGTTGCACTTTATTGAGCTCGGCATCGGGATGGGCTGCGAGCATCTGTCCACCCGTTAACGGCACGGTGACGCGTGGCCTGGAGGGTGTTGGCGTCGGCTCAACGTATTCCTCCACTTTGACCGCGCTTACTTTAGCTGCCGCAGGCTTCGCAGCCGCCGCAGGCTTAACAGGTGCGCTGGGTTTCACAGCGAGCGGCCGTGCCGACGGCGCCTTCGCGACCGCTTTAACCGCCTTGGGGGCTGGCTTCTTGGTGGCTTTGGCTGCAGGTGCCTTGGTTTTGACTGCTTTTGCCGGTTTTTTGGCCGCGGGCATGGACTTTCCTCCTAAACAAACGACCGCTAGGATAGTCCGCTTAGCCCGGGTGCGCCAGGCAAAATAGGGATGCATTTTTCGGTCGACGCAACCGAAAAGATCGATACCATTGGGCTATGGAACGGATGCTCAGCAAAGGCGTTGAAAGTGGATCGACCGAGGCCGGTCGTGCAGTCGAAAAGTCGGGCGAAAAACTCGGTTGGCAAATCGACGACAGTCGATCACTTTACCAAGTGAAAGGCTGGGGTGCACCGTACTTTAACATCAACGAAAAAGGCAACGCTGAAGTCAGACCTGATCCGCGTCGCGAGTTGCGCGTCGATCTTTATGAGCTTGCGCAAGAGCTGCAAGAAAAAGGCAACGAGCTGCCCATCTTAATTCGCTTCTCGGACGTGCTCGATGATCGCATTCGTCAACTCAATGAATGTTTTAACCGCGCAATTACCGAATACGAATATCAGGGCGAATATCGCGGTGTGTATCCTGTTAAAGTTAACCAGCAACGCCATTTGGTCGAAGAGCTGGTCGAGTTTGGCAAACCTTGGCAATACGGCCTTGAGGCAGGCAGCAAACCCGAGCTTTTGATCGCGCTTGCGCTGATGCGTGAGCCGGGCAGTTTGATCATCTGCAACGGTTACAAAGACGCAAGTTATATCGAGACCGCATTGCTTGCGCAGCGTCTGGGCTATTCAGTGATCATCGTGCTTGAGCGCGCCGAAGAGCTTCCGATTGTGCTCGAAGCGTCTGAGCGTTTAGGCCTTCGCCCCAACTTGGGTGTGCGATCAAAACTCACCGCGCGTGGCGTAGGCCGTTGGGCTGATTCAACAGGCGATCGCGCAAAGTTTGGTTTAACCGCCGCCGAGATTGTGGGCGTAATCGACAAACTGGCCGAGGTGGGCAAGCTCGACAGCTTGCAGCTCTTGCATTTTCATATGGGTAGCCAAATCTCAAGCATCCTGGCGCTTAAGAACGCGTTGCGCGAAGCTGCGCACTTTTACACCGAGATGGTCAAGCTGGGTTGTCCGATGAAGTACATCGATGTCGGTGGCGGTTTGGCGGTCGACTATGACGGCTCACAAACCGACTTTCATGCGTCAAAGAATTACAGCATGCAAGAATACGCCTACGACGTGGTCGCGACCATCCAAGAGTCTTGCAAGCAGGCCGAAATCAGCGTACCCACGATCGTGACCGAATCGGGCCGCGCGGTGGCAGCTTATCAATCGGTGCTTGTGTTTCAGGTTCTTGGTGTCAGCGAAGTGCGTTATGGTGAGCCGCAGCCGCCACAACAAGGCGCGCATCCTTTGCTTCACTCATTATATGAAACCTGGAAAGGTATTCAGCCCAAGAACCTTCAAGAAGCATGGCACGATGCGTCACAAGCGCGTCATGAAGCGCGCAGTTTGTTTCAGTTCGGCTATCTTGGTTTGCGCGACCGCGCCCAAGCTGAGCGTTTGTTTTGGAACTGCTGCGAGAAAATCCAAAAGCACCTCAAGCGTAACGACGTGATCCCTGAAGAGTTGCAAGATTTGGATCGCATGTTTGCCTCGGTGTATTACTGCAACTTCTCGGTGTTTCAGTCGATCCCCGACAGCTGGGCCATCGATCAGTTGTTTCCGATCATGCCGATTCACCGTCATGACGAACAACCGACTGTGCATGCGACTTTGGCTGATCTCACCTGCGACAGCGACGGCGTGGTCGATAGGTTCATCGACTTCAAAGACGTCAAGCGCGTGCTTGAGTTGCATCCTTATAAAGAGGGCGAGCCTTACTTGATGGCGATTTTCCTCAACGGCGCTTATCAAGAGATTTTGGGCGACTTGCACAATCTTTTTGGCACAACCAACGCGGTGCACGTCAAACTCGACGACGAAAGCTATCATATTTCGCACGTCGTGCGTGGTGACTCGGTGAACGAAGTGCTGCGCTATACGCAATACGACCCCAAAAATATGGTCGAGCGCGTGCGTCACTTGGCCGAGAAAAGTTTGCGCCGTGGCGACATGACCATCCCGCAGATGCGCCTCTTGATGCGTCACTATGAAGAAAGCCTTGGCGGCTACACCTATCTTTCAGCTGACAGCACAACCAGCTAAGGTGACATTAAGGTGACATGCACTTTCGGGACACCCAGCCTGGGTGTCCCGAAAGTGCATGTCACCTGAAACAAATCAGCGTGGGTTGCTTGACACATCCCCAGCATCAAGGTTAGCTTCGGTGCATGTCAACATTTGGCCCCTTGTCCGGTAAATCGTCGGTGTTTTCGCTTGTTTTCGCCACAGGTTTTGCGCTTTATTTGGCGGCGTGTGCAACCATCTTTAGCGGCACCAAACAAGATGTGTCGATTAGCTCCGCGCCCCAGCAGGCAAGTGTGGGCATCGTCAAAGGTTTCTTGCCCATGGTTCCCAACGGCATGGGTGGTGTGCAGGGGGCACCTCAAGTGACGATGGGCTACGTGGCACAAGGCACCACGCCGATGGTAGCGAACCTTGCTCGCGAAGACGAATACACCGTGATCATTTCCTTGCCAGGCTATCAACCCGCGATGGTTCGCATCGAGCAGGATTTTAACCCAATGGTGATCCTCAATATCTTCTGCCTTTTTGTCATTGGTGGCGCAATCGATCTTGTCACCGGCGCATTCTGGGACTTAGAGCCCGAGCAAATTATGGTCGCCTTGCAACCTGCAGGCGTCATCATGCCAACAGGTGGGCCAACACCCATGCCTGGAGCGCCACAACCCATGCCTGGAGCGCCACAACCCATGCCAATGCAGCCTGGTATTCAGCAGCGCTCAAGCGTTTATGAGCCCACGGGCGCCGACATGTATGCAACGCTCATCGCGCGCGACAGTCACGGGCAATACCGTTATCTGATGGTGCCCCTTTTCAAAACGAAGAAGGTCGCTAGTAAAAGCTAGCATTCACACCGATGCGTCGGCTGAGCTTTGTGCTTGTTAGTTGTTTGTTGATGCACACGGCATCGGCACTTGCGCATCGTTCGTCCACCCTCAAACGACCGGTCGCTGACGAACCATGGGATCCGCCGATTGCAGCCGGCTTCAAGCGAACGTTTCAGGTGCCGTCTCCCAGTCACGGTCCGCTGGTTGATCTGCTTTTGACCAGTGTGAGTTGGTACAGGGGCGGGGCCTCAGCCGCTTCGGTATCGCGGTGCCCATTTGTCGTGTCATGTTCACACTACGCCATGCACGTCCTGCATACGCACGGGTTGCTCGGCATCCCACTCATCCTCGATCGACTACTCATTCGCGAGAACCTGCAGGCTTATGCAAAGTACAAGCGCGTTATTCTTTCTGATGGTACGCTGCGCCTCGATGACGCTGTTAAAGGTTTCTAGTTTTGCCTTGTCGCTTGCGTTGCTTGTATTTGCTGGCGCGTCATCGGCGCGTGCCGATGACGCCTCCGCGCCCGATGCGTTTGCCGAGAGCTTGATGCAAGAACGCGACTATTATCGCGCGATCACCGAATATAAACGTCTTGCATTTCAAAGCACTGCGGCATCCGAGCGCGCTCACTTTCAACTGCGCATCACCGACGCCTACCGTTTGTCAATGCGCTATCAACACGCCATCTTTAACGCGAGCCAGTTGGTAGCCGATCCCGACATTACAAACGCTGTGCGCGCAAGCGCATTATTAGAACTTGGCGTCAGTTATCTTGGGCAGGACATGCCAGGGTATGCGTTGATGTACCTCAAACAAGCGCGCCAACGCGAGCTTGAAGCTTACGCGCAACTCTATGAAGCCTTGGCATGGAGCGAGCTCGGCAAGTGGTCCAAAGCGCATTATTCGGCGCATCGCGCACTTCGCGCCGCCACCGTCGACACTAAACCTATCGCCAGCGACTTGGTGCGCGCTGTCGACCATCACGATGACATGCCCAGTCGCAGCCCGCTTCTGGCGGGTATTTTTTCGGGCGTCGTGCCCGGTTTAGGTCAGGCGTACTCGGGGCACTATGTTGACGCCATTCAAGCCTTGTCGCTGGTGGGCGCGTTTGCATTCATGACATTCGTCGCCTATCAGCACGATCACGACCACGATGGCCCTTACGTGTTAACAGGTGTGTCGGCAGGCATTACCACGCTTTTTTACATCACCAACATCGTAGGCGCCGTGCGCACCGCAAGTTATTATAACCAACGTGCACAGTTTGACTGGATGGGCACGGTCAAGAATAACGCGCTCAACTTAACCTTCTAATTTTCACGTTTTTCCGCTTTTCTCGATTTGGCTGGCCTGCGCGCCCTTGCGATGACAAACTATAGGATGCAAAAAAACATCGCCGCATTCATCATGCGCGGCTCACTTTTCTTATCGTCGGTTATAACGGCCGCTTTAGGTGTCACTCTCCTCGTTACTACAGGGTGCGCGAGCAACTCCGAGAAAATCACAACACAGGGTTGCCCAGCGCTGTCGATTGGTTGCGACTGCACCAAAGTGAAGGTGTGCGCATCGGCGGGTGTCGGTCCAGTGGCCAATGGCAATGGCTCTGATGCAATGGCAGGTGCAGGATTCGGCGATCCACCACCAGGCTCACTCCTTTATATTACTCATGAGGGCAATATGCGCCTTCGTCCACAGGATGTAGCCGACCAACATTTTTGGATCAACAGCAGTGTACCCGGACATATTACAAAGTTCAGCACCACGGCCATCGGCGCAGCAACGGGCAAGTTTCAGCTCCTAGGTCGCTATTATACCGGACCCAAAAAGGGTCGTGGCTTCTATCAATCACGCGATGCCCAGTGTGGTAACGCCAACGACCCCTCACGTGTGTCGGTCAATACGCAAGGTGTTGCCTTTGTGCTCAATCGATCGCTCGGTTCAGTGGTTGCCATCGCAGGGTTAAGCGACATGTGTAAGGGCATGAACACCTCAGCCAAAGAGGTGGGCGACCTGAAACCTTGGGTCGATGGCGCCAGCACCGACGATTGCGTGCTTTGGTACAAATCTCTAACAACCGCGCTGCTCACACCCGCCACCATGTTTTCTGCGATCGCAGCGCAGGATGCCTACGGCACCGATGGCGAGCTCAAACACTATGTGTGGGTTGGCGATGCTGCGCGCAACCTATGGAAGATTGATGGCACCAGCGGTGAAGTGTTGCTGCAAACCAAGTCACCCGTCGGCAACGGTAACTTTACGGTCGATCGCGCGGGACAGCTTTGGATCGCTAGCAACGATGTCTATGTGGCCAGGATCAACACACTTCTCGATCCCGCAAGCCCCGATTGGAGCAAAGCCGCGTGCGTAGGCGAAGGCGGTGATAACGACAACCCCGAGCGTTGCCCCAAGCAGTTGCTCACCTTACCAAACGCAAGTGCAGCTGCGAACACGGTCGCTTCGTTTAGCGTAACCATCGACATCGATCAGAATGTTTGGATAGGCACATATGGTGTTGGTGGTGGCTCAACAGGTGGTGTCTATCGCTATCAACGTGACAAGACTGCAGGACTTTTGGCCAACCAAGCGGGCGGTCGTTGGGCATTTGCCGCGGTAGGTAACGTTTACGGGATCGCGACGGACAAACTTGGGTTTGTTTACGGTGCAGGTTATAGCGCCGGCGTTCGTGTGATCGCGCGCGCCTCGTTTCCCAGCATCGCCGAGAGCGATGCAACCATTGTGACCGGAACACAAGCGTCGAACGTTTACGGACTGGCGGGTGATTTTCAAGACAAGATGTGGGCCATTGGGGTAGGCGATGCACCCCCTGCAGAGAACAAAGGCAATTGCGCACCCACCGGCTCGGGCGGCGAATACACAGCGGTCAACGATTACGCCACGGTGCTTAAGCATGACATGGTCGCACCGAGCACAGAGGCTGACGTATTACGCGTTAAAGACAACGTGTATACAAAGTTTAGCACCGCACTTATCGACGGCACCAACGCCACGGGCAGCGTATTGACCTATCCCGATTCGCAAGGTGATATGAGCGGCATCCAGACACGTCTGGCGCTTGGAAACCAGGCTCGTTACAAGATTGTGCTTGAAGGGTGCGATCCAAACCTTGGTGCGACACGCTGGAACAAACTGTTTTGGGATGGGTCAACACCCCAAGACGCCAAGTTCGTTTGGTATGGGCGCTCAGCCAATACGAAAGAGGCGCTGGCTGCGGCGCCGCTCAAGACCATTGCTGAATCGCCTCCGTCTTCAGGGGGCAAAGCCGGTGTCGATTTGGCTGAAGCCATCGATAAGAAACAAATGGGCCGCTATCTAGAAATACAGGTCGATCTGTCTGGTGACGTTTACGCGGATACCTCGCCGCTCTTGCGCGGGTTCGAAGCAACCTACGATTGTTTTGTCGTCGCACAATAAAGTTGTGCCAAAACGTTACTCAATCGCCACACAAATGTTGCATGCGATGTGCATGAGCGCTGATATAACCCACCCAGTGCGCAGAGTGCCTAGGGCTTTGTGTGATTTTGCAAAGGAATCCCTATGCAACCTATCGTTACCAAAAGCCAAGCATTTAGATGGCAACAAGCTTTTCGTCGAGTCTCTTGTGTGTTGATAGGCGGTGCAATCACCGTTTGCGCGTCATGTGGTGGCAGCTCGAGCAGCGAGAAGCCCTATAAGCTCGTCAAGCCTTACGAAGACGAGACCTATTCAAATGTGTGGCGTGAACGTTGGCAGGGTGAAGCACAACAAGAGTCCCGCCGTCGCGCATCACAAGACGAGTAACGCTTAGCCGCTTGCCTCATTGCCAGTTGCCCGGTACGCTATGATCATGCGCGTCCAAAAGCAGTGGTTTTGGCTTGTTGTGACTTGCTCCGCCATGGTGTTGTTTGTGGCGTGCGGCGCATCGTCAGCGAATCGTGCTCCCGTATCAAGCGAAGTCGACAGCAAACATGTGGCTCGCCCATACGAAGATTTTAACGCACCAGCGGACAATTCGGACTGCCAGTGGCTCAGCAAGACGTGGTCGTTGCGCGCCCTTGAATGTGTCTTTGAGCAACACAAGACCGAAACCGACGCATGTTACGACAAGGGCAAAGCTTTGCAGCCAGATGGACGTGGGCATGTCGACCTGCGCATTGTCGTTTTTGCTTCGGGCGCCGTTGATGACGTCGCGGTCGAAGCTTCGTCGCTGAAAAGCCCAGCCACACAACAGTGTTTGATCGACACCATCAAGCATTTTTACTTTCCTCCTCCTCCACATCATAACGCAATGTTTCGCCATACCTTGGTGTTCGGCCAACCTAAAGAGCGTCGCTGCACCGGTACCTGGTGTGGTTGAGGTATTCGTTCACCATCGGTTCACGTTCCTGTAACAGTTGCCACAAAACAGGCACGAAGTTGTTGCGGGTTGAACACCGCGGTTGATCATACACTCTGCGCATGGGTTCGTACGGGGCGAACTCCATGCAAGAGAGAGGTTGATATGAACGCAACACATCGTGTCGATAGTGGTGTCAATAGCCTTACAAGTCTCTTAGTTCGACCTTCAGAGCGCATCTCGCACGGCTACCCCTTGCCGCACCCGCTGAGTGTGAAGCGCGACCGGCGACCGCACGCCATCATTTGCGCCCTCAAAGCATTTTACGAGTGGGCAATGATGGTATGTGAACGCGCTTCTCGGCGCGGCATATTCTAGTTCTGGCTAGCGAAAGCTAGATGTCGTTCAGAATCCTGATATTCGTTCAGGCGACCTCGAGCATGAATTTTATGCGCTGGGCATCTTGATGCGCGACCTCGGTGATTTCTTCCGCACTTACTCGCCCAAACAAAACTAACAAAAACGATGTTAGCGAACGACCCATGCTCGTATAATGCGGGCATGGCTTGCCGCATCTCAGCGCATCACGTGTTGCCAATGGTGTTTTTATGTGCGTGTGCTTCCACGCCCGCCAAGGTTCATCCGGCACCTGCTGCGGCACAAACATGTGGGCAGCCGCAAGCCGCGCCTGCCGACGCGCCGCCGCCCAAGAATCAGTGCCATTGGACCAAAGCGCTTTACAAGCGTTACCGCCACCCCCACATGGCCGAGCTAAACGCATGTTACGACCAGGTTGCTTTGTCACCTCAAAACGCATCGATCACGTTGCGCGTCAAAGTTACCGTGAATGGTTGGGGCACGGTCGACAACGCGTCGGTCCTATCGGCGAGCATGCATCTACCAACCTTCGAGCAATGCGTACTAAGCAGCGTGCGCAATTGGGTCTTTTGCGCACCCATCGGCGGCTCTGTGATCGTCGAAGACACGTTCATATTTGAAGAGCCCACCTCCACACGCGAAGCACCGCAAGGTATCCCGCAAGTCTTTCCCGCATCGAACACGGCGCATTAACCAACTGCGAAAGATTTTCGCTTTTTGGGGTTGCCGGTGGCAGCTTGGATCGCGTACGCTAACCTTTCCTTAGTCTCTAAGCGGTTAACGCCGCATTTTTCACCGGGAGTGGGTAGCGAATGAGTCGAGAATTGGTCATTGGTATCGATGTAGGTTCAACCACCGTCAAAGCGGTGGTGGTCGACCCCGAAAACAAAGACATCCTGTGGAGCGACTATCAGCGCCACGAGACCAAACAAGCCGAAAAGGCGCTCGAGCTACTGGTTAATATAGGCACATCGTTTCCCGACGTGGCCAAAGAGAACCTGCGCATCTTCATCACCGGCTCGGGCGGCTCGCCCATGGCCGAAGCGCTGGGTGCGAAATTCGTGCAAGAAGTCAACGCCGTCACCATGGCGGTCGAAAAACTACATCCCGATGTCGGCTCAGTCGTCGAGCTCGGTGGCCAAGACGCCAAGATCATCATCTTCAAAGCCAACGAAGAAACCGGCGAAAAACAAGCGCTCACCTCGATGAACGATAAATGCGCGTCGGGCACCGGCGCCACCATCGACAAGTGCATGATCAAAGTGGGCCTGCCTTCAGAAGAAGTCGCCAAGATCCCTTTTGACAATTCCAAGTTACATCACGTGGCAGCCAAGTGCGGGGTGTTCGCCGAGACCGACATCGTCAACTTGGTGAAGACCGGCATCCCAGCGCACGAAATCATGAATTCCCTCGCCGACGCGATCGTCATGCAAAACCTTTCCGTATTGACGCGCGGCAACACGCTCAAGCATCGCGTCTTGTTATTAGGCGGGCCCAATACCTACCTGCCATTTTTGCAAGCCTGCTGGCGTTTGCGCATTCCGCAAACCTGGGACGAGCGCGGCTACGATTACCCCAAAGATGTGCCGATCGAAGAGCTGATCTTTGTGCCCGACAACGCCCAATATTACGCGGCCTTCGGTGCCGTGATGTACGGCTTGTATGAAGAATCACATGTCGGCCGTTACGCCGGTTTAGAAGCGCTCAAACATTTCATCACCCACGGCCGCAAATCGCGCTTGGGCGAAACAGCCGGCCCACCACTGGTGCGCGACGTGGCCGAGCTCGACAGCTTCAAAGAGGCCTACAAGATTCCAAAGTTCGAAGAAGCGCAGTTTGCCCAAGGTGATGTGGTGCGCGCGGTGATCGGCCTTGATGGCGGCAGCACCTCATCAAAAGCCGTGCTGCTCGGCGAGGACGGCAGTCTTTTGTTAAAGGCCTACACCTTAAGCAAGGGCAACCCGATCCAAGACACCAAAGACTTATTGAAAAACCTCAAAGAGCGCGTCGAATCACAAGGCGCCACGCTCGAGGTGCTTGGTTTTGGGGCAACGGGTTATGCGGCCGATGTCTTACAAGAATGCGTGCGCTCTGACGTCAACATCGTCGAAACCGTCGCGCACATGATGAGCGCCACGCATTATTTTGGCGATGTCGATGTGATCTGCGATATCGGCGGGCAAGACATCAAAGTGTTGTTCATGGAAAACGGCGACATCAAGTCTTTCCGTTTATCCAACCAGTGTTCCGCAGGCAACGGCATGCTTTTACAAGCGATGGCCGATCAGTTTGGCGTGCCGGTCACCGAATACGCCGAAACCGCATTCAAGGCCGACTTAGCGCCCAAGTTTAGTTATGGCTGTGCGGTGTTCTTAGACAGCGACCGCGTCAACTTTCAAAAAGAAGGTTTCGCTAAAGAAGAGCTTCTTGCAGGCCTCGCGCAAGTGTTGCCCAAAAACGTTTGGCAATATGTGGTGCAAATCCCGCGCATGGCATCGCTTGGCAACAAGTTCGTGCTGCAAGGCGGCACACAATACAACATGGCCGCCGTCAAAGCGCAGGTTGACTATATCAAAGAGCGCGTCCCCGGCGCCGAAGTGTATGTGCATCCACACTCGGGCGAAGCCGGCGCGATCGGCGCCGCCATGGAGACGCTGCGCGTGTTCAAACGCAAAGGCACGTCCACGTTTATCGGCATCGACGCAGCGATCAATCTAACCTACGTCACCAAAAACGACGACGAGACCACCTGCCATTTTTGCCCCAACGAATGTTCACGCACTTTCATCGACACCACGCGCCCCGATGGCTCAACCTCGCGCTACATCAGCGGCTTTTCGTGCGAGAAGGGCACGGTCGAAAGCAAAGAAGCGATGCTCGACTTGGTGAAAGAACGCAAAGCCATCATGAAGAAGTTCCCCAACCTGGTGAACTACGAAGCGCGCGTCGCCTTCCAGCACTTTTATAACCCCGAGCCCATGCCCGAAGCTGGCACACCGATTGAAGATGTGAAAGTGTCGCGCAACATGTGGGGCTCGGTCGTGCGCGAAAACTACACGCGCGTCTTTGAGCGCTCAAGCGAAGAGTCGTGGAAAAAGCGCCGCGTCTTGCGTATCGGCATGCCGCGTGTGTTGAACATGTATTCAACCTCACCGTTCTGGCGCACCTATTTTGAAAGCCTGGGTCTCGACGCACGCAACGTCGTCTTTAGTGACGAGACCACCGAAGAAATGTGGCAAGAGGGCGGCAAATACGGCTCGATCGACCCGTGTTACCCAAGCAAGGTTGCACAAGCGCATTTTCATCAGCTGCTTTTTCATAAGCACGACGAAAAGAAACTCGACGTCATCTTCTTTCCAATTTTGACGCACGTGCCTTCGTTTGTAACGCAAGCGCAAGACATCGCCTCATGCCCCATCGTGTCGGGCACCCCCGAGGTGATGAAAGCCGCATTCACCAAAGAACAAGATTTCTTCGCCACGCGCGGCATCCAATACATGGACCCCGCGTTTTCGTTCGCCGAGCCCACGCTATTAAAAAAGCAATGCTTCAACGCTTTTCGCGAACTTTTGGGCATGACCGAAGACGAGAGCGATTTCGCCTGCGACCAAGCCTTCAAAGCGATGCAAGCTTTTGACAACGACATCCAAGCCAAGGGCAAAGCGATTTTAGACCAAGTCGAATACGAAAACCGCGTGGCGATCATGGTCATCGGCCGCCCTTATCATTCCGACCCGGGTTTGAACCACGGCATCCCCGACGAGTTCCAAGTCTTGGGTTATCCCATCTTATCGATGCGCTCGATTCCTAAAGATCATCAATGGCTATCGCGCTTCTTCAAAGAAGACCTCGAAAG
>JBGAKI010000044.1:0-27833 GCA_044224525.1 Polyangiales bacterium | reverse complement strand
ATTGGGTTCTTTTTTTAGGAGCATACGATGAGCAACGCTCGGGTGTTGGTGGCAGGCCAAAGCCATGTGGGGATGAAGCGCACCCACAACGAAGACAGCTTCGCAGTCGCAGCTGACGGTAACCTATTTATGGTCGCCGACGGTATGGGCGGTCACTCGTCGGGTGAAGTGGCAAGCAAGCTGGCCATCGAAACCATTCAAGAGTTCATTCAAAGCACCGATCTTGATCCCGAGGCCACCTGGCCTTACAAAATGGACAAGAGCCGCAGCTACGAAGAAAACCGCCTCATCACCAGCGTCAAACTTGCGAACCTGCGCATTTACGAATCAGCCCAACGCGACGTCAAAATGCGCGGCATGGGCACCACCATTGTGGCAAGCCTAGTGGTCGACGAGGGCATCTTGGCAGTTCACGTCGGCGATTCGCGCATGTACCGTTTGCGCGGCGACACGCTCGAGCAGCTGACCGAAGATCATTCGCTGCTCAACGATTACATCAAGATGAAGCGTTTGACCGAAGAAGAGATCGCCAACTTTCAATACAAAAACGTGATCGTGCGCGCCCTCGGCATGAAAGAAACCGTCAAAGTCGATTCAATCCTCGACATCCCCAAAGCCGACGACATCTATTGTTTATGTTCCGACGGCTTATCGGGCCCAGTCACCGACGCCGAGATCAAAGAAGTGCTAACAAGCGCCAAAGATCTTGAATCAGCCTGCGACGAGCTAATCCAACGCGCCAACAAAAACGGCGGCCCCGACAACATCACCGTCGTGCTCGCCAAGTGGCTCGGCAAAAGCTAACGCGTCGCAAGCACATGTTGCGGTGTGATAATTGCGTCATTTAGGTTGTGATCGATCACGCTGTCGGGCCAGGCGATTACGTTGGCAACACGTACGCCAGCGGCGACGCGGACGCGTGCCCCCAGGATTGAGCGTTCGATCGTGCTGCCAGCGCCGCGTTCGACGCTCGAATCGAACAAACAGCCATCGTGAACCGTGACATTTGCTGCGCCTGGATCAAAACCGCTATCGAGAAGCTCGAACTGAGCGCGGCAATAGTCGGGCACATTGCCCAGTTCGTACCATGGCGACGAATCAATAAACACGTGCACTTTGCGGCCTTGCTCCAGCCACTTTTGATAGACATCGAGCACCATGCAGCCCTGCTTCGGTAACTCAGCGAGCACGTGCCGCGACAAGATATGCACACCGCAAAACAAGTGCCCAGGCGGCGCAGACAGGTCAGCGTCAGCTTTGAATCCAAAACTCCTTAATACCTGGTCTTCGACAACAAGCGTCGCGCGCTTATCGGCCATCGGCATCCTGCGCACAAAGATCGTTGCCTCAGCCCCCGATGCGCGATGTTGTGCCAGAGCAGCACTGATATCGGGCGTGTAAAAAATATCACCGTTAACGACGACCACCTCGTCACTTGTCGCCCGTTCGCTCGCCCACAACGCGTTATGAATGCCGCCAGCGGTGCCAAGCAGTGCCTCTTCGGTCACCAACCTTAGGTTGGTTGCGCCATGTCGCTTGAGCGCAGGCGCAAATGCTGCAGCATGATAAAAAGCATTGATCGCAATGCGCGTCGCGCCTGCCCGAAGCAACCCATCGATCGAAAAATAGATCAGCGGCCGTGTCATGACCGGCACAAGGGGCTTTGGGCAATGTTCGGTCAGCGGCAGTAGTCTCTTGCCAAGGCCCGCCGCCAAAATCATGGTGTCCATGGTGTCTCAATATTAATTTATACCATGTCAGAACACATTTAGATACTTGCTGAAAATCGCGATTCAAGTACTATCACTGCATCACGTTACGCAACACTTAAGGCCTAACGTTTTCTTAGGAACCTGCCGTGGCACAAACGCCAAAAACCATACTACTCACCGGAATCGCAGGCTTTATCGGGAGCCACACTGCCGAACGCCTCCTAAAAAAAGGCTACCGAGTCATCGGCGTCGACAACCTCAACGATTACTATTCGCCGGAGCGAAAAAAGGCCAACCTGGCGGAGGTGAAACAAAGCGCAAGCACCGATCAGCTGCATTTTTATCAAGCCGATGTGCGCGACAAACAAGCCATGGGCACCCTTTTTCGCGACCACAAGCCAAGTGCCGTGGTGCATTTGGCAGCGATGGCAGGTGTACGTGCATCGATCGAGTCGCCCGAGTTTTACTACGACGTCAACCTGAACGGCACCTTGTGCTTACTTGAACACGCCAAAGAAGCACAAGTCGACAACTTTGTCTTTGCGTCGACCTCGTCGGTCTATGGCAACACGCCCACCGTGCCCTTCATTGAAACCGACACCGCCGACAAACCGCTCGCACCCTACCCAGCCAGCAAGCGCGCCGCCGAAATGTTGGGGCACGCGTACCATCATCTCTTCAAACTCAATTTTACCGCCCTGCGTTTTTTCACCGTTTACGGGCCACGCGGTCGCCCCGACATGATGGCTTATTTGGTGCTTAACAACATCTTCAAAAAGCAGCCCGTGCCACTTTATAATGGCGGTCAAATGCATCGCGACTGGACCTACGTCGACGACATCGTCAGCGGCATCGTCGCCGCCGCTGAAACGCCGCTGGGTTACCAGGTGATCAATCTTGGCCGTGGTGAACCCACGCTGCTCGCGGATTTCGTCAAAGAGATCGAAACCTTGGCGGGTCAAAACGCGCACCTCGACACGCAGCCGATGATGGCCGCCGACATTGCCTACACCTATGCCGATATCAGCAAAGCGCGTTCACTCTTGGGCTACGCGCCCCAAACCTCGGTCAAAGAAGGCGTACGCGCCTTTTGGACCTGGTACGGTCAGCACGTCTTAAAGCGCTAACATAATAAAAAAACGGATTGAGCGCGAGCCAGACGTTTGGGCGTGGGTGCGGTCCGAGGGGGCGGGAGCGTAGGCGCAGTTCAGCCGTAGCGAGCGGGACCCGCCTGAGGAGGGCTGTACCGAAGCCCAAACGTCTGGCTCGCGCTCAATCCGTTTATATAGGACTAGTTGGCAAGCGCCGGTTGCGAGTGAGGAAGGGCCATTTTGGCCTCGTCGCTGACCACCCAATTGTCGAGCGAGCGAATCAACTCAAGCAGCTCGCTCTTAAACCGCTCAACATCAGCCGATCGCGCAACCATCTTATCAAGCTTCTGGATCACTTGGTGGATCTGCCCCGGCGTCACAACGCGACCCTTGGTAAGATAGATCTCGGGGTGCGCAGTACGCTCGGTGCTTTCGTCAGCCACTGTTAACTCTTCAAAAAGCTTTTCACCCGGTCGAATACCAGTGAACTTGATCTCGATATCTTCATCGGGAATAAACCCAGACAGTTCGATCAGATCGCGCGCAAGATCAACAATGCGCACCGGCTCACCCATATCGAGCAAAAACACTTCACCACCCTGCCCGAGCACCGAAGCCTGTAGCACAAGCTGACTTGCCTCGGGAATGGTCATGAAATAGCGACGCATATCCGGATGAGTCACCGTCACGGGCCCACCTTCAGAGATTTGTTTTTGAAAGATGGGAATCACGCTACCGTTGGATCCAAGCACATTACCAAAACGCACCGACATAAACTTGGTGCTCGATGAGTTGGTGAGCGATTGCGTATACAACTCGGCCAACCGCTTGGTCGCACCCATCACCGACGCGGGGTTCACCGCTTTGTCTGTTGAAATCAGCACAAACCGCTCGCATTGATATTTGGATGCCACGTCGGCAACATTTTGCGTGCCAAACACATTGTTGCGCAGCGCCTCAAGCGAGTTCACTTCCATCAAAGGCACGTGCTTATGAGCCGCCGCATGAAACACAAGGCTTGGACGTTCTAGACCAAAAATCTGATGCATGCGTGTCGTCTCACCAATATCTGCCAAATAAGGCACAATCGAGAGATGCCCAAAGCGACGCGTCAGCTCAAGATGGATCTGAAAAAGGCTATTTTCGGCGCGCTCCACCAGCACCAAGCGCTTCGGATTATAACGTGCAAGTTGCCGACACAACTCTGAACCAATACTACCACCCGCGCCGGTCACAAGCACTGTCTTGTTAACCACACTTGCAGCGATGCTGCTTTCATCAAGCTTCACCGCGGGCCTACGCAGCAAATCTTCAATCGCAACATCGCGGATGCGCTTGAGGTTGATCGTGCCGGTCACAATTTCGTAAAGCCCAGGAATAATTTTGGTTGGAAGCTGCGCTTCTTCGCACAACGCGCGCACGCGACGGATCTCGCTACCAGGTGCATTGGCAATCGTGATCAACACCTGCTCAACATGATGCCGCGCCACAACACTTGCGATGTCGGTTGTTTTGCCAAGCACAGGCACACCTTGAATGACCGTGCCAAGTTTGCCCGGATCATCATCCAAAAAGCCAATCGGCAAGATTTGTAAATCAGGACGACCCGCCAGTTCGCGCGCCACCATAAAACCAGCCTGCCCCGCACCAATAAGTAAAGTCGGGGTGCGTTTGGCCGACGTGCCCACGCTGAGCACTTGTTTATGTTCGGCGAGCAGCCGCCTTAACACACGAATGCCCACCACGCCCGCCACTGACAGGAAGCTATCGGCCAAAATCACGCCGATTGGGATCATGAATAAGCGGACGCGCTCATCTGTAAAAGGCAGACGCTCAATCACCAAACGAAACGTCAACAAAATGGTGGTGGCCCAAGCAAGCGGATGAGCCACGTTGATCGCTTCGCGTAAACTAAAAAATCGCCACGATAACCGCGGGACACCAAACGATAGCAACAACAAATACTGCAGCACCACCACGAATGGTAATGTCACTAAAACAATCGACCATATGTCCGCGGTCACCAGCCAATCAAAGCGAATAAAAAAGGCGAACAGATAGGCCAGACACAACACCGTGATGTCGAGCGTCGTCTGAAAACTTCTAAGTACCGCGTATCTCATGGCCACAACGATAAAGAATCTAGCCCAAAGCTGACAAAAGAATAGCCGAAATTTCTTCAACTTGTTCGCGCGTCAACTGCGAACCACTGGGCAAGCACACGCCGCTACTAAAAAGCGTCTCAGCAACGCTGCCACCCACCGCGGGAAACCCCTTATATAAAGGCTGCAAATGCATCGGCTTCCATACAGGTCGTGCTTCAATGTCGCGCTCCGCAAGCGCACGAAGAACACGTTCAACCGCTTGGGGCGCATCGGCACGCTTAATGCAAAGCGTCGTCAACCAGAAACTGCATGTGTTGTCCTTGGCTTCGCGCATCAACACAAGCTCGCTATGACCACCAAAGAGCTCGCGATACCACGCGTTGATTTGACGTCGCGCGCGAACGCGTTCGTCGAGCACGCGCAGTTGCCCCCGACCTACCGCCGCCAAAAGATTGCTCATGCGATAGTTGTAACCAAGTTCGCTGTGTTCGTAATGCGGCGCAATATTGCGCGCCTGTGTTGACAAAAAACGCGCGTGTTTAGTGAGGTTCTCGTTGTTTGAAACGAGCATACCCCCGCCACTGGTGGTAATAATTTTGTTGCCATTGAACGAAAACGCTGCGAGCAATCCAAAACCACCC
Source organism: Polyangiales bacterium (assembly GCA_044224525.1). Taxonomy (GTDB): domain Bacteria; phylum Myxococcota_A; class Polyangia; order Polyangiales; family CBDCBC01; genus JBGAKI01. The sequence continues at coordinate 22,284 of JBGAKI010000044.1, read as the reverse complement.
GCTTTTTTCCCCGCATGCGACGCGCCCAATGCTTCCGCTGCGTCGGCAATAATCGGCACATCGTATTGAGCGCAGATGCTTTCAAGTCGCGTGTAATCACAGCACTGTCCATAAAGATCGACCGTAAGCAACGCTTTAGGCAGCTGGTTCTTTTTGGCCGCGACACGCAACGCTTCGTCAACGCGCTCAGGATCGATTACCCAAGTGTCCGGATCGACATCAACAAACACCGGACGCGCGCCCACGTAGGCAATTGCGTTGGCACTGGCCACAAAGGTCAACGTTGACACCAATACATCATCACCGGGGCCTATTCCGAGCACGCGCAACGCAAGGTGCAGCGCTGCCGTGCCACTTGAAAGCGCAACGGCGCTTCCCACACCCGCATAACGTGCCATCTCTTGTTCAAACGCATCAACCTGCGGCCCCAGGGGCGCGATCCAGTTTGACTCAAAGGCTTCTTTGACGAAAAGCTGCTCTTCTCCGGAAAGGTGCGGTGGCGACAGATAAATGCGGGGCATCGAAAATCTTACTTACAAGAAGCGAACCATCACGAACGTTCGCGGCAACAGAGTATAGCCTACAACATCATCACCGCCAGGTTAAGCAGTGGTTGCGAAAACCCTACAATCCACTAGAGTTTGCCCGATCTTTACGAGCACGACGTGTGCTGCACAACAAATGGAGCCTATGAGCGAACCCGCAGACAATCTCGACGACGTATCACGTTTCTATCAAGGAAAACGCATCGTGGTGACCGGAGGCGCCGGCTTTCTTGGGTCCTTTGTGGTCGATGCACTGAAGCGCTTTGAGCCAAGTGCCATCGACATTCCACGCTCGACAACATGCGACTTGCGCGATGCGTCACAAACCGCGCAGTTTCTTGAAGCTACCAAGCCCGATTTGATCTTTCACCTTGCGGCTGCAGTGGGTGGCATCGGTGCCAACCAGGCCAAACCTGGTACTTTTTTTCGCGATAACATGTTGATGGGGCTCAATGTCATTGAACAAGCCCGTCGCCTTAACATTCCCAAGGTCGTCATTGCCGGCACCGTATGTGCATATCCCAAATTCACACCGGTACCTTTTCGCGAAGAGGATTTATGGAACGGATACCCAGAGGAAACCAACGCGCCCTATGGCGTCGCAAAAAAAGCGTTGCTTGTCATGGCACAGGCCTACCGACAAGAATTTGGCAGTAACGACATCATGGTGTTTCCTGTCAACCTGTACGGGCCACGCGATAACTTTGATCTCAACACCTCGCACGTAATCCCCGCCATGATTCGTAAATTTCACGAAGCCAAAAAAAACCAAACCAAAGAAGTGGTACTTTGGGGCGACGGGTCCCCAACGCGCGAATTCCTCTATGTTGAAGATGCTGCGCACGCGTTGGTCTTGGCGGGCGCACGCTACAATGCATCCGATCCGATCAATGTGGGTGCCGGGCGCGAAATCTCGATTCGCGATTTGGCCACACTTACGGCAAACATCCTCGGATATGAAGGCGCGCTACGTTGGGACACCAGCAAACCCAACGGCCAGCCACGACGCATGTTAGAAACGTCAAAAGCCAAGGCACTTTTTGGCTTCAGCGCAAGAGTGTCACTTGAGGACGGCCTTAAACAAACGATCGACTGGTACCTGAACAATCCTCTAAACTAAGTAGCACGCCACAATAGCACCGAACGTACACGTAACCCCATCTGGAGAATAGACGAACGATGAAACGAGCACTCATTACAGGCATTACAGGGCAAGACGGGTCTTATTTGGCCGAGCTCTTGATTGAAAAAGGTTACGAAGTGCATGGTACCGTGCGGCGTTCAAGCTCGTTCAATACCCAACGTATCGAACACCTTTACCGTGATCCGCACGAAAGTGACGCACGCCTCAAGCTTCATTACGCCGACTTAAGCGACGCATCATCACTACAAACCGTGATCGAAACGGTCAAACCCGACGAGATATACAACCTGGGTGCACAAAGTCATGTGCGCGTGTCGTTCGATATTCCAGAATACACGGGCAACATCGACAGCCTAGGCTGTATCCGAATTCTTGAAAGCATTCGCAAGCTGGGTCTTAAGTGTAAGTTTTATCAGGCCAGTTCAAGTGAACTCTACGGCGGCATTGGCGAAGTGCCACAAAATGAAAACACACGCTTTCATCCGCGCAGCCCTTATGCCGTCGCCAAGGCGTACTCATTCTATGCGACACAAAATTATCGCGAAGCGTACGGCATGTTCGCTGTCAACGGCATCCTGTTCAATCACGAAAGTGAACGTCGCGGTGAAACCTTCGTGACACGCAAAATCACGCGTGCTGTGGGTCGCATTAAACACGGCCTGCAACAAAAACTGTATCTGGGTAACCTCGATGCAAAACGTGATTGGGGACACGCAAAAGACTACGTCGAAGCCATGTGGCTGATGCTGCAACAAGATAAACCAGAAGATTTCGTCATTGCCACGGGCGAAATGCATTCAGTAAAAGAGTTCCTTGAGCGCGCATTTGGCTTTGCCGGTCTCAAATGGGAACAATATGTCGACATCGACAAACGCTATTATCGCCCGGCCGAGGTGGATACACTTTGCGGCGACGCAACCAAAGCACGCACCAAGCTAAAGTGGACCCCTCGCATCAGCTTCGACAAGCTGGTTGAACTGATGGTCGCACACGATATCGCGATGGCGGAAAAAGAAAAGCGCCTGCTCTAGTACGCGTTTAGATTGAGTTGAGCGTGAGCGCGCCCGGCTCGCGCGTCACCGGAGCCAACTAAACGTAGGTGAGGATGACGCGCGAGGACCTAAGCCGCGATCAACTCAAACCAAACGCGTACTAAGCACTGCTTTTATTGGCGTTTTGGACGTCAGCCCGGTAACGATAGGCGGGGAAATAGTTAGCGCTTGCACCCGCTGTATACGGCTTTAATTTAGACACCAGTGCCTCGTAGACAGTGGGATTAACAATGGTTGACCATGTGCGATAAGGCACGAAGTGCTTAGAAAACCCTGCCTTAAACTGGAAAAGCGAATCACGAAGCCCGCCCTTACCGCCGCCTAAATGCAGCGCCCGATTGCCTCGCGCTTTGGCCCAGCGCCAAGCGAAATCAATCATCAGCTTGGTGGGATGTAGTTTCGCGAGCTCAAAACGACTACTGGACAAATGATACTGAACGATCCCACCCGTTTCGGTGAACAACCCGGCCGCTGCAACTTGGTCTTCGGCTTTCACCACGCATAGATGAATGCGCCCCGGGAGCGTTTCTCGTAAACGGATAAAGTATTCCTTCGAGAAAAAATACTGACTCGACGCCTCGACCCGTTTCATGGTGTTATTGTAAAGTTCAATGAACGCATCCAGATTTGCCCAGTCTTCGTCAATAAATGCCGTTAACCCTTGCTTCTGGGCACGATTGATCTCGTAGCGATGGCCATGCCGGATCTGCGACCAAATGGCCGCCTCACTGTTCTTTAAATCGATCACAACCGTCTGACCGTGCTCAACCGACACGCCGGTACGCGATAGGCCCTCTTCGGACATTTCCAACAAGGGATGCAGGCGCAAAAAGATCGAGACAACGTGTTGCTCACGCAAAAAAGACAATGCGCCTTTCATTGCCGTTTCTACAAAGCCATTTGTGGATGCTTTAGACGCGCACTCTACCAGAGGACCTGGATACCCATAGGGCGACGATAAATCAAAATGTGAGTCAAGCTGTGCATCACCTGTCAAAGGAACGGGTCGCCTAATCACAGGGACGAACAGCCGCTGCTGCCCCTCTTCAACATAAATGGCAAGTGGCGTACCACGCTCGTGATCACCCACGGCGCTAACATAAGCCTCAAGATGATAAATATCGTGGGGAACACGCGCCAGCATTTGTCCCCAAAGCAGATCGCCAGGCTTAATCAGTTTGATGTCCACGCGTTGCCTTCTTTTGCAGCAAGAGTTGAACTCGATTTGCTACAGGATGCAAGGGTAAACACTGATCCCACGAAGTCAATCGATACGGCAGCGCACGCTGGTCATCGGCAAACGCCAGGCCTCGCGCGCTCCATAATTCGAGTTCTTCGAGAGAATTAATGGATGAAATCACATCGTTATGCCTTGGAGGTTGATAACGTTCATCAAAACGCTTCACTGTGCGCTGAACGATGGGGCAATCCTCATTAGGATAGATCGCGATAATCCTACCCCCCGGATTCAGCATCGACCACAGATCGCTTATGACTTTTGACACAGGCAAGTATTGCATCACCTCAAGCAACACGATCGCATCAAAACGACCCAATGCTTTTTGAAAATCCGCACTGGTGATATCACCCGCGCGCCAATCAATATCAGGCGCTACATGGCGCAACGCTTTCAATGCGTTGTCGGCCATATCAACACCCACTACATCGCGCGCGCCAAGCAGTTTGGCCATACGACATAACTGCCCGCGGCCACATCCAATATCCAGCACACGTCGATCGTGTAGCGTTCCAATCGCCTCAACAGTTGCACCAAAGGTTTGCAATTGCAGCCGTTCGTTGCCGTAGTCGATCCAACTATTGCTGTTTTGATAAAGCTTCTCGAAGTAGTCGACCCAATAATCATTTTGCTGTGCTGTGCTTGTCATACCGATTCTCGCTTGAATGCTACCCACTGGATGCGATTAGGTGTGCGGGACCATTCACACGCGCCATCCCAACCCGACACCTCGTAAGGCGCCAACCGCTGATCGTCGGCAAAAAACAACGCACGCGCCGACCAAGACGCTAACTCAGGTAGTTTAGACACGTAGCCTCGCAATGTAGATGGCGTGGGTGCGTTAAAAGTTCCCTCAAAGCGTTGCATGGTCTTGGTCACAATGGGACACGAACCGTTGGGCGTCACGGCAAGCAAACGCCCTCCAGGTGCCACTGCATCCCATAAACGCCGCAACGTTTGTTCGAATGGAACACACTGCAAGACTTCAAGCGCAAACACGCGTTCAAATTTCCCCAATGCCTCAATATAACCTTGATCGAGCAAATTACCACATCGCCAATCGATCTGCGGACAGCGCTTACTAAGCTCTGCGATAACGTCAGCAGAAAAATCGATGGCCATGATCTTTTCGGCACCAAACGCGCTCAGACAACGAGAAAACTGCCCCCGCCCGCAACCCACATCCAAGCAACGATCGCGTGGACCCACATCGCTGACTTCGAGCACAAGCCCCAAGGTTTGCAGCTGAACACGTCGGTTGCTGTAATCAAGCCAGCTTTCACCCTGCGCGTACACGGTCCGGTAGTGTGACTCCCAGAAACTGCGCAACTCACTCATGAGGGCCTCGATGCGTGCCACCATCCATCGATAGCTGTCGCAATACGCTCAGCCGCGCGACCATCCCATAAGTCAGGTCGAATGCCTTTTTTGACCTTGCCACCCATCACGTCATCCAGCGTAGCTTGCACACGAGCCCGATCAAGCCCCACGAGTTGATTGGTACCTTCGCTAATGGTAATCGGTCGCTCGGTTTCGTCGCGCAATGTTAAACACGGCACACCAAGCGCAGTAGTCTCTTCTTGTAAGCCACCCGAATCGGTCAACACGCATTGAGCCTGCGACACAAGGCACACAAAATCCAGATACCCTAAAGGATCAACAAGCTTGATATTCGCATTGGCTTCAAGGCGCGCAAGCAGCCCGGCATCGGCCAAGCGCTTTCGCGTGCGGGGATGAATCGCGAAAACAAGCGGCAACCGCTTCGCGCTGTCTTGAAGGATGCCAACAAGACACGTCAACCGTTCGATATTATCGACGTTCTCCGCGCGGTGCAGCGTAATCGCAGCGTAGTTTTGTGTTTTGAGCTCAAGCTGTGAAAGCAAAGGACGCGCTTGGCTTTCCTTAAGATGCCACAGCAAACTATCGATCATAACGTTTCCAACGCGCACGATGCGTTTGGCTGGCACACCCTCAAGCGCCAAGTTTTTATCCGCATCGGGTGAGGGTGTAAACAAAAGCTCTGAAAGATGATCGGTAACAACACGATTCACTTCCTCAGGCATGTGCCGATTGCCCGAGCGTAGCCCCGCTTCCACGTGCGCACACGCAACCGGCAACTTGCTGGCCACAAGCGAACACGCAAGCGTTGAGTTAACATCACCCACCACCATCACCAGATCAGGTCGACGTTCAAGACACAAGCGTTCAAAGGCGACCATGATCTTTGCCGTTTGTTCTGCATGCGACCCCGAACCCACCCCGAGAAACACATCAGGTGTGGGCAATGCCAAATCACGAAAGAAGAAATCCGACATGTTGGCATCATAGTGTTGCCCCGTATGTACAAGGGTTTGTTGACCAACTCCTGCGCGATCGAGCGCACGCATCACGGGGGCAACCTTCATGAAGTTTGGGCGAGCCCCGACAACATGCAAAATATGAGGCTTTTGACTCATCGACGCACCCTGAACATATCCCGACACACCGTAGCGCTTTTATCGTTCAATGGGCATCCCCTCACGCAGCGCTTTGACGGCCGCCAGCGACGCCCACGTTGTTGAATATAGATCGGCCCACGAAATAGGCCACTTGCCGTCGGTGCGACATGCCTCAACAAAACGCACCAACTCTTCGCGGTGCCCCTTATCGTGCCCCGTTTTCAAATGTTTGGCTTTGCCCCGTTGCCACAGTTCGACCTCGGACCAATTTTCACAAATGCCAGTGCGGCCGCCACCAAACACTTCGATGCGTTCGCGCGGCCCCCCTTTGTCAGCACCCGCCTGATAACACACCTGCGATAGGCTACCGTTCTCGTGCTGCATGGTGATAAATACTTTGTCATCACCTGTTTCTTGCCGCTGAGCTTCCCCGCTGGGTCGTGCTGACGCCGCAAACACCTTGGTGGGCGCGCTACCCGTGAGCGCGACACACATATCGATGGCATGACACGCCTCGCCCACAATGCGTCCACCCCCCACGTCCTCGTCTTGCACCCAGCTGTTCAATGGAATCTCACCCGTAGCAAAACGAAACGCGACACTCAAGGGCGCAGCATCACCAAAATGATCTTTCAATGTGTGGGTGGCCGCTGCAAAACGACGATTAAAGCCCACCATCAACACGGGACACTGCGCACCAAGTTCCGCAACCGTGGCAGCAATGGTCTCAAGCTCGCTTTCGCGAATGCACAAAGGTTTCTCGACAAAAACGTGCTTGCCAGCACGCAATGCACGCACAACCAAATCAGCATGCAAATCGTGACGCGTGGTGATCAACACCGCATGTGTTTGCGGGTCACTGAACACATCATCCACGTCCGACGACGCATAATCAAAATGAAAACGCGATGCCAGCTGCGTCGCATTCAATCCCCGTGCCGAACACACACCACGCAGTGCAACCTTCGACAAACGCGCTAGCGTAGGCACCAGCATCAACTGCGTAAAGTTGCCCGCACCGATCACACTTAAGCCCAGCGTCTGATCCACCACTGGTCGCGAGGTGGGCTGCACGACGCGACGCGCTACTTGTTTGGGCATCGGATATTCGATCACCATCCCAAGAAAGTGATCTTGACGGGCGGTCACGACATCGTACGCATCGGCTGCTTTTTCAATGGGAAAGCGATGCGTGATCAACTTGTCAACGGGCAATGATCCACGCGAGATCATATCGAGCACAGCCTGCATGTTGCGCTGAGCCGTCCACCGCGCATGGCCGATCGGATAATCGATGCCCTTATCTTCATAAACAGGGTCACCGCGCCCAGGCCCAAGCGACGATGACACGGTAAACTCAAGCTCTTTTGCATAGAAGGGCGGACGCGGCAGATTGAGCCCCGCCACACCCACAAGCACCACGCGGCCGCGCCGACGACAAGCTTCGGCTGCAAACTCAATCGGTTCGTTGCTCTGCGTCGACGCGGTAATGATCACGGCATCGACACCAAACCCTTCACTAAAGCGCTTCACAGCGTCGATCGGTGCCCCCACGCCCACTTCGTCGCAACCAAGCGCACGCGCGATGTCAAGCTTCCATGATTCGATGTCGGTGCCAAATACCTGGCAGCCCTGCGCTTTGAGCATCGCCACGCTCATCTGACCAATGAGCCCAAGGCCAATCACAAGCACGCGCTCGCCAATTGACACCTGCGCTTGCCTTACGCCCTGAAGCGCAATCGCACCCACGGCGGCAAAAGCACCCTGCTCATAACCAACGTTCTGGGGCAACCGCGCGCACAGGTTGCGACCCATGCACACCACACCTGCGTGAGGCGCAGCAATCGCCACGCGATCACCGGGCCTAAACTCTTGCACGCCGTGACCCGTTTGTAACACCACCCCCGCGGACGAATAGCCAAGCGGCATCGGCTCTTCAAGTTTGGCGCGCATCTGCTGGGCGGTCAGCAGCAACCCTTCTTGGCGAATCTTTTCAAGCACACGTTTGACGTGATCTGGCCGTTCAAGCGCTTTACCAATGAGCGACTTGCGCGCAAGGTCAACCACATAACGCTCGGTACCCGCTGAAATTAGCGATGCGAGATTGGCCACCACCACATGCCCCGGCACTGCGATCGGATCGGGGACTTCTCGCACCTGCGTGGCGCCATTACGAACGTTTTGCACAACCTGCAGCATATTAATCTCCCTCAAATTGGCACGAATGTTAAGCAACGCTTGCGCCTAAGGATGTAGCGCGATTTCAGCCTTACTTCAATCCGATTGGGGACATTTTACAGACCGAACGGCACGCGAGTACCACGTGTGACAGACATCGCGATTCAGCGAATTGACCTTGGTCATCGGAGCATTTCGCGCTAAAACGCCAGCCACTATGTGTGGAATTGCTGGCTTTGTTTATGCCGCCGCCGATCGAGACGCCGAAGCGACCAGCCTCGCGCGCATGCTCGAAGCGATTGCCCACCGCGGCCCCGATGATCATGGGTTGTGGTGCCAAGGTCCTGTTGCGCTTGGCCAACGTCGATTAAGCATTCTTGACCTCTCGCCGCTGGGCCATCAGCCCATCCATACCGCCGACGGTCGTTTCACGATGATCTACAACGGTGAGGTTTACAATTTCGCCGCGATTCGTGCCGAACTCGAAACCGCCGGTCACACCTTCAAGAGCCATGGCGATACTGAGATCGTGTTACGCGCACTGGCTCACTACGGCATCGATGCCGCCAAAAAATTCAACGGCATGTTCGCCTTTGCACTTTGGGATCGTCAAGAACGCACCCTTTTTCTCGTTCGCGATCGTTTTGGGATCAAACCCCTCTACTATTACAAAGACAAATCGGGGATAATTTTTGGATCGGAAATCAAAGCGCTGCTCGCCACAGGCGAGGTAACTAAAGAACTAAACCAAAGTGCCCTGCATGAATACTTCTACTACGGCAATACGCTTGGCGAACATACACTCTTCGGTGGCATCAAACGTTTGTTGCCCGGGCATGTCCTGCGCTTCAAAGACGGCGACGTCAGCATTCAGCGTTACTGGTCCGCCAATGACATCGCCGAGATCGACGTAAGCGCCGAAACGGCACGTGATGAAGTGCGCACACGGCTTGCCAACGCAGTAAAATCCCACTTGGTCAGCGACGTGCCGGTGGGTGTCTTTTTGAGCGGCGGAATTGACTCCTCGGCCATCGCAACATTTGCCGCACGCGAACTGGGTGAAAAACTCAAAACCTATAGCGTTGGATTTGACTACGACCAAGGCGTCAACGAACTACCTAAAGCAAAAAAACTAGCTGAACAGCTTGGCACCGACCACCATGAGCTGCATTTAAGCGGTGGCAGTGTACGCGATGTGATCGAAAAGCTGGTGCGCGCACACGATCACCCTTTTGGCGATGCGGCAAACATCCCGCTCTTTTTGTTAGCGCGCGAGCTCAATCACAGCATTAAAGTGGTGCTTCAAGGTGACGGCGGCGACGAACTATTTGCCGGATACCGGCGCTACAATGCACTGGCGTGGGAACCGCTATGGCGATTGGCGCAAAGCGCCATGTCGGCAAAAAAGAAAGGCTTCACCTCACAACGTGCCTTACGTTTGAAACGTTTTGCCGACGCAGCTGGCAATGAAGACCCAGCCATGAAGATGGCGCTCTTGCTCAGCGAAGATGCGCTTAAACCTTCACCTGTGCGCGTCTTACATCCGCAAATTCAAAACCACGTACGCAGCTTTGACGCATTTGCACGGTATCGTCAGATGAATGAGATGTTCGCCAATCGCGATTTAGTGCAGCGCATGTTGTATACAGACACACAAGTAATCTTGCCCGACATTTTTCTGGAAAAAGTCGACCGCTCGACGATGGCGCAAAGCATTGAAGTACGGGTGCCCTTTCTCGACAACGAATTGTCAGAATATGCGATGTCGCTACCCTCAAACCTCAAAGTACGCGGTTTAAAAAAGAAATGGATTTTACGCCAAGCGCTCCGTGGTGTTGTGCCCGACGACATCTTAGATGCACCCAAAACGGGTTTTGGTGTTCCTTACGGCTTTTGGCTGCGTAAGCCTCTGGCATCGTGGTTACGCGAAGTGGTGCTCGACTCAAGCCTGACCAGCACACTGTTTTACCGCGACGTGGTTAAAGACATCGTCGATGATCATATCTCTGGCGAAGCCGATCATGGCTTCTTGCTTTACAAGCTGCTGCAGCTGGGCCTGTGGTACAACGCATACATTCGATGAACACTGACAACCCCGCGTATATGTCGATTCTAGGCAACTACCCACCGCCAAACGGTGGCGTCGCCAACCACATTCGACGTTTATGCACGCTGCTTGACGCCCGGGGGGTCGACTACCGCGTGTATAACGCGGTTTCTGCGTCACAAAAACCACCGCGCGTCGTCTCGGTGGCCAAACATCGCAAACTTTGGATGCTCACTTATCCCTTCTACGCCAAAGAACGCGTGATCTATATTCTTTCGGATCGCCTAGAAGTGTGGCTGCTTGGAGCGCTGATGGCTCGCCTGCGTGACAAACACGTGATCATCCGTTTACGCAACAAGGCGTTGCCCGAGCGACTCGCCAAAGGTGGCATCGTGCGGTGGATCACTGCATGGTCGCTTCGTAACGTGTCCGCGGTGGTAAGCGTCAGCCAGTTTTTAGCTGATTGCACGCGCCAAGCAGGCGTCGATGAAAAACGTATCATCCATCAACCGGGGTTCTTACCACCTGCCGAAAGCGAGCTTGCGCGCGAACAAACATCGCAAAAACTTTGGCAGTTTGTCGAAGGTAAAACGCCAATCCTTGCAGCCAACGGAAAGGTAAGCCTCAACAACAATCAAGACATCTATGGGCTCGATCAGTTGCTCGAGCTGGCCGTGCGCCTAAAACCCGATTACCCCAAGCTGGCGCTGGTGGTTTGTTTTTGGGATCACAAACCCCACGAGCAAGCCTATGTTGACACATTGATGGCTCGCGCCAAAACGCAAGGCGTTGCTGAGAATATTTTCTTTAACACTGAACCTGGACTTTTTGTCCCGGTCCTCAAGGTCGCAAACGTATTTGTGCGACCCACCCTTACCGATGGCGATGCGAACTCGGTGCGCGAAGCGCTTTTTTTCAACGTGCCTGCTGTGGCAAGCGACGTGGTTGAGCGCCCCGACGGCACACTTGTGTTTAAGACCGGCGATGTCGACGATCTCGCGCGTAAGGTGCGCATTGCGCTAACGGGTAGTGCACCTTTGCAGACACAAGGGCGCGCATCGTTGATCGAAAAACTAAACGCTGCGATCGAGACCTACCTTGATTTCATCCTGGCGCATTGAGCCCAACTGCCCAGCAGGTTTTGCCGCAGTAACGGGCACAACCTTAGAGTGGCCTCCATCCGCCTGGCGTGTCATTTCGCTCAGCACATCAAGGTAGCGCGTGGCAAGGGTGGCGCGGCTATGATGTGCACGAACCCACGCACGCCCGCGTTCACCCATCATGCGCGCACCCTCGCGATCACGGTATAATTGCAAAATCCCTTGCGCAATCGCCTCGGGGTTTTCGGGTTCAACAAAAATACCACCCTTGGCTTCACTACACACCATGTCGCGTGCCACACCGTCAATCGCCAAAAGCACGGGCTTGCCGCACGCCATATAGTCGAACACTTTATTTGGATAAACGGTGCGAAAGGTCGGGTTGTTTTGCAAAACAGCGCAGGCCACATCACACGCGTTGATAACCTCTGGCATACGCGTTTTTGGTTGCGCGCCTACAAACTGAATATTGGTTAACCCACGCGTTTTGCACACGTCGATCAAATGCTGACGCTCCGGACCATTTCCAACGCTCGCAATCAAAATATCTGAATGTTCGCGCAACCGCTCAGCCGTGTCGACCAATTGCATAAGCGCATTGGCTCGACCATGGGCGCCAGCGTACATCACCACAAACTTATCGCCCCACCCCGCCTCTTCACGAAACGCGTTCGCGCGTGGACCCGGCCTAAACTCATCCGGATCAACGCCATTGGGCACAAAGAAAATCTTCTCAGCAGGCGCCAAACCGCGACGCACCAAGTCATCGCGAAAAGCAGGTGTCAGCACATTAATGCGCGTCGCAAGCTTACACGCCCATTTCTCGATCAAAAAAAGTAACTTGGTGAGCATGCCATTGGCTTTAAGCACGCCTGTTGTAATGGCACTTTCGGGCCAAAGATCGCGAATCTCAAACACCCACGGCGTGCCGCGAAAACGCACGAGAGCCGCCAACCCCGCTGGAAAAGGCGTAATCAAGGGTGGCGAGGTCGCTATCACCACATCGGGCCGGTCGATCTTCAGCACCGCGGTCGCTGCCGACAAGGTAAAGCCAAAAAACGCCCACATCCGCCCAAGATAACTTTTGTTATACGACATGGGCACATGACAACGAAAGACATCTATCGCGCCTTGCTTTTCGCGCACCACCCATCGTCCGCGATAACGTTCAGGAATGCTGCCGCTTGCGTAATCAAGGTTACCTGCGATGACGGTAATGTCATGACCCGCATCATGCCAAAACTTGGTGAGCTCATTAAAACGCGAGCCGCCAGGCATCCCTTCCATAAGAAAATACTGATGAATCACTAGGATTTTCATTGTCTTCAACCCACCACACTCGGCTCAACGTGTTCTAAATGCAAATCAATAATCAACCCCTGCCGCAACGCAAACCCAAAGGTTTGGCCTTGGTGGGTAACGTGAAAACGCGACCCAACACGCAAAAACTCAACGGGCGCGCCACCACACACCGTGATCATCGTCATGGGGACTTTAGCACGTCGCTCGACCACCACACTGGCCACCGGCACCTTGTCGGCGTAATAGCGTGACAACCAACCTCGCGCGGAGGTGTTGTTGTTTTTGTCCGGGGTCACACCCTTGGCCACATTCAACGCAATCGGCCGAGCATTGATGTCATAAACTCCCAAAACAAAAGCGCCACGTGGCGTGTCCATTTGCACAGCGCCTTCGACATTGAGTTGATACGCAAACTCTCCTAACAGCCAGTGTAAACGCATGGCGTGCGCGGCATCATCGCTCGCAGTCACGTAATCAACGATGACCCAACACTCGTCGCCAAGTTGAAGCACCGAGCGTTGATGAATGCACGCGCCATCATACTGTTGAAATCCATAGTGTTCACCGGCGCAAAGCGTCCATTGTGACGTGTAGTCCCATACCTTCACACGCGCCTGTGTCCAGTATAAAGTCTTAAAGCGACGATGGTGCACCATCTGATCGTGACCATCGATACTCACCGTATTATGAGCGCCCGTACGAAAAAAATGGTGGTGCCAGTACGCAGGCCCATTGTAAAGGTAGCTGCCCGCGTCAACGAGCATGTTTTGCCCGCGCCACCACACATCAACATGCAACATGTCGATTTGCGAAAACCGCTCTTTTAGTGACCCACAACGAAAGGTTGCAAAGTTCTCCTCGTTTTGTCCGCGCAGCACATGATAACCACTGACCACGAACGAGCGACTATAGCGCTTTCGTGTTTTTAGGGGTGAAGCCTCAAACGCCTGGGGACCCACCATCCAAACAGCCTCTTCGTCCCAGGGGCCCGAAGCGTAAAGACGCTCACCTGTGGCAATAACGCTTGCGGCTTGTAACGTGGGCCTAAAATCACTGTAATCGCATGTAGACAAAACCATGGGCAACGCGCCATCGTTGTTGCCATAGTTAGGCAAACGCCCGTCGCTTGGGTTCTGCTGCGCGTACAAAAAGTCAACCGAACGCGCGAGCGCGCAGGTCCACATTTCCGGAGCATCCTGCTTTTCAAAACGGGTCACCGCCCTACATGCCACGTTCAACCATTGTAATGCCAAACGATGATAGTTGTGTGCATTTTGAATGTACCCGCCATCGGCATAAAACTGGCGCATCACACCTTCGTCAAACAACATGCGTCCACGCTCACGCCACCCCTTCGCTTCGCTTGCCTCGGGCAACAAACAGCCGATCAAGTAAAGGCCCAGCGCTTCGGACAACAGGTGATTGTTATACACGGCGTAACGCGCGTAGTTGATATGATCGGCGATATGCGCACCCGCCTCATAAAGCGTCTGTGCAAGTGCTGTTTTAAACATCTGCACATCTGCGCCAAGTGAACCACCGACTTCGAGTGCGAAGAGCCACGCTATCAAGCGAATCACAACTTCTTGACTCGACGCCCAATGCACACCTTTACCGACGGGGTTACTGCGCACGAAATCTTGAACTTGCAAATCCAGCGCACGCAAATCTGCATTTGGACCACCGTCTAAGGTTGCAGCGCGCGCAATAAAGAAAGCCTGCGCAAAACGCGCGACTTCCCATAATAATTTAATGTCGTCGACACGTGCCGCAGCCCGCATGGCTTTTTTCCAGTCGAGCGTATTTGGCACGTCAACGTTCGAACCGGGATAACGATGCCATCGAATCGGCGACCCATAATCGATAAAATGACGCCCAAAACTCAAAACCACGCCACTGGCAGCCCTGTGGCTAACTTCCTTGAGCAAAACGCGTGCACCGGGTTCGAGTGACGCCGCCATATAGTCGTGCACCTGACGCGCATCGGCAAAAAGCCCTGGATCAAGATCGACCAGCTGCCCCGTATGCTGCACGGGTGCCAACCGCTGTACGCGCAACAAACCCAGCATGTCTAGGGGCGCACGCCAATCGGCAAGCGACGCACCTCGCATTTTGGCTTCCCAACCAATACGAAAAAGCGCACGACCTACCCCAAGCTCGCGCAACTCTTGCACGCCATCCTTTATGCGCCGTGTTGCCATCTATGATTGCTATAGAAGAACTCTGCGTTCAAGGCAATCACTCTGTTTTGACTTGCAGGATTCTCAGCGCAGATTACTCTTGTCGTGGGCGCCGGTTATTGTGACATCACACTCAAAACGAATCCCTTACCTTGATGGCGTGCGCGGCGTTGCGGTACTGCTCGTGTTTGTTGCGCACCTGCTTCAGGGCGTGTACCCAATCGACAAACCCTTATTTTCATTCCTACCGAGCGGTGGCGGCGGCGGGTTCATTGGCGTGCAAATCTTCTTCGTGCTTTCAGGTTACCTCATCACCAATATTTTGGTACGTGATCACGAAGCGCATGGCCATATTCGCTATTTTCCGTTTTATATGCGCCGGTTCTTCCGGCTATTTCCGGCACTTTTCTTTGCCTGCATGGGTTATCTCATCTACGTATTGCTTGCACAGCCGCACACAACCTTACCCGGAGCATTGGGCGCAACCTTCCGAGCGCTAACCTACACCACCAATCTTGAGTTCTTATATCATCGCGTCCCCGACACCCGTTGGCTCCACCACACATGGAGCCTCGCTGTTGAAGAGCAATTTTACCTGCTCTGGCCCCTCGTGCTGTCATTGTTATTCGGCATGACGCGCAAATCGCGTTTGGGGTTGGTAGTAATTGGAATCATCCTTGCGTTTGTCTTGCGACTCGTACCTCGACTTGCACCGATCGGTTACGACATCATTCGCTGGGACGCGCTCCTTGTCGGATGTTTTCTCGCACTAAGCAAGCTTGATATTCCGTGGCGAGTTACATGGATTGGGTTGCCAATCATCGCCTATTACACCGTTCATCTCGCAAGCCCTATTGCCAGCATCGATTATCTTATCGGCGCCATCGGGGGTGGCTTGTTCTTATGCTACGCAGCGCACGCAAAATGGCTAACGTGGAATTGGCTGCGCTACTTAGGACATATTAGTTACAGCCTTTATTTGTGGCATATCTTAGTCATGCGTGTCGGATTGCCCGGCTACGCAAGTGTTGCATTGAGTTTTCTCTTTGCCGACCTTTCGCGCCGACTGATCGAAGTTCCCTTACAAAACTGGGGCGTCAGTTTGCTGGAAAGACGCCAAGCGCAAAGACTTGACGCAAACCTGTCGCTCGCTTCGTAAGCGCGACATCACTGACCCGATTTCTTGCGATTTTCCCCGAAGGTTATCGTGCACACCTCATCGACCCTCACACGTTTGGCCAACATTTTGCGAGATCCCGCGGCACGATTCGAATCCTGTGAACGGTCACTTTCAGCGCTATCATCCCTGCCATCCCACGCAATCGCCAGCGTGCTCTTCGAACACGGCATCGATCAACTCGTCTTGCATACACTCGAAAACGAAGGTTTGCTAGAAGCAATACCCTCCCAAACCCGACACACGCTCACTCGTGCAAGACATCGCATGCAAGCACGCACATGGCTTCAAGAAGATGCGCTGGACCGCCTCGCACAAGCCTTCGAACATCATCACATAAGGTGGGTTGCGCTTAAGGGATCACACCTTCGTAACCTCATCTATGACCCTAGCCACCTTCGACACTCTGTCGATATCGATATTTTGGTCGACACGCAGGCGCGTCAAAAAGCACTCGGCGTGCTGGCCGGTTTGGGATTTCGCGGCCCCGCAACCCAGCACAACGACACCCACGAGCTTGCCCTTTCAGACGGCAAAGTTGCCATTGATCTACATTGGCAATGTTTCAGACCCGGTCATTGTCGCAGCGATTTGTCAGAATACATGCTCACCAACCGCGTTGTCGACGAGCGCGCACGTGCCTATCCCAACGCGCAAGCAACCATGGTCTTTAGCTTGCTTCACACAGCTTTTACGGAGTACGTCGCCGGCCGCCTGGTGCGTTTAGTCGACGTCGATCGACTCATTCGACATGCGCGCTGCAACTGGCAAGAGTGCGTCGACTGGTTGCATTCAAGTGGCGTGCGAACAGCGGCGTGGGCCACCCTTGCCCTTACGCAGCACTACCTGGGAACTCGGATCGACGAAACCACCCTCTGCGCCTTGGCCCCGGGTCGACTCAGGCGCAGCTACCTAAAAACCCTGCTGCGAAGCAACCCGCTCTCTTTATATAAACTTACACCAACCCTGGCGCAGCTTGGCGTAAGCTTGCCAATGCACGACAATCTTTACGACGCAGCGCGCTTTCTTGGACATCGCGCGCGCGAACGCTTTCGATCGCCCTAATGCAAAGTGGAGCTTGAACTGGGCTGAACTGAGGGAGGGCAAACAGTAGCGAACGATTCGCGAAGCCAAGGGCGTAGCGCTTAGTGAGCGGGTTTGCCCTCCCTCAGTTCAGCCCAGTTCAAGCTCCACTTCAACGCACGCGCGCTGGCGAACCAAATGCGGTCACTCTGGCCGGAATGTTTTTGGTGCATACCGACCCGGCACCCACGCGACTCCATGCACCCACAACAATGCCAGGTAAAATCACACAACCCGAACCAATGAACGCACCCTCGTCCACCTGAACGGAACCGGCCAAGGTGGACCCGGGGCAAACGTGCGAATAATCACCCACGCGGCAATCGTGATCGAGACTCACGCCCGTATTGATGATGGTTTGTTGACCCACCACAACGTCGGGCTGAATCACCACGCCCGCCATCACAACGGTGCCCTGTCCCAAACGGACACTGTGATGCACCACAGCCGACGGATGCACGATGGTCAGCCATGATGTGGATATTTCTCGACTGATGCGTTGACGCACGTCGTTGTCACCAATGGCCAACACCGCACTTTTAGTGCGCTGCGACATCCACTGTTTGATATCACCCACCACCGGAACGGAAAGAATTGTCGAACCGATCTTGGCGCGGTCATCGTCAAACGCGATCAAGTCTTTATAGCCTAATGCCTGAAGCATGCTGATCACGACTTTTGCGTGACCACTGGCGCCTAATACTGCGATCGACTCATTCACTGCGTGTCTGCCTTCCCTGCCAACCCGTGCTCGGCCAACTGATTGCCCTCAAACTCAGGCATGCTCACATGCTGATCGGCCGCAACACCGCGCCCTCCAAGCACAGTCCATACCGTGGCTAATACTATACGCAGATCAAGCCAAAGCGATGCATTTTTTGCATACCATCCATCAAGCGTAAATTTTTCGGGCCACGATAATGCGTTGCGACCGTTGACTTGCGCCCAACCGGTGACACCTGGCACAACGGCGTGACGCAAACGTTGCGTGGCATCATAAAGACCAAGGTACTTCATCAACAATGGGCGAGGACCAACCAATGTCATATCACCGCGTAAAACATTCCACAGCGTTGGCAGTTCGTCCAGGCTCAGTTTACGCAATAGGCTACCAAAAGAGGTGATTCGTTCTGCATCCGCAAGGGTTTGCCCTTGTGCGTCCACCGCGTCGCGCATGGTGCGAAACTTATAGAGCATAAAAGGTATCTCGTGATAGCCAGGGCGCGCTTGCCGAAACAACACGGGGCTGCCGAGCTTAACACGAATCAGCAACGCCACGACCAACATCACTGGACTCACCAGTACCAACGCCGGTGCGACGATCATCAGATCAATCAAGCGCTTGATGTAACGCAAATAGATGCGCTGCGACCAGGTGTGCTTAACAAAAAAAGGCGTGCAGGCGTCCGTTTTGATCATGGTTTATCGTCGCGGTCCCTCCCAATCCATGCTTCTTGAAGGCCTGGGCGTTGAGCCGCTTTAAGGCTATGTTACACTAACTTTTACAAAAATCTATGAACACACCCGAAATCACGCGCACGCTGGGCATCGTTTCACGCGGCATCGCTTCTCGCATGGTGGGTCAATCACACCCCTGCTTTATCGTCGCAGAGATCGCACAAGCCCACGATGGCAGCCTTGGCGCAGCTCACGCGTATATCGACGCCGTCGCGCGCACAGGGGCCGACGCCATTAAATTTCAAACACACATTGCAGCCGCGGAATCAACTCCGCGTGAAACCTTCCGCGTCGCATTCAGCAAACAAGACGCCACACGCTATGACTACTGGAAGCGCATGGAGTTCAAAGCCGAAGAATGGGCGGGCCTTGCCGCTCATGCGCGCGACAAAGGACTGATGTTTCTATCGACACCGTTTTCGTTTGAAGCGGCCGCCCTCTTAGAAAAACTCGACATGCCGGCGTGGAAAATCGGCTCAGGTGAAACCACCAACCTGCCCTTTATTGAACACTTGGCCAAAACCGGCAAACCTGTTCTATTATCCAGCGGCCTATCGTCCTGGGAAGACCTCGACGCGGCCGTGAACGTCTGCCGCAACGCTGGCAGCGCCGTGGGCATTTATCAATGCACCACCGCTTATCCTTGTCCGCCGGAAAAACTAGGCCTCAACGTGATGGCCGATATCACCCACCGTTACCAGTGCCCGGTCGGTCTTTCCGATCATTCGGGTACGCCCCATGCCAGCCTTGCAGCGGTTGCGCTTGGCGCCAACATGCTTGAGCTGCACGTAACATTTTCACGCGAATGTTTTGGCCCCGATGTGCCAGCATCGGTCACTATCGACGAACTTAAACACATCGTCGAAGGCACACGCTTCATCGAAAAAGCACTCGCACACCCAGTCGATAAAGAAGCCGAGGCCCTTGCCCTGACTGATCTAAAAACACTCTTTGGTAAAAGCGTGGTCGCCGCCCGTGCGCTCCCCGCAGGGCATGTGCTCACCGCCAACGATTTGGCGCTTAAAAAACCAGGTAACGGCATGCCAGCCGCGCGCTTACCAAGTCTTGTCGGTAAACGCCTCAAACAAAACCTTTCTGCCGACGAATGCCTTGTCGACGAACATCTGGGCTAAGACCAACGGTTACTAACGCTAGCCTCTGCGCCAAACATTTGTTACACCTTTTTTAGAGAGATCATGCCAAACGCCTCAAACAAACGCCGAGTACTTGTGATTCTGGTCGACCGCGCCAACTACGGTCGCCTCAAACCGGTCATGCAAGCGATCAAAGATCACCCCGCGCTCGATCTTGTGACAGTGTGCGCAGGTTCAATGGTGCTCAACCGCTTTGATTATCCAATCAATGTTGTACGCGACGACGGATTCGAAGTGCACGGTGAAGTCTATCTTGAACTTGAAGGCTCGGTGCCCACCACGATGGCCAAATCAGTTGGGTTTGCGACGATTGAATTTGCGAGCGAGTTTCAGCGCCTCAAACCTGACATTATCACGATGATCGGCGATCGTTACGAAGCACTCGGTGCAGTCATCGCCGCGGCCTATATGAACATCCCCGTGGTTCACATCCAAGGCGGCGAAGTGAGCGGCTCAATCGATGAAAGCGCACGACACGCCATCAGTAAATTTGCGCAGTTTCACGTGCCTTCCACAAAACGGGCGGCAAACTATCTTGAGCGCATGGGTGAGCGTCGTAAAACCATTCTAACAGTTGGGTGCCCAAGCGGCGACATCGTACGTGCGCTGGATAAAACCTTAGACGCCCACATCGTGAATGGACGCGGACACGGCGCGCTGATCGATGTTCAGAAACCCTTTTTGTTAACCCTTTTTCACCCCACCACCACTGAGTACGGATCACATCGCAACCAAATGTCGGCCGTACTTGAAGCGCTGGAAGCCTTTCGCATGCCAACGTTGATGTTGTGGCCCAATATCGACGCGGGTTCGGATGAAATCTCCAAAGCCATTCGCGTGTTCCGCACCGAACGCGCTGTTGGATGGCTACGCACCATTACCAACCTTGAACCCGAAGACTACCTGCGCGTACTATCAAAAGCGCGCTGCGCGATTGGCAACTCGAGCAGTTTCGTTCGCGACGCAAGTTTCCTCGGTACACCTGTAGTGCTGGTAGGCGACAGGCAAAAAGGCCGCGAGCTTGCCGAACACGTCATCCGCGTTCCAGTCACCCGCAACGCCGTTCATGACGCTATCGCCAAGCAGCTCGAGCACGGGCCCTATGCACCAAGCACGCTGTATGGCGACGGGGTGGTCGCACCACGCATCGCCGATGCCATCGCCAAACTTTCACCCTACGTGCAAAAACAGTTGTCTTTCATTGACGAAGCCCCGTGACAAAAAACGTTCGCATCATCGTGGCCGAACCGCAAGATTTTGGCGACAAAGCACGCGCCATCTTAGGGTCTATCGGTCATGTCGATATCAAGCAGCTTGATCAGCACACCATTGCACAAGCACTCAACGAATATGACGTGTTTTGGTTTCGCCTCGCATGGAAGCTCGACGCTCAACTAATTAACGGTATTGCACGCTGTAAAATTATCGCCACACCCGTCACCGGCACCGATCATATTGATCTTGAAGCGTGTGCTCGCAAACATGTCCAAGTGGCCAGCCTTCGCGGTGAACGCGAGTTTTTGCGCGAAGTGCGCGCCACCGCCGAACTAACTCTTGCACTCGCCTTCGCGCTTTTACGCCACTTGCCTCGCGCCGCAAATGATGTCCTTCAAGGCCATTGGAACCGCGATGCGTTTCGCGGACGCGAACTCTATCAAAAAACAGCTGGCATTATCGGGCTGGGTCGTTTAGGCAGCATCACCGCAGACTATTGTCGCGCGCTTGGGATGCGCGTGATCGGTTACGACCCCAGCCCCACCGCGGATGCGGTTGTCGAACGCAAAACAACGCTTGACGCGGTGCTAAAAGAAGCCGACGTCCTAAGTTTACATGTAAGCTACGGCCCAAGCACGCACCACTTGATTGGCGCTCGCGAGCTGAGTCAGCTTAAACCAACAAGCGTGCTTATCAATACCTCCCGAGGCGCTGTCGTCGACAGCGCAGCGTTATTAAGCGCACTACAAACCGGAAAGCTTAGCGGCGCCGCACTCGATGTCATTGAAGGCGAACCCCATATCGACGCGAGTCACCCGCTCATCGCTTATGCACGCACACACGACAACCTAATCATCGTTCCACATATTGGCGGCAATACCACCGAGTCCTTTGAAAAAACCGAAGTTTTCCTCGCTGAAAAAGTCGTGCGCATGCTGGGCGCCACATGATGACAAGAAAGGCTTGCACCATGC
>JBGAKI010000043.1:0-27763 GCA_044224525.1 Polyangiales bacterium | reverse complement strand
CACTGAGGTCGCGATTGATGTATGCGCGTTTTGCGTTTGCGTACCAACCGCTGCAGTAGGTCCAAGGTTTGTTCCACTGTGAAGAGCGGATCTGTGCGAAGTGAAACATCGCGGGGTGTTCAATGCTCAATGAGCCTGTTGCAAGTCCCGAGTAATCAGCAAGGTTAGGCACCTTAATGTGAAGTTCGCCCTCGCCATCGACGAGATCATAGGTGACTTGAACTTCGTTTGGGCGGTAGGTGTAAAAAACACCGACACCGTTTTCATGAGTGACGCGCACGCGTTCGTTAAGAGGCAGCGGTTCTGGGTCATTTGGCTTATCGATTCGGAAGAACCGGGGGGTATCGGTCTTTAGAATAATCTCACCAAGATAAAGGTTGGGGATCTCGCCGCTTGCGCACGGGTCAATAGTGATTTTGCTGATGACCATTTCCGCGCCACCCGCTTCGTCTAGGCCGACTCGGTTCGTTTGTTCATTTGTGCCTGCGCTACAACTGTGGATAAGAAGTGTAGGCGTTGCCAACGCTAGGCAGATGGAGAAGTGAAACCACGGTAAGATGTGCTCAAAAAGAGTCATTATCGGCAGGTTAATCAAGCAAGACGCGTGCCGGTCGCATTCAGTCGAGAATGCTTTGTTTTCGTGGTTTAGGTTGCCTTTTGTCGCCAGATCTGAGGCCTAAAAGCCTCAATCTTTCCTGTGACATTGCATTTATTTGCGGTTAATTCCAGCCATTGATGGTTTTTGCGATTGGCACGAGATTCGCACTTACATTCAATTATGAACGCCCAACACGTCATGACCCAATCGATGAGTCGCGCTGCCGAAGGGTTTAGCTTGGCGATGAAACCGGTTGCTTCGAGTGCAAGTTGGGTGCTCGCGTTTACGCTTGTGTTCAACTTGATCGATACGATGTGGACGATGTGCGTGGTGCTGATGGGTTGGGCGGTTGAAGTGAATCCGTTTATGGCTCGTCTCTTAGATCAAAGTCCGATGCTCTTTACTTGTGTTAAGCTTTTACTTGTTTCGCTTGGGGTTTATGTGTTGTGGCAAGCGAGCCAGCATCGTCTGGCTCGCTTGGGCGCCTATGCCGTGTGCAGCGCATACGGATGTTTGGTCGCTTACCACGTGGCGTCGCTGGGCTATTTGCTCGCGTAGCGTATAAGGAATAGTTATCTGTGTTTGTCGCAGATAGATAGGGCACCTCGACAGAGGTGCCTTCTAAAATTTATTTATCGAGCAAGAAGAAGATCAAGCCGCCTTGCAGAATCCAGCGTGATCGCCACGTCGTCTACTGTTCAACACGCAATTTATTGAGACAGCCCTCGCGCGACTACACTATTTCGGGATCGCCATTTCCCAAGAAGCGTAGCTCGTAAAGATCGGTACGGCGATCATTCCAGTTGGTTGTCGAGCCCGAATAGCGATGACGTCGCAGTTGCTCAAGATCTAGGTCGCTCATAACAAGCGTTTCGCTGTTGGGTTCGCATTCATCGGCAATACCATCACGCGCGAAAGAGACATCGCAAGGTGTAAAAATGCCGGTTTGTGCGTAGTGAATGTCTGCATTGGCGACGTTCGGTAGGTTTCCCGTGCAGCCCGAAATCGCAACGAACAAATGGTTTTCGATCGCACGCGCCTGCGCGCAATAACGAACGCGCAAATAACCCTGACGGTTATCGGTATTGAACGGAACAAACAAAATTTGCGCCCCACGTTTAGCGACTGTGCGCGCAAGCTCCGGAAACTCGACGTCATAACATACGTTAATCGCGATGCGACCACGGTCAGTCGAAAACACTTCGAGCGCTGAGCCACCTTCAACGCCCCACCACTTTCGCTCTGAGGGCGTGATATGCAGCTTGTACTGTTTTTCCATCGTACCATTACGACGAAACAAAAACGCCACGTTATAAAGCTTGCCATCTTCCACGGTGAATTGACTGCCGCCAATGATATTCACATTGTATTTGACGGCTAAGCTACCGAAGAGCTCTAAGTACTGCGGTGTAAAGCCTGCAAGCCTGCGCGCTGCGAGCCCGGGCCTTTCACCCTGCGAAAGCGACAACAGTTGTAGCGTAAAGAGTTCCGGAAAAAGCAGAAAATCACAACGATAATCGCTCGCCACATCGACAAAGAATCGCGCTTGTTGCGCGAAGTCTTCAAACGTCGACACCTCGCGAACGCGCCATTGCGCTGCTGCGATACGCACGGTTTGCACAGCGCGCATATTGCGTCCGCGATGCGACTCTGCTTCAAGATTAAGCCATTCCATGTGCGTGGCAAAACCGCACGAGTCTTCATCGCTTGGCATGTATTCGGGGATCAATCGTTGTAACGCAAAGCCATTGGATAGTTGCGGCGTTAAGACAGGGTCGACCAACTCCTTAGAGACGACACGCTCGACGTATTGTTCAGCAGTAAACTGATCGGAATAGGCTTTGTAGCCTGGGATGCGCCCGCCGATCACCATGCGTTCAAGATTACGCTCACGGCAAAGTTGTTTGCGCGCGTTGTATAGGCGTCGCGAAAGCTTCATACTGCGATACTTCGGGTGCACCATAAGCTCGATGCCATAAAGCGTGTCGCCTTGAGGATCGTGATTGCGAATAAAACCGGCGTCAGAGAGGCTTTTCCAGTCATGCCAGTCGCTATACAAGTCAAAAGGCACAATCAAACTCGAAGAGGACGCAGCAAGTTCGTCGCCGACGGTGACGCAAATCTGTCCCTCAGGGAAAACAGTGAGCTGACTTGCAAACTGTTCTTTTGACCACGGTTTCATGGTCGGAAAACAAAGCAACTGCATCTGCACCAGCTGATCGAAATCGTTGAGGGTGAGCGCCCGAACGCGCAGTTTGCGTTCAAATTTAATGAGGTCGGCAGATTTCTTTTTCATGCCGCTAACCATATACGTTTTTTTTGCGAAACGCGATGGCTATTGAGCGCATCCAATCTCGCGAACCACTGAAAAAAGTTCGGCGAGATATTCGCTGAGTGGAAACGAATCACGACATCCATGTGTGGAATGCTCGGTGAGTGTGCCGCTTCACAACGAAATAGGGATAGTTATGAAAGAAAGGAAACGCCGTAAACAAGAACAAAAACAGAATGCGATAAGACTGCGCAGCAAGCCAGTCTCGTCTGACTCGCTTAGCGCATACGAAACAGTGCGCAGTTCACTCGCGTTGATTGAGGTGCCTTCTAAAATTTACTTATCGAGCAAGAAGAAGATCAAGCCGCCTTGCATGATCCAACGTGAGCGGTCTTCAACATCGACCATGGTGGTGATCTCAAAGCCGGTAGCGACAATATGACCTGGGTAAAAGATGAGCGACGCCACGCCCCCGGCGTGTGTGCCTGCCAGTGTTCGCCGATTGTCAGCCAGTGCGCCGCGCCAATCAACCTTGGGGCCAAGCACAAGATCGAAACGTTCGCTCAAATCGAAACCGACCAGGGCTGCGCCGTTGACGAACCCTTCCATGTAGGTGAGCCCGGCGCCTGGGATGAGTGCAATATCGATGTCGCCATCGAGCGCCTGCCACTTAAAGGTAGCTTCGCCGCCGGAACCAAAGGCTTTGACACCAACGTCCATGTGTTCGGCAACGCCATGGCGCACCATGATCTCGCCGTTGATGAAGCGGCCCTCTTTGTCGTCGCGGTACTCGCTGTTTGACGCATTCGAGTATTGCTTGATTCCCATGTAAGCGACGCCTTCGGTTTGACCGGGCTGCAGTGTCTCTGCCCGCTGCATCGAGCTGAACGATGCGCATCCGCTGATGACAAAAACCAAGGCAAAACAGGCAAGCCAACAAGGTCGATGCAAGTGGAAGAAAATGCGTGCTTGGTTCACTTGAGTCATAAGCCATCTACATATCAGACAGCACGCGTTAGATCGAGGCCGTCAACATGTCCTTAGCGAGCTTGTCTGCCAAAACACCGGGGCGCAAGCAATTTACGAGTGTCAAAGCAAAGTTAAGCGCGAGGCCGGGGCCTTGCGCGGTCACCACGTGGCCATCGATCACCACGGGTTTTTGGATGACGCGCGCGCCATGAAGCTCGCCTTCAAAGCCGGGAAAGCAGGTTGCTTGTTTACCTTCAAGCAATCCTGCGCTGGCCAGCGCGATGGGGCCCGCGCAAATGGCGGCTACCCAGCGCTCCGACGCTACTTGTTGTTTGAGCATGCTTTGCACGAGCGCGCTTTGCTGCAGGTTACGCGCGCCCGGCATACCGCCGGGTAACACAATCATCTGCCACGCTTCGCTGGCAACATCGCGTAAAATCCCATCAGCGTGTAGGGTGATTTGATGGGAGCCCGAAATCGTATTTGATTCGATACCGATGGCTTTGACGTCGATTTGTGCGCGGCGTAGCACGTCGAGCACGGTAATGGCTTCGATCTCTTCAAAACCGGGCGCTAGTAACACACACGTTTGCATACAATATACCCCTTGGGACGGCTGATTTAGCTAATGAGGCTACCGCGACCACGTGGGGGGGCAACTGCTAAATTCTGTTCGTCATTAAGTTGACACAGCGCCAGGAAAGGTTAGTTATTTGCACGTATGATTTTGGTAGAAAACGTCTCTAAGTACTATGGCGCTCACCGCGCTGTTAACGGGCTGAACTTCACTATTAATAAGGGCGAGTGCATTGGCTTTCTGGGTCTGAATGGCGCCGGTAAGTCGACCACCTTGCGGATGCTCAGTTGTTTGCTTTTACCAACTTCGGGGCGCATTAGCATCGATGGGCTTGATGTTGAAAGCAATCCTCACGAGATCCGCAAGCGCATCGGCTATTTGCCAGACACGCCGCCGGTTTATCTTGAGATGACTGTGCGCGAGTATTTGATCTTCGCGGGCAAATTGCGCGAGATGGGCAGCGCCGATTTAGAGAAGCGCTTGCCTGAGGTGCTCAATATTTGTTCGCTTGTTGAAGTGGCCGATCAGGCGATTTCGTCGCTTTCACACGGTTACCGTCAGCGCGTCGGTATTGCTCAAGCAATTATTCATAATCCTGCCTTGTTGATTTTGGATGAGCCCATCCAGGGCCTCGATCCGGTGCAGATTGTCGAGATGCGCGCGATGATTCGCTCGCTACGCGGGCAGCACACGATTTTGCTTTCGACGCATATCTTGTCGGAGATCGAACAAACGTGTGATCGCATTTTGATGCTGCACGAGGGTCATATCGCTGCAGAGGGCACCGAAGACGAGCTGATCAAACGGTATCGCAGCGGCGGTGATGTGGAGCTCGAAGTGCGCGGCGACGAAAGCAAGGTCAAAGAGATCGTCAAGGGCATTAGCGGTGTGAGCCATGTTGAAGTGGCCAAGGTTGACGGTGGACACGTGTGGCTGCGCGTGCGCTCAGCCGGCGAGATTCGTGAAGAGCTCGCCAAAGCGTTGGTGCAAAATGGCATGGGCGTGCTTGGGCTTAAGCAGGTTGCCGGCGGCCTTGAGAAGATCTTCGTCGAACTCAATCAACATCATGAAAGTACTCAGCAAGCTAAAAATTAGTTGCGAGTGCATCGATTATTGGAGAAAGCACAATGAAGAACATCTGGCTTATTATTCGACGTGAGCTTGCCGCGTATTTTCGTACGCCAAGCGGTTATGTAATTGCGGCGGCGGTGCTGCTGATCGACGGCATTTTATTCAACGCCTTTGCGGTGAGTGCGCAGCCAAGGTTATCGTCGGAGGTGCTGCAAGATTTCTTTTTCTTTGCGAGCGGCACAACCATGATTGCTTCTATCTTTTTGTCGATGCGTTTGATTGCTGAGGAGCGTCAGGCGGGCACGCTTGCGATTTTGTTTACCTCGCCGGTGCGCGAAAGCGAGATTGTGATCGCTAAGTTTTTTTCGGCGTTGGTGTTTTTGACGCTGATTACCCTGGCTACATTGTATATGCCTGCGTTGATTTTTAAGAATGGCAAAGTGTCGCTTGGGCATATTGCGTCGGGTTATTTGGGGCTCTTGCTGCTGGGCGGCGCGTGTTTGTCGCTGGGTGTGCTCGGGTCAACCCTGGCACGTACGCAGGTCGTTGCGGCCGTAATCTCGGCGGCGTTGGTGGTGACGCTGCTCTTGTGTTGGCTGTTGTCGCATATCGTCGATCCGCCGCTGACCAACATCGTTCAATATTTGGCGCTCTTTGATAGTCACTTTAAAGAGCTGATGCGCGGCATTTTGCGTTTGAGCGATGTCGTGTTTTTTGTGTCGATTGTGTATGTGTCTTTGCTTGGTGCAACGCGCGTGCTTGAAAGCCAGCGTTGGCAATAATCTAAAACTTTGGAGGCAGCCTTGAGCTCACAGGAAAAAAACAAAAACAACTTAGGTTGGATCCCAACCGTCCTTGTTTTGGCGTCATTGTTGTTTGTGTTCGTCTCACAACGTGTGGTGAACGAAGGCACGTGGGAACGCATCAATTCGGGGCTTGGATCAGCGGCTCTGATGCTGGCGTTGCTCTTTCGCTTCAATTTGTTGAACCAAGCGGTGGGCGCTGCCAAGCTTGTTGAGAAGCGTTTGCTTGCAGCCACCTTAGGCATTGGTTTGGGCCTGTTGGTGTATTTGTTTGCGACCGACACGGGTTTGGATTGGCTTGGGTTGAAGCAGGACGGACGCGACAAAGTCGAAGCGATTTTATGGGGCCTGTGGCCAAGCATTTTGCTTGTGTCGCTGACTACGTTGCTTTTTATCGAAGCGGTTTATCGCAAGATGCCGGTGGCCGAAGCGGTTGAAATTCGACGCGTGCAGATTGCGGTGTATTCGGGCATGGGCTTGGCGCTTGCCATCGTGTTTCTTGCGACGGCGAACTATGTCGCCTTCAAACGCGACATTCGTAAAGATCTTTCGTATTTCAAAACCACCAAACCAAGCGAAGTCACTCATAAAATGATCAGAAAGCTGGGCGAGCCCATTCGCGTGGTCATTTTTTATGATAAGGGCAGCGATCTGTTGCCTCAGGTTGAGCCTTATTTTCGCGAAATTGCCAAATCATCCAGTGGCAAGCTCAAGGTTGAGGTGGTCGATCACGCACTGGCGCCCAAACTAGCGCGTGAGCAGCGTGTTCAAGACAACGGCAATGTACTTTTGATGCGCGGAAAGGGTTCGGGCCCGAACGTGCAAACAGAGCAGCTTGCGATCGGCAATGATCTTGAGGCGGCGCGACCCAAGTTGCGCACCTTGGATGCAACTTTTCAAGAGAAGCTTAACAAACTGACCAAACCGCCGCGCACGTTTTATTTGACGGTGGGCCATGGTGAGCGCAACGCCAACGACCGCGAAGGTTATAACTCGGGTGATGCGACGGCGAACATGAAAGCCGCGCTTGGGCAGCTTAACATTCAGACGGGCACGCTTGGTCTTTCAAGTGGGCTTGCCAGCCAGGTGCCACTTGGCGTAGGCGCGGTGGCGGTGATCGGGCCTAAGACGCCTTTCTTAAAAGAAGAGGCGGAGTCGCTTTTGCGTTATGCGCGTAACGGTGGTCGCATTATTTTGATGCTTGATCCTGATATCGACGTGGGCTTGACACCTTTGCTTGAAGGTTTGGGCGTGCGTATGCTGCCCGGTGTTGACGCGAGTGAGAACTTTCATCTAGCGCACACGCGTCAGCCTTCTGACAAAACGATTGTGTTCTCGAAAGAATATTCGTCACACCCGAGCGTGACCACGGCGAGCCGTTTTGCGCAGGAGCTTGCCACGGTGTTTATTAACGGTGGCGCGCTACAGCAGGTTCCCGAAGCGGATAAGCTGACGCCTAAACCACAGATTTCGTTTCCGCTGAAGACGCCATCGGGTTTTTGGCGTGACCTTAATGGCAACTTTGAACGTGATGCAAGCGAACCGATTGAAGCGCTGAACTTGATCGCCGCGATCACGGTGCCTGGCGCCACCGACAAAGAAGGTCGTATCGTGGTGATTGCCGATGGTGACTTTGTGACCGACAAGGTGTTCGCTAACAAAGGTAATCTTTTGCCGTTCATCGACAGTTTGCGTTGGATGGTGGGCGAAGAAGATTTGGCAGGTAATATTTCGTCAGAGGAAGATGTCAAAATTGAACACCGCAAAGATGAAGACAAATTGTGGTTTTACTCGACGACGTTTGGTGCACCTGCGATTGTCGCCGGTTTTGGCATGTGGATGATGCGTCGTCGTCGTAAGCATGCGAAGGCTTCGTAACGTTATACGTTGTCTGATGCACGTCAGACAGGACATGAAAATGATAGAGGAAAGGGTTTCATCATGAAGGCAGTGATTGTTCAAGCGGCGCTCGCGGTGCTTGGTTTAACTTTCGCATACACCACTTGGTTGCGTCGCGACGAAAGCGAAGGCCCCAAGGGTGATGTCGAAATGTTTAGTTGTGACATCGACACGTTGAGCAAGATCGCGTTCGACACACCGATGAAGTCTGTTGTGATTGAGCCGCGTACCCTCAACGATGAGAAGTTTTATTGGTTCACGGTGGCTGATAAACCCAATCCACATAATAAAACGCCTAAGGCCCCCGAGTTATTTGTGGGCAATCCGGCGGCCAAAACCTACGTTGAAGGTTTGGCTTCGTTGAAGGCATTGCGCAGCCTTGGTGCACTTAAGAAAGAGACACTCAAAGAGTTTGAGCTCGATAAGCCAACGACCTCACTTAAAGTGAGTTGCGGCAAACGCACCAACGAGGTGGTGATCGGCGGGCGCACCTATGGCACGTCTGATCGGTATGTGCGCTTAGGCAAAAAGGGCCCCGGCTTTTTGCTTGCGTCTGCTGTTGCGAGCGATCTTGAGAACGCTAGTTTTCGTTTTATGCAGCGCGCGTTGCACCTGACCCCACTTGCTGAGCTTGATGCGGTGACCATCAAGTCAAATGGCAAGGCAGTGGAGCTG
Source organism: Polyangiales bacterium (assembly GCA_044224525.1). Taxonomy (GTDB): domain Bacteria; phylum Myxococcota_A; class Polyangia; order Polyangiales; family CBDCBC01; genus JBGAKI01. The sequence continues at coordinate 18,899 of JBGAKI010000043.1, read as the reverse complement.
ATCCAGCGTAATAAGGGTGAAGCACAAAAGGCAGAATGGGTGGCTGCGGCTGATCCTAACAAACGCAACGAGCTTTACGGCAACTGGCTCAATCGATTGGTTGGCTTGAATGCGGAAACGTACTTGAAGATTGGTCAGCAGCCAGGCGCGGAGCTACCGACCAAGGCGTCGGGTTCCACGCAGCTTTTGCAGGCGGAATATAAACAAGCGGGCCGTGTGATCGACACGGTTGAGTTTGTACGCATCGATAACGCTGGTACACCGGCTTATTATGCTCGCACCAAAACGACGCGCTTGTGGGTGAAGCTCGTGCAGTCGGCCGCTAAGCAGGTTGAAGATGACCTGGCAGCGGTGCTTTCGGGTGAAGTTAAGAACAGCCCTACGCCTGGCAAAGGTCAGGCTGGTGCACCCTTGAAGCCCGGCCAAGCGGTTGAAAAGACGATGCTCAAGAAGTAAGCTACAAGCGGTTGAAAAGACGATGCTCAAGAAGTAAGCTATACTAAGTAATAATGCAGTTTCCTGAGCTTGTTTGGGCCACGCCGCGCAAGCTGCCCAAGGCAAGCAGCCTTCGTGGTAGCGTGGTGGTGCTCGATATCGCTTTTGCATCCAATGCGGGGGGTGCAAGTTTTGAAGGCATCACGTTGCCTTTCATTCGTAGCTTGGGCGAGCGCCTTAAAGCTTGGGTCGATCACCATGATCATGAGATGCATGCGCACTACAAAACCGACGCGCGTTTTGTGCTAGCAACCAAGGCTGAACACGGCGCCTGCCCAGAGATGGTGACCCCGGCACTCTTTGAGCGGATCGGACCTGTTGAAACATTATGTGCGCACAACGATTTTGACGGGATTTGCGCCGCGGCAAAATGGATTCGCGAAGGCGTTGAACCTTACGAGGGAGCGGACGACGATGCATGGGCCATTGATACGCGGATGAAAGCACCTAGCATGCGTGCAGCAGTGCTTGATCGCGCGCTTAGGGCGGCGCCGCGGGATATGTCGTTAAGGGGCTTGATGGTGCGGTTTTTAGTGGATGGGGCGAACGATACCGGCTTGTGGCGCAGATTTGAAGAGGTGGCGGCTCCCTTTGTCGAGATTGAGCGTCATACACAGCAGCTTGCGCAAGATTTCAGGGTGTTTGGCGAGGTCGCTGTTCTCAAAGTGCAATCGGCGCGTCATTATGACAAGACGCTATTATTGCTTTTGGGTCAAGAGCGAGCGAGGATCTCGCTAATTTGCGACGAGCAATCGATCAACATTGCGGCGCGTTTTGATAGCGGGGTTAATTTGCTTGAAATTCTGGGTTTGAGTGGTGGTATGCCGACGCGTGTCGGTGTGTCCCGCTCGGAGCTGACAAATGTGCTTGGCGCATTGGCTATTTCGCATGCTATCGACTATCTTGGCTAGCTTAATATGACGAGCATAGAGATGACAGCGCGGGTGCCAGACCCTCCAAAAGCGGAACTGCATGTTCATTTAGACGGTTCGCTGCGCATTGAGACCTTATGGGAGTTGGCGCAGACGCCATCGGTCGCGTTGCCCTTTGATAACATCGACGCGTTGCGCAGAGCGTTTGCCAATGTGCAACAGGCCTCGCTTGAGCAGTATCTGCAACGTTTTGCTTGGACGCTTTCGGTGATGCAAAATGAAAAGAACATTCATCGAATTGCACTAGAGTTGGTTGAAGATGCTGCGCGCGATGGCCTCGGGCTCATCGAAGTGCGCGGTTGTCCGAGTCTGTCAACGCACGAGGGGTTGTCGGATGACGCCGTGATGCAAGCGACGCTTGCAGGGTTAAACGAGGGTTCAGCGCGTTTTGGTGTGAAGGTGGGTTTTATTGTTTGTGCGATGCGGCAACGTGATCCAGCGCACAGCCAGCATATGGCAGAGATTGCGGTTCGTTATCGCGAGCAGGGGGTGGTGGGATTTGATTTGGCGGGGCCTGAGGCAGGATTTTTGCCAAATCTTCATCTTGGGGCGATTACACATGCCAAAAGTCATGGCCTTGGGATCACCATTCATGCAGGCGAAGCTGCGGGTCCCGAATCGATTCGTGCGGCGATCGATTGCGGAGCTTCGCGCATTGGTCATGGTTGCACACTGATTCAGGATGCAGCGCTCATGGATGAAGTGCACGATAAACAGATCACGATCGAGTGCTGTCCGTCGTCCAATGTGCACACGGGTGCTGTTGCCGATTTGAGCGTTCATCCGCTCAAGGAGTACGTCGCGCGAGGGTTGCGCGTCACCATCAACACCGACAATCGATTGATGTCACAAACAACATTGACCCAAGAGTTGGAACTATGTGCGAACCCAATGCGTCTAAATCATGAGCAACTGCTGAGGGTTCAGCGCACCGCGTTTGAGGCCACTTTTATTCGTGTTTAGGGCACAGATTGCCAAGTTTGTGTTAGACTTATTGCAGTTTGGTCGTTTGAGCTATAGGCCCATTTTGCGATATCGTGACAGGACATAATGAAACGCCTTTTATCTTTGACTCTTCTATTAACGAGCCTTGCGGCTTGTACCGGTGATGACGATGGCAATGGGTTTAACGCCAAGTTGCTCTATGGGCCTACCAACAAAGAAGTGGTCGTGGAAGTCGACTATCAAGCAGGCGCCGAGCCTTACTTTACTACCGACTTTGCCGATGTACCCGATCCGTGGACGACTTTTTTTGCGTCTAACGTGAAGAACCTATTCAGCAAATATGAGCGCACGTACACTATCCCTGGCACGCTCGCACAAATGCAGTCGATCAATGATATTACGGCCGCGGATTTTACCACCGATGATATTCATGCCATCGAATCGAAGAATCGCAATGAACACAGCACGGATGGTCGCTCCACATTTTATGTTGTGTTCTTGAATGGATACTTTAAGGACGACACTGGTGTGCAAAAAGATGTGATGGGTGTGACGATTGGGACCGGTGGGCTGACTGCAATTTTTAAGCCGGTCGTGCGCGACGTCGCATCGATTTGCATCACGAATTCACTGAGCGACACCCAATGCAAAAACGGAACGATTGTGGACGCCAAGCCCTTTGCGGAGCAAACGACGTTGGTGCATGAGTTTGGACATGCGGCTGGGCTCGTGAATCGCGGCGTCAAGGCAACGACTGATCATCAAGACACAGCCAATGGGGCGCATTGTAAGGTGAGCACGTGCGTGATGTACTACTTGAACGAAGGTCCCAAGGATTTGATCGAGTTTATTAAGCGCACTCGGATGATGTCGGGCAATATTCCGTCGTTGTATGGACAAGAGTGTCTAGACGACGCTCACAACGCTGACAACTAGTCAAAATGGCAACTAGAGAGCGGGGTTGCGATAGCGCAGTTCGGGTTGGCGTGCCGCGCGTGTTTCATCGAGTCGTCTGAGGCGTGTCAGGTGGGGGGCACTCTTCACCAATTCGGCGTCGCGCTCGGCTTCATCGCTAATTTGGTTCATGGCGTCGACGAACTCATCGAGTGTGCTGAGGCTCTCGGTTTCGGTCGGTTCGATCAACATCGCGCCTTTAACCACCAAGGGAAAATAGACCGTCGGGGCGTGAAAACCGTAATCCATCAATCGCTTAGCGATATCGAGTGTGGTGACGCCGGTTGCTTTGAGGTGCTTGTCGCTGATAATGACCTCGTGGGTGCAAGTGCGCGGGTAGGCCACGTGCCATGTTTTGCCAAGTCTGACGCGCAGATAGTTTGCGTTGAGCACTGCTAAGTCGGTGGCTTGCTTGAGGCCTTCAGCGCCCATTTCACGAATATACGTGTAGGCACGCACCATCATGCCAAAGTTGCCGACAAACGAGCGCATGCGTCCGATGCTTTGTGGGCAATTGTATTCGAGCGAATAGAGCTCGCCTTGTTTTACTACACGTGGTGCAGGAGCAAATGCGTCGAGCTTTGATCGAAATGCGACTGGACCGCAGCCAGGGCCACCGCCACCATGGGGTGTGGTAAAGGTTTTGTGTAGATTAAACTGCATAATGTCGACACCCAAATCACCCGGGCGTGTGCGACCCATCAATGCATTTAGGTTGGCACCGTCGCCGTAAACCAAACCACCTGCTTCGTGAACCATGTTGGCGATGGAGGGTAAATGGGTTTCAAATAGACCCACCGTGCTTGGGTTGGTGATCATTATTGCCGCGACTTGATCATTAATCAGGGGTGCGACTTGCGCAGGATCGATGGTGCCTGCAGCGGATGTGGCAAAAGGTACCACTTCAAATCCGTTGAGTGCACACGAGGCGGGGTTGGTGCCATGGGCGGTGTCTGGAACCAATACTTTTTTGGGGCTGCGACCTTGTGCTTGATGGTACGCGCGAATCATCATCAGGCCTGTCAGTTCACCTTGAGCGCCCGCCGCAGGCTGCAATGAGACGCTGTCCATTCCGCAGATTTCAGCAAGCTCTCGCTCAAGTCGATACATCAGTTCGAGCGCACCTTGGCTTAAGTGATCGGGTGCATAAGGATGAAGCCATGCGAAGCCAGGCAGGCGCGCTGCCCACTCGTTGACTTTGGGGTTGTACTTCATGGTGCACGATCCCAAGGGATAAAAGCCCTTGTCGATGGCGTAGTTGTGTTGGCTTAGGCGCACATAGTGGCGGAAGGCTTCGGGTTCTGACACTTCTGGCAGGTTCGCGGCCTCGCTGCGATTGAGCTCGCCAAATAAGCTTGCTGCGTTTGCCTCGGGGACATCGAGCGCCGGTAGCGACGCGGCATTGCGGCCTTGGGTGTTAAGCTCAAAAATAAGGGGTTCATGCCAACTCAAGTCACTTGTCGCTTGGTTTGTCATCGAGGCTCCTGTCCACGGTGGATAGCGCGATTGCAGGTGTTATAGAAGGGCCGTGTCTGCTTTGCAAGCCCTCAGAACGTACGCTAATGAACGCCTGCGTTCGCTAGGACGACGGGGTTAAGCTGAGCCGCTCGGCGAGTGCTTGCGTTTCAAGCAGCCCAAAGCGGGATGCCGTGAGCCAAGGCAGCTGAATCAACCTATGCGAACGATCAGCGAGCATCGCGATATATTTGGCTTGTTGGTTCTCGCGTTCATGACGGCGTTGACACAAGGTGCGCAGTTTCTTTTGTACATGTTCCCCCGCGTTCAGGGTGCTGTCCAGATCAGCCAGCGTTTGTGCATCTATTAAGGGAGTGAGCGTTCGGTTGACGATCAGAGCATCTAAACCAAGGTTGAACTCGTCGCTGAGCGTTTTTTGTAGTGACAGCGTTTCTTGTACGGGGAGTTCTTCGGCAAGCGTGACACCGCAGATCAGGGTTTGTGAGCGATCATAAATCATGGCCAAGGCTTGTTCGGCGTCGCGTACCAAACGGCTGCCTCGTGTCAGGCCCGCAATCACGCGCGGTACGCGCAACATGTCGATGGCCTGACCTGTTGCGGGTGCATCGAATATTACCAGATCGTAACGCGGCCTACCATCGGGTAAGGTTTCAAGGGCATGATAGCTTGCCTTGCCTAAAGTGGCCCACGCGTCCATGCCTGGCGTTGCGCGCAAAAAGCGCAGTACTTTGGGGTTGCCAAGCAACATGCGATACAACCACGCCGAGGTGATGGTCATGTTGGCGTATTCGGCGATGGCGTGTTCGGGTGAAATATTAACAGCATCGATGTTGGGTGCGATGCTGGTAATGTTTGTGTCGATGGCGTGGGTTTCTAGGTAGTGACTGCAGCGTTCTTTGGCGTAGCTGAGCGCAATTAACACGCGACGACCGAGCTGGCTTTCGCGTAGCGCCAGCGCACTGGCCACAATGCTGCGGCCTACGCCACCTTTACCGAGGATAATAACAAAACGTTGGGATAAAGGTTGTGGCTCAGTGGGTACAGTGCGCGGCCCACTCATTCAAGACCTTTGATCGCGTTTCGACCAGATTCTTTGGCTTGGTAGAGCGCGTCATCGGCTGCCCCAAGCAGCGAGGTCACGTCGGTGTAAGGTTTCTCGGGTGTGCGTGTGGCAAGCCCAATACTGACCGTGACTTGAATGGTCTGATCTTCCCAGCGAATGACCAAACGTTGTGCCATGCGTCGAATGCGCTCGGCGACAACACTTGCGTTTTGTGCTTGGGTGCCCTTGGCGAGCACAACGAATTCTTCGCCGCCAAAACGTGCGACCAAATCTTCGGCACGCACCGCGCGCTGCAGCAACGCAGCGATCTGACGCAATACCTCGTCACCCGCCAAATGGCCATAGGTGTCGTTGATTTTCTTGAAATGATCGATGTCGATCATTAACAGCGTAAGTGGCGAGCCATGGCGTAGGGCAAAAGCGAACTCGCTTTGAATGATGTCGTCCAGATAACGTCGGTTGTGCAGCTTGGTAAGCGGGTCGCGCACGGCGGCTTCATAAATACGCATCGCGGCTTCGTGTTCGATGTCGTCTTGTAATGAAAAGCGAATGACAGTGCTTTTGCCAAGCAAAATGCGTTCGCCTTCGAGCAGCATATGCGGCTCGGTGATGACTCGTCCGCCGACATAAGAGCCGTTCTTACTGCCAAGGTCTTCGTAGTAGTACCCAGTGCCGTCGCGGCGAATGCGTCCATGTTTGCGCGACATCCCGGGATCATCGATCGATAGTTGATTGTCTTGGCTACGGCCAAGTTCAACCACGTCTTCATCGATTGTAAAAAACGTGCCGGCAACGGGTCCTGCCAGCACAATCAATGAAGCACGCGTGCGTTGGCGTGCGCCGAACTTCCTTTCCGAGCCCTGCCCTAGAGGTATTTCGGCGGTTTCTTCGTCCTCTTTGAGCGAAATGTTGGGCTTGGCAGTCATAGGGTGTTGTTTGGCGCAGGCATGCGCTAAACCCGATCAATCTTAGGGCAATCGTACGCGATCTGGTGGCTTTTTCACAAGAGTACGGCAAAAGTCCCTAATTCTTTTGTCTCGTCGATGAATCCACCTCTTGATCAAGTATTTAGTCGGTAAGCGAGCTCATAAACGTGTTGAGCTCGGACAAGGCATGGGCATCGCCGCGAGATTGAGCGACTTTGAGGCCGCGTTCACACCATGCTCGAGCGGCGTTGGTTTGGCCAGCGAGTTGCGCGGTTTGGGCGGCCATCAGGTAGGTGGGGACATAGTCGCAGAATTGCCTGGCCACCTCGTCAAAGCAGCTTAGGGCTTGGTCGTTTTGTCCGAGCGTCCGATACTCCATGGCCCGCGCGTACCATACAAAAGGGTCCTTGGAGCCCGCGCGAATCATCTGCTCGATCAGCTCAAGCCGTGTTGGCATCTATAGGCTCTCCATGATCCCGACATAGGGCAGTTGACGAAAGCTACCTGCGTAGTCCATTCCGTAACCTACAACAAAATGATCTTCGATGGTGAAACCCAAGTAGTCAATATTGACCTTCACTCGCTCACGAGAGGGTTTGTGCAGCAGCGCTGCAAGCTTGATTGACTGGGGCTTTTTTTCACCGACATGACGCAAAATGAAGTCAGCGGTGACGCCGCTATCGACGATGTCTTCGACGATGAGTACATCTTGGCCTTCGAGTGGGCCTGGCAGATCATGGTACAAGTTAACCTTGCCGCTGGTTTCGGTGCCGCGGTCATAACTCTTTAATCCAAGAAATTCGAGTTTGAGTGGGATCGTTAACTTGCGCAGGAGATCGGCGGCAAAGATGAAGCTGCCGCTCAATACTGGCACAACAATAAGATTCTTGTTTTGGTAGTCGCGATTGATGGCCTGAGCGATTTCTTCGATGCGCTGTTTGATCGTGTTCTCGTCGATAAGCACTGACATTTTTCTATTCATGCGATCCTCTTTATGGTTGGCGTTGTGTTCTTAAACCCAAGTGTTGTTCAAGAGCTCACCCAAGCCGCCAAGCCCGGGCACGATATAATCGTGATCGTTGAGACCGCGTTCTTCGGCGTGTGTGCCCGGCGTGCTCGACAACGCAGCCGCGCTCGACAACCCGCGATCGTAACGCAATGCATAGACATGCAGGTCAGGGGCATGTTCGGTGATCGCGCGCAGATATTCTGGCGTGACAATTAAATGTAGCGCGATCATTTTCTTAGGCCTGCCTTTTACCTGGTTCTGATAAAAGCGCAACGCCTCAAGCATCGAGCTGCCGGTGGCTGCCATGGGGTCAGGAAAAAGCAGCGTGCAACCTTCGATGTCGGTGCCCGCCTTGGCGCCTTGCACCACACTGCCGGTGACATGGCCCAAGGTGTCCTCGACACGGCTCATGATCAAGTGATCTTGTCTGATCATGTTCTGATCGAGCACTTCGGTGAGCATTTCATAGAGTACTTGGGATGGTAGGGTGCCCGCGCGTGCAATTCCGATGGTAACAACGCGTTGTGAGCGATCGAGCACGAGTCCCTGATAGTGGGCTTCGGGGTGCGTTGCGGCCATGCGGGTGGGCACCGACACGTTTTTGCGATCGAGTTCAGAGGCCATAACGATCGCACCGAGATGTTGATAAAGGTGCGCGAGTAGGCGATTGAGGGCTGGTTGCACGACTTCAGCGGTGCTGAGCTTGGCGAGCACGCTCAACGCGTAGGGGTCATCGATCAGGTGCACCTTAGGGCCCCAACGATGTTCAAGCTGTGAGGGTTGATAATGGCTTACACTGTAAAGCATCTGCGACATTGACCCTAAGCTAGCGCGCTTAGGAGCGATCAGCACGACACGATGTAACGCGTTATGGCGAATTGCGTTTCTCAAACTTAGTGGTACAGTTGATACGTTTCGGTGTTTGGACAGTGCTTAGTTAGGAGTGCTTAGTGATGACTTATGTTTGGTATGTTTTGGGACTGGTAGCTTGGGCTGCCCTGTTTGGTTGCTCGGCTGGATCGAATGGTGGCGACCTTGTAGTCGATCATCGAGCGCAAGAGAGCCATGGTTGCCCGTACCTGCAGTTAGCGATGGGTTACGAGCGTCACGGGTTGGCGGCTTTGGGCACAGAGGATCAGCTACCTGCTTTCGAGGCTTTTAGTGCTCTTACCAAAGACCGCGCTGGTTTATTGTCGGTTTACAATAGCGATCCCAACACAGTGCCTAAGGTTGGGCAAACCCCGATTCGTGGTGTTCGCTTGAAGAGCGCGCGCACGTGCGTCGAAGATGGCGACAGCAATCTTTTGACGCTCGATGCGACCTTCGAAATGCAAGAGCGACCGCAGCCTCAACGCAAACCCATTGAAGGTGCGCCGGCATGCAACAGCGCGATCGTTCAAGAAAATTTGGCGGGACTTTGGACGCTACAGATCACGCTTTGTTACGACGAAATGGTTTTAACACGTAAGACACTCAACTTGATTATGACTTCGGTAGGTGAGGGGATCTTGACTGTCGCGACTTCAACGCGTGCAACCTCGACAGATGATTTTCCGATGGGCACGTGGACTGAGGAAAAAAGACTGCATTTTACCGAATGGGCCTTTCCACAAAAACACAACGGACCAGACAATGTACAGGCGGTCATCCATCCCGCCGCGCCGCCAATATTAACGATTACGAAAGTTGACGACATTTTGCAGGAAGCACTTTCATGACGCGCCCTTTGACACGCTAAACTTGCAAGCGAGTAATTGCGGCAACGCGGCCATTCCGTATCGAACGGTGCTCTCGCTCGCTGCAATATTGCGTCACGCTGCGTGGATTGCCTGGCAGAAAGAGGGCACTTGCCTTGCACCTTACGAAGCGAGCGCAGGGTTATAACGCTGCATTCGTGTAAAATGTGTTGTGATCAGCCGCCGGGTTGAAAGACGACTGGGAAGGTGGTTTGTGTTGACCCGTCGGCTGCGGGAAAGCGCCAGCGTTTGACGGCTTCGCGAATGCAATCGCTCATGTTGCCGATGCTTTGCCCGCGGGTTTTGACGCCTGTGACTGTGCCCGAGTTTCCAACGGTGATGTCGACGTCAATGCGTACCGTGGCCGCCTGATTGCCACGCGCGGCGATTTCGTAACAGCGCTGTAATGTGGGCCGGTTTTTGGTGACCACTTTAATAAGCTGCGCGGCTTCAAGTCCTTCGCCCTCGCTGCTTTTTGAGCTGCTTGTATCGTGTTTCAAGGCCACGCCGGTGCCGCCCATGCGCTCAAGCATTTGTTTGTCTTTGAGCGATTCTTTGGATGGCTCTTTAACTGGTTCGGCTTTTTTTACTTCTTTCTTGCTTACTTTGCTCTTCGTTTCAGGCTTCACTTCTTCTTTGGGCACTTCAGGCACATCGAGCTTCTGCGTGATGGCGCCACGTGAAGGGGGTTCTTGGACGACGGCTTTGGGTTCGGGTTCTTTAACCGGTTCGGGTTTGTCTTTGAACATCTGCATGCCGATAAACACGGCCAGCGTCATGCCAAAGGCTGCTGAACCCACGATTGCGACCCAAACGCCAGGCGACATGGGTGTGCGTGGGCGAAGTGAGGCGGCGCGCAAAAAGTCTTCAGTGTTGAGTCCTCGTGACGCGCGTGGAGCGGGTGCGGCGCTTGCTACAGGCGCAATCGAGCGACGAGGCTCCGGAGCGACCGAGCGATGAGGCTCAGACGCGACCGAGCGATGAGGCTCCGGCTGAGCGATGGCTTGAGCCATCGAAGCATCTGATTTGACTGCCTCGGTGAAGGTGCCTTCTTCCTCGAGCATGGCGTGGATGGCGTGGCCCGAGTTGGAAAGCTGGGTTGGATCAGAGAGTGCTTCGGCACGTTGTGCCGGTGCCGCGGTGCTTGGGGGTGGCAGCTTAAGTGCCGACGGTGAAGGGGGTGGTGCTGTTTTCGCTAAGGGACGCGCTGGTGCTGCAGGCGCTTGTGGCGCTGCCGTCTTACTTGTTGCGGGTGAGGGACCAAGGCCCTTGGCTGTCATTTTTAGCCACGAAGGAGGTGGCTTGGTTGCCGAAGAGGGTGAGGGTGCAATCGGTGGCTCTGTTTCAGCCATTTTGCGCTCAAGCTTGCGTTCAAATTCTTCGGCTGCATGGCTAAGCGCAGATGCGGATTCACGAATCGGCCCCGAGGGACTGCGCGGCATACGTGCTGTGTCGGGCGCAGGCTTTCGTCCAAAAGCCGGCGGGGTGAGTTTGGGTTCGGGCGCTGGCGCTGGGTTTGGGTTGACCAGATAGTTTAGCTCGTTGACGGTGACGATGGGCACCCATTCGGCAAACCCTTCGCGCCAGACCAACGTGTCGGGTCGTATGACGCCTGAATGGGCTTTGCGTTCAACTTCCTCAAGCTTCATGGGTCCTACAGGCACGTTGTTAATGGCCACGTGCCATAGGAAGTTCGCGGCCGGTCGAAACGCGGCGTTGCTGGGCGTTGCGGCAATCGGATGATCAAAACGTTGAGTGGACGTTGTGCTAACGACGTTCATGGCGCCGCCGGCACTCAAAACGCTGTTTCTGGGTTGGAAGGCTTGCGAGGGACGCGCTGGCATCGGGGTGGGTTTACCCATCTGACTGGCACTGCCCGCGATCGGTGCGGTTGAGTCGCGATCGGATACGTTGACCGCAGACATTGATAGACGTTCGGATGCGTGGCCAGCGCCTGGACCCTGTAGTTCAATCTCGTGCCCGCAACGGCGGCACTTCATACGCAACACGCGACCCGCGATCTTGGCATCGTCGATGGCGTATTTGGCCTGGCAATAATCGCAGAAAAACTTCATGCAACACTCACTGTTGCAGCCATGCGTACAACGTTACGCATACCCACTTGGGCCACACCCCTTGGAACTTGCACCATCGCCATTGAAGCTAACCGTAACTTAGGGTTAACAATAACATACCCTATAGGGTAGTGTTCCAGTTGTGCGCACTTTTTTCTGCGGTGGGTTCGATCGTAGGGGTGGGTAGGGGTTGCCGACCCGGTTAAACGCTCAAAGTAAGGAAACCAGATAGTCTTTGATATTTTGACGTGTTGCGTCATCAGGCGCGCTACCCAAAGCCCGTTCCCAGGCCTCGATGGCCCGATGGCGAAAGCCCGCCTTCTGGTGCAAAACCGCGAGGTTTTTGAGTGCGTAAAAGTTGGTCGGCTGTAAATCAACCGCAGTTTCAAGTTCCTCAATGGCATCGTCAATTTTTGACCTTAACCCGTACAAAAGTCCTAGATGGTAGTGTAAACGAAACGCTAGGGGCTCAAGTTGAACGCCACGGCGTAAATGCATGATCGCTTCATCCAAATGGCCGCGCTCGTAGGCATCGATGCCTTGTTGTAGAGCAGCTTCGGCTTGCTTGGAAAGTTTTTGCAGCGCATCGTTGCTGGTGCGATCGACCCCGGTCAGTGCGCGCGTCAGGACGTCTACAACGGTATCGATGCGGAAGGGCTTTTCGATAAAATCACTGACACCGTAGGATTCGCGCAGGTCGGCTTCAAGGCGCCAACCGCTTTGCATGGCGCTCATGCAAATGATCGGAGTGTTTTTGTAGCGCTCTGCTTCGCGTAAGCGACGACAAATTTCAAAGCCGTGCATGTCAGGTAGCTCGATATCGAGCACCACTGCGTCGGGGGTCTCGCGGCGCAGGGCGCGCAGTGCGTCAGATCCGGTGCACGCTTCGATGACGCGAAACCCTTGTACGCCGAGCTCGCTAGCTAAAAGTCGGCGCATGTCGCCTTCGTCGTCGACCACCAGAATGCTCTTTTGTCCTATTTGGGCAGCGGTGTAGGTGTCGCTTGTGGGAGCCAACTCGCTTGCATCTGAATGACGGATCACCGAACGATCAAGTTCATGCAAATCGGTGTTGGGTTCGACTGGTGGTTGACGTTTGCCTGGTTTGGTATCGGCAAGGTTTGGATCAATGTTTGCGCTGGGTGGGTGCGGATCGCGCGATAAACCCAGCGATGCCAAGTTGTCTCCTGGCACGAAGGGTCCGATATAATAATCTTCGCCGCGCTCAGCGATGCGATAACAGTGATCGATCACATCGTTCAGGTTTTTATGCAGCGCTACATAAGGAACCACCTTGCGGCCAGTGGCAAACTCAATATCTGCGATCACGTGCGTGGCCGAAGGGTCGGCCATTGCCAAATAGATGCGATCTGTTTTTGCTAAAATCGGCAAAATCGCATTTTGTTTGGCAACGTCGGGCGGGATCAGTTTCAAGTTGTTGAGCGGAATCACAATTTGCGCCAGATCGATGCCGGGCACGCCGTGTTGTTCACTCAGTGCTCGCAAAAGTTGTAAGTCGGCGATCTTGCCTAGTTGGGCTGCCACGGATGCCAGTCGCAAACCGGGCTGGCTTTTTTGTTGAATGAGCAGCAGTTCAAGCTCGTCGGTGTCGATGAGCCGGTCGCGCAGCAGAATCGAGCCGAGGGGTGTGGTCATGGCTTGGGTGGTCATCGCAGGCGTCACCAACGAGCCGAAGATCTGCTAGCGGGGCAGGGTGTTACCGATCGCTACAAACTCCGGCGCGTACATAAGGTATAGCATCGAATACATTCAAATATCAAAGTGTGTTGCAATTTTTCGACTTGTCTTTGTCGCGAACACACTCTGAGTTATGTCTGCTTTGCAAAACTACAAAGCCACAGTATCGATTGACCTGCACGCGTGGCGCTACATGCCCGAAATGATCTGAAAGTTTTCGCCTTTTTGTGTCAGCACCAAACGATTGTCGGCCAAGCGCCTGACCCAATGATCGCCGTCAGCAGTCTTAATGCGAAAGCGCCCGGTGTAGGTGTAGTCGACCCAGATTTGCGGCAGATGATAGGTGACCCTGCGATAACGGATCTCGTAGCGCACCTCGAGGGTTTTTTCGTGCAGGCTGTTAAGTTCGTCCTTGAGGCGATTGTAATCAAAATCGTCGGTCGCGTTGGGTGTGCCGTTGTCGTCGTAATAACTGGGTGCTGCCATGCTCAACAGCTTGGCAACGTCACGTCGTTCCATTGCTTTACGGTAGAGCTCTACAAACTTCACGACTTCGCGGTTGCTCGAGTTATCTTCGACATCGGTGTTGGGAATGACGCTTCGCGCACACGCGCCAGTGCTCAGCACCAAGGTTAGAACCAAGGCGAGGCGGACGATCGGTCGACGTAAAAAGGAGTTTGGGGTTCGGCTATCAAGTCGCATGTGTTCTGGCAAGAGGTACCCTAAACCAGGTCCATTTGCAACAGGTATAGCGGGTGCGGGCAGACACGCTGGCTTCTTTTGTGCTAAGACCAGGCTCAGCATGTTTAGCGTCAAAAGCAAAGATTGGGCCCGTGTTTTCGATGCCGTTGAGCTTCGGGGTGACACCGTTATGGTGCGCATCGGCGAACATGTTAAGAATTATGTCGTTCAGCGCACAGCCTCGGGGTTTGTATTTTACGATGACGACGGCCAGGTGCACGGCGTGTCGGTGGCTGCGCTTGGTGAGGCCTGGCAGACGCAAACAAGCGACGTTCATGCTGACGTGCGCGTGTCGCAAGCCAAACGCAATGTGCGTACCTCCGACGCGCCCGAGGCTGGGCCAGGTGCGCAGGATGTGCGTGCACCCATGCCAGGGCGTGTGGTCGAGGTGTTGGTCGAGCCCGGCGCCGACGTCAGTGCAGGTCAGGGTTTGCTGGTGCTTGAAGCGATGAAGATGGAAAACGAGATTCGCGCGCATGCGGCGGGCAAAGTTGAAAAAGTGAACGTGCAAAAAGGCGACAACGTTGTGCTTGATCAGGTGCTGCTTGTTGTTCAAGCGGGTGGGTGAGGACTGGTTACTTACTCGCGCACCATGATGTAGCCAAAGGCGGCGGTGTTGATGATGGTGCTGGTGGTCGCGTTGAAGGCCCAGCCATTGCCCGTGCTTATGGTGAAGATTTCTGCAGCAGCAGCATCGGCACGGGGGTTCGCAGCGCCATAGCCCACAAACGAATCGGGCGTCGCGCAATCAGGTGTATCGTCGTTACCCAAGATCCCTAGGCGCGCTTTGGTTTGCCTAACGGGGTCGCTAAACTTGAGATTAAACCCCTCTTGATTGCAAAAGGGTTGAATGTCAGCGCCGGCGATCATCGATAACCAGCTTTGGCGTCCCAGCGATGTAGCAACATAAGCATCTGCCGCAAAGATCTGACGCAAGGTTTGTGGTGGATCGAGATTAGGGGTGAGCACGCGCCATTGGGTGACGCCGTTATAAAGCATGCCAATGCGTACTTCTTTAGCAGGCAATAAATAAAACGATGCGAGCTTTGTTTCGGTTGCTGCCATACTTGCTTGTTCTGCTTGGTACGTGTCGGTGCTTACCCATAAGATGCTCTCGTAGTCAAAGGTGCGTTTTGTTCCATCAAGCTTCATCGCCAGCGTCCACCCGCCTCCATCGGCGATCATTTCGCAGTACGCATTAAACCCGGGTTCGGGTCCAGGGCCATCGATATCGATCGCGTACATGCCGGGTTGACTGTCCGGCGCTTTGGCGAGCAGTGCCTTGCACGATGTCACGGTGCTTTCGATGCACGCTGGACAGTTGGGACCTCCGCAGTCGATCTGTGTTTCATGGTTATTCAGGCGTCGATCGTCGCATGTTCCTGGGTCGTTGTTGTCGAACCACGAGCTGGAAGTTGATGTCGCTTCATCAAAACCGACCAGGCCGCATCCCGTCATGCCGAGAAGGCACAACGTCAATACACCGATGCTGTCCGATCTGGTCATTCTCGTACCATCACATAGGCAAAGGCTGGATTTTGTGGTCCGTAACTATTGTTTCCTACTGTCACGCCTGAGTAAGAACCGATGCCAAGAAACGAATCTGGACTTGTACAATCGTCTTGATCGTTGCCAAGGATGCCTATGCGAATGCGCGAGGCAAAACCATCTAACGAACGAACGTTAAGACCTTCGTCGTTACAATTGGGTTGAATGCTTGAATCGGCTATAAGGGCCAACCAGGTGTCGCGACCGGCGTGTGTTGTTATTTTGTACTCAGCAGCAAAGACTTGTTGAAGGGTTTGTGGCGGATGTGTGTTGATTGGGAGCGTCAGCCAGCGCGTCTCTGTGCTGTTCACGAAACCGACTCGGATATCTCTGAATGGAATTAGATTGAACGACGCCAACTTTGCTTCTTGTGTGTCGAGTGCCGCGTTGATATCGCCAATCGGGACACGATCGACCCAAGCAGGAGCGTCATATACAAACGTTGTTTGATTGCCATCAAGTTTCATTGCGAGCGTCCAGCCGCCACCATCGGCGCTCATTTCACAGTATGTCGAGTAAAATGCTTCAGGCCCACTTCCGTCGGAATCGATCTGATAGATGCCCGTTGGCGCCGTGGGATCGCGTTCGAGCAGCGCTTTGCAGCTTTTGGCTTTGTCGGTGCACACCGGGCAGTTGGGACCGCCACAGTCGACATGTTCTTCTTTGTTGTTAAGAGCGAAATCGTCGCAGGTTCCTGTGGCATTGGATTGCGCAGCGTCATTCAACAGCGAGCCGCGAAACGTGGGACGGTCACAACCGCTGAACGTTATATTGGCACTCAAGAAAATCAAATACCCAGTGATTTTCATTTCGATTCGCATAACTATTCGATGCCGTATTCCTTGATTTTGTAGAGTAGGGCGCGATGACTGATCTCAAGCATTTTTGACGCCGCGGTGCGGTTGCCGTCGGTTTTTTCGAGTGCTCGCTTGATCAGTGTTTCTTCTAAAACGCGTACTGCTTTTTTAATCGATACATCATCCGACGCAAGCAATTGTGCGCGAATGTCGTGTGACTTGTGCAAGCGCTCGGGTAAGTCTTCGACTTGGATTTGTTCGCCTTCGGCCAGCACCATGGCGCGCTCGATGAGGTTTTCAAGTTCGCGCACGTTGCCAGGCCATGGATAGTCGAGCATCAATTTGAGCGCAGCTTGGCTTACGCCACTGGTGTTTGTGCTGAGGCGCACATTGTGGCGCGAAATAAAGTGTTGGATCAGCACCGGGATATCGGCTTTGCGTTCGCGCAGCGGTGGTGTGCGTAGCTGCAATACGTTGAGGCGATAAAACAAGTCTTCACGAAAACGGTTTTGTTTTACTTCTTCTTCAAGGTGGCGCACGGTGGCTGCGATCACGCGCACGTCGACGGGTCGATCGCGCGTTTCGCCTAAACGCCTGAGTACACCTTCTTGTAAAACGCGTAGCAACTTGACTTGCAACGACAAGGGCAACTCGCCCACTTCGTCAAGAAACAAAGTGCCTTGGTGGGCTTCTTCAAAAAGCCCCGCTTTGTCACTGTTTGCGTCAGTGAATGCACCTTTTCGATGACCAAAAAGTTCGCTTTCAAGTAGGTTCTCGGGAATGGCGCCGCAGTTAATCGCAACGAAGGCTGCTTTCTTACGGGGACTACGCTCGTGTAACGCACGTGCGACCAGTTCTTTACCGGTGCCGCTTTCGCCGGTCACGAGCACCGTGGTTTGGTACCCAGCGACTTTGTCGATCAGCCGGTATAGTTGTTGCATCGTGTCGCTTTGACCGATGAGGCCTGAAAACTGTTGCTCTACTTCGACGGCTTTACGCAAGGCTTGGTTTTCGCGCCGCAAGGCTTCGCGTTCTTGCGCTTTGTGTAACACCAAAAGCACGTCGTCTTGATTGAAGGGTTTTGCAATGTAGTCGTAGGCGCCCGCTTTCATGGCTTCGCGGGCAAGATCAACCGATCCGTACGCGCTCATCACGATGACGGTGGCCGGAAACCCCGAGCTACGAACGCGCTTGGTCAATTCGATGCCGCTCATGCCGGGCATGCGCACGTCGGCAAAGATAAAGTCA
This sequence comes from Polyangiales bacterium, assembly GCA_044224525.1. Classification (GTDB taxonomy): domain Bacteria; phylum Myxococcota_A; class Polyangia; order Polyangiales; family CBDCBC01; genus JBGAKI01. Next base: position 1,256 of record JBGAKI010000043.1, on the reverse strand, counting down.
GGGTTGAACTCGGTCACCATTTTCAGCCCTTGCTCGGCACTTGCGGCAACGCGGATCTCGTGACCTTGTTGCTCGAGCAAGGTTGCGAGCACGAGCCGGAGGCTTTCCTCGTCGTCGACCACTAGGATTTTCGAGCGCTGCATTTCAAGGCTATTTTGGCATAGAAATGCGGTCGTCGACACTTAACTGTGAGTGGTATTGGTACATGCCCAGATGCTTTACGATAGGGTAATAGAGGGTGTTCCAGTGCGATTGTACTCGGTGCATCGGTATACAGACTGAATGGGTAGATTGCATGACCCTGCGCTAGCCAGCGGGTGCGCCATCGGCCTTCGGCACAAGATTGCGTGGTAATTGTATATCGGTTTGGACACAAAAGTGGTACATTTAAGAGTGGTCCTCTACTTCTTAGCGTTCACTGTCTTTTTAAGGTAGTGCGAAGCTTGCTTTTGTTAAATGGTATGAAGAGAATAGACTCGTTCTAAATTATTTGGGTCCGCTTACTGATGGTGTGTTTCAAATTGGGAGTACGTATGCACGTAGCGAAGATGGTGACGACTGTGACAAAAACGTCCACGGCTAGATCAGGTAAGAAGTTTTTCACGCAGATGTTTGCGCGCGCATCCACGTCGATGCTGTGTGTGATGCTTGCAAGTGCAGTCGTGTCGTCAGGTTGCGCCAATCGCCCGGTGCGTCCGCTCACTCCGTGTACCACGTCGGGCGTTGTGCAGAGCATCAAGATCAACAAAGTGAATAACGTTGATCTGTTGTTCGTGGTCGATAGCTCGCCTTCGATGAAAGAAGAGATTCCACTTTTGGCTGATCAGCTACCCAAGATCGTTGAGGTGCTGGCAACCGGAGACCTTGACTGCGCCACGACCTGCGATGGTGTTCAGGACTTCCCACCCGTAAAGAGTTTGCATCTTGGTGTGGTGACCGTCGATATGGGTGTTGCGGGCGCAGACCAGCAGAACTATGGGCTCGATGATTATTGTAAGTCGGCGCAATATTTCGTCAACAACACCAAGAGCATCAATCTGGGTGACGATGGTGTGCTTTGGAACAAGCCCAACAAGAAGTACACCGAGTGTGCGATGTTGCCTGCAACCACCACCGAGCGCTACATCACCATCGACGACACCGATACGGCCATGAGTCGTAGCCAAAAAGCCGTTCAGTTTGGCTGTCTGCAAAAGCTCTTACATGCTGATGCGGGTGGCAATCTGGATGACGGCGATTTAACCGATCGTCAATCG
>JBGAKI010000042.1:0-28949 GCA_044224525.1 Polyangiales bacterium | reverse complement strand
GATTATCGAGTAGTAGCGGTTGGGTGACATGCACTCATAATAAAAACGCTGCGCGTTTTTGATGAGTGCGTGTCACCAAAGTACATGTCACCGTAACTGAATGGTGATAAAGAAAAGCGTGGCCTTCGGGCTGCGCTTTTTTTTTAGATGATGCGATGTCTTATTTTTGTGTGCGCGGTTTTGTGGGGCTGCGAAGCTGCGGCGCCGATTGAGCAGCTTGCTCTCGACGCGAAGCCAAACGAGCGGCGCTGTACGCTTTATTTGTATGCGGCGCTGCTGGTGCGCAGCAGCTGCACTTACCGAGCAACGAACGAAGGTGCGGCGCAGGTTTTTTTGAAAACCAATCAAGATATTGCCGTGAGCACGCTGGTGAAGACTGAAACGTATGGAACACAGCGGCAGTTTAGTTGTGCCTACGTCAAGGACACCATGTGCGAACTTGCCAGGGCCAGTGCAGGCGAGGACGCGATGAAGCGAGCTGGCTTAGCGAAGTGCGCGGGTGCGGCAGAGCGGGTTTGTCAGGAGTACGTCAGCAGGTTTGCGACGGGCCAATTGTCATTTCTCAAGGACAAGGTGATTGGGGCCGAGGATGCTCAGTGTGTGTTTTCAGGACTTGAATGCAAGGTTGAAGAAGAGGAGAACCTTGGGTGTTGAGTCGACGAGCGGCAAATCGCGTAGCACTTGCCTAAAACCACCCTGACCGGGTGAGCGCGTGGCGCGAGGCGTGCAAAAAGTATTTCAAGTGCTACAAGTATGGGGTAGTTGGACAAGAATGAAACAGCTTATACTTGGTTTTGCGGTGTTGAACTTGTTGACGGTTGGATATCATTGCGCAGCTTTGGACGCTCAAAGTTCAGAGAGTGTTCAGGCGGATACGAAGTCGAAGGCGGCGTGTAAAAACCAGGTCATTCAAGAGAATGAAACGGGCTGTCAGGTCACCTCAAAGTCTTTCTTGATGGTAGGGGCCAATTGTCAGTATTGGGGTCCTTACGAAAATGATCTAACGAGCAAGTGGCGCTTTTTTGCAACGCTTTTGCCTTTTGGTCCGGTCGAGCTTGGAGCTGGTACGACGAGCTACGTAGTGAAAATGCCTGGAACGTGCGAGGAGGGAAAAGCGGTTGCATGTAAGGCAGCCGAAAAGCTTGCTAGAACCAGTGGTTTTGCTCGATGTCAGGGCATGGCCGATCACATTTGCCAGACTGAGGTGTACTACAAGGCTGTCCAAACATATCGGTTCTTGATAGGTAAGAAAATACGGGCGGCTAGTCCAAAATGCACGATCGATCACTTTGAGTGTGATTTTTCTAACCATCCGCCTCCAGATGCGCCTGTTTTGCAGTAGGTGCGGCCTTTTTTGCTCGAAAGGGTAAAGCGAACCAGGGGCTTGCCTGGCGGGGCCGGATCGGCTAAGCTCCGGTACTTTTTTCTGCACCTAAAAAGTACGCGATTTATCGGTGCTGGATGTGTGTGAGTAAGCGGGTGGGATAAAGAACTTTAGGCCAGTAGCTCTAACGGTAGAGCGGCGGATTCCAAATCCGCGGGTTGGGGGTTCGAATCCCTCCTGGCCTGCAAATTAAAGGTAAAAAAAAGACCATGTTAGGACAAACACAGTCAGGACAACCCGCCGCGCAAGACGATGCACGTGATGAGCACGAGGCGACGGAAGCCGAGATTACGTCTGCCGCGCTAAGCACGGCAAGTGTGGGCGAAAGCGACAAAATCGGCGGCAATCAGCTGGGGCTAACCCGCTGGGTGCAGCTTGCGTTTGTGGTGCTGGCGCTGGTGGTGTTTTGGGCTCTTGATAAGGGCATTACGTCAGCGTGGAGCATTTGGTCGACCCCCAAGCCTGTGGTCGTGACCAGTATTTCAGCCGTGGTCGCGTTTGTGGTGGCACTGGGTGCTTATAAGAGCAAGAGTTTGTCGCAGTTGTCTTTCGAGGTCGCTGGTGAGCTTGCCAAAGTGGTATGGCCGACACGCGATGAGCGTTGGGTGGCGACCATTGTGGTGATCGTTGCCTCGATTGTGGCCGCGGTGGTAGTGGGCATTTTGGATGCTTCGTTGAAGCTTGCGACCGATTGGATTTTTACCAGGTAAAGACTGGAGTTGGGGATGTTTATGAGTGAAGAGCAGGAAACACCACAAAACGAGGCTTCGGCATCATCGCCCAGTTCAACCGCGAACCCAGGTATGCGGTGGTATGTGGTGCAGGCGTATTCGGGCTATGAAGCCAAAGTTAAGCGTCAGATCGAAGAAAGCGCCCGCCAGCAGGGGTTGGCCGACATGATTGGCGAGATTTTGATTCCGCAGGAAAGTGCGGAAGGCAAAGAAAAGAAGAAGAAGAGCGCGCGTAATTTTTACCCGGGTTATATGTTCATTCAGATGGTGCTCAACGAGCGCACCTGGCATTTGGTGAAAGACACCCCCAAGGTGAATGGTTTTGTCGGGGGGATGCATCCCACGCCGATCTCTGAGAACGAGATCGCGTCGATCAGCCAGCAGATGGCTGAGGGTGCTGCCAAACCCCGTCCGCGCGTGGCTTATCAGCAGGGTGATTATGTGCGCGTGACCTCGGGGGCGTTCGCGAATTTTGCTGGCACGATCGAGGAAGTGAAGCCTGAAAAGCAGAAAGTGCGCGTGCTCGTATCGATTTTTGGTCGCTCGACACCGGTTGAGCTCAACTATAACGAAGTGGAAAAAGCGGTCTGATACTGATACTCGCAAATCGCAAGCGATTTGCTTAATGGGTTATTTGAGCAAGTGATTTTGGAAAAAAGTAGAAGGTACGTATGAAAAAAGAAGTCGGATATATCAAATTACAACTTCCCGCCGGTAAGGCGAACCCCTCTCCCCCGGTCGGCCCGGCGCTTGGTCCGCACGGCGTGAACTCGGCCAGTTTCTGTAAAGAGTTCAACGCGCGCACAGCAAGCCAAGACGGAATGATTATTCCGGTGGTGATTACCGTTTATTCGGACCGATCCTTCTCGTTTATTACCAAAACCCCTCCAGCGTCCGTGCTTATCAAAAAAGAGCTTGGACTCAAGATTGGCAAGAAGCCAGCTTCAGGGTCGCCACGCCCCAACAAAGAAAAAGTTGGAAAAATTACCGTTTCGCAGCTTAGGAAGCTTGCAGAAATCAAGATTCGCGATATGAATGCGGCTTCGATTGAAACCGCGGTCAAGACCTTGGCTGGCACAGCGCGATCGATGGGCGTGGACGTCATCGACGGCTGAGCTGAGATGGGTTTGGATGGCTGTTTAACCAAAGGTATTGCATGGCATCGGGCAAACAAAAAGTAGGCAAGCGACGTCAAGAAGGCCTGAAAAAGGTCGATGCGGCGAAGCTTTACGATATTGACTCCGCGTGTGCGTTGGCCAAAGAGGTCGCGTTTGCGAAGTTTGATGAGAGCGTTGATTTGGCGGTGAACCTTGGTGTGAACGCCAAGCAGGCTGATCAGATGGTGCGTGGCGCAGTGGTGCTTCCGCATGGTTTGGGCAAAACGCGTCGTGTGGCAGTGTTTGCGAAGGGCGAAAAAGCCAACGAAGCGACCGCAGCCGGTGCCGACGTGGTGGGCGCAGATGACTTGCTTGCCAAGGTCAACGAAGGCTTTTTGGATTTTGATGTGGTGATCGCAACACCCGACATGATGGGTGTGGTGGGTCGTCTTGGTAAGGTGCTCGGCCCACGTGGTTTGATGCCCAATCCCAAGGTGGGCACGGTGACCACCGATGTGGCCAAGGCTGTGAAAGAATCGAAAGCGGGCAAGGTTGAGTTTCGCATTGAAAAGGCTGGCATTGTGCATGCGCCGATCGGCAAGAAGTCGTTTGACGCGGCCAAGCTTGCTGACAATGCGCGCACCGTGCTTGCAGCGTTGGTGAAGGCGAAGCCGTCTACTTCTAAGGGCACTTACTTGAAGGCGATTACGCTTAACACCACGATGGGCCCGGGGTTGCATGTGGATCCCAACAGTGTGCAGTCGGCTGAAGCGTAAATAACGAGTAGAAGCATTTTTTGGAACTTGAGGATTTGTTATGTCAGAGCAGGCACAGGCACTAAAAAAAGAGCATATTGATTTTGTTCGCGAGCGTTTTGCCAAGGCAAGTGCAGCGGTGCTCCTTGATTTTCGCGGTGTAACCGTTGAAGACATCACGCGTTTGCGCGCTAAGTTTCGTGCTGCTGGCGTTGAGTACAAAGTTGTCAAAAACAACTTGGTGCGTAAGGCGTTGATTGGCACTGCGCTTGAGAACTCGGATGTGTTTGACGCCAAGCTTGCGGGTCCGACGGGTGTGGCATGGACTTACGAAGACCCATCGCAGGCTGCTAAGATTGTTAAAGAGTTTCGTAAAGAGAACGAAAAGACCGAGAAGCTTACTGTTAAAGGTGGCGTGCTCGGCGATCGTATTTTGACTGCGGCGCAGGTTGAGGGTGAACTTGCAACGCTTCCGGGCAAAGACGAGCTTCGCGCCAAGCTGCTTGCTGTATTGCAAGCGCCTGCGCAGAACTTGGTGCGTTTGCTTCAGGCCCCTGGACAAAATTTCGTTTATCTGTTGAGTGCCAAAGAGCGTCAAGGGTAAGCGGAATTGATATTTGAAGGCAATCAAAGACGTTTCAACAACGGTCATTAGATCGTCAACAAGCAAGTAAGTACGAGCAAGGAGTAGTGAGGTTAGTATGGCAAACATGACACAAGAGAAGATGGTTGAGGAGCTTAGCTCCTGGACAGTGATGGAAGTCGCTGGTCTGATCAAAGCTTTGGAAGACAAGTGGGGCGTCACTGCTGCGCCTGTCGCCGTAGCTGGCGCAGTGGCTGGCGGAGCGCCTGCTGCAGCTGCCGAAGAGAAGACCGAGTTCAGCGTAGAGCTGACCGCGTCAGGTGACAAAAAGATAAACGTGATTAAGGTAGTGCGCGAAGTGACCGGTCTTGGTCTTGCGGATGCCAAAAATCTCGTTGAAGGTGCACCGAAGGTCGTCAAAGACGGCGTTGGCAAAGACGAAGCTCAAGATATTAAGAAGAAGCTTGAGGAAGCTGGGGCAACAGTCACCCTTAAGTAGTTTCCTGACGGTCTCATGGGTACGCGCAGGGATACTCTCTGCACGTAAACTAAGTGTGCTAGTAACCTAAGGAAATCAGAAAAAGCGTGACCTTGCTCTATGTGCTGCTCTTGATAATGTTTGCGTCGTTGGCGCTTTGCTCAAAAGGCAAGGCGCTAGCGCTGTTTTGTAAGCAGCGCAACGGCGAGGCATGGTTCAGCACAGATGCGCTTTTTCTTGAAATTTTGCCTAGACCGTGGCAGCGTCCTGTTGCAAAAGGCGTGACGTCGGGTTCACTGATGAAAGTTTCACTGATGATAAGTGCAGCGAACGGGTTCATCAGCGGCTGGGCAAAAAGTTTGATCGGTATCGGTGACTTCTTGATGCGTTTTTGGACTCATCATGAAAGTCATCATGATAACAAGCTCTTTGTTTTAGGCAGGGCAGCGGTAAGTTAAACGGTTTAGTCGGCAGGTTGGGCAGCGTTTGAAAAAGACGCTGGTTGACCACCGACCAAAATGCGTTCGTCCCTGTAAAGTAGTCTAACAACAAAAGCGTAACAAGCGGTAACAAAGGTTTGGGGTAGTGTAAAATGGCGTCGACGATTCAGACCAATTTTCGCATGCGGCATAGCTTCGGTAAACTTCGGCAGGTTATTCAAATCCCGAGTTTGATCGATATTCAAAAACGTTCGTATGAAAAGTTTTTGCAATCGAACGTAGCGCCAGAAAAGCGCGAAGATATTGGTTTGCAAGGTGTTTTCAAGAGCATCTTTCCGATCAAAGATTTTAATGGCAACGGCGAGTTGCGTTTTGTTAACTATACATTGCAACGCCCCAAATATGACGTTGAAGAATGCCGTCAACGCGGCATGACCTATGCGGCGCCGATTAAGGTGACTGTTGAGCTATTTATCTACGATTCAGGCGCCGAGAACGGTGAAGTGGGTCTGCGCGATATTAAGCTTGAGGAAGTTTACTTCGGCGAAATTCCACTGATGACCGACAACGGTACGTTCATCATCAACGGCACTGAGCGCGTCGTGGTGAGCCAGCTGCATCGCAGCCCGGGTGTGTTTTTTGACGATGACAAAGGTAAGACCCACTCATCGGGCAAAATTCTTTATCAAGCGCGCTTGATCCCATACCGCGGTTCGTGGCTTGATTTTGAGTTCGATCCCAAAGATTTGATCTTTGTGCGCATCGATCGCCGTCGCAAAATCCATGCGACCGTACTGCTCAAGGCGCTTGGTTATACCGTGCAAGACTTGGTGCGTTTTTTCTACAACACCGAGACCATTTATCTTGAACCCGGCAAAAAATATTCGAAGTCACTCGAGTTTGATTTGCTCGCTGGCCAACGTGCAACGCGCGATATCAAAGTCGAAGGCGAAGTGATCGTTAAGAAGAACCGTAAGTTTACCCGCGGCGCCATTAAGCGCATGCAGGAAGCTGGCCTTGAGCGTTTGCAGCTTGATTTGAATGAGGTCGTGGGCAAATACAGCGCCGAAGACGTCATCGACAAAGAGACGGGCGAAGTGCTGCTCGGGGTGAACGAAGAGGTGAGCGAGGCCAAGCTTGAGAATTTGCGCAAGGCGCATATCGACGAGTTCAAGGTGCTTTTCATCGATGGCTTAAACGTGGGTAGCTATCTGCGTGACACGTTGATCGCGGACAAGATTCAAACACAAGATGAGGCGCTGCTTGAGATCTATCGCAGGCTGCGTCCAGGTGAGCCGCCGACGGTCGACACCGCGAAGACGCTGTTTCAAAACTTGTTCTTCAACCCAGAGCGTTACGATTTGTCGCGCGTCGGTCGTTTGAAGCTCAGTTACAAGTTCTATAAGGATGAGCCCGAGAAGCCAGATTTGGATCTGTCGGTGCTGACGCCGCGCGATATCCTTGAGACGGTCAAACATTTGATCGAGCTTAAGAATGGTCGTGGATCGGTTGATGACATCGATCACCTTGGTAACCGCCGTGTGCGCGCGGTGGGCGAGTTGATGGAAAATCAATATCGCGTGGGCCTTGTGCGTATGGAGCGTGCGATCAAAGAGCGCATGAGCATTTCTCAAGAGCTCGAGACGCTGCTTCCTCACGACTTGATCAACGCCAAGCCCGTTAGCGCGGTCGTGAAAGAGTATTTTGGTTCAAGCCAGTTGTCACAGTTCATGGATCAAACCAATCCGTTGAGCGAAGTGACGCACAAACGTCGTCTTTCGGCACTTGGGCCGGGCGGGTTGACGCGTGATCGCGCGGGCTTTGAAGTGCGTGACGTTCACTCAACGCATTATGGTCGTATTTGTCCGGTGGAAACGCCGGAAGGTCCGAATATCGGTTTGATCGCATCGCTGTCGACCTTTGCTCGCGTCAATGAATACGGGTTCGTGGAGACGCCTTATCGCAAGGTCGATAATGGCGTGGTGTCGAACGATATTCGCTGGTTTAGCGCGCTCGAAGAAGAGGGCCATTATATCGCGCAGGCCAGTGCGCCGATGGACAAGAACGGCAAGCTTGAGAAGCAACTGGTCAGTGCCCGCGTTGGCGGTGAGCTGATGATGGTGCCGCCCGAGCAGATCACGTTGATGGACGTATCGCCCAATCAGTTGGTGTCGGTCGCGGCCTCAATGATTCCCTTCCTTGAACACGATGACGCGAACCGCGCGTTGATGGGTTCGAACATGCAGCGTCAAGCGGTGCCTTTGATTCGTACCCGTGCGCCGATTGTCGGCACGGGTCTTGAGCCCAAGGTAGCGCGTGATTCGGGCGTATGCGTTGTGGCCAAACGCGATGGTATCGTTGACTCGGTCGACGCGACTCGCGTGGTGGTGCGCGTTGAAGGTGAAGGCGGCGAGTTCCCGGATATTTATCGCTTGCACAAGTTCCAACGTTCAAACCAAAACACTTGTTATAACCAAAAAGCGATCGTTCGCGAAGGTGATCATGTGAAGGCAGGCGATGTGATCGCTGACGGACCATCATGCGACACCGGCGAGCTTGCCTTGGGCCAGAACGTGATCGTCGCGTTCATGCCGTGGGGTGGGTATAACTTCGAGGATTCGATCCTTATCAGTGAGCGCATCGCCAAACATGACGTCTACACCTCAATACACATTGAAGAGTTTGACTGCATTGCGCGCGACACCAAGCTTGGTAAAGAAGATATCACCCAGGACATTCCCAACGTTGGTGAAGAAGCGCTGAAAGACTTGGATGAGTCGGGCGTTATTCGCATCGGCGCTGAGGTCAAACAAGGTGATATCTTGGTGGGTAAAGTGACTCCAAAGGGCGAGACGCAGTTTTCGCCTGAAGAGAAGCTTTTGCGTGCCATCTTTGGTGAGAAGGCTGCCGATGTGCGCGATAGCTCATTGCGCGTGCCGCCGGGTGTTAGTGGCGTGATCATCAATGCACGTGTGTTCTCGCGTGAAGGCACCGAGAAAGACGCACGTGCTAAAGAGATCGAGTCTGCAGAGCGCGCCAAGCTTGAAAAAGACATGGCCGATGAGGTCAAGATCTTGCGCGAGTCGGCATACGCTCGTGTGGGTAAATTGCTATCAGGTCAAGAGACCACCGCGCGTCTGGTCGACAATCGCGGCAAGCAGCTTTTGGCCAAGGGCGTGAAGCTTGATGCTGAGAGCCTTGAGGAAGTGCCCAAGAAATATTGGGCAGCGATCGAAGTTGGCAAACACGCTGAGCGCATTCAGGCGATTTTGAAGGAGCTCGACGAGCAAGTGGGTTCGATTCAGAGCCTATTTGAAGAGAAGATCTCCAAGTTGTCTAAGGGCGATCAGTTGCCTCCAGGTGTGATCAAGATGGTCAAAGTCTATATCGCCATCAAGCGCAAGCTGCAGGTGGGCGATAAGATGGCTGGTCGTCACGGTAACAAGGGTGTGGTGAGCCGCATTCTTTCCGAAGAAGACATGCCTTACCTTGAAGATGGCACGCCGGTTGATATCGTCTTGAACCCATTGGGTGTGCCAAGTCGTATGAACGTTGGGCAGATCCTTGAGACGCATCTTGGTTGGGCGGGCTTTTTGCTCGGTCGTCAGATTGCGCAAGCGGTGCAACATCGCGCTTATCAAGAGGACAAACTCAAGCAACATCTGCAACGTATCTTCAAGCATGGACCCATGCGCGAGGCTGTGGACCGCTTGAGCGGTGGGGACTTGGCCAAGTTTGCGATGAAGCTTGGTAACGGATTGCATTTGGCCACGCCGGTGTTCGACGGTGCATCTGAGGCTGAGATCAAGGAGCTACTTGAACTTGCGGGTGCGCGTACGTCGGGTCAGACGATCTTGTTTGATGGCCGCTCGGGTGAGCCTTTTGATAACGATGTGACCGTGGGCATCATGTACATGCTCAAGCTACATCATTTGGTCGACGACAAGATCCACGCACGCAGCATTGGGCCTTACTCGCTTGTGACGCAGCAACCCTTGGGTGGTAAAGCGCAGTTTGGTGGTCAGCGTTTGGGTGAGATGGAGGTTTGGGCGATGGAAGCTTACGGTGCCGCGTATGCACTGCAAGAGTTCCTCACGGTCAAATCGGATGACGTGCAAGGTCGCACACGCATGTATGAAGCGATCGTCAAGGGTGATCAGACACTCGACGCCGGCGTGCCCGAGAGCTTCAACGTGCTGATTAAAGAACTTCAGGCGCTTTGCTTGAACGTTGAACTGATGGAGTCACCGACGGGGGGCCGAGGTGGCAAACATACTCATCCCAATGGCGATGTGATCGCTGCAGAAGAATAAAAATCCACAAGAACCGATCGTCAGGAGAATCAAGTCATGAAGGACATCTTCAGTTTATTTGAAAAGCCAAAAGACCCATTGTCTTTTTCGTCGATTCGCATCTCGCTTGCGTCGCCGGAAAAGATTCGTGAATGGTCACACGGCGAGGTCTTGAAGCCAGAGACGATTAACTATCGTACGTTCAAGCCTGAGCGTGATGGGTTGTTCTGCGCGAAAATCTTTGGCCCAGTCAAAGATTACCAGTGCAGCTGCGGTAAATATAAAGGCATCAAACATCGCGGCGTTGTGTGTGAAAAGTGCGGCACCGAGGTGATTTTGAGCAAAGTGCGTCGTGAGCGCTTGGGTCACATCACGCTTGCCACACCGGTTGCGCATATCTGGTTCTTGAAGAGTTTGCCTTCGCGTATTGGTGCGATTTTAGATATCGCGCTTAAAGAGCTTGAAAAGGTTCTTTATTGCGAGTCGTACATCGTCGTTGATGCGGGCGACACACCGCTTGCGCGCGCTGAGATCTTGAGTGAAGAGCGCTATTACGAGCTCACGCAGCAATACGGCGATGCATTCCGCGCCGGTATGGGTGGCGATGCGATCCTTGAGTTGCTCAAAGACATCGACGTGCACGCGATGGCAGAAGAGTTGCGTCGCGATATGCGTGACACCAGTTCAGACGCTAAGCGCAAGAAGATTGCCAAGCGTTTGAAGGTGGTTGAGTCGTTTAGAGATTCGGGTAATCGTCCCGAATGGATGATGTTGTCGGTCATTCCGGTGCTTCCACCTGATTTGCGTCCGCTTGTGCCGCTTGATGGTGGTCGTTTTGCGACCTCGGATTTGAATGATTTGTATCGTCGCGTCATCAATCGTAACAACCGCTTGAAGCGTTTGATCGAGTTGAACGCACCAGAGATCATTATTCGTAACGAGCGACGCATGTTGCAAGAAGCGGTTGATGCGTTGTTTGATAATGGTCGTCGCGGTAAGACGATTACAGGGCCTAACAAGCGTCCGCTTAAATCACTTTCGGATATGCTCAAAGGCAAGCAGGGTCGTTTCCGTCAGAACTTGCTTGGTAAGCGCGTCGATTATTCGGGTCGTTCGGTGATCGTCGTGGGTCCGAACCTCAAGCTGCATCAGTGTGGGTTGCCAAAGAAGATGGCGCTCGAGCTTTTCAAACCTTTTATTTATAACAAGCTTGAGGAGCGTGGTTATGTGACCACGATCAAGAGCGCAAAGAAGCTTGTAGAAAAAGAGAAGCCTGAAGTTTGGGATATCCTTGAAGAGGTGATCACCGAGCATCCGGTGCTTTTGAACCGTGCGCCTACGCTGCATCGTTTGGGTATTCAAGCGTTTGAGCCTGTGCTCATCGAAGGCAAAGCGATTCAGTTGCATCCGCTGGTTTGTACGGCGTTTAACGCTGATTTCGACGGCGATCAGATGGCCGTGCACGTGCCGTTGTCAGTCGAGGCGCAAATGGAAGCGCGCGTTTTGATGATGAGTACCAACAACATCTTGTCGCCCGCCAACGGTAAGCCGATCATCAACCCCACGCAAGACATCGTGCTTGGTTTGTATTACATGACCCGCGAGCGTCCTTTTGCCAAAGGTTGCACGGCGAAAGACAATAAGAATGTTAAGCCTTCGCTAAAAGGCTTTTACTCGAGCCCAGCAGAAGTGCGGATGGCGTACGACGCGGGTGAACTTGAGTTGCACGCTGGCATTAAGGTGCGCATCAACGGCAAGATCTACGACACCACCACAGGACGTGTGTTGGTGGCTGAGGTGGTGCCTCCTGAGGTCGACTTTGAGTCGGTAAACAAGGTGCTTGATAAGAAAGCGCTTTCGGCATTGATCGACAACTGTTACCGCATGAGCCGTAACAAGAGCACGGTGCTCTTGGCGGATCGTTTGCGTAGCCTTGGTTTCGAGATGTCGACCAAAGCCGGTATTTCGATCTGTATGGATGACATGATCATTCCAGAAACAAAACAGACCGTGCTTGGGCGCGCACAGGCGGATGTGGAGACTGTGGTTGAGCAATACCAAGAAGGTTTGATCACCGATGGTGAGCGTTATAACCGCATCGTGGATATTTGGGCTGAAGCAGCTGATCAGGTTGCCAAAGACTTGATCGAAGGCATTAGTCGCGAAACGATTCACGACACGCAATCGAGCGATACCAAAGAGACCAACTCTTTCAATCCGATCTTTATGATGGCTGATTCGGGTGCTCGTGGTTCGAACCAGCAGATTCGTCAGCTGGCCGGCATGCGCGGTCTGATGGCGAAACCATCGGGTGAGATTATTGAAACGCCGATTACCGCGAACTTTCGCGAGGGTCTGACCGTGCTTCAGTATTTCACGTCGACTCACGGTGCGCGTAAAGGTTTGGCCGATACGGCGCTTAAGACCGCTAACTCGGGTTATTTGACCCGTCGTTTGGTCGACGTTGCTCAGGATGCGGTGGTGGCCGAATATGACTGCGGCACACTGGATGGCATTTGGGTGTCGAAGCTTGAAGAGGGTGGCGAAGTGGTAACCCCACTTGGAGATCGTATTCTTGGTCGTGTGGCGCTTGAGCCGATTGTTGATCCGTTGACCGATGAAGTGATCGTTGCAGCCAATGAAGAGATCAACGAAGCCAAGGTGACCGCGATCGAAGAAGCGGGCATCGAAAAGGTGATCATTCGTTCGGTGCTCACCTGTCAGACGCGTCGCGGTATCTGCGGGTTGTGTTATGGCCGTGACTTGGCGCGTGGTTATCAAGCCAATATCGGAGAAGCGGTGGGCGTGATTTCGGCACAGTCGATCGGTGAGCCTGGTACGCAGCTGACCATGCGTACCTTCCATATCGGTGGTGCTGCGGCGCGTGGTAAGATTGAGCAGTCGAGTCTTGAGAACCGTTCTGAGGGTACGGTGCGACTTGAGAATACCAAGACCGTCAAGAAGAAGGACGGCACGGTGGTGGTGATGAACCGTCATGGTCTGTTGAAGATCGTTGATGACTCGGGTCGTGAGCGTGAGCGATATAATCTGACCTATGGTTCGTTCTTGAAGGTTGAAGAAGGTCAGCGCGTTCCACGTGGCACGAACATGGCCGAGTGGGATCCCTATGCGATTCCGATCATTACTGAGGTGTCGGGTGTCGTGAAGTTTGGTGACGTGGTCGAAGGTGTGACCATGGAAGAGAAACTTGACGAAGTCACCGGTCTGTCGCGTCGCGTGATCATGGAGTCTCGAGATGCCAGCGCACGTCCGCGTATTTCGATCAAGGATGTTGAAGGTGGCACCACGCTAAAGACCGGTGTTGGTAAAAACGAAGCCCGTTATTTCTTGCCCGTCGGCGCCAATATCACGGTGCCTGAAGGCGCGAACGCCGATGCAGGTGACGTGCTTGCGAAGATCCCGCGTGAAACCACAAAGACCAAGGATATCACCGGCGGTTTGCCGCGTGTTGCCGAGCTCTTTGAGGCACGTAAACCCAAAGATCATGCGATCATCGCCGAGATTGATGGCGTGGTGAATTACGGTAAAGACACCAAGGGCAAACGCAAGGTCATCATTACCCCCGATATTGGCGATCCGAAGGAGTATTTGATTGCCAAGGGTAAGCACCTTACCGTCAAAGACGGTGATCGTGTGCGCGCGGGTGAGCCGCTGATGGACGGCGCTGCCAATCCTCATGATATCTTGCGTGTGCAAGGTGAAAAAGAGTTGGCTGCGTGGCTTGTGAACGAGATCCAGCAGGTTTATCGCTTGCAGGGTGTGCATATCAACGACAAACACATCGAAGTAATCGTGCGTCAGATGTTGCGTCGTGTGCGCATCAAAGAGGTGGGCGACACCAACTTCTTGACCGACGAGCAAGTTGAGAAGGCAGTGTTCGATCAAGAGAACGAGCGTGTGATTGCGCGCGGTGGTCAACCCGCAGTGGCAGAACCTTTGCTTCTGGGTATTACCAAAGCGTCGCTATCGACCGAGTCGTTTATCAGTGCGTCGTCGTTCCAAGAAACCACCAAGGTGCTCACAGAGGCTGCAATTTCAGGGCGCGTCGACGAGCTGCGTGGTCTCAAAGAAAACGTCATCATGGGTCGCTTGATTCCTGCGGGCACAGGGTTGTCGGCTTACAAAAAGCTCGACTTTGTGGCCGAGGGCCAGCAGTCACGTGGTGGCGCTCCTGTGCAACCTTATGGCGAGCAGCATGTGGCGTCGATGGTTGCAGCAGCCAACGAGGAATAATGGCTATCTAGTGGCGGGTGTGTTTCTGGACACTGGCCACTAGATATCTAAGATATCTAGGCTGGATGAGCCGGTTGCCGCGAACGTTGGGCGTGTGATGCACGGCAAAAAGAAAAGTGTGGTCGTGGTTGGCGCGGGTGTTGCCGGGCTTTGCGCGGCGATCGACCTTGCGTGTCGCGGGTATGGCGTGAGGGTGCTTGAACGCGCAAACGTTGTGGGTGGCAAACTGCGCGAGTTGGTCGTAGGTGAGAAGTGCATTGCGTCGGGACCAACGGTGTTGACGATGCGTTGGGTGTTTGATGAGCTGTTTAAATCAGCGGGTGTGCGCTTTGATGATTTTGTGACACTTGAGGCGCTTGAACCGATCGCGCGGCATTTTTGGGATGATGGTTCGCAGCTCGATTTGTATACTGATGCTGATCGAAGTTACGCGCAGATTGAGCAATTTGCGGGCAAACGTGAAGCCGACGCCTATTTGCGTTTTCGCGACTATACGCAAGCAATATATGCCGAGGTGGAGGAGCCTTTTTTACGCGCGCAGCGGCCTACCTATGCCACGGTGCTTAAACTGAGAGGGTTTCGTGCACTTGCGTCACTTAAGAACATAGATGTGCATCGCAGTATGTGGTCGGCGGTGGAAAACTATTTTTCTGACATGCGGCTGCGGCAACTCTTTTCGCGTTATGCGACGTACTGCGGCTCGTCGCCGTTTTTAATTCCGGCGACGTTTAATCTTGTAACGCATGTTGAAAACCAGAGTGTGTATCGTGTGCGTGGCGGCATTGTGAGACTTGTGGAAGGACTTGAGCGCTTGGCACAAATGCTTGGTGTTGAGATACAGACAGGATGCCATGTCGAGCGTATTATTGCTGACCGGGGTCGGGCGCAGGGTGTTATGTTAAGCAATGGGCAAACTGTTTATGCCGACGCCGTTGTGTTCAACGGGGATGTTGCAGCGCTGAGCGACTCAGCACTTGGTCAGGATGTGGCGGGTGCTGTTGCGCCAAGTAAGGCGGCTCGTTCGTTGTCAGCGGTAACCTGGTCGGCGCTTGTGCCTGTGAATGAGACTAAGCTTGCGCACCACAATGTTTTCTTTTCGCGCAACGACTACCAACAGGAGTTTGACGCGATTTTTCGTGATGCCGTAATCGCTCACATACCGACGGTCTATATATGTGCTCAAGATCGTATGAACACTGGACAAATCGAAGATGCAACACAGACGACCGAACGTGTGTTGATATTAATAAATGCGCCCGCCGTCGGCGAACGTTTTCATGAAGACGAAAGATCGTTGTGGATGCGCGTAACAAACTTGTGCTCAGCATGTGGCTACGAACTAAAGCTTGATGCAGTACCTGCTGTCGTCACAACCCCCAAAACGTTCAGCGAGCTATTCCCGGCTTCCGAGGGTGCGTTATACGGTGACGCATACCATCAATGGAATGCCGCGTTTTTGCGAAATGGGGCGCGCAGCAAGATTGCGGGTTTGTATTTGGCGGGCGGCACAGTGCATCCTGGGCCGGGTGTGCCGATGTGTGCGATGAGCGGCACACTTGCGTCGCAGTGCGTGCACGAGGATTTGATGGGATCATGAATCGTTTTGCCAATGCGTTTAATTCAGAAATAATATCACATGGTTACGCGTGGTGGTATATGGACGTTGTCAGTGACGATGGGCAAGACAGCATGGTTTTAATCGCGATGTTGGGCAGCGTGTTTTCGCCGCGTTATGCCAGGGCGCGTCTCAAGGGCGTGGCGTGTGATCCGCTTGATTACTGCGCGATTAATCTTGCATTGAATACGCCGAAACATCGCCGCTGGGTCATGAGTGAGTATGCGCGCACTCAGGTTGAGCGTGGCGAGCATGCGCTGAGGATTGGTGGCACACACATTGAACTTGGTGCCAGAGGGATGCGCGTCGATTTTTCGGAGTTGTCGGCACCCGTTCCTCGGGCGCTGATCGGTACGATTGAGCTAAGTTTTGACGATGTGTTGTCGACATCTTATGCGCTTGATTCGCGGGCGCAGCATTTTTGGTCGCCGATTGCACCTGTGGCGCGGGCTCAAGTGACCTTGAGCTCCCCGCAAATAAGGTTTTCCGGCAGTGCGTATGTAGATAGCAACTGGGGACAATGTGCGCTTGAAGATAGCTTTGAGCGTTGGCAATGGCATCGAAGCACGCGCGATGGTCAAACCGAGATTGTGTATGATGTACATGAGCGAGGTGCGGAGGTTACGCAACGCGCCTGGCTTTTCGATACGAAGGGTGCTGTGGATATACCTCGGAGGTCACAAGCAGAAGCCTGTGTTGATTTGGGGTCTACACGATGGGGCATGACGCGTTCCTTACGTAGCGCGCGTGATGTGCAGGTGCGGCTTGAACGTACGTTGGAAGACACGCCTTTTTATGCGCGTTCGCTGGTTGGGTTCCGTAGGTGCAGTGAAGCCTGGCACGGTGTACATGAGACGTTGAGTTTGGAGCGATTCTCGCGTCGCTGGGTACGCCGCCTTTTGCCATTCAAAATGCGCCACGAGTTTCAGATAGGTGCTAAACTTGTGGGTGCAGCGAGAAAGACATGGATGTTAGCTGGATTTGGCTCCCGATAGCGATCGTGGTGGCCGTCGCGATGGAGTTTTGGGCAGCGTTCTTACATGGAACGTTCTGGCATGGCGTGCTTTGGTTTGCGCACAGATCGCATCATCGTGATGACTATGATGCGTCGAGTGCCGTTAAGTGGGAGACCAACGATGTCTTCTCGTTTATTCATGTTCCCTTTGCCATCGCGCTCATCGTGTATGGTTGTGAAGCGAGGGCTGGTCTATGGCCCACGCTTGCGTTTGGGGTGGGTGTGGGAATGAGCCTTTTTGGTGTGGGCTACTTCATGATCCATGACGGAATGGTTCATGGACGCTTACCGCTTAAGTTTTTGCTGCGGTTTAAGTATTTTGAGCGCGTTCAGCGCGCTCACGCGTTTCATCATCAGCGCGGTGGCGCACCGTATGGCTTATTTTTGGGTCCGTGGTTACCTCGACGTACCGCGAAGCATTTTTCTGAACATTAGGCCCGAGTGCCTTGAGCGCTTGTAAGACGGGTGAGGACCTTACAAAAGCGGTCGATTTCGTCTTCGGTGTTGTAGTAATGAAGCGACGCACGCACCATCGCGCTTAGACCGCGAGGTTGCATATCGAGGCGTGCATAAGCCAAGGGCGATACGGAAGTGTTGATCATGTGTTCGCGCAAGCGCTTCTGTATCGTGCTAGCGTCGAACCTATCGTGGGTGAAAGTGACGATCCCGCCACGTACCAAACCTTTATCGTGGACACTTACGCCAGGTACTAACGCAAGTTGCTTGCGCATCATGCTTCCCAAATGTTGCACACGCGTCCAAATCGCCTCGAGGCCCTGCTTCGCGGCATAACGTGCCGCTTCGCCAAGCCCAATTTTGGTAGCGAAGTTGGTTTCCCAGTTTTCAAAGCGACGCGCGTCGTTTCGAATCTCATACTGGTTTTCGGCAATCCACGATGCGGCGTGTAGATCGAGAAAGGGTGGTTCAAGCGATTCGATTAACGACTCGTCGACGTAAAGAAAGCCGGTACCACGTGGACCACGAAGGTATTTTCGACCTGTGGCCGAGAGGATATGGCACCCAAGTTGACGAACGTCGATGGGCATTTGGCCCACAGATTGGCACGCGTCGAGCAAGAACAAGATCTTATTGTCGCGTGCGATTTTGCCGACTTCTGCCGCTGGGTTAACCAAACCACCGTTGGTGGGCACATGTGTAATCGAGATGAGCTTGACACGATTGTCGATCATGTTGCGCAGTGAATTCACGCATAACTGTCCGTGTTCATCGTCGGGAATGACTTCGATGTTAGCGCCGGTACGTTTTGCTGTTTGTAGGTATGCGATGTAGTTGCTTGCGTATTCAGCGCGTGCAGTCAGAATACGGTCGCCTGGCTTAAATAACAGGGCATAAAAAGCCATGTCCCAAGCGCGCGTTGCATTTTCAACAACGGCTATTTCGTTTTCCTTTGCATTGATAAGGTTTGCGATGGCGGTGTAGGTTGCTTCAATCGTCTCGTGAGCGTCATGGGCGGCTTCATATCCTCCTGATTGATTTTCTCGTTCGAGATGGTCTAAGACCGCCTTGATGACGCAGCCAGGCTGAAGGGCTGCACCGGCGTTATTAAAATGGATGAGTTTTCGACAGGCCGGCGTTTCATTGCGCGCTTGTTCAATGTGTGCGGTGTCCATTTTCTGGTAACCTTCCCAAGGGTGTTAGGGTGTGTGCTAAACCAGATCATTAGCACCGATTATAAGAAGCAATGGTTAAATAAAAAAAGCCGCGGGGTAAACCACGCGGCTTTCAGTATTTTACGACAGGATAAGTCAGATAAGATTTATCGCGTCGATAAATACTCCGTCAAGATTACATCTTGTCGATAGCGCCTTTGGCGTCTTGTTTTGCGCCATCAGCGGTGTCTGCAGCACCTTCTTCACCGGCGGCAGCACCTTCCTGAGCAGCACCTTCAGCAGCGGTTGCAGCTTCGGACTGATTCTCAGCGCCTGACGAAGCCATGGTCTCGTCAGCAGCCGTGGTCTCTTCGTCTTTGCTGCAGCCAAGAGCCAAAGCACCGCAGAATGTGGCCAACAACATCAAGATTGAAAAACGCTTCATAACTTAGCCTCCTTATTATGCCTAGGTTGGGGTGTTCCCAACCTCTTGTAAGTGTGAGCCAAAGCCCATACCTAGCAGTGCTCTAGGTGTAGCCCTGCTATGCGCGAGGTGTCAAGATAAAGCGACAATTTTATACGTTGTGGCTGAGGTTTTTTAGGGCAATGGCTCGCTTTTTTAGCTTCTTTTCTCGGCTTCTGTAACACAAGGTCCATGTTATCGTACTTGATCGAGAACGAGCTTTGCTATTTTGGGTTTGCGAGAGCTTAATTCGAGTGCGTTTTGAATACTTGCGTTGAGCGCAGGGTCGATCGTGGATGTTTTGGCGTGAACTTCAATCCACGGTTGGCCTTTGTCGATCGGATCGCCTGGTTTCTTTTTAAGAACAAAACCGACCGATGGATCGATCGGTTGATCAGCGCGCATTCGCCCAGCGCCAAGTTGAATGGCTGCTAAACCAAGTGCCATGGGGTCGATTCCAGAAACAAAACCACTTCGCGTGGCGCTTAGCGTGGTGACGTAAGGTGCACAAGGCAAGAATTGATCGGGTGCATCGAGTACACGCGCATCGCCGCCTTGAGTGGTGATAATCGCGCGCATGCACTCAAGTGCTTGGCCATTTGACACAACGTCCGCAAGCAGGCGGCGTGCTTGCATCGGTGTTTTTGCTTTGCCCGCTAGCATTAACATTTCGGCGCCTAGCGCCATTGTGCATTCGAGCACGTCGGCTGGACCGCGCCCGTGCAAGATATCGAAGGCTTCGCGTGTTTCAAGGGCGTTGCCGATCGCATGGCCAAGCGGCGCATTCATGTCAGTCAGCAGTGCCACCGTTTTGACCTTTGCCAAGGCACTCACACGAACGATCGAACGTGCGAGCTTTCGCGCTTCGCCCAGTGTTTTCATAAAAGCGCCGCGCCCAACTTTTACGTCCATGACAAGTGCATTGATGCCTTCAGCGAGTTTTTTTGATAGGATGCTAGCTGTGATCAACGGGATCGATTCCACCGTTGCGGTGACGTCACGCAGCGCATAAAGCTTGCGGTCTGCGGGCACAAGCTCGGGTGTTTGCCCAATCAACGCGCATCCGACGGTCTTCATCTGTTTGATTAAGTGATCAGGTGTAAGTTGTGTTGAAAAACCAGGGATCGCCTCGAGTTTATCGAGTGTTCCGCCTGTGTGGCCCAGGCCTCGTCCGCTCATCATGGGAACGGGCACTCCGCATGCGGCGACCATGGGTGCAAGGCAAATGGACACCTTGTCTCCGACGCCACCCGTCGAGTGTTTGTCGACCTTGATGCCCTGGATGTCACCGAGGGCGATGACTTTGCCGCTGTCGCGCATGGCCAAGGTCAGTGTTGCGGTTTCTTTTGGGTTGAGGCCGTTGAAGAACACTGCCATTGCCCACGCGCTCATTTGATAGTCTGTGACCGCGCCGCTACAGTAACCCTCAACAAGCCAGCGCAGCTCGTCATCGCCTAAGGGTTTGCCATCGCGTTTTTTGCGAATAAGTTCAGGTGCAGAATAGATGGACATGGTAGTTATCTATCGTCTGTGTTTGCGCTTCTTTTTGTGCCCCTGTTGTTTGCCTTGCGCCGGCTTGTCCGTGTGCGTTGCGCCTTGACGTTTAGGGGCGAGGCTTTTTGGGCCAGGCCGTTGACTGACTCGACGATCATTTTGGCCTGCAGATGTTTGCCTGTTCGTACGCGCGTTCCAGCCCAGTGGGTGACCGATCACCTTGCGGGTGATGATCGATGCGCTCAGGATGCGAATTTGAACTTCGTCGCCAACTTTGAGTGTGCGTCCACTTGAGGTGGTGCGCAGTGTGAGCGACATATCGTCGATCTCCACCGGTTCGTTGGTGAGTTCTTCCATGGGACAGCCGACCTCAACGAAAGGCTGCATGATCGTAAAATAAACTGCTTTGGGTGTGAGCGTTGACACACGTGCCGTGAAGATCTCGTCGATATGTCGTGACATGAGCGCAGCTCGGCAAAGATCGACCGCGTCACGCTCAATGCGCATGGCGCGTCGTTCGCGCTGGGTGGCTTGGTTTGACGCCAAATGTAGGTCAATCTGATGTTGTGACGTGTTACGGATCCAGCTGCGTAAAATTCGGTGTACGACCAAATCAGGGTAACGGCGAATTGGAGAGGTGAAATGCGTGTAGTATTCGAGTGCCAACCCGTAATGGCCGATATTGGATGGTTGATAAACGGCCTGCTGCATTGCGCGCAATAAAAGCATGCTCAGGATGTTTGACTGGGGTTGACCTTCCAAGCTTTTGAGGAAGGTTGCTAGCACGCTTGGATTGCTCAAAGCGCGTGGGTCGAGGTTGTGTCCGAGGCTTTGCGCCATGCCGACAAACGCTGCGAGCTTTTCGGGATTGGGTGTGCCGTGCACGCGGTACACGACTGCGATTTGCTCGCGCGCCAAATCGGTGGCGACACGCTCGTTGGCAAACAGCATCATCTCTTCGACCATGTTGTAGGCTTTTCGGATGCCTGCGTCTTGCCTTGAGCTCACCACGTCGACGACATCGGTGTTTTGTTCGTTGAAACGCACCTTGGCTTCGGGCAAATCAAAGTCGAGTGATCCGCGTTGCATGCGTTTTTCTCGCAACTTGCGGCTTAGGTCGTAAAGCGCGCGCAGATTGTCTACGTGTTGCGCTGCTTGTGCTTGCAGTGCTGGGGCCACGACGCCCGATGGAGGCTGGTATAAATTTAAGGCCTGCGCGACGCTTTCATAACTTAGTTTGGCGCGTGAGCAGATCACGGCTTCAAGATAACGATAATGAAGCAGGGCTGCATCCTTGTCGAAATAGGCTTCGATGGCGAGTGCAAGACGGTCTTGGTTGGGGACGAGTGACGCCAAATGGCTTGAGAGTTCGTGCGGTAACATGGGTACAGCGCGATCTGGTAAATAGACTGTGCACGCGCGGCGCAAGGCTTCGCGATCGATGGGGTCACCGGCTCGCACATAATGTGACACGTCTGCAATGGCCACAACGACGCGAAAGCCCCCTTGATGGCGGGTGACAAAAAGGGCGTCATCATGGTCTTTGGCATCGACGGGATCGATCGTTAGAATGTCAATGTCGCGTAGGTCTTCGCGCTCTGCCATTTCTTCTGGCAGTACATACGAAGGAATGTGTTTGGCTGCATCGATGACATCGCTTGGAAATATGGTGGCGACGCCTTCGTGTAACAGAAGACGATCGAGTTCGATCTTGAGCAGCATTGAGGGGTCGAGCTCTTCAGTGATCGCTGCTTCAACCGGTTCGCGCGCGTAACCCGGGTAACGGGTGATTAGCGCTCGGACCCAGGCGCCTTCGCGGAGGTTTTTGGGTGCATCCACGATATCAATTTTTTGTGGTAAGCGCGGATCATCAAGTTCAAGCCACGCGTTTTTTCCTTGTCGCTGATAGACGCCGACAAGTTCACGTAATCCGCGATCGAGCACAGACAAGACGCGTCCTTCGCGGCCCTGTCGACTGGACCAGGTTTCAACCAGCACACGGTCTTGGTGTAGCGCAGCGCCGATAAACTGCTCAGGAATGAAAACATCTGGACCGCCGTCTTCAGCACTGACAAAACCAAAACCGCGTGGGTGCAGTGTCAGTGCCCCGCGCACCTGCGTGCGTTCGCTGTTTGTATCGATGCTCGGTGGGGTTCGCTGCGGTCGAGACGCCGAGAACTTCGGTCGCTCAGAGGTGGTTTTGTGCTGCGAGGGACGAAGTGATTTACCCGTGGTGTCGTTTTTGTGTTCGCGCTTGCGCTCATTTTTGGGGCGGCGCTTGTGGCTAGAATGGCGAGTTTTCATGGTTGTGGGGGCGCGGTTGGTTGGCCCGCGCCTATCCTAACATCAAACCAGCGGATCGAGCCACGTTGAACGAACGCAATGCGATTTCCCGAAGGTGACAAGGCAATTGCGGCACTTTTATCGATGTCTGCACCTACGTTGAAAAGTGTAGCGCTGGCTGCGCTGCGATCGTCAAGCACAATGCCCCAGTCGCTTAGATAGGCTACACGCAGACCGTTCGCAGCGATCTGACTTGAGGTCGACGCGCTCAGGGCTGTTCTGTCACCCAAGTTGCTTGGGCTTGTGTCCGTTGACACCAGCATTAGTTCTGATGCTCGGTTTACGACTACTTGGTTGGCTCGCCATCCAAGAGCGGTCCAGCCACCATTTTCATTTGCAGACCACGTGGTTGCGTTTTTGCACGCGCCGCTGGGGCCTGTGCGTGCTTCGATGACGGGCATGGTTGTCGAAAGGCTCCACTGGCGTTTGCCACTTTCGTCTTGTGTTGCCTTGAGCAAACGAAGGACGTAACCTGCGCAGGTTCGACGAATGCCTTCGACGGCCCAGTTTTGATCAGGACTGACCATTTTTCGTGAAGGGCTCTATGCGGTGTTGTCGCTGAAGGTTTGTGTGGCAAGGTCAAACACCTTGCCTGTTGGGCGTATCAGATGGTGGTTGTCGTCGACGAAATGCAATGCGGGTAGCGCTGCGTAGGGTTCTTTTACTGGTTGAAAGTCCGGCCCAAGATTGATCGCAGGCGCGTTCGCTACTGGTGAAAATGCGGTTTGTAGGGTGGCCCATGCAGGTGCCGTTTGCGCTGCGTTGAGTGATTTCAACCATGTTGCCAATGAAAAGGCCGAGCGAAGATTGTTTTTCTTTATTTCAGATTGAACCGCGACGGCGAGCGTGTTGGCAATCACGTCATCGATTCGACACAGAACGCCTTGCTGGCTATCAATCCACAGGTGCGCCATGCCACTTTCTTGGCAGAGTGCCCGGTAGGTCGACCACGCGGTTTGAGCGGGGACTAGCGCCTGATCGGGACGAGCTTTGTCGAGCAATGTTTTGGCACGTTGTTGCCATGTTCTGAGCGTGCGAACGGGTTCGGTCGCGTCGTATTGCAATGCGCCGTTTTGTAAAAGCCAGCTAAGTTTAAGCGGGTTTGTGGGGGTTGTTGTGGCTGCGCTGCTTGTTGTGGCTGCGCTGCTTGTTGTGGCTGCGCTGCTTGTTGTGGCTGCGCTGCTTGTTGTGGCTGCGCTGCTTGGCTGTTTGGGCAGCATGAAGTTTGTGTTCAGCGTTACGTTCGAGATTCCGTTCACGTCGCTTATGTTTAGTTGCACAAGTGGCGACGTGGGCGCTGTGTTTGTCCAGACAAACCTTCGTGCGATGCGAATGAAGGGCTTGGTTTGAATGACAAACCAAAAAGGCGTTACCGCCGCGTCAGCGCATTGTGCTTGTACGGTGAGCAGTGTTGCGTCGTGGACTTGAGCAGTAAAGCCTGCAGATTTGGCCACGCAGTTTTGAGTACCTAGGTTTAGGTTTAAGTTGCCGACGGGCTTATGTGAAAAGGCGTCGTTCACTTTTTGCGCAACTGTGACGGTGAGGGTGGGCGGCGCGACAGGGTCCAGGGGGGCTGCTTGTGTAATGGCGACAATCTGTTCGTTGGTTGTTCCATCGGGAGCAGGTACAGTGAGCGCAGACCATATCGATGCGGGATCGAGTGCGAGATGTGCAGCTACATCGGCGATGGCCGCGCGATCGTTGGCGAGACTAAGCGCCTGGTTTGTCGGGTTTGCCTCATTATCGTTAACTGAATTTGGCGACGAGTGGTCGGTTGAGGCATGTTTTGAAGTGTTTAGCTTAAAGGGAACCTGTTTTGGTTTTGTTGAGCATGCGCAGAGCAGCGCAATCATCCAAGCAAGATGAGCGTAGGTTGCTTTGGTTTGAACATTCATGATGGTTATTTGTTAAGGTGAAGGTACGCAATGCCGCCTTTACGATCAAATTCCATTGGATAAAAACGCAGCGCATCAAATCCTTCATCGGCGCACGCTTCAGGCAGCGTGCGAGAGATCGTGCGTAGTCCCGTACCGCTGATAAAGCCGGTGCGGCGTCGGGCGATTTCTTTGTTGTGGCGAAGGCACGACATTTCGTAGATGGTTCCAGCATCAATCTGAACCTGGATCGACTTTGCATGCCTTATGCGGTCAAGTCTGATGTGTACGCCGCTCACTTCAAATTTTACAACCGCGGTGTGTTTAATTGGGCTGCCTTCGGGCACCTGAAATGCAAGGCGACTGCTGTGGACGCGCACCAAGAAGGGAAAGCGATAATAATCGGTGTTGACCAGATAATCATAGCTGCCTAGATTAAACTTGATGATTTCGAGCCACCGCGATGGGCTAAAAAGTGGTCCTTGCGTGATGTCGCTAAGCACATTGTAGTAGTGACGTAACGCGGTGTCTTGAATCTGATTGTGGCCCGTTTGCACTGTTTCAAGGTAACCGTGCGGGATCGCGCGCAGATAGTGCCCCACGCGCCAGGTGGGGTCGCGCTTTGCAGGTAAACGTGCGAGCAGAGGATCTGTAAGGGCTAGCACGTCAATGAGCCGCGCCTGGGGCCCTGAAAAGAAGCCCTTGAGGCCAATGTTGTAGCCAAGCTCGGCCGCATGTTGCTGGCTGTTTTTGCTTGAGACGGCGTCAAACACCCAATCATGCTGGGGAAGCCCCGCGAAGCGACTAGCGAGCATGAGCGATGAATGTTCGGCGTAGACTTGCCGCTCGTCGGCGATGCCACGCACATCGATCAGGGGTTCGTTGCGGGTGTTGTGGTATGCGATCGTACTTGACGGTGAGCTTAGTCCAAGCGCCAAGAGCGGAATCATAATGGCGAGCGCGTGCGTGCTTGATAGGTTGATGGGGAACGATGCGACGGTTAATGCCGCAAGCACGACGAGGGGCGAGTAGAAACGCCCGAGCATGAAGTCGCCGCCCACATGAACAAGATAGAGCAGATACGTTGCCATGCCGAATGCGAGCATGATGTGTCGGGTGCTCTTTGAACGTAAACACAGCCCGGTGGAGGCAGCGGCGCTAAAAATGCTGACTGGATCCCAGTTGAAGGTGCCTAGCAAATACAGCCAGCCTTGTTTGGTGATCTCGCGTTGTGCAATGCCTGTGTTGAGTTTGGCATAGGCGGTATTGGGGAATAGAAAGCCGTAATAAAATAACGAGAAGCATTCCCATGCAAAAAGCGGACTCAACCCGAGCAGGAGCGAGCGAGCGCGAAGAGAAAAACGCCGCTCGTCCAACGCGAAGACGTGGATCAGCGCCGGTAGAC
Source organism: Polyangiales bacterium (assembly GCA_044224525.1). Classification (GTDB taxonomy): domain Bacteria; phylum Myxococcota_A; class Polyangia; order Polyangiales; family CBDCBC01; genus JBGAKI01. The sequence continues at coordinate 3,116 of JBGAKI010000042.1, read as the reverse complement.
AAAGCAGAATGGCGTCCGGTCGCGTGCAGGCAAGTAAGGCTGCAGCGAATGCTTGTCGTGTCAGGTTGGGTTTTAGTTCGGTATTAAGATACGGCGCATAAAACCACACCAATAGTAAGTGTGTGAGCGGGTTTTCAAGTCCTGAAGTGGAGTAATCGATGAAGGTTCGTGAAAGTGCAAGAAGCGTGAGCGCCAGGAGTGCGTGCATCAATGAACGTGCGACTGCGCGCAAGAGCAAGCTGACGGTGAGGGCGGTACAGACAATGCCCAGCACGATCGTGCCGTAGAAGTCTTGCCCATTGACGCTATAGACGAGCGAAAGCAGAAACATCCACAGTGGATGGGTATACACTTGCACGCGTTCAAAGGTGTTCCAGCGCAGGCCATAACCATTGACGAAGTTATCAACCGTGCGCAGCGTGATGTAGGCGTCTTCAGCGACCCATGCGTAACGCACGACCAGTGCCAAGATGAAAGCGAGCCCAAGTACTGCGGTCCAGTCTCGTGTCTGCTTCAAGGCATAGTCGTCGCTCGCGTACATACGTGGGATAGCCAGCTTTTTGCCAGCTATTCAGGCTTTTGTCCAGTCTGCCGCGATCAGCACCGTTCTTCTGTATTTTTGTAGAGCCAAACCAGCGAGCGCAGCATGTAACCGTTGATGTCCTCGCAGTGGACCCGGTTTTGGTTGGCAAGCACCAGTTGGGTGCGCAGGCCAGTGGTATCGTCTTTCTGCAGCTGAATAATCCAACCGCCCTCGGGTGCTTTACTTACCTGTTGCACAAAGAAATTAAAGACCGTTGTATCGCCGCGAAGGTGATCGAGCATGCCGTGGATGGGCGCATTGGGGGCAACGTGCCTGAAATAGAACGTGACATCGTTCGGCGTATTGGTTGGGGTAGGTGGCTTAAAGCCCAGCAACTCGAAATACTCATATGCCACCAGTGCACAGAGTGGCTTGGGCAGAGTGATTTGCGAATCGTTGCAATCCGCACTCAGACGTTCGGCGAGTTTGTGGCTACTTTTGTCGTACGGGATTCTGATCTCGAGCTGCGCATTGCAGTTGTCGACGCTGTCGAAGGCAAAGCTTTCTGTTTGTTCCTGTGTGGCTTCGCAGGCACTCGGACCAAACAACGATATGATCAGGATTGCTATTAAATAGTGTTGTGTGTCCTTAGAGTTTTTCATGCTACACTTACCCACAATGTATGGTCGTATCATACTGATTAAGGGGTGGCAACCATGATCACACGTGCCTCACCAATAATCGCGATTTTACAGCCTTGCGCGCGTGTAACATTTTGGATAGCTTTCGGGATGTCTTGGCTTGCTCAGTATTTTCTTCGTCGCGAGTCTTGCTTACGGATCGCTATGGCGTCGAATTTGATGTTAGCGGGTGTTTGCTGTGAATCACAGCGCGACGACGGCAGGGCGCTTAACTCGTATGCGCTCGGTGAAGAAGGCGAGACCGAACAACTGGAAGACCTTGTTGACGACGAAACCGAAAGATTCGAGATTTGTAGTCAGACGCGTGGCCCTTATGATGTGATCTTTGAGGGCATTTCGGACCGTAACGACAAGCAGAATCGCTGCGGGCGTCATGGCCAATACGTTTTGCCATTCTGCGCGACGATGCCCACCTCAGTGCATGATCGTATTTTGTTACTTTTTTACAAGCATCTTGAGAACACGTTCGTGATCGATGCGTGGCAAAAAGAATATGAGCATGCGATTGACATTATTCACGACCCGCATCGCGCGGTCACTGGAGGTTTTTTTAGGCAGGCCATGGGTATGCCGGCCTCAGAGTACGGTGCAACCATGGATCTCAGCGTCAATGCCGCCGAGCATGTACTCGAGCTTACGTTCTCAGTGCGTATGAGCCATGATGCTTGTTTGGATAAGACGATTCCTACGGCTCATGAGGCGCAATATCGCGAACTCAAAAACAGGCTCTTTGTTGCAATCGCAGCAGACGCGGACAACGTTGTACGTGCCGCGCATCGCGTCATTGAAAATCATTGCGGCGATAAAAATTAGCGTTTAGCAGATGCGGCGCGGATGTTGTCGATGGCCTCTTTGGCTTTGTCGCGCACCGGATCGAGGGGTACGCATCGGCGCTTGCTGTTTGTGCGCACCACGACACAGGGTTCAGTTGACGCGAGCTGCGCGAGTGCTTTGGCTGCAAGTGGTGAGCCGATTTGACCAAGCGCCGTGATCGCTGCTTCGTTGAGGGCGTCGAAACTGTCGCCACTTGGTTTGAGAAAAGGCAAAATTTGATTGACGATTTTGTCGCGCATAGCGTTTTGAAGCTGAGTTTTGCAGTCAGAACCAAGGGGCCTAATCGCGCGCTGCCAAGGTTCGAGGATGTCGTATGTGATCGAGTTAAAACAGTGCTCTTGGCATGCGTTGCATTTTTGTTTGGATGCAAGCTCACCCAGTGAGCGGACAATGCGCGTCTTTAAGTTGATGGTGACATTGCCGAGCAGGCTAAGAAGCACTGGCACCGCCTCTTGTTGTGCCGTGTCAGCAAAACCCTCGATGGCGAAGACCTCGGGTTCCCAGTTTTCAAGGCCCTCACGCGCCAGTCGTTCGAGTGCCTGGGCTTTGTCTTTGATGCGGCTGTTTTGGATGGCGTCTTCAATCGCATTCAAACCTTGTTCGCGGTTACGGGTTAGGAGCGCTCCGCGATAAAGGCGTGCCACGTCAAAGCCGGCTTTCTCGAGGCGACTTGGGCCAAGTAGGTTGAGGCTGGCAGCGTCGACTGCAATCAGCCGTGCTGTCAGTGCATTGCGACAATTGCCACGTTGCTCTTCGGCGCGCACCAAGCCCGCAATTCTGTCGCGTTCGAACGATCCTGCGCTCGTTTCGCACATTCCCTCGTTCGGGTTCATGGCGCGGTAGACGACCGCTGCTTCATCAAATCGCCCTAGTGCTTCGTCGGCGCTGGCCAACGCACGCAGTATCTCCAGCAGGTGATGGTCAGCGGGTAAACTTGCCGCGTCGGGTTGTGCGAGCAAATCGACCGACGCGTGAAAACCAAGCTGGTTGAGGTAAAACCACGCGGTGGCGGCGATGTCTTCAAGGTTGCCGCTTAACTGGGCCGCTTGAAAACCCGC
>JBGAKI010000124.1:0-4267 GCA_044224525.1 Polyangiales bacterium | reverse complement strand
GGGGGAGGCCAAACAGTAGCGAACGATTCGCGAAGCCGAAGGCGTAGCGCTTAGTGAGCGGGTTTGGCCTCCCCCAGACCACCTCAACTCATCTTCTCTTTGCTCTAAATGAGTGTGTTCAGTTTTTCGACGACGCTTTTTGCGTTCATCTTGGTTTTGTAAACATAGAGCGCTGTCGAAGCGTTGTCGTCGACCATTTGCTCGCTGACACGTAGCTTGCTGCCCACCGCAAACAGGAATGGCTCGTTTAGCTTGGCTGCTGCATCGATGCGCTTGAAGACCGCCTCGCGACTCCAAAAACCCAGCATTTCAAAATAGACTTCGCTTTTGGTTCGTTTGTGCGTGAATACAAGATCGGGAATTAATACACCCACAGCGGGTGCATGAAAGATGCGTTCGGCGGGTTTGGCTTTCCAGTCGCCGTCGAGCGCTTTGATGTCTTCACGCAGTTGCTCAAGCTCGGGCGTTGTGGTGTCGTCGTGGTGAGGCGCGCTGATGCTGAGTTCTTCGCTGTTCAGCTTAAATGCGAGTGGTTCGGCTTTGGCACCCCAACGAAGTTGCGCGCTCAGCTCCCAGTTTTTCATTGCCGCCAGGTGCGGTAAAAATAGCGCGAGCTGCAAACCATATTTTCCCGAAGCGCTAAAGAGGCTGACGGGGCCATCGATGTGCAGGACATGTGCGGCGCCGCGCGATTCAACCGTGAAAAGCAGACCACGAAATTTGAGCTGTCGGAAAAGATGACGCAGCGCTTGAGGGGCAATGTTGTTGAGCGTAACGCTGATCGACCGCGCGCGCAGCAACACAGCTTGCGCTTGATAAAGATCATAGTGGTCAATCAAGGTTTTGGGCGTGAAGGGTTGCACGTTGCGCAAGGTATGTAAGCCCACCAAGTCTGCATAGAATGCGTCTTCTATGTCGCTAGGACGCTGCTCAAATTGTGTGGCGATGGCTTTAACGACCGCATCGCGATCGAAGTCAGCACTTTCGCTTTGTTCGCGCGCTTGACTTGCTTTGAGGAACAACGCTTGACGAAGTTGAACAGGGTCAACGGTGCCGCGGTCATCAAATTCGCAGCGATCAAAGATGAGCTTTTTGATGCCTTCGGCGAGCTTTGTTTCTTTGATGCTGACCTCGATGCTTGCGAGCGCTTCGTTGACTTCTTCGCGGGTGTGTCCGATCATGTTGCGCACCAGCGCCGCTGTTTGGTCTGCAAGCGCCAGTGCACGCACGCGCGATTGCGCGTTGAGCAACGTTAAATGAAGTACCCCTTGGCTGCGCCTTGTGCGCACAAGATCAGCGGTAAGCACTGTGTTCCCTTCGGCGTTGGCTGGTCCATGTTTCAGTGGTTCCCGCAGATACTAGTTCGTAGAGGGTGGCGCGTTTGTCTTGCGCGGGCCGCAACACGCGACCCAGGCGTTGCACGTGTTCACGCACGGAACCTGAGCCGCTCATGACGACGGCGACACTTGCCGCGGGCACGTCGACGCCTTCGTTAAGCACCTTGGAGGTGACGACTGCTTTATAGTCGCCCTTGGCGAATCGCTCGAGGATGTCGCTACGTTCTTTGATTTTGGTTTGATGGGTGATCGCGGGGATGAGAAAACGCCTTGAGACCTTGTACACAGTGGCGTTGTCTTCGGTAAAAATTAAGGTGCGTTCTTTGCGATGTTGAAAGAGCAAATGCGCTAGGTATTCGAGCTTGCCGGGAGCCGCGAAGGCGATTTCGCGCTGCAAACGAAAGGCGCGCATGGCGTCGCGTCCAGCTTGGCTGCGTGCCGAGCGCTGAATAAACTGGGCCCAGCCATCGGGGGCGCGCAGATTGATGCCCTGGCTCATGATGAAGTTGCGGTAGCGGGCGCGTGCATCTTCATACTGCTGTCGTTCTTGTGCGGAAAGTTCGATGATCACGCGTTCGGTGTCGTAGTTGGCCAAAAACTCGCCGCGCAGTTCTTTGATGTCGCGACGATAGACGGTGTCGCCGACCAAATCGCTCAGGTCGGCTTCTTTACCATCGCTGCGCTCGGGTGTTGCGCTCAGGCCAAGACGAAAGGGTGCTAAGCAGATACGCGACGCTTCGGCATAGGCGCCGCTTGGTAAATGATGCACCTCGTCGAATACCACCAAGCCAAAGCGATTACCAAAATGCTCCATGTGAATATAGGCGGAGTCGTAGGTGCTGACGGTGAGTGTGCGCACGTCGTGGTGCCCGCCTCCGACGATGCCCACTTCGACCGCGAAGGTGCTGCGCAAAATGTCATACCACTGGCGCACCAGATCGAGGGTGGGCGTGACGACCAGCGCGCTGCGCAGCTTTTGTTCGATCGCCATCACTGCGACATGCGTTTTGCCGGCGCCCGTGGGCAACACCACAACACCGGTGCTTTTGTTTTTGAGCCATGCGTCGATGGCCTCTTTTTGATAATAGCGCGCTTCGCGGTGCACGCGTGCGCCACTTTCGAGCGTTTCGTAGCGCCGCGCTTGATCATCGACCACGATGTTTGCGTGATGCAAAACGCGCATGATGGAAGCGTAACGAAAGGCTTCGGCACGGTACGCGTGCGTGCGTTCGTCCCATTTGGCTAAGTTGGCCTGAACCAAGGGTTCAAGCTTAGCGTGTAGTTCTGCCTCGCTATCGGCCTGGAACTCAAGCGTACCGGCGGTGAAGCGCATGCGTATGGGTGCCGCGGCGGCCATTTGCACGCAGCTTAGCGTACTCGCTGCGATCAGCACAGCGCGTATCGCAGATCTTACCCGGTGGGGCTTGCGGGTGCTTCAGGCGATGGTTAAAGTGCTCGCCAAGAGGTAAAAGAATCCATGTTCAAACGAATTGCGCTTTTTCTTGTGACCAACTTGGCGGTGATTTTGGTGCTGAGCATCGTTTTGCGCGTGCTTGGGCTCGATCGCATTCCGATTGGCGCTGATTACAGTATTCCTTATCAATTTTTGCTCGTGCAAGCTGCAGTGATTGGTTTTACGGGCTCGATTATTTCGCTGTGGATGTCGAAGTTCATGGCCAAGATGGCGATGGGCGTCAAAGTCATCGAACAAGCACGCACGGACGATGAGCGCTGGCTTTTTGATACGGTCCAAAAGCTTGCCGCGCATGCCAAAATTGCGATGCCCGAGATTGGTGTGTTTGAATCGCCCGATCCGAATGCGTTTGCCACGGGCGCGCGCAAGAACGCTGCGTTGGTGGCAGTGAGCACGGGCCTGTTGCGTTCGATGAGCCGCGACGAAGTTGAAGCGGTGCTTGGGCACGAGATTGGTCACGTAGCCAATGGCGATATGGTGACGCTCGCGCTGATTCAAGGCGTGGTGAACACCTTTGTGATTTTCTTGTCGCGTGTGATTGGTTTTGTGGCGGATCGCGCGATGAACTCACGCGATGATGGCGAGCGCCGTGGACCGGGGCCTGCGGCGTGGATCATCAGCATGGTGATGCAAGTGGTGCTTGGGATTTTGGCGAGCATGATCGTGGCATGGTTCAGTCGCCGTCGAGAGTTTCGTGCCGACGCGGCTGGTGCACAGCTGACCAAGCCCGAGCAGATGATCGCGGCCTTGCAGCGCTTGAAACAAGCGCATGGTCCGGCCATGATGCCCAAGTCGCTGCAAGCCTTTGGCATTCGCGATGACGGCATGCTCGCGTTGTTCGCGTCGCACCCACCGCTTGATGTGCGCATTGCCGCGCTCAAAGACCGCGCTTTCGTTGGGCAGGGCCTGCCGGGCTGACACGATCATCGTTTATTTCGGCGATTTAGGTGTTTTTGGGTAAGGCATGTTATGGCTGCCACTGCTTGATATCTAAGAATTGCATTCTTGGTCGACTGAGCTAGGTTAAAGCTTAAGATACTTAACATTGGAGCTTAATATGTCTTATTTGCTACGCACTGTCGCTATTGTGTGCTTGATCGCGCTTTACGCTTGTGAACCTAAAGGGGTTGGTTCGAACGATAGTCTGCAAGCCGCGGATGCCGTCGTTCAAGGCGAGTCGGTTGAGTTTATGCTCATGTTCCAGCATTGGTTGGGATTCTACGCAGGACCCGATCAGTGCTTGCTTATCTATACCGTGCCGATCGGCATTTGTTCGCCGAGCGATGTCGATCAAGCCCGTGAAAAAGCCAGAGATATTGCGCAAAGTGAATTTACCGATCACCAAACTTATGGCGCGCGTTTTGCTGATGGGTATGAGAGATTTTCTCGCAAGCTAATTAAAGGTGACACAGTAGGTGAATTTTATGCGGCGCGTAATGTGCACAGCATGGGTGAC
>JBGAKI010000123.1:0-4277 GCA_044224525.1 Polyangiales bacterium | reverse complement strand
CAGTTAAGCTCCCTTGTGCTTTTACACTCTACAGCTGGTTTCCAATCAGCTTGAGGGAACCTTCGCGCGCCTCCGTTACTTTTTTGGAGGCGACCGCCCCAGTCAAACTGCCCCCCAGACAGTGTCCTCGATCCCGATGAGGGATCAGAGTTAGAAGCCCAGAACATTCAGGGTGGTATTTCAAGGTTGACTCCATCGAGACCAGAATCCCGACTTCAAAGCCTCCCACTTTTCATGTTTATGGCAGTACTTGTAAATGCAAAGGAGTTGGCTTATAATAATTACTTCATTTCATGACTAAGTTTTTTGCATTGCTCGCATTTTGTTTGTCGCTTCATTTGTCGGGCGTTGTTCATCTTGCTGCTGATGGGCTCGACCTAGTCACACATGTATCAGATGGTGCTTCGAATGATGATTGCACTAATCCTCAGTCATGTCCTCCGGGGTGTCCGGTTTGTCATTGTGGCCAAGCGGGAAGTGCGCCTGCCCTTCTGGTTTATTTCTCAATCATGACATTCTTGTGGGCGCCAGAAGTTACGCGCCACCATATTGCATCTCTTAGTCGTATCTCCCTCGTCGATTTGTCGTCGATCGATCGACCACCACGTCTAGGTTAGTTATCCTCTGGTATTCAGGGTTTGCGATGCTTTGCTCGTAACTCTTTTAACTAACTATTTAAACCAACCATTGGTTCGTCTGCATTGCAGACGTGGAGATACTGTATGAAACGCTTTTTATTTATCGGCGCGATGATTGTCGCGGCCATTGTGAGCAATGCACAGGCACAAGGAACAAGCCCTGCCTGCAAAGTCATTACACGTGTGAATATTATAAGTTGTGCTCTAACGCAAAGCCCGCTCTTGCAAGCAAGTCGCGAAACGATCGCAGCAGCGCGCGGTCAACAGACTGCTGCGAATCCGATTTTGCCGTCGAATCCGACGTTATCGCTTTCTGCGGGGCGCAGAAAACCTATGAATACAGGTGGTTCAGATGTCACGAATTGGTATGCAGCGCTTTCACAGGAGATTGAAATTGCAAACCAACGTGGCGCTAGACTTGAAACAGCCAATGCTAGGCTGAGAGCCGCGCGTGCCAATCAACTTGTTAGTGCGCGCGATGTTGCCGCGCTGACCTGGCGCGCATTCTTTGAAGTGATCGCAGCTCAAGAGCGCGCTAAGTTAACAGTGTTACTTGAAAATACAGCTCGTACAGTGGCAACTGCAACAAGCGAACGTGCACGAGAAGGGCTTAGTGCACTTGTTGATGCGCAAGTTGCGCGTGCCGCGGCGCTTCGCAGTTCACAAACTCGCATTGAAGCCGAGCGAAGGCATGAAGTTTCGTTAGCTACCCTTGCACTGATACTGGGCATAGACCCTCTAAAGCTTTCGCTGAATGTGGAAGGCGAGCTCAAGCCGCTTGCTGTTTCAAAGATCACCCTTCTAAGCGAAATGCAACCTGAAGTGCGCGCGCTGCGCGCTGAGAGCGAGGCACAAAAAGTTCAGGCTTCATTTTATAAACGCTCGCGTGTGCCTAATCCAACGCTATCGGGATTTGCACAGAATGATGGATTTAATGAACGTGTGTTTGGTCTAGGTTTAGCATTTCCGATTCCACTACCCCAGCCGCTTGGTCGTACATACGAGGGTGAAATAGCAGAAGCAAAAGCGCTGGCGAAAAAGGCGGATTTTGATGCCGAGCGCAAACGACGTGAGGTGCTATTGCGCTTTGCCACCGCGCGCGCTGACTACAACGCGCGGCAACTGGAGCGAAGTCTTTTTACAGCAGAAGACCTTCAGGGTGCCGAGCAGTCGGTCAATGCGATTGCCGATGAGATTCGCGCGGGACGCATGCCTTTACACAATGCACTCTTAACACAACAAAATTTGTTTACTTTTTTGCAAGATAGTATCGAAGCTCGACTGGCACTTAGCAACGCATCGGTTGAACTTGCACGCGCAGCCGGCGTTGCACTTGAACGAGGAATACAATGAAAAACTATAAGAAAGCACTGTGGGTTTTGTGCATGATCATCACATCCTGTTCGGGTGAAGCAAAACAAAAAAAAGAAACACAAGCTGTCAAACCGCATAGTGATGAGCCGGCTCATGAAACACTTCCACAAAAGTTGCGACTTTCTTCGTCAGTTGTGGCTCAAATGCAGATTCGCACATTACCGGCGGTGCGAAAGGTGCTTGCCACAACATTAAGCTTACCAGGTGAGATTGCTGCAAATCCTGATCGCGTTGCTGATGTTGCAAGCCCTGTGACGGGGCGCATCACCCGCGTCAACTTTCAAGAAGGCAGCCAAGTCAAAAAAGGTGAGGTGCTGTTGTCTATTCGTGTGCCTGAAGTGGGCAATATTCAAGCGTCTCAAGTGACTGCCACCGTTGGAGCAAAAGCAGCGCGAGCCAATGCCAACCGACTGCAAGCGCTTGTTAACAAGGGTTTAGCTGCTCAGCAAGAAGCACTTAGCGCCAACGCAGAAGCTGAATCGCTCGAGGCGCAGGCGCGCGCCTCGCATGCGCAACTCAAGGCACTCGGCGCCGGGACTGCCGGTGAAAGCTCTGAGCTTAGCTTGCGTGCTTCAATAAGTGGCATAGTGATAAGTCGCGACGCAGTGGTTGGACAACCCGTCACTGTCAATGCCGCGCTTGCAACCATCGCAGATATTTCTCAGGTTTGGTTTTTGGCGCGGGTGTTTGAAAAGGATCTGGCGTATGTAAAAAAAGATTCTGAAGCAAGTGTACAGTTAAATGCCTTTCCAGGTGAACGTTTCAGCGGAAAGATTGCTTATATCAGCCAACAGATCGATGCCGTCGGGCGCACGCTTACTGCGCGTATTCCTTTAGTTAACCGAGACGATAAACTGCGCGTAGGTCTTTTTGGTACCGCGTTTATATCTACTTCGCAAGATCATACCTTAGCGCCTGTCTTGGTCATTTCACGCGACGCCGTAACAGAGATTGGCGGAAAATCAGTGGTCTTTGTCAAACATAATGATGGTGATTTCGCGATTCATGAAGTAGTTTTGGGGCAGACTTCGCTTAGTGAAGTCGAGGTCATCTCGGGTTTGCGTGAAGGCGAGCAAACCGTGGTTGATGGTGTATTTAATTTAAAGAGCGCGATTCTTAAAAACACCTTTAGTGAGGATGAATAATGGCAATCTTTTCTGCGATTGTTCATTGGTCGTTGCGAAATCGCGTGGTTGTCGTGTTCGCTTCGATCTTGTTTGTGTTTGTCGGCGTGACATCGGCGCTAAAGCTGCCGATTGACGCCGTGCCCGATGTGACAACAGTTCAAGTGCAGGTGATTACCACCGCGCCTGCGCTGTCGCCGACTGAGACCGAGCAGTACATTTCCATACCGGTCGAGCGTGCAATGGCGGGCATTCCGCAAACAACTGAAATACGGTCGATTTCAAAGTATGGTCTCTCGGTTGTCACCGTTGTTTTTCGTGATGGCACCGATATTTATTTTGCACGGCAAATGGTCAACGAGCGCATGCGCGAAGCACAAGAGCGTGTGCCCGCTCAGTATGGCAGACCGATGATGGGCCCGATTAGCAGTGGATTGGGCGAGATATTTCAGTTTGTTGTGCGTAACGATAAGCTCTCACTGATGCAGCTAGAGGAGCTGCTCGACTGGAGCATTGGGCCGAAACTGCGTACTGTTCCCGGTGTGGTTGAGATTAACAGTTTCGGTGGAGAGAACAAACAGTACCAAGTCATCCTCGATCCGAAACGGCTGCAAGCGGCCGGTGTTTCGGTTGCACAGGTAACCCTTGCATTAGAAAAGTCGAATACGAATGCGGGCGGAGGTTATATCGAGCACAATCGTGAACACTTTGTTATTGGCGCAAGTGGCCTGGTCAAAAATCTTGAGGACTTAAAGCGAGTGGTGATCGGCGCAACGCCCGAAGGTACTCCGATTACAATTGCTACGGTTGGCACAGCGGTGTTTGGTCCACAACTGCGACGCGGTGCTGCAACTTACAATGGTCAGGGCGAAGTTGTCGTAGGTGTTACGCTGATGCTTCTTGGTGAAAACTCGCGTACGGTCACTGCTGCGGTCAAACAAAAAATTCTTGAGATTACGCCTTCTTTACCTAAAGGGACTCGGCTTGAGCCTTTCTATGATCGCTCAAGGCTTGTAAATCGCGTCATTGGTACAGTGGGCAAAAATCTTTTAGAAGGTGCACTGCTGGTCATCGCAGTGCTGTTTTTGCTTTTAGGCAACTTGCGCGCAGGTTTGGTGGTTGCAACGGTTATTCCGCTTTC
>JBGAKI010000122.1:0-4318 GCA_044224525.1 Polyangiales bacterium | reverse complement strand
GATTGTGTCGCCTGACTTTAAGATGCGCTCGACGACGCGCTCGTTGTTGACGAACGTGCCATTGAGCGAGCCAAGATCGCGCAAGAGGTATACGTCGCGAACAAAATCGATGCGGCAATGTTCTTTAGAGACGATGCGATCGAGCAGTTGGATGCTGTTATTGGGGTGTCTGCCGAGAGAGTTGCTGCCGGCGAGCGCTACACGACGCGTTTCGCCGTCGTTTTCTATTTGTAGCCAAGCCAGCGACATAACCGTAGGTGGATCCATGGGCGAGCCTACCCTATTTTACCACTGATCGCATGAGCGGTCGCATGAGTTGACGTTTTGCCGCTTATTTGCTAGCCTTCGCTCAACATTATGGCACGCGTTACCGTTGAAGATTGCCTCAGGCACGAAGAAAACCGTTTTGCATTGGTGGTTTTGGCCGCCAAACGCGCTCGCGCGCTTATCAAAGGCATCCAGCCGCTGGTGCACAGCAAAAACCGTGAGGCTGTGACAGCCTTGCGCGAAATTGCTGCGCAAAAAGTCGCTTACGCAAGCAGCGTTGATGGCGCTGTGCGCGAATACATTCGCGATCTTAAAGCCAAGAACAAATAAGCGCTGCTGTTTTAGGCCGCAGCATTGAGTTTGTGATTGAGATGCAGGCGATAAAAACGCCGAAGTTCAAGTTTAAGCGCGGACAAGTCAACACGTCGCGTTAAAAACTGTTCCTCTAGGCGTGCTGTATAACGTTGCGCAAGCATGTTGGCATTGCGGTAGCGCTGACCTTGCTCTGAATCTTCGGCGTGCAGAAAATGCACGTTCTCGTAAAGACGGGTGCGTAGGTCTTGGCTGATGCGTCGCAGTTTGTTTGGGGTGTCGTGTTCACCGGCGGCTTGAAACAAATGCACCGCATATTTGTCGACTTCAGCTTGCAGCTCGAGTTCTAAGAGTGACGTGGATACGCCGCGATCAACGCGTTCGACGACATACAAGAAATGACTGACACCTTCGAGCGCCAAGCACATCGCATCAAACGCGTTTGTGTTGCTGGCGATTGCGTCTAATACGTGATCGTCAAAGCAGACCGCGAGTTCGCAATCGCTGTCGGTTTCGATAATGAGCAGCGATTCTCGCTGTGTTTCAAGATCGGGCAGCAGCCTTTTGAGCTCATATGCGTCGAGCAAAAATGCGTCGACATTGAGGTGCGTTTGCAGGGCGTAAAGATCCACGAGGCATTGCTGAATGGCGCGCAAGCGTTGCTCTAATAGCGTTCTTGCGGAATGTGGTTTGGCTTGCATGAACTAGTTGGCGCCGCCTTTTGGATCTTTAGTGGGCAGTTGTGGAAAGACGCCTTCCTGTTCGAGGCGCTGTGCGAGTACGGGCGATTCGGTGCGCAACCAACGTTCGTAAAGTTTCACCACTTCTTGAGGGGTGCGCATTTGGGTTTGTTCGCGCACGTCGTCGAGCACATTTGCGTAGTCGTCGAAATCTTGCGCGAGCGCGCGAAACACTTCGGGAAGCCCCTGGTCGCTACGGCCCGGTAAGGCTGCCAGGGCCGAGGCGTTGGCGTAGGCATTGCCGCCCATGTCGATGGCGTAGCTGCGACTGACACCACGCCGCTCGAGATGATCATTGAAAAAGCCAGCGATGAACAAGGCAAAGTCGCCTAGCTCTCGATAGCGTTTGAGTTTTTCGCTCGCGGGTGACGATTCGGCCTGAATCAATAAGTCGACCAGGGACTGCGTGAGCAATGCTTCATGCGCGGTAAAGGCAAACTGGGCCAGTAAATCGACTAGGTAGAACTCAATGTATTCGTTCTTTTGGATATCCCGATGTTTGATGACCTTTGAGACGCGCTCATGAAAGAAACCCCTAACATCCACATGAAACTCAATGCTCATAAGACCTCGCGTATCCCGTCAAAGAGCCGGGCTACTATTTAAGTGTATCCAAAAGCGACAATCAGCGTTAAAAGTGCCCGACATGGGCAAGCACGATTTGTTGTGTATTTTCCTCGTGTTAGAGGATTATGTTGGTACAAGAAAGTACGCCTTTAGCTAGCCTGCTGACGCCGAGTATAAGATAAGTGATTGAATTTATTATCTTTATAAGAGTGTTCGGCGGGGCTTGACAGCGTTTTTGGACGACTTATTTTGCTGGGGCCGATTAGCACTCGATAATGCCGAGTGCTAATAAGGCAGGTCAGTCTTTGTCGGGCTGCTGATTTTGGCAGTTCGCAAAAAACCTAACAAAAACAGCAATAAAGGAGGCAAATCATGGCGATTCGTCCATTGCAAGACCGCGTGATCGTAAAACGCATTGAAGAAGAGCAAAAAACCAAAGGTGGAATTATTATTCCTGATACTGCTAAAGAGAAGCCTGTTGAAGGCAAGGTCGTGGCTGTAGGCAACGGCAAAGTGCTTGAGAACGGCTCGCAGCGCAAGCTGGACGTAAAGGCTGGCGACCGCGTGCTCTTTGGTAAGTACAGCGGCACCGAGGTCAAAATCGACGGCGAAGAGCATCTGATCCTTCGCGAAGACGACATCTTGGCCGTCATCGAGAAATAAATTCAACACTGAGAACTAAGAGGAGAATAACAACATGGCAGCTAAAGAAATTTTATATAACTCGCACGCACGTGCTCGCATTCTTGCGGGCGTCAACGCGCTTGCCAATGCAGTTAAGGTCACCTTGGGGCCCAAGGGTCGCAATGTTGTGATCGAGAAGAGCTTTGGTTCACCGACGATCACCAAAGATGGTGTGACGGTGGCCAAAGAGATCGAGCTTGAGAACAAGTTCGAGAACATGGGCGCGCAGATGGTGCGCGAAGTAGCCTCACGCACGTCTGACGTTGCCGGTGATGGCACCACAACCGCAACCGTTTTGGCTCAAGCGATCTATCGCGAGGGTTCAAAGCTTGTGGCCGCAGCGCATAATCCAATGGAGATCAAGCGCGGCATCGACAAGGCTGTTGAGGACATCATCGAAAAGCTCAAGAAGTTGAGCAAGCCAACGCGCGATCCCAAAGAGATTGCTCAGGTGGGCACCATCTCGGCCAACGGCGACACCACGATCGGCAACATCATTGCTGAGGCGATGGAAAAAGTTGGTAAAGAAGGCGTGATCACCGTTGAAGAAGCCAAGGGCTTGGACACGACACTCGACGTTGTTGAGGGTATGCAGTTTGACCGTGGTTATTTGTCACCCTACTTCGTTACCGATCCAGAGCGCATGGAGACCGTGCTTGAAGATGCGTACATCTTGATCTGCGAAAAGAAGATCACGAGCATGAAGGATCTCTTGCCCGTGCTTGAAGCGATCGAGCGTCAGAAGAAGCCGATTCTTGTGATTGCGGAAGACATCGAAGGCGAAGCGCTTGCCACATTGGTTGTGAACAAGCTGCGTGGCACCTTGTCGTGCGCTGCAGTGAAGGCGCCCGGTTTTGGTGATCGTCGTAAAGAGATGCTCAAAGACATCGCTGTCTTGACCGGTGGTCAAGTGGTGAGCGAAGAGCTTGGCATTAAGCTTGAGAGCATCACGCTCAATGACTTGGGCCGTGCAAAGCGCATCAGCATCGACAAAGAGAACACCACCCTTGCTGACGGTGCTGGCAAGAAGCCCGACATCAAAGGCCGTATCGATGTGATCCGTAAACAAATCGAAGACACCACCAGCGACTACGATCGCGAGAAGCTGCAAGAGCGTCTTGCCAAGCTCGTGGGCGGCGTGGCGGTGATCAAGGTTGGCGCTGCTTCGGAAATCGAGATGAAAGAGAAGAAGGCGCGCGTTGAAGACGCATTGCATGCAACACGTGCAGCGGTCGAAGAAGGCATCGTGCCTGGCGGCGGCGTGGCGTTGATTCGTGCACAGTCGGGCCTTGAGAAGATCGATCTGCCGATCGAGCAAAAGGTAGGCGTTGAAATTGTGCGTCGCGCAATCGAAGAGCCCCTTCGTCAAATCGCAACCAATGCAGGCCTTGAGGGTTCCATCGTGGTCGACAAGGTGCGCAATGGTAAAGGCGGCTTTGGTTTCAATGCGCAAACCGAAGAGTACGAGGACCTTGTGGCGGCTGGCGTCATCGACCCAACCAAGGTTGTGCGTTCGGCACTGCAACATGCAGCGTCTGTGGCCGGCTTAATGCTGACCACCGAAGCGCTTGTGGCTGAGTTGCCCAAAGAAGAGAAACCCCAAGCGGGCGGCCATGCACATGGCGGCGGCGCAGGGATGGACTTCTGATACTCGCAAAAGTCCTCGGACTTTCGCTTAACTCGCGAAAGTCTTTAACTCGGGTTGAATACGGTGACACGCACTAAAGTGCATGTCACCAAAGATGGCA
>JBGAKI010000041.1:0-29487 GCA_044224525.1 Polyangiales bacterium | reverse complement strand
GACTATAGCAAATGGTTTCGCGTGCGGTTGTATTTGTTATAAGATGGCGCATGCGTTCAACGTGTATCTGTTCTGCCATCTTCATTTTGCTAATCGGGCAAGGTTGTGCCGACAGCGATGCCCATCACACCACCCAATTTGTTCCCATTGCTGGCGTGAGCGGCTGTCAGGTGTTTTCTCCAGCCGATTTTGGTGGCAGCGTGTCAACGGCTTATAACGCGGCCACCAAAGACTTGAAAGCGACCGACGCCGCGTCGATCTGCATCAGTGCTGGCGGAACCATCGATGCCGCGATCGTCATCACTGGTCCTAAAAGCTTAATTCTTGGCCCTGGAACCTACGAACAAAGCGCATCCGTGACGCTTGCCGGTGATGGCCCATCGTTTGTGGGTGAAAGTTACGGTTCAACCATCCTGCTCGCTAAGGAGGGTTTCTTAGCCCCTCAGATCAACATCGCTGACGTTGCCAATCGCTATCGCATCCAAAACATGGAGATACGTCGTGGTGATGTCGCACCTTCGGCCGAAACCGCTATCGGCATTGCAACGGGGCCAGTTAACAATTTCGGCACCATCAGCGATCTGCACATTACCAAACAGTTTCGCGGCATGTCGCTCGGCGTGACCGGCATCACCTATATCGAACACGTTACCATCATGGACAGCAAAGCGGATGGCATTTTGCTAAGCAATGGTGCTGGTAAGGCGGCTTGCCAATACTATATGCGCTCGATTTTGTTGCAGGGCAACGGCGGTGCTGGCATTTTGGCAGTGCCCGATGGCGCAACGATGTCAGTTGGAAACTGGGACGAGATTCTAACCTTTATCAACGGAGGGCCGGCTATTCGTGCAGCCACGGTCGGTAACAACGTGGTAGCTGCATTGCGCGTCACCAACTCTTTTTTTGGCAACGATGGCCAAGTGGCGGGCACGCCCGCGGGCATCCAAATTGACGGAGGCGGTAACCATGTTTTTTCTAACACATACATAGAACTGATGGGTGCCCACTATCTCGGCACCTCATTTCTACCCGTAAGCGGAATGGTGATCCAAGCGGGCACGACCAACGTGCAACTCAGCAACATGACTTTTAACCAAAATAGCGCCAATGCGATTGTCAATTACGGCACCAACGTCAATATTAACGGTTCAACAATTTCCAATAATGGCTACGGTATGGCGGTGGGTCAACAGGGCGGCATTGTCTTAGGTGCGGCCGCATCAATGCATGTGAGCGCCACGCAATTTATTAACGCCACCAATACGCAAGCGGTTGGCATTGCATCACAGACCAACAACTTTTCCGTGGTGGGCTCAAGTTTTGAGGTGGGCACCGGGGTCAGCGTCACCGCACCGAATAAGGCGGCGGTCGTCCAATCGGGCAATACCGGTTTTTAGCCATCAATCAAGCGCACGTAACATCAGCTCTACGCTTGTTTTGAGCGCTTGGTTGTCTTGTCCCGCGCTGCTCGCCGCCGACAAACCTTGTAAGAACACGCTCAGAAAATGCGCGAGTGCCTTGGCGTCCGTGTGTGAACTGATTTCGCCGCGCGCTTGAGCGCGCTCGATGGCCTGCACGAAGGTTTGATCCATCTGGTTGATGGCGCGTTCAAGCCAGCCTTTTAGTCGACCACTTTGTGTTTCGCACATGGTGGCACTTTTAGAAACAAAACAACCACGCGGCCCGCGCCCCGACGCGTGCGTGTCGATCCACGTGTCGAAATAAACTTTAAGCGCAGGGCGCAAACACGCCGCATTCACCAACGTGTCTAATTCTGCCGCGCGTTGTTTTTGATAATGCTCAAGTGTCGCCGCAAAGAGCCCTTCTTTATCGCCAAAGGCGGCATACAAACTGGCACGCCCAAGGCCGGTCGCGTTCACTAGGTCTTGCACCGATGTCGCTTCAAACCCTTTGGTCCAAAACACATCCAGTGCACGATCGAGCACCTCGCGTTCGTCAAACTCCCTTGGGCGTGCCATTCACTCCTATTATAGCTGCGATACGCCTCCATCGACGTAGATTTGCTGGCCTGTGATATACGATGCGTCGCTCGATGCCAAAAACAGCGCCACTTTGGCCACCTCTTCAGGTTGACCAAAACGCTTCATCGGGTTCATGTCACGCATCACCGCCGAAAAGCCTTCGAGTTGCTCGCTGCTTAGCCCAAGTTTGTTGTAAATGGGCGTCTCGATCGGGCCCGGTGCGACCGTATTCACACGGATATTTCTTGGCAAAAGCTCGGTGGCCAAAGTGCGCGCCAATGATCGCAACGCTGCTTTGGATGCCGAGTAAATGCTTGTGTTCGCAAAACCCTTCGTATCGACGACCGATGTGTTCAACACAATGGCCGCGCCATTTTTTAAGATCGGCAACGCACGCTGAATCGTAAAGAACGCACCTTTGACGTTAATATCAAAGGTTTCGTCAAAGAGCGCCTCGTTGCTTTGGTCGAAAGGCGCAAACTTGGCGATTCCAGCGTTGATAAACAACACATCCAATGATCCGAAGGCGCTCTTGACCTTGTCGATCGCCGCCCCAATCTCGTCGAGCTTGGCGGTATCGGACTTCAGTATCAGCGCCTTGTCGCCTAACTTAGCTCGCGCGCTCTCAAGCGTATCGTTTGTGCGTCCAGTAATCGCAACGTGGGCCCCTTCTTTTTGAAAAAGTTCGGCTGTCGATATACCGATACCACTTGATCCACCTGTAATTAATACATTTTTATCACTAAAGCGTGTCATAGGTCCTCCATTATGTAACGTTCGTTACATAATAAATCACCTTCGGACTCTGTCAATAGGTCACCGCTATATCGTCGACAACAGCCCATGCGGCGGCTCAATCACTGGAAAAAAGTTCAATATATGATACGTTAATTGTCACTTAACGGTGCTTATGATCCTGACATTCTCGCACGGGAGACGACATGGTTGGCTTGCAACTGGTTGGGCCTGCCTTGTGCTGGTTGCCCAGCTGGGTTGTGTTTCTCGTGAGCCGACCATCGCGACCGATACCGAGATCCAATTTCCTGATGGACAGGGGCACGCCAACGCGGTGGCTTTTTTCCTTTCGGAAACTGATCTTCAAGCGCAGGTTGATGCCGGAAGGCTCACGCGCGAAAAAATTCTTGAAGTAGTCATTAAGGAAGCGGCGCAAAAGTTGCCTTCCGATCAGCTGAGCATCATCGACATCGCAGGTGGTATTGTTCTGGGCGGCACTTCGCGTGTAATAGTCACGGCCGATCATGTTTTGCAAGCTCTGCGATGGTCCGGGGGTAGTGGGTTTAAGCTCAAATATCTTTGTCTCTGGTTTAATCAAGATCTAAGCAAACCGCGTTGTGAGCTGTTTAGTGCGTTAACCACATACGGCTTTACCGACCGTCAAGGCGCCGATCCTGCCGAATATGAGGATGTCGCGGTTATCACCTGGAGCAAACCGTTCTCACAAGAGGGCTTGATTGATTTATCGAACGTGATGATCGCGCGCGACGATCCAGCCGAGGGTCAGGCCTTACAAGTCAGTGGCACTCGCGTCAATGAACAATTGTCTTTGCACGTACAGAATCACTTCGCGACCACTGCGAAAACGCTTAACGTCAGTCGTGTCCCAGACAAGGGACAAGACATTCTCTTCTTCAACGAATATACGTACCCCACGCCCATCATTTTTACCGAGGGTGACGAATCTCTCTATTGGGCAACATTCAACCCACCCTATGTTCTGTGGACTCAGCCCGGTGATTCCGGTGGTCCGTTACTTTCGTTTGAAGGTGGCGATGTCATATTGCGCGGGGTGTTGTCCGGTGGGTCGGTCGACCCGCTTTGGGCGCTGGTAGACTTCCCGGGGTTGCAGGATGAGTTAAGAAATTGGGCGACGACACAAGACGACATAGCCAATGTCGACGAGTATGTTGATGCCGTCAGTAACACCACCGTCGATTGGATTAACGACGATGGCAAGAGCTACGATGGTTATTATGATCACGATCCGAAAACAGCTGACTACATCAGTGGTCTATTGCCTAAATACCAAGCCCATCCAGCAAGCGCGCACGACGTGGTTGCTGTAGTCGATCAGTTCGCAAAAATCTCACAAAACGGATTTGCACAAGAATCACTTCAAGAAACGGCGGGCCAATGGTTGTGTCGTTTGCTCCAAGACACTGAGCCACTTGTAAATCACGACTGTCAGTAGCCTATCGGCCGGTGACCACGATGTTATGAACCTACTGCGCCATGGGTTGCCTAATAACCCAGACGCGCAGCAATATCCGCCGAGGTCGCGATCAATCCTGCGATCTTTTTGTCGGCGGGCGCGGCCGCTTTCAGTTCCGGGTCGTTCGCGATCGATCGTGCGATTTGCCCGGCCTGTAAGCTGGTGTAACTAGGATTGCGTTGCTTTTGCAACAGAAACCCAGCCACAAAACCGAGGGCGTCGTTCATCTGCGACTTCCAACCCGTATACTTGACACCCGAAAGGCCGCCCACCGTACCATTATATAGCGTCTGCAATTTGGCATCGAAGCTTTCCATGAATTGGTAAGTAGTGATCGCGGCAAAAGTTGCATAGGTAAGAGCGGCTTGTGCGCCAACAGGCAAAAAACTGAGTACGTAGGCGCCACCAACGAGTGCCACTTGCACCGTCAGATAGGCCGCGGCCCCGCCGCCAGCAATCAGCGCGGTGGCGAGCATCGCCGCGTTACCAGTGGCGCAAGTCAACTGAAAGCGATAGACGGGTCGCCCATTGTGCTGACCGACAATCTGCGGTTTGCCAGGGAAATAGTTAACACACTGATTGCCGCCGCCCAAGTCAATCGTGGGTTCGCTTGCCCAATCAAGGTTCGGCCCCGAGCTGCCCACAGGACCCGTTGTAAAGAAACCCTGAGTAAACGAGTTTCCAATGAAGGTGCTGTTATTTCCAAGCGCGACCCCACAATTCCACGTGCGCATGCAGATCTGTCCATCCGCAAGCGACGCATCTGCAGACAAGTCGCGACTCGCCGAGTTCGCGTCGACGCTTCCCGTCAGAATATTCGACGGCGATAGGCACGGGTTGGGGTTGGTTAGGTTTGAAACCGGACATTCCGCCGAGTTGCTCGCAGCGGTGTCGTAGTCATCCTGCGCCTCGTTGGGCGCCGTACACGCTACGCCAAGGGTTATTGAAAGCAAGAATAGGATCGTTCGTTTAGATACTGCACTAAGCACGTGAACCTCTTAAGTGGCCATGTTTGCGGCCCATGACTAAGAGATTGCAATGTGCGTGCCATTGAAATTCGTGTTTAGTCTCATGGAAATTCGCCTTTAAAAAAGGCAAATTCTGCGATAGTCACTGGAATTTTTTGGCGCATCGGCGCATGTCATGTTCCGCACCGAATTGGTTTGCGCGAGCGCGACATGCGAACATACTTGTTGCAAGGGGTGCGCCGCACGTTGCAGCGCAGGTATTTTCGGAAGGTCGGGCCGCCAGCCGTGTTGTCAATCAGATGGAGCACGCATGAGCGATCAACCCAACCCCACGCCTTCGATCAACCGCGATTCGTGGTTTAAACGCGTCAAACCCCTCGAACGCTTTCTCAAGATGGAAGCCTCAAGTGGGATTGTGCTGCTGGGCGCAGCAATCGTCGCGTTACTGTGGGCAAACTCGCGCTGGCGCGAGGGCTACGCATGGTTGTTGAAACTGAAGGTGGGCGGCTCGTGGGCCGGCACCCACACGCCCTCATTCGAGTTTTGGGTTAACGACGTCTTGATGACGCTCTTTTTTTTCGTCGCGGGACTTGAGATCCGCCGCGAGCTTTATCGCGGTGAACTGAGCGAATGGCGCCGCGCGGCGTTGCCCTTTGCCGCGGCGCTTGGCGGCATGCTCGTCCCGGCGCTTATCTACATCCTCTTTAATCAAAGTGCGCTCACGCATCGCGGTTGGGGTGTGCCGGTCGCGACCGACATTGCCTTTGCTGTGGGCGCGCTGACCATTTTAGGTAAACGTGTGCCCTCAGCGTTGCGCGTGTTGCTCTTGGCGCTCGCGGTCATCGACGATATTGGTGGCATTATTGTTATCGCTGTAGCGTATGCGGCTCGAACAGATTTTCTGGCGCTTTTGGGCGCGCTGCTCGGTGTGGGGCTGATCCTTGTGATGCAACGTGTCAGAGTGCGCCAAGCCGCGTTTTATGGTTTGCCGGCACTTTTGATTTGGGGCTCGTTGTACAAAGCCGGCATTCACCCAACCATGGCTGGCGTTGTAGTGGGCCTACTCACACCCGCTGCGCCGCTGAGCCCAAACGAGATGCTCTCACCTTCTGAGCGCCTACAACAAGCACTGCATGGCTGGGTGGCGTTCGGTATTATGCCGTTGTTTGCGCTGGTGAACGCCGGAGTCACTTTAACCGACGCAAAGCTTTCACCTGACACCACACCTGTATTGCTTGGCGTAATCGCCGGGCTCGTCGTCGGTAAACCCGTTGGTATTGTGCTCGCGTCGTGGCTTGGTGTGACGCTGAGGTTGGCAGCGCTACCAAGGGGTGTCGACTATCGCGGCATTGGCGTGGTGGGCTTGGTGGGCGGCATTGGTTTTACGGTGGCGCTTTTTGTTGCCGGATTGGCTTTTGCCGATCAATCAAGTTTACTCAACGTGGCCAAAGTTGGCATTTTGCTCGGTTCATTCACGTCGGCCCTGCTTGGCCTTGCACTGGGTGCATGGGTATTTCGCGCCGATCAGGCCCTACCCACATCCTTCGCACAGAGTGCTGATGAAGCGGAAGCGTCGACCATCGACTGATGGATTTGCGAGGCACCGCGTTGATTTATGCGCGTGCTGAAGTATACTTCGCGCGCGTGTCAACGAATCCATCCTCCACAGCGTCGCATTCACCCGGCGCCCCTTCGCGCGGGCTGATCTGGCTGGCGCTCTTATGCGTGTATGTCGTGTGGGGTTCGACCTATCTGGCGATTCGTGTCGCTGTGCACGATATGCCGCCTTTTATGCTTGGTGGCGTTCGCTTTATCATTGCCGGAGGGGTGTTCTTTTTATGGGCGCTCGCACGAAGGCGCATCAAAGCGCGGCGCACAGG
This sequence comes from Polyangiales bacterium, assembly GCA_044224525.1. GTDB lineage: Bacteria > Myxococcota_A > Polyangia > Polyangiales > CBDCBC01 > JBGAKI01. The sequence goes on along the minus strand of JBGAKI010000041.1, from coordinate 22,427 downwards.
CGAGCCGCCTGCGCGCGTCGAAGCCAAACATTGGCTCAACACGGGTGTGGTAGGCGCGGCGCTGCTTCTGGGCGGTAATGGTGCAGTGATCATGGCGCTAAGGCACGTGACATCGAGCATGATTGCGCTGCTTGTGGCCACGACACCTTTTTGGATGTTACTCATCGGTCGGGTGTGGCTGCGTGAGCGAACCAAACCGCAACACTGGATGGGGCTGGTGCTTGGGTTTTCAGGCGTGTATCTGCTGGTGAGCAGCAAAGTCGGCGCGTCGGTTGTTCACCCCATAGGTGCGGCGCTTGGCTTATTTGCATCCTTATCATGGGCGGTGGGCACGCTGTACTCGCGTCGTTACGACATTCCCAAAGACTCGATGTTGGCTACTTCAATGGAAATGATGTGGGGTGGGGTGCTCATGTTAGCACTGGGCATCGTGCTGGGTGAGCCGGCACGCTTCAACATGGCGGCATTCAGTTGGCAGGCTTGGTCCGCACTGCTCTATCTTATCGTTTTTGGATCGTGGATTGGTTTTACGGCCTACGCATGGCTCGTCAAAGTCGCGCCGCTGCCGCTCGTGTCAAGTTATGCCTACGTTAACCCGATGATCGCACTTTTGCTTGGGGCGCTTATTCTCGATGAACCTGTCAATGCACGCATGCTTTTTGCAGCAGGCATCATTGTGGCGGCGGTGGCCATTACCGTGATGCAAACGCCACCGCGGGTCACGCGTTGGGTCAACTCGTGGCGCCCCCAAGCCAGTAAAGCGTCATAAGTGCCCATGCGGGCCGGACGACACATCCTTGCGAATATTACGTCACGGTCAGCATGAGCGCCTAATCGCAGCGCCCCTTCACCGCGCAAGATGTGATTCCAAAAACCACAACTGCTTATCAGCGCCGCGCGAAATGCCCGTAAACAAATCAGCGCTGTCTTTATCGCCAAGCTTGTCGCTCTCGTCGATGGCGGCGCGCACGCGTGCGCCAAATTCGGCAACCGTGCTCACCAGCGCCTGCAAAAGCTGGCTTTCAGACGATAACCCAACGCCAAACTCCGGCAGTTTACTACGGCTGCTAACCGCACCCAGTGTGCCCTCAGCTGTGCCCCCAAGCTGCACAGCTCGCTCAGCAATATCGTCGCTCCATGCGTCGGCTTCTTCGCTGAGTTTGTCAAAAAGCTCATGCAGCGCGATGAAGCTTGCGCCTTTTACGTTCCAATGCGCTTGTTTGGCACGCAACTTCAGCTCAATGCTTTCAGCCAAACGCTCATTGAGAAGCTTAATCACGCCTGCGCGTGTGTTTTCCGGTAAGTTGTTCTTTGTCTGGAACATGGTGTCTCCTCTTTCTTGATCATGCGCACGGTTCGCGAAGAGTTCAAATCGAATCGCCATATCTTAGTGATAGGTAAATCCTATTACTGAGACTTCACTGACAGGCTTGCATTGCTTGCTGCACGACTTATCTTGAGCATTCAGGAGATGACAACATGACGATGACAATCAGACGTAGCAACGAGCGAGGCCATGCCGATCACGGTTGGCTCAAGAGTTACCATACCTTTTCTTTTGCTGACTACTACGATCCTGCGCATGTCTCATTTCGCGCGCTGCGTGTTATTAACGAAGACTGGGTTGAGCCAGCCAAGGGTTTTGGCACACATCCTCACAACGACATGGAGATCATTACCTATGTGCTTGAAGGTAAACTCGAACACAAAGATAGCATGGGCAACGGTTCGGTCATTGCTCCCGGCGACGTGCAGCGCATGAGCGCTGGCACAGGCGTCACGCACAGCGAGTTTAACGGATCAAAAAGCGAGCAGGTGCATCTTTTGCAAATTTGGATCATGCCCGACCGACGCGGCGTGACCCCAAGCTATGAACAAAAGCACTTTTCTGCCGAAGACAAACAGGGCCGCTGGCGATTGATCGCCTCAAGCGACGGGCGTGACGCTTCGGTGACCATTCATCAGGACGCGGATGTGTACGCCACCATGCTCACACAAGGTGACCAGATCGAACACGTGCTAAAGCCGGGCAGGCACGCTTGGGTGCAGGTGGCACGTGGAAGCGTGAACGTGAACGGCACGTCATTGTTGGCCGGTGATGCGGTGGCCATGTCTGATGAGCAGTCGGTCAAACTCAGCGCGTCAGAACCAAGCGAAGTGTTGATGTTCGATATGGCCTAAAATTAGGGTACATACGTATAACTAAAGTAGTCAAAGGCCAGTAATCCCGTGAAGGTGACTTTGAGTGTATGTTGTCCACGCTTAAGGTTGGTCTTGGGCCCCACCGTTTCGCTCACGCGTGAGTAACTACCCGTGTTGGGCAGCGCCATCGACCCGATCACAGCGCCATCGACTTCAAACGTCAACGCTTCAATCGTGTCGGTGGTCGCGGCGCCCGCACGAAACTCATAGGTGCCATCGCGCGGCACGTCGAACGTATAACGTAGCCACTCGCCCGTTGTGGTGCTGCCGACGGCGTTGGCGTTCGAATATACACGCGATGTATACAGATCGACATAATCGGCCACGCGATAAGTATTACCCACATTGCCAGTGGTCGAGTCGTAATAAGAAACATTGGGGCCCAACGTATCGTAACTCTCGGCCTCAACGCGGTGCGCGTCATTTGTCACATCAAGATAAGCATCCTCAAGCCCAGCGGTTTTCATGATCGTTTGTGCCGCGGGTAGCCATACGCCCGCGCTTGCTACGATCGGCGCATTGACGATATTGCCGTAGCCATCTTGCGGACAACCGCCCGCGACCGGGTTGATGCAAAACACCACGGTATTGTCGGTGTAATTATTTTCAAAGATATTATTGTTTGCAAAGGGCGTGGCTTGCACCTGCAGAATCGTCCAATACTGCGATGCGGCGATAACATTGTTGCGGGTGACATAACCACTGGTTGCATAACCAAGATACACGCTGCCTGTGCCGATCGGTGCATTATGAAAATAGTTATCGCTAATGGTTGAGTTGGGTTGAGGCGCATCGGTATGCACAAAGCCGCAAAATGGCATGAGTGTGCATGCTTGACTGATCACATTGCCGACGATTTGCATTTTTGCGCCAACGGTCGATGAAGTTAACCAACCCCAACCTGACGTTACGCCAAACGATGGCACGTTATGGATGCGATTATGTGTCATCGAGGTGTTGTTAACAAAACCAACAAAGATCGCCGCCGCGTCGCTATACTCGAGCCCAATATCGTTGATGCTGTTGTTCTCAATCGACGTGGCGTCGATGATCTTATTGACATCGGTTTCGTTGCCACCTTCGGGCCCACCGAGCAAGATCGCCGAGCCACTTAAATCAAAAAAGCGATTGCCCACAACCTTGGTGTTCTTGCTACCTTCTCGAATCGCCAACCCTGCTGCACCCAGGTGTTTGAACGTACAGCGTTCAACACGTACATTGTTGGCGTATGTCATCATCACGCTTGCGGGCGCTGTTTTAGGCACAATGTTGCCCGCGGTGCCAGTCGCGATCACACCACCGTGAAAGCTTACATAGCCTTCGGCGCTGTTCGCTTGCTGCCACCCTGCATAAGCAAAAAACAAACCACGGAGGGTAAGATTTTCAATCGGTGCATTGGCCGACCCTGTGAGCGTGACCAACGTCTCAAGCTTACCAAGCTGCGCATCGAGTTGCCCCACGTCTTCACCCTCACGCGGAAGATAAAACAATGTGTGGGTTGGTTGATCGAGATACCATTCGCCAGCATCACTCAGAAACTCGTAGGCGTTTTCCATCCATACAGGCGCATCGAAGACGTTGCTCGGGTAGGGTGCCGTTGCGTTGTTTGCGAGCGCCCAACACGCAGCATCCATGACCAAGGTGTTGCTGGTGATGCTACTAACACCACAACGAAACATGCGAGCTCCCGTCAAGCCGACGAACTCAAGGTCTTCAAGATTCTTCCACGTCGTGCGAAATCCAACCGGCACTGTAAATCCATTTGTAACCTTCGTAAGGCCCGGCGCGGGTTCAAGTGCACGTATGGCGCGTTTGCCGTTGACGTACAGCGATCGACTGGTCATTCCCTCGGGTACTTGCGCCGAAACAAGATTGCCAGAGCCGGTATTCTGCCACCCACCAACGCTCATACCACCGCTCAAAATCGCCTGCTCACCTCTTGCACTGCGATAAATCATCTGATGCCCGTTGCGACCTGAATCTTGATCACCCGTCAGCGCGAACGTCTCTGTCAGTGCATACAAACCACCTTTGAGCTCAACGATCACATCGTCGCGACTAGCCGGTAGGGCGAGCCGTGCAAGATCACGTGCATGGGTGAGCGAACACGGATCAGCTGCCGTACATCGCGCGGTATCGCTTGCACCGGCGCTCACAAAAAAATCGGCATCGCTGGGCGGTGCGACTTGATTGGGAACCGGTGTGCTGATGCACGCCACGCACACAAAGCAGCAGGTTAAGCACCCGGTAACGACGAAACTATTGTTTGGCGAAAACACGTTAACAAACCCGCATGATAACACAGGACGTTGAGTCTAAACATAAAATCAAGCGTGCCGCGGCCTTCGAGCGAAGAGGAGTTGATTTGAGGTGGTCTGGGGGCGACCAAACAGTAGCGAACGATTCGCGAAGCCCTAGGCGTTGCGCTTAGTGAGCGGGTTTGGCCCCCCCCAGACCACCTCTTTAGGGTGCGAGTGGGGTCTCGTTATCCTCGAGCACCACCTCATCGTCTTGCTCCGTCAATTGCTTAAAGTCGATAAAGTGCCCCGAGCGCGCTGCCTTGGTTTCAAGGTAGGTGCGGTTGTACTGATTCGGTTGCATGACATGGGGGATGCGCCCCACCACGTTCACATGATGTTGTTTCAGCTGGTCGATCTTGTTCGGGTTGTTGGTCATCAACTGAATCGACTTTACACCGAGCGAGCCAATCATGTGCGCTGCCACCGAATAATCGCGTTCATCATCACGAAAGCCAAGCGCAATATTGGCTTCAACAGTGTCAAGACCCTTATCTTGCAGCGCATAGGCGCGGATTTTGTTTAGTAGCCCAATGCCGCGGCCCTCTTGGCGCAAATAAAGCAGCAGCCCCTTTTCCATGCTACCGAGCTTGCGCAGCGCGTTTTCGAGTTGGTCGCGACAATCACAACGCAGTGAGCCCAAACCATCGCCCGTCAAACATTCCGAGTGCAAACGCACCGGCACGTTTTCAGCGCCGATGATATCGCCGCGCACAATCGCGACATGTTCTTTTTCATCGCGATTGTTCCAAAAAGCGACGATGGCAAAGTCGCCAAAACGTGTGGGAAGTTCTGCCACCGCGACAATACGCACGCACACCTTATGTTGTCCGAAGCCGTCGCATTCATGGTCGCGATCCCGCTCAACAAGTGCCCGCAGTGTTTCAATGCCCTTCATGGTCGATTTTTGTTCAGTCATTGTCTGCTAATCATTCCATCGGTCGTTCGGTCAATCGTTCAGCAAGTCTTTCAGCCAGTTGCCGCCCCGCCAGATAGGCCGCTTGAACGCCTCCACTTGGAGCGAAGAGCTCGCCCGTAAATGCTATCGAGCCGCCTGAAGGCGTGTCTAACACAAGGGGTCGTTTCAGTTCGCTATCCGAATCGATGCGAGCATAGCGCCAAGACTGGGTATCGACAACTTGTGGACGTTTGATCCATTCGCCCGCAAGGCGCGCGGCTTCCTCAAACATTAAGCGCGACCATTGCTGCACATCGGTGCTTAGATGCGCACGCGACCACGCGGGCCGCGCCTGCATCACCAGTGCGAGCCACTTTGGCGCGCGGCGTTTGCTCGAATCATGGCTAATCAACTGCAACATCGCGGAGTCTTCAGGATAAAAGATGTCCCACTCGGGTGCGCGAGTTGAACGAGGATAAAGCGCGATAGTCGTTAAGCACGCCTGCGCCGAGATCATTTCCAGAAGCGAAAACGCACTTTTGCAAGCATGGGTGGCCGGCCAACCCGCAAGCAAATGAAGCGTTTGTGAATGTGCCAACGCAAGCACCAAATGTTTTGCCGTCAACGCCTGACCACTTTCCAACCTGATGCGGGTACCGCGCTCATCAGGTTGTACATCGATCACGTTACACCCGAGTCGAACGTCAACACCCTGTGCTAGATGTTTGGCAAAACTGTTGACCCCTTGTTCGAATGAAAAGCGCACCTCGCCAGGGTTAAACGCGCGCGGCTGACATGGTTTACCTTCGCCCTGCACCATGATCGGCCACGCTTTGGCGCTATCAACTGTCACTTCCTTCAGCGCATCGATGAACATAGGTTCGCTGCCATGCAAAAACATCACGCCATGATCGACGGGTTGGCCCTCGATGCGCCGCGTTGCACAACGCCCACCCACGCCGCGAGCCCGCTCCATCACGATCACATCGGCCCCACGCGATTTTAGGGCACGTGCGCAGCTCAGGCCCCCGACGCCTGCGCCCACCACGATCACCTGATGATGTTCGCCTGTTTTCACCGCTTATTACTAAGCATGCTTTGTCATTCTTTCAAGGCCACGTTTTCAAGCTATACTGCGCGCTTCATGGCAAACGCGATCACCGTGGGTCACCGCGACGCGGGTCAAACCCTCGCGGCGTTTGTGCGCTCGAAATATGCCGAGTTCACCACGCCGGGCTCTGCGTGCTCGTGGAACCAGGCCAAAGGTCTATGTGAAAGTGGCCGCGTGTGGGTGGATGGCGAACGCGGACTCGACCCCGCCGCAAGGCTGAGGCAGGGCGCCAGCATTGAGGTGCGCATTCACGCTGAAAAGCTGCGCCGCGGGGTGCTGCCACAAACACATATCGCGTATGTGGATCGCGACGTGGTGGTGGTGCGCAAACCTGCAGGTATGATGAGCGTGCCCTTCGAAGAAACCGACAAAGACACACTGGTTGATCAGACGCGCGCTGCGCTGCGCAAGATGGCCAAAGCCCGCGCTGACAAGACCAAAGGTCAAACCCTGTATGACCCACCTTTGGGCGTGGTGCATCGGCTCGACAAGGACACCACAGGTCTGTTGGTGTTTGCACGTACGCTCGAAGCCAAGAAACATCTTGAGCAGCAGTTTCGCGTACACTCGGTTGAGCGTCGCTACCAGGCCATTGTGCACGGCGAGGCGCGCGACATGACGTGCAGCAGTTATCTTATCGCGGATCGTGGCGATGGCTTGCGCGGGTCGTGGGGCGTGTTTCGTAAGCCGCGCTCGCACCAGCCGCCCGACGATGCGCGAGCATCGACCACCCACGTGCGGGTCCTTGAAAAACTTAAAGCCGCCACGTTAATTGAGTGTCAGCTCGAAACCGGCCGCCAACATCAGATCCGCATCCACCTAAGCGAAGCCGGTCATCCTCTCGTCGGCGAAGAAGTGTACATTCGCGACTACCGTGACACAGGCAAGACGCTTATCAAAGCGCCGCGCATCATGCTGCATGCCTTTGAGCTGGGCTTCGTGCATCCGCGCACCCACAAACCTGTGCATTTTTTAGAACCCTTACCAGCAGATTTTTCTCAAGTGCTCGCTCGCTTACGCGCCTAAGTCCCTAAGTCCCTAAGCCCCTAGGTGTCCCTAAGTATAAGCGTTGCATTGAGCAACCAAAACGCTGTATCCTCATGCGTGAATAACTAAAGGAGCTTAATCATGCGCAGCATCGCGACCCGCCTTGTTTGTTTCTCTGTCCTCGTATGCACCTCATTTTGGGGTTGCGGTTCTGACGATAACAATGCGCTGCGCATTCTAACCAGCATGCCCACCGATGGGGCCAATGCGGTTGAGCCAAGCGCACCGATAATCGTTGTGTTCTCAAAGCCGATTGCAGCAGACACGGTGACATCAACCTCGTTCGCGGTCAGCGGGCCAGGCGGCGCACTGGCGGGAAATCTTTCAGTTGATGGCGCAACCGTCACCTTTGCCCCCAGCGATACGTTCGCATTGTTGGCGCCTTATACGATCACACTCACTACCGACATTCATGCAAACGATCAAACAGCGCTGCCCGCCGCACAAATGCTGAAGTTTACCACCCGCGATGGCATTTGGAGCGACGCCGTCGACGTTGCCAACCCTGCCACGCAATACAGCCAAGGCGCTACTTTTTCAATCGTTGTCGATTCGCTAGGTGCTGCGACACTCGCGTGGTGTGACGAGACCGATCACACGGGCGCCGAAGCCTACACGGACACCGTGAAGACAGCCTATACAACCGATGGAAAAGCGTGGACAACCACCCAGCACACCAATGGTGCCAAGGCAGCATACTTTACTCCGCTATTGGCTGCTGACGGCATTGGTCACGTCCATTTGGTTTGGTCAGATGCCGTGGTGACACAACTGAACGCTAATTCTTATAGTGTGAACCCAGAGGGTCTCTTGGCGCGTCGCGCAACGGCAGGTGTGTGGGAGTCCGCGATGCGGCCACTCGCCGCTGATCAGGATCCCGGTAGCGACACCGCGCTGGTGGCTGGTTTGGACGGCAATGCCTACCTAAGCTGGTCCAAGTTCATCAACTTGAAATTCGAAAACACCGCATCGCGTTTTGACGGCAGTGCGTGGTCAGCGCCGACCTCACCTGCGATTGGATACAGTGGCACGCAGCATTTGGCTCCCTTGTCAGGTGAAGCGCTTGTGGCTTGGTCAGAGCCCATAATGACCAACAGCGCTGTAACCAGCGCAAAGATTCAAACCGAACGCTTTCGAGGTGAAACCTGGATGGATGCAGGCGTAGCTACCACCAGTTTGGCATACGGTTTGTTTGGTCCCCAAGACTTCCGTGTGGCGACGAACGGCCAGTCCGTTGCGTTTGTCGTCTTTCCCGGTCGGGGGAGCGACAGTGTGACGACTCATTTTAATGCCGTACACACAACGGATGGCGGATGGAGTAGCGCCGATATTCTGAATACGCTCAATGATAGCAAGTTATCCTTTGAGTCTTTTGAACTCGCCGCGTCAAGGTTTGGACGTGCAGTTACGTTCACAAAGGTGGGCGCGTCAGACACTGTGGTTAACGACTTCTATGCCAACGTCTATGACGGCGCTCATTGGAGCGACCCGGTGAAGTTAGCATCCGATCCCAGTCAGATTAATGTGCTTGTTGGCGCAACGATCGACGACGCGGGCAATGCGTTTGCGGCATGGTATGTGGCAGCATCGCAGTCGGTGATTTACGTGGCTCGTTACAGCGCTGCAACGAATGCCTGGAGTGCGCCGCTTGAAATCCAAGCACTCGTCGAAGGCACGCCGCACATCGCCAGTAATGCAAAAGGGCAAGCCTACGTTGCATGGAGTGAACGAGTGGTTGTCGGTAACACAACGACGCATAAACTGGCCGCACGCGCATTTCGCTAATCAATTGAGGCGTGCAAGAGGAATATGAACAAGTTCTACATCCACCTGTTTATCATTTTGATAGCTCTAATTTCCGCATGCGGCGATTCGGATAAAAATGATAAAGTTCCAGGTGGATTAAGTGTTGTCAGTAGCTCGCCTGCCGATAATACAACCGCCGTTGAACCGAGCAGCGCCATCAGCGTTGTGTTTTCAAAGCCCATCTCGGCTGAAACGGTAACCGCGACATCTTTTATGGTTAGCGACTCAAGCGGCACGGTAGCAGGAAGCATTGTCGTAAGCGACACAACCGCAACCTTCACGCCAACCGATCCCTACGGACTATTCGCGCCGCTAACGGTCACCCTCAGCACCGATATTCGCAGTATCGATCAATCGAGCTTGCCCGCAGCACAGGTGCTTAGGTTTACAACGCGCGATGGTGCGTGGGCCGACACCGTTGAACTCACAGATTCGAGTGCGAAAGCCTTTCCGGGGTATGGCGTATCGCCAGCACTGGTCGTCGATGCCCATGGCGCAGCGACACTGAGCTGGGCCAACGAGGCGGACACCGTCGCTCAAACCGCTTATTCAACCGACGGGAAGACCTGGAACACAACCTCGCATGGATCGGGCGCCACATCGACCGGTTGGCTGTTGGCAGCAGACGCAGTGGGTCATGTTCATTTCGTGTGGTCCATTGGTGCAACGACGAACTCGCAGCGTTTCGCAAATGGTGTGTGGCAAGACATCAAGCAAGTACCCAGCGCTGCCACGCATTTGGCGGCCGGGCTAGATGGCGTTCCCTACGTCGCTGTCATCGACTCTAATTCACTACAGGTCAGCGCATCACGCTTCGATGGCAATACCTGGTCAGCCCTTATACCCGGACCAACAACGGACTTTTTACAAATGGTCACCATTCAAGACGGGGCGCTTGTGGCCTGGGCTAAAAACAACAACAACAAAGCAGAAATCGCAACCCAGCGCTTTACGGGGTCACAGTGGGTTGATAATGGCAGTGCAGTCACCGACGCGCTCTTCAGCAACGACACCCCGTTCTACATCGCAAGCGATGGTCAAAAACGCAATCTTGTCGTTTATCTTAAACAAGAAAGCAACACGTCGAAGGTTCATTTCTACGCAACCCGCCAGAACGATGGTGCATGGGGGGATGCTGAACTAATCGGCGATACCGATGCAGGCGATGTCACCTTCACTTTTTTTGCTGCCATGTCCAAAACCGGCCGCGCCGTCGCCCTTTGGGAACCACAGGTTATGAACGGAGGGGTCATAGGTCGTTACGCCAATATTTTCGATGGCAATAAGTGGCTTGGCGCGCTTAAGATAACCGGCGCCGAGGTTGGTTTTTTCATGACTGCAACCATCGACGATGCTGGCAATGCGTTCGTTGCCTGGCAAGATTCCTCAACGATTTACATCGTGCGCTATAACCCAGCCACCAACACCTGGAGTACGCCGATCGAAGTTCCACTTCCGCAAATCGACCTTCTAAGCGCGCGCTTAGCGAGCAACGCCAGGGGTCAAGCGTACCTTGCTTGGAGTGAAAAGATCACAATCGGTAATAATCCCGCAGTGCATCGTCTAAAGGCTCGCGCCTTCCGCTAACCGTTGCGATTACCGTGCCGGTGAAATTGGGCTTTCGCTCGAAAACTCCTTGAAAAAAGCGCCCTTTGAGCTAAGGTACGTCGTCTTACAGGAGTAGTACCAATGAAGTATCTTGACTTGTCTTTTCGCTCGGCAGAGTTATCGACGCTCGCCAGCAAAGGGGGTTCGCTTGCCCTGGCGCTTGCAATGTTGGGCAATATTAGTTGCGCGGCGCTTGGCAGTTCGAGCGACACGGGTGAAGTTCTCAGCGCACAAAGCGTCCCAGTGCCCGCGGGGCCCGAGGGCGTGTTGATAGCCGCAACGACCAGTCTGCAAACCTGTAATCAGCTTCTCAATTTTAGTTCCGTGTGCCCCACGCTTATTCAGTCCAACCCGATAGGTTCGCCCCGCGATATCAACGCACAAATCATACTTCAGAACTTTCCGACGACGTTTGTTCAAAATATTCCCGACCGCGATCAAACCCTTGAAACTTACGCGCAAACCTTAATGCAGGTTGCTGGCACTAACTCGCAAGTCGATGTATCTACGATTCAGCAAACTTACCTAAGAAATTTGCAGTTTTATGCCAACTCAAGTGGCTTTGTATCTGCAGCCGACGTAAAGGCACAAATAAACCCACTCTTGGGGGGCGCGAGCGTTCAAGAAACAACGCTCTCACTTGCAGAGGCCGACCAGGCGCTATTGACAAATCTGCAGAGCTCAACTCAGGCGTTGAACCAGACGCTATCAACCTTTGCAACTCAACATTCTGCAGCGGTAAGTTTTGAAAATCCGACTTTGCACGCGTTGACGATCAATAACATCGATGTTTCAAAAACCGTTACGCTAAAACTAGTGTCAAACGATGCGACTCAGACTCCGGTAGGCAGCGTTATCGTAAATCTTCTACAAGACGGCACCGAAGAAGTCTCAGGCTTTGTCGTAGAAAATCTTTGGATTAACAACGAGGTCAACAACAAGGCAAGCGTAAGCGTACTTGCCGACAGTCAAATACAGGTCATCTCACTTGACGAGTTGTTGAGCGAAGAACTGCTGCTGATGACCAAAGGAAAGTCGACCAAAAGATCACCTTCACAATTGGCAGGTGCCAGCAGTTTTGGTGGTGATTGCTTTAAGGCTGCGATTGCTTCAGTGCCACTCGCCATTATTGCATTTGCACTGATCGTCGGCGCACGCGGCGGGGCGATCCCAGAATGGCCCTTAAATTTCCTGTTTATTCGCGGCACGTTGCCAGCGGGCGTGAATGTCATCGGGCGGTGGTGAGGGTAAATTCGCGATGATTCTTGCAGGGTTGATAATCGCCGCTGGCTTTGCAGTGGCTAACTTTACCCAGCCAGAGCCTATTATGAATGTTATCAATAGGATTTTAGACAAGAATAGACAGCCATAACAACGCCCCCAAAGCCCCATCAGTCTAGGTGACCTCTGAATTGCGGCGTTCACGCGACGGATCACCCGTTGCGATTGGGTGACAAAATGGTTATGATAAGGGTATTCGTGCGGTATACTCGACATAGACCATTGTCGCTAACTCGACATCCTGGTGCGCATCGAGCGAGTCTGGCTGTATTTGGGCTTGTATCGTTGGTGTTGTCGTTTCAAGTCTCAGGATTTGGTCATTTCTTTGGTGATGTCGTGTCTGAGCTTGTCGATGGTGTACATCCAAGCGACGAAGACTGCGAAAGCACACCCCATGAGTGCCCACCGGGCTGTCCGTCTTGTCACCAGGGGCATATTTCTGCCATGCCCAAGCTTCCCGAGGTGAGCGTCGTTACATTGCGCGTCGCGGTTCAAGGTGCCGTAAGCACACCGCCCGAAGCAAAACGCCCTGCTTCTCCCGATTTGCCGTCGATTTACCGTCCTCCACGCGCGTTGATCTAACAACCTCAACGCCCCTTTGTCTGACCTCAAGGCCAGACATCAGCGTGTACATCATCGCGGTGCAAGGCACCAACGTGTATGTCACCCAACCTTCACGTGGAGACGGAGTATGTTAAGTGCAAATGTTTTTCGGGCACGCTGCGCCATGTTCAGTTTGATCGGGCTAAGCGTGACCGCGTATGGACAAGACCGCGAGCAGACACCTTGCAATGGTGCGGTGTCTAAGCACAACGTGGTGAGCTGCGCGCTCAGGGTGAGCGCATTGGTAAGCGCCGAGCGCATGGGTACGCTTGCTCTTCAAGCGCGTAAAACCGCCGTCGATACCTTATTGCCATCGAACCCGCTCTTGATGGTGACGGGGGCACGTCGCATCGCACCTGCCGGTTCGGGTCAAGCGAATGCGACCAATTGGTCTGCAACACTTTCGCAAGAAGTGCAAATCGCGGGCCAACGCGGTAAACGTGTCGATGTGGTCAGCGCGCAGCAAGAGGCGCAGCGTTTGCGTCTACAAAGCACCGCGCGCAACGTCGCCGCCAGTGCCTGGCTTGCCTACTACGAAGTTCTCTCGGCGCAAGAAGCCTTGCGCGTGGCGCGCATGCTCGAGAGCACTTCCAAACAAATGAGTGAGGCCACCCGAGCGCGTGCCCAGGAGGGATTGATTTCAACCGTTGACGCCGACGTTGCCGATGTGGCGAGCGTCCGCTGGCTCCAGCAACGCATGGCGGCCGAGCGCGTGCTTGCACGTTCACGTCAAGAGCTTGCCACCTTGCTTGGACGTAACGCTGGGCTTGGTGTTGTGGTCGACGGCGAGCTAACGCCCCTTCATGCCGCCGACGCGTGGGCCGCATCCGACAAGGTAAAGCATCTCGATGTGGCCGCAGCGCGGCCAGAAATTAAAGCACTTGAAGCGGACCGGGTAGCATGGGTTGAGCAAAGCCGCGTTTATCGACGTTCGCGTGTGCCCAGTCCACTCATCAACGCGTTCGTGCAAAACGACGGTTTCAACGAACGCGTTTACGGCGTAGGACTTGGCATTCCCATTCCGCTTCCGCAACCGGTGGGCCGAACCTTTGCTGGAGAAATCGCCGAAAGCCACGCCTTGGCGCGTCGCAGTGAAGCAGAAGCGTTGCAAGCCAAACGGGTATTTCGTTTGGACGTGGTAAGCGCGCTCAATACGTATCAGTCACGCAAAGCCGAGCTCAGCATTTTTCACGCCGAACAAGTTACTCGCGCCGAGCAGAGCCTAAAAGACATCGCCAGCGAAATTCGAGCAGGTCGCCTGCGTGTACAAGATGCGTTGCTTTCGCAACAAACCCTGATGGGTTACTTGCAATCGTATGTCGAAGTACAGCGTGCAGTATGCATTGGCTCTGTTGAGCTTGCACGTGCAGCGGGTTTAGCGCTTGAACGAGGTGTCCAATGAAAACGATCTTTCTATGGTTGCTCACAGTGTTGTGGGTCGCATGCAAGGGAGGCGATGCTGCACCGAAGGTCACGCAAGCAAAACAGTCAACGCATCTTGATGAAGCGCCCCACAAAGCACTCCCAACACGCGTGCGTTTGAACGATAAAGTGATCGCCGACGCGCACATTATCACACAAAAAGCAGTCAAGGAGCTTTTGAGCGCGACACTCAGCTTGCCAGGGGAGGTGGTGGCCGATCCTGACAAAAGCGCTCGCGTTGCATCACCCGTGGCCGGACGCATCACGCAGGTGCGTTTCAAGGAAGGCGAGGTTGTTAAAAAAGGCGAAGTGCTCGCGACCGTGCGCATTCCAGAACTGGGCAAAGTGCGGTCAGCGCACGCTGCCACCGCGAGCAAAGCACAAGCAGCCAAAGCCAACAGCGAGCGTTTGCGGGCACTGCTACAAAAAGGCTTGGCCTCGAAACAGGAACAACTCACTGCGCAAGCCGAAGCAAGCGCTCTCGATGTTGAAGCGCGTGCCTTTGCGGAACAACTCAAAGCGATGGGTACGGGTGAGGGGGGCGACAGCCCTGAGCTTGCCCTGCGTGCGCCCGTCAGCGGTGTGGTGTTGATGCGCGACGCAGTGGTGGGTCAGCCCATTACCGTCGATCATGTGGTCGCCAGTATTGCTGATCTGGACGAAGTGTGGTTTTTGGCGCGTGTGTTTGAAAAGGACCTGGGCCATTTGAAACAAGGCGCCTCGGCCGAGGTGGTGCTCAACGCCTACCCGAACGAACGCTTTACGGGTGTCATCGAGCAACTGGGGTTACAGATCGATCCGGTTGCACGCACGGTAACCGCGCGCATTCGTCTTACCAATCGCAATGGGCTGTTGCGCATCGGTCTTTTTGGCACCGCGCGTATCGCTATCGACGAAGCGTCGGTTAAAACACCGGTGTTGGTGTTGCCCGTGAACGCGTTGATCGAGGTCGGCGGTAAAGAGGTCATCTTTGTCAAACATCCCGACGGCGATTTTGAACTACACGAAGTGGTGCAGGGAGCGTCGGCGCTTGGCAAGGTCGAGATCCTTAGCGGGTTACGCGAAGGCGAAGAGGTGGTAATCGAAGGCGCATATACACTTAAGAGCGCGGTGATGCGTTCGGTGATTAGCGAGGACGAGTAGCCATGGCTTTCTTATCCTGGGTCGTTTCGTGGTCGCTGCGCAATCGGCCGATTGTCTTTTTGGTCACCGCGGTGTTTTTGCTCTTTGGTGTGCGCGCGGTGGGTGAACTGTCGATCGATGCTGTGCCGGACATTACCAATATCCAGGTGCAGATCATTACCTCGGCCCCTGCGCTCTCGCCCACCGAGGTTGAGCAGTATGTTACCATTCCCGTCGAGCGCGCGATGGCGGGTGTTCCACGCACAACAGAAGTACGCTCGGTGTCGAAATACGGCCTTTCGTTGGTGACGGTGGTGTTTGAAGACGACACACCGATCTATTTAGCGCGCCAGCTTGTCGCTGAGCGCATGCGCAAGGCCAACGAGGCGATCCCGCCACAGTACGGCAAACCCGAGATGGGACCCATCTCAACAGGTTTAGGCGAGGTCTATCAATTCAGCGTGCAAAATCCGGCGCTCACGCCAATGCAGTTGGAAGAGCTTCTCACGTGGCAGATTGCGCCGCAGCTTCGCACCGCCCCCGGTGTGGTCGAGGTCAACGTGTTTGGCGGCGAGTCGCGCCAATATCAAGTGGTGCTCGACCCAACACGGTTGCAGGCCGCAGGCGTATCGGTGCACGAGGTTGCAACGGCGCTCGAACGTTCGAACGCCAACATTGGCGGTGGCTATATTGAACACAACCGCGAACACTTCGTGATTGGCACCGATGGCCTAATCAAAAATCTAGAGGACCTTAAACGCGTGGTCATCGGCGCCACACCTCAAGGCGTGCCAATTACGGTGGCGACGGTAGGTCAGGTTCGTTTTGGTCCACGTCTTCGGCGCGGCGCTGCGTCTAGCGATGGCAAGGGTGAGGTTGTGGTCGGCGTTGCCTTAATGTTGATGGGTGAAAACTCGCTTAAGGTCACCCAAAATATCAAAGAAAAACTCAAACTGATTCAACCCTCACTGCCCAAAGGCACAACGATCAAGCCTTTTTACGATCGCTCGATACTTGTGGGACGAACCATTCGCACTGTGGGTAAGAACCTCGCCGAGGGCGCTGCATTGGTGATGGCAGTCTTATTTTTAGTGCTCGGCAGTCTGCGTGCAGGTTTTGTCGTGGCGCTGGTGATCCCGCTTGCTCTTTTGTTTGCGATGATCGTGATGAACACCTTTGGTATGTCAGGAAATCTGATGAGCCTGGGTGCATTGGATTTTGGCCTTTTGGTCGACGGCGCGGTGATCATTGTCGAGAATGCAGCACGACGTTTGTCTGAAAGAAAGCGAGAACTTGCACGCGAGCTAACCGATGACGAACGCCGACATGTGGTTGAAGAAGCGACACTCGAAGTGCGCTCGGCCAGTATTTTTGGTGAGCTAATTATCGCGATTGTTTATCTACCGATTCTTGCGTTGACTGGCATCGAGGGAAAACTTTTTCATCCAATGGCCACAACGGTGCTCTTGGCACTTGGTGGAGCCTTCATTTTGTCGCTGACCCTGGTTCCGGCATTGACAAGCTACCTCGTGCGCCCCGACGAAGGTGATGAAGAGACATGGTTGCTTAGAAAGATCCACGCATTCTACATGCCGTGTTTAGGGCACGCATTCAAGCATCGAGCGCTCACCGTTGGTTTGGGTGTGGCGGGCCTCGCGCTTGCGACCGGGCTCTTTTTCGGACTCGGCGCCGAGTTTATTCCGCAGCTCGATGAAGGCGACATTTTGATCGAGGCGCGGCGACTGCCGGGCACCGCGTTGAGTGAGTCGGTCGCTACTGACAAGCGTGTGCAAAAGACTTTGCTGACAATCCCTGAGGTTGAGCACGTCGTCAGCAAAACCGGCGCGCCTGATTTAGCCACTGATCCGATGGGCGTCGAACAAACCGATTTTTATATGCAAATGAAAGAACGCGGTGCGTGGCGCGATGGACTAACCAAAGAGAAGTTAGCCAAGTTGATCAGCAAGAAGCTGCAAAACGATGTGCCTGAGGTGGGTGGCGCCATTTCTCAACCGATTCAGATGCGCACCAACGAGCTCGTTGCGGGCATTCGCTCAGATGTGGCGCTCTTAATATATGGAGGCGACATCGATAAGCTCAAGGCGCTGGGTGAGCGTGCTGCAAGCGTCATTCGCCAAATCCCCGGAGCGGTCGACGTGCGCGTCGAGCAGGTGGCGGGGCTCAAATACCTGCGCATCGTGCCCGATCGCGCAAAACTCGCGCGTTACGGACTGTCGATCGACGACGTTAACGTCATCACGCAGACGTTGGCGGTGGGTTACAAAACGGGCGAGGTGCTCGAAGGGGATCGGCGCTTCGATATCGCGATCAAAACAGACTATCGCTATGGTGGTGATATCGAAACCTTACGCGCCTTGCCGCTCAAGTCCGTCAGCGGGCAAATCGTTCCGCTTGGTGACGTGGTTGACCTGAAGTTTATCAGCGGCCCTGCGCAGGTCAGTCGCGAGAGCCAGTCACGCCGTTTGACAGTCGAGTTCAACGTGCGTGGGCGCGATGTTATCTCAGTGGTCAACGATGCTGAACGCGAAGTGACGCGCGTACTGGACGTACCTACAGGCTACCGAACACAGTGGGGTGGTCAGTTTGAGCACTACATGGATGCCAAAGCGCGTCTACTGGTCGTGGTGCCGCTAACGCTATTGTTAATTAGCTTCTTGTTATGGTTAGCGTTTCACTCGGTGCGGTCCGCGTTGTTGATCTTCTTAAACGTGCCTTTTGCTATCATTGGCGGTGTGGTCGCGCTTTGGTTGCGCGATATCCCATTTTCAATTTCGGCGGGTGTTGGTTTTATCGCACTTTTCGGCGTCGCGGTGCTAAACGGCCTTGTGCTTGTGTCTTTTGCACGACGCCTTGAGGAAAGCGGCATCGATCACGTCGACGCGATTCGGCAGGCTGCGGAACTGAGACTTCGACCCGTGTTGACCACGGCATTGGTAGCGTCGCTCGGCTTCATTCCGATGGCGCTTTCGACAAGTGTTGGAGCCGAGGTGCAGCGCCCGCTCGCAACGGTGGTGATCGGTGGCCTTATGAGCGCCACGCTTCTCACGATGTTTGTGTTACCTGTCGTCTATGCGCGTTTTGGCAAAGAACGGGCCCTTTAGCGACCAGTTGCAAGACCTAGACAGTCATGATACGCATTGGTCATAAGCATGCGAATCATACTTCTTAGCGTATTTATCGGGGTCTTTCTGACCGCCGGCACACCGACCATCCTGGTTGAAGAGTGCACCTTACCAGTTGAGCGCGAACGCGTGGTGTTATGCGATGTGCAGACGCAAGAAAGCACGAACGAGCTCACATGCAGTGATTCAACAACCACACAACTACCATCACTTTGCCCACAGTTGATCAACGCAACGCGTGCGTTTGTTAAACGCTGTTATACCCATTCTGACAGCCCCCTTTATAATGCCGAGCTCGCGGCGCAAGTCACCAGCGCGCTTAACAGCCCAGAATTTTTCCCTGCGTATACGATCGATAAGACCGCTTACGCATTGCCCGAGTTCGCCTCTTTTGATGCTCGGCGAACGCGCTATCGTGGTCTGGTATTGACGACGACCGGACAGGTGTTCGTCGGAACAAAAATCTTTCCTGGCAAGGACCCGCGCACATCAATAGCCTGCGAAGACATTGCGTTCAAACTACACGAGGCTCATAAGCAGAATCCTTTTGCACCCACGTCACGCTGGGCCGTACGCAACTACACGCGATTCTGCTCTGGCGCGAACAGCCTCGCGTTGGACGAGCGTGTGAACTAGCAGTTTACCCAAGCAGTTTTGCGTTCAGCGTAATCGGCACCGAAGCGAGTGCTTTTGACACCGGGCAGTTCTTTTTGGCATCGTCAGCAAGCGCACTAAATTTAGCATTGTCGACGCCAGGCACCTTGGCTTCCAGATCAAGCTGAATGCCATGAATGGCCCAGCCGCCTTCAACCTTGTCGATCTTCACGTTGGCGGTAACGTTGAGCGTGTCGGGTGTAAACCCAGCATTGCTGAGCGCAAAACTAAGCGCCATGGCGTAACACCCCGCGTGTGCTGCAGCGATCAACTCTTCGGGGTTGGTGCCTGCTTTGCCATCTTCGCTTTGAAATCGGGTTTGAAATGAATAGGGCTGCTCTTTAAACGCGCCGCTTTGTGTGCTGAGCACACCTTTGCCTTCAAGGCCGGTCCCTTTCCAAACAGCAGTACTTTTGCGTTGCAACATGGGCTTTCTCCTTGTTCGGTTGGCAAAACACCTAGACCATCCTTTTGGCCTCGTCAACTTGAGATTTGCGCGAGCCATGGTATCACACACGTGCTTATCACCATGGCTTTTACAAGATTAATGTGGTTGGTCTGTTTTGCGGGCGTAGCGACGCTATGCTTGTTATGCATCGCTGAAGATGCTGCGGCTGAGGGGGGACCCAGCAAACCAGACCTAGAGCACGCACTCGTATGCCCGCCACCTAAGACAACTTATCAAGCGAAGTATTGCCAGGGCGAAACAGTTTTATCGTTTCTAGACAACCCAAAGTTATGTGACGCGCTCATCATCGGTATTCGGCATCATATTGCCGAGCGCTGGTTGCGGCGCACAGTGCCTGATTATAACGATGCGCTTGCGTCACAAATTATCGGTGCATTTACAAATCCCGCGTTATTTCCCTATCGCATCGCCCAAAAACAATCTTTTGGTATTTTACTTCGTCGCGATGTCGATAAGGCATACGAAGCATCACAAGACATCATTGTTTCTAAGAACTACAACAACGTATCGATCGCGACGAAGTTATTAAGAAAAGGCACCTTGGGCGCCACGGTCGAGTGCATAGAAGGCGATCCCTTCCTTGCACGGGTGCACCAAAGTCACCCTTTTACAGAAACAATTCAATGGGCCTACCTCAATTACCTGCAACTTTGCCCTCCAGGGGGGGCGCCATAAAGCGGGTTGTCAAAACCCTCTCTCATGACAAACTGCAGCGGTTCTCATGCTCATCGGTGTCCCAAAAGAAATACGTCCAGGTGAAAAGCGCGTTGCATTGATCCCGGAAAGCATCAAGCGCCTTAAGGCCAAAGGCTTCGACGTTGTAGTCGAACGTGGCGCGGGGTTTGCCGCGAGCGTGCGCGACGACGACTACGAAAAAGTGGGCGCGCGTTTGGTGACAACTCAAGAAGCTTGGCAGGCCGACCTAATCATCAAAGTTCAAGTACCGAGCACCGACGAAGCTGCGCGCACCAAAGAAGGCGCCGCCGTCGTGAGCCTATGCTATCCCGATAACAACACCGCTGTGATCGATGTCTTGGCTGCGCGCAAAGTGACAGCGCTTGCGCTCGAAAAAATCCCGCGCACCACACTCGCGCAGATGATGGACGTGCTCAGTTCACAAGCGAGCATCGCTGGCTATCGCGCGGTTATCTTGGCCGCCGAAGCCTTGCCGAAACTCTTTCCGATGATGATGACGGCAGCAGGCACGATCACCCCAGCGCGTGTTTTGATTCTAGGTGCGGGTGTTGCCGGTTTACAGGCGATTGCCACAGCCAAACGTTTGGGTGCGGTCGTTGAGGTGTTTGACGTGCGTAAAGTGGTCAAAGAACAAGTCGAAAGCCTGGGTGCAAAATTCATCGAGGTGCCAAGCGACGAAGACGCGCAAACCGCAAGTGGTTATGCCAAAGAGCTCAGCGAAGAATACAAACGTAAACAGGCTGATTTGATCCGCGAGCATATCGCCAAAGCCGATGTGTGCATTACCACAGCGCTGATTCCTGGTAAGCCCGCGCCGCGTTTGCTTGATGAACCCACAGTGAACGTGATGCGACCTGGCAGTGTGATCGTCGACATGGCAGCAGAGCAGGGCGGCAACTGCGCGCTCACCAAACCCGGCGAGCGCGTCACAACCGCGGGCGGCGTGACCATCGTAGGCGAAAACAATCTGCCCAGCCAAATGGCCGTGCACGCAAGCCAAATGTTTTCGCGCAACATCGAAAAGCTGCTTTTGCACATCGCAAAAGATGGCGCGCTCAAACTCGACATGAACGAAGAAATCACCAAGGGCGTAGTGGTGCTGAACCAAGGCGCTCGCCCAAGCTGAGACGGAGACGCACATGAGCGATACGCTAATCTTCAACGCTTATATCTTTTTCCTTGCGGCCTTTTTGGGCTACGAAGTGATCACCAAAGTGCCCGCGCTTTTACACACGCCTTTAATGAGCGCGACCAACGCAATCTCGGGCATCTCGCTTGTGGGTTCCATCGTTGTTGCCGGCAGCGATCATTCGTCGCTTAGCACCATATTGGGAACCATCGCAGTCATTGCCGCCACCATCAACGTGGTGGGCGGCTTTTTGATCACCGACCGCATGCTACGCATGTTCAAGCGCAAACCCGGCAGCACACCCCCCAAGAAAGGCCACTAACTCCAAACGGTGCAAACCGGTACAAGCCGGTGCAAAACGGTGACATGCACTTTAGTGCGTGTCACCTGATAACCACCTGATAACACCCGATACCCACCTGACGAAAAAAGGTTTCTCATGTCTCTCACCGTGCAAGTCTTATATCTGATCACATCGCTGCTCTTCATTGCGGGTTTGCGTAGCCTCGGCAACGCTGAAACCGCACGCCGCGGCATTGTGATGGCCGAAGTGGGCATGTTGCTTGCTGTCATCGGAACACTTTTACACCATGAAGTGATCACCTATCAGTGGATCGCCATCGGTATGTTTATCGGCGCAACCATCGGCACGCTGATGTCGGTCTTCATTCCGATGACAAAAATGCCCGAACGCATTGCGCTCAGCCATGCGTTTGGTGGTTTGGCCGTGGCGCTCGTCGGTGTGAACGAATATTTGAAACATGTCTTCGATGGCTTCACCGCCTTTGAAATGGGCGCGACCACCCTTGAGATTTTTCTGGGCGCGCTCACCTTCACCGGCAGTCTGATGGCCTTTGGCAAACTGCAGGGCCTTTTGCCCGGTCGCCCCATTACCTTTCGTGGCCAAAACGCACTCAACATCGCAATGATCTTGCTGGT
>JBGAKI010000040.1:0-30209 GCA_044224525.1 Polyangiales bacterium | reverse complement strand
ATCGGGACCCAACACAATGCGCACGACTGCTTTCTTGCCGATGTTTTGTATCGCTTTAAGAAGCTGTTCTTTCGCATATGCATCGGTTTCAGGAAATCGATACCCGACGAAGACGAGCGCGTCAGCTTTGCTGATGCGCTCGCAAGCTGTATCCCAAATAGGTTTAAGATGCTTAGCGAAAATAGCTCCGTTGGTCTTGCTTGGACCAGGAATGCCCATGATGTATGAAAAGTCTTCGTTTTTGCTAAGTGCTTTATGGATTTCAAAAATAAATGTGGAAATGTCTGTCCATTCGTCAGTTGTAGAACGGTCGGTCCAATCAAGGCTTCCATGTAACTTGAAGAGCGTGGGTTGCGCGGGGGTGTTATTTCCAGGCCGAGCAACGATGAGCGGATGATTGGGTTTTGGTTTTGAGAAGGCAATTTCCGAGACTAGGTCGTAGTTAAATGTGATGATGGTGTCATTGCAGTTGGCTTTTTCAGACCAGCGAAAATAAGGATGCCAGCGCTCGGAATCGCTGTGTTGCGACAAGTCTCCTTTTTTGAAATGCCTCATAAAGGCTATGAGCACTGTTGCAATACTTATTCGTGCGTTTAGTGATTCCCTCTTCCACTTTTCGTTGGTTAGTCCCCTGAGACTATTGTCGAAAGTTCCGAAATATGTTTGAGTCTGAGTGTCGCCGTCGGCAGCGCGATCGAAAAACTCGAGAAACTCCTCCACGTTTGTTCCCCAGATTGGAAATTGATCGGTATATTTATTTGCGTGAGTTTGATATTTACCGGTTGCTAGCGCCTCTAAATCCCTTGTTCCTGAAAGGTTTGCAAACTGTTTTAGTGTGTTGAACGGGGCGAAGTTTTCGTTCAATGCTGCTTTTGTGCGTTTCAAAAACTTTTCGGAGAAGAGTTCGTTCATTAAGGGGGCGCCGAGGGATTTGCTGAAGCCTGCGCCGAGTATCCAGACCACCTTTTTGTCATCCGTCATGCGGTGAGCCTAACAATTTTTGACGTGTCTAAGAAATCAAAAGCAGTGGACGCGGAAGCGAACGGTCCAGAAAGACGTATGAAATGACATGCTTAGCATTCGAGTATATTCGAATAATTATTAGAGTATGGTCGACTATTCATCTTTGGCTGGGTTGCGCGCTGCAAGAATTGCTTGAGCGGTGGCCTTGATGAGCGTCGTGCGTGTCCAAAATATGGAGGTCATCGATTTTATGTTTTGGCGAGCGATCTTGTTTGTGATGAGCGTTGCCCTGCTGGTTGCGGGTTGCGGAACAAGCACCTATTACACTCCGATCAATGCGCCGCCGCATGCGATGCGCGCGCGACCTACAAGCAGTGTGCAGGTGTTTCATGCGATGTTGCCTGAGCGGCCCTTCGTTGAAGTGGGCCTGATTCAGGTGCGTGAGTCGAGCGCGTTTAGTTCTGAAAATATGCCTGAACTGATCGAGGAAATGCGCGTGCAGGCGGGCAAACGCGGGTGTGATGGGTTGATTGTTGGGCAGGCTAATAACAAAACAGTTGGCAGTGGCGGCTATCATTACTCGCCCGGATATATCCGCACACTTGAAGGGTTCGATGGCACATGTATTGTTTATCGCCATGCGTCGTTTTAGGGCATGGCTAACCAAGATTCAGTGATCTAAGCCGTGTAAGTTCAGTGCAAATCCTTTTTGCTTCGCGTCGCAGAATGAGAAGTGCGTACGCGCCGAGGTCAACGTCCGCGTCTTGAGTGCATTCGATACGGTGGTTTTGTCGTAAGTGTTGACGTAAGGTGGTCGAGCGTGCCGACCTTTTGTCGAGTTCGATGGTGACCACGTCTTGTGTATTTGCGTTTGGGTCCCATTCAAATACAAATTGTGCTGGCCGTCCTGGAATGAATCTGCGCGCTTTGAAGTATTGACGATATCCGCGTGTATGGGCTTCGTACTTAAGCGCCATGACCAGGTTGGTGCTTTCATAGATCGACAACTCATCAAGCAGATGTGCTCGAATGTCCGTGGCAAAAATGTCGCACTCGTCGGGGTACCAAATGATTGCGGCGCTTCCTGAACAACGCTGACCAGCGACGGTGCTGTTAACTTCGAGCCATGTCGTTTCAGGGATCGGCTCGCAGCTGCCGAGCGCCGTGTTGGCGCTTGCAGTGTTCGCAATTGACGAGGGGGTCTCACAAGCGACTACCCACACAATATAGATCAAAGTTAGAGATAGGGACTTCACGACTACAGCCAAACAAATATAGCGGGTGTTGCGTATCCGGCCAGTTAGTCAAAAAGGCCTAGTTGTTTTTTACGTGTTGCTGCTCTTTTCGTGGTGCGTTTAGTTGGTTTGATTAAAGTGGGTGTTGTTTTGCGGGGTTTGGGTTTGGGTGGTGCGAGGGTGCGCATGAGGTTCGACTCGCGCGCGTAGAAACCTTCAGTATGGAAGCTGTCTTCAAGCTTTAAGAATTCGTAGTCGAGGTGATGGCAAACTTCGTGTAAAAAGGTGCGTAAAAAGGTGCGGAACTTGACCACTTTTTTGAGTGCCGAGGTTTTCATCCACACTTGAATCACGGCCGGTTTACCTTCCTCGCGAGTGTATAAGCCGTGCAGTTCTTCTTGGCTTGAGCTTGGGCGCGTGGCCATTACGCGTGCTTTGAAAGGCGCAACCTTAAGCTGCGCACATAGGGCATTACTGAGGCGTTGGAGTACCTCTTGCACCAGTTTACGCTCGCCGACCTCGAGGCTTTTTTCGATGGCTATAATCAGCGGCGCAAAAAGCTTGGCGTTGGGTAGTGCGATGGTGAGCACTTGATCACTTGCACGATAGATGCGCTTGTCGCTTGCGCTTAGGCGCGAGTAATACGCAAAAGGCACGCGCTCATCATAGCGCGTTGGTTATTTTGCACAATGATACGAGTGTTAGGCCACGGGAAACCGAGCTGGGCTGAGTATGGCCAAACCCGCTTACTAAGCGCTATGCCTGCGGCTTCGCGAATCGTTCGCTACTGTTTGACCATACTCAGCCCAGCTCGGTTTCCCGTGGCTCTGGCGATCAAGCGTCGCGGACAACGATGCGTTAGGCGTCGCGAATGGGCGTTGCTTTAAGGGCCGGTTTGCCGTCTTTCACATAGACCGCAAAACGCACGTTTTGCACACCACGTGCTTCGATGATTTGCCGGCGGGTTTTTTCAAGCGTTTGCAAGAAGCGCTCATAGGTCAGCTGCGACATCGAATGGCCACACGCTTCGCCGGTGGTCAAAAACTGCTGATATACATCGCGATAATGGGCTTCTTCGGCGCTTAGCGCGGCATCTTGATCGAGGGTCATCGTTGAGCGTGCTTGGGGAATTTTGGCTGCAGGTTTTGCGACGCTTGCAGGTTTAGGCGGCGGGGGCGCTTTTTGTGCGACGGATGAAGGCGAGAGTCCGAGCGGCGCTTTGGAGAGTCCCGATGGCGACATGCTTAACGGTGATGCTGCAGGCCGCGACGGCGAATTGGCGAGTGGTTGAGCGCTGCGTTGTGGGCTCATGAAGGGTGCGGGTGTTACTTGCGAAGCGCGACGCGGGGCGGGTGTCATTTGCAGCGGGCGTGATTGTGTGGAGAACGCGGGGCGCTGCGGTGAGCTTGGCAGTGGTGGGCGAGCAGGCGTGGGAGCAGCCTCAACGGCCGTGACGTCGTTGTGTACGCTCGGTGAGTTGGATGCGGCGGGTGTTTTGCCTATTTCAGGGATTTTGGGGATCGTGAAGTTGTCGATGAATGCGCTTGCGTTGCCTTCGGCAAAAGCGGGTGCGGGCATGCTTGGTGAAAATGTGGGTTCGATGCTGGTGATCGGGATGTGTTGATCGTCTGTATTCGAGGCGGGTGGGCCGCTTTGGCCCGATTTAAAGCCGTAAAAAAGGCCCGAGCTGTCTTGTAGGCCTGACCCTAAAATTTGATCGACGACCTCGGCTTGTTTGGCTTCTTTGGCGCGTTTATCAGGCGATTTATATTTGAGCGCGCCCAAGATGTGCTCGGCGAAACCAAGATAAGGTTGGCTCAGCTTTTCTAACTCAATGCTATTTGATTCAGCAGAGGCAAGGGACACCAAAGCGTTTTCAAATTGTTTGGTGGGTTTGTCGTGTTCGAGCCAAAGCGAAAGCGAGAAGATGGCAAGCCAGCCCAGGGCGAGCAATGCGATCCACAACCAACCGGCGTGGGCGATGTCTTGGGTGCTTGCAAAATGATGCAAGCTTGTGAGGCTAAGCGGGGGGCCAAGGGGCCTGACCACGACGTAGGACGCTACCAATTTACTAGCGCTGCTTTTAAGGGGCGCCTGCAAGCCTAAAGATGTTCCATCTTTCCACGGTTCGGCGGCTTTGGCCGTTGGCGAAAAAGGGTGCTTGCGTGCGAGCTCTTCGAAGCTTTCTTTGGCTACGGTGACGCTGCTGCTTTCGTCGCTCGAAGATGCGATCGCCTCGTCTTTGGCCATGATCGCAACCGACGCACCATGCAGGTTTTTGCTCAAAAATGAGGTTAGCGCGTTGCTGACCGGCACACCGTGTAAGATCACGCCCACATAACGATCGCCTGCGACGATGGGCCGCGCAGCCATACGCATGAGTTGTCCGGCGTACATCCACCAATCGGCTTGCGCAAAACCGCTTAGTGCTTTGCTGACAAAGGAAAGCTTCTTCATGTTGTTTTGATCGGGCTTCACTTGATTGGTTTGTGCAAGCACGTCGCCGTTGGCGCCGATAACCCAGAGCACTGATTCTGCATTGAGGCCTTGGCTGATGCGCGCGCGCGTTTCGCCTAGTGCTTTGGCTAAATCGTTGCGCCCCGCGGCATCGAGGCCACCTCGCGAGCTTGCGCGAATGGCTGCGTTGCGAATGCCAGCGCTGGCCGCAATTTCATCGAGCGCATCCAAACGCGCCTGCGATTCGAGCTTTAATAACGCCTCGATGTCGACGTAGTCGCGCGCGAGTTGATCCATCGCGTGCAATTCGTTGTGACGTCGCGCTAACGAAAGTGCGACGCCCGCGGCGGCCAAACTTGCTGCGATAAGCAGCGCTGCCAGCACACCCAAAATGCGTGTTGTCCAAAGCGAATAAACGTTGAGGTGTTTCATGATCGTAAACGATTAATTGTCGTCAATTTTACACAGTTCCCACAAGAAAAACGCCCAAAAAGAGCGGTATCACGCGTCTCAAATGGGCTGGGGATAGGTTACTGTATATCTGTTTTTTTTCCTACAAATTGTAAAATACAGGCTAAGCGCAATTGATAGATGACGCATAAAAGCGTGATCTCTATTGCTGAACTCGAATGATAAATAACATTAGTTAGATATAAGTTATGTGCATTTTATTCTTGACTAAAGTGAGCCGAATCAAATACAGTAATTGTTAACTCTGCCATGAGTTAGGGAGGTCCCAATGGCAAAAGCAAAAAAAGCTGCAAAGAAAACCGCTAAAAAACGCCCCGCGGCGAAAAAAGCGAAAAAGACCGTAAAGAAGAAGGCTGCCAAGAAGAAGACGACGAAGAAGAAGGCTGCCAAGAAGAAGACCGCTAAGAAAAAGGCTGCGAAAAAGAAGCCTGCCAAAAAAAAGGCCGCTAAAAAAAAGCCCGCTAAGCGGAAAGCGGCCAAAAAAGGCGCGAAAAGCGCGTCAAAACCGGTGACCTCGACTTTCTCGTCGAGCTCTTTTGGAATGACACCTTCATTCCTGTAATAAGTAGGTCATCGCGCAGAAACGCTGGTCGGTTCTGCCAAAGAAGGCACTTCGCTTGCGAGGTGCCTTTTTTGTTTAACGATATTCGTCGTGTGCGGGGCTGAGGAGTTTCTATTTCTTGGGGGAACGTGGCATACTTATGTGCATATCGCTGCGTTGGTTTGTTAGTCAACGCGTCGATTGGATTGACTGAGTCATGGCTTTGGAGAAAAACATAGTGGGCAACTCAGAGCTCCAGGGTTTTGGTTTGGTGTGCGCGGCATGTGATGCGTATAACGCATGGGGCGCGGCGACCTGTGCTGCGTGTCAGCAAGCACTAAGCTGGCAGCCTGTGGCAAGTCAGGGTCAGCAAAACGCAGCACACGCGTCGCCAGCGCGTTCAATGAAATCTTCTGTGCGTGAGGACGCTCGCGCACTGCACTGGGCTTCGATGCCCCCGTCTCAGAAAGCGAAGGAGGACAATAGTATGGAGCAGGCACGGCTGTATGTGTGTAAGGAGTGTGGCAATCACGTGCAGAAGGGCTACAAGTTCTGCGGTGCGTGTGGCGCTGCCGTTCCGGCTGGCATGCAAGGTGAGCCTGTGATCCAAACCTTTGCAAGCGAACAAACGCAGCAACGCGCGCGTTTATTGGTTATTCGCGGGGTCGGCCAGGTCGATGGCATGAGTTATTGGTTGGGAGCGAAAGAGTCGTGGATTGGTCGCGCCAATGCCGAGATTTTGTTTCCAGATGACCCTTGGGTTAGTTCGCGGCATGCTCGGTTTTTCTACGATCACGATGATTTGTATATTTCAGACGAAGCCAGTGCGAACGGTGTTTTTGTACGTGTGCATGAACCCGTGCGCCTTGCGGCAGGTGACCACTTTTTGTGTGGTGAGCAGCTCTTTCGTGTCGAGATGGCGTCGAGTGATGACGTGGTGCCTGCGGCAGATGGGACGCTTTTTTATGCCTCGCCTCAGCGACCGAGTTCGTTTCGTGTTGTGCAGGTGCTCGAGGGGGGTGCCGAGGGCATGGTGTTTTGTGCCAAGGACAACACCGTGCATATTGGGCGCGTGGAGTGCGATATGAATTTCGCCGAAGACTCTTATATGTCGGGCCGGCATGCCAAAGTGGAGCTTGCGGGTGGTCAAGCGTTTACACTTAGCGATTTAGGCTCGAAAAACGGCAGTTTTGTGCGCGTCAAAGGCAAACACAAACTGGTCAGTCAAGACCATATTTTTATTGGTAAACAGCTCTTGCGTATTGAGTTTGGCGCCTGATTTTGAAGGAACGTTTTTATGATTATATGTCCGCGTTGCAGTAAAGATAATCAAGACCATTTTAAGTTTTGTTTGGGTTGTGGTGCGCAGTTGCCTAAACCGGCGTCGCCAGTGCTCAAGCCTGCGTCGAAGCCGGCGCCGTTTTCGAACCCCAAACCTTCAATTAAGCCAGCGCCTGTGAGCACTGCCAAAATGCGTCCTGCCGCAGCGCAAGCCAAAGCGACGCTTGTGGCGATTTTGCCTGATGGCTCCGATGGCGAGCGCTTTGCGATTACCGCAGATCAAACGATTGGCCGCGACGTGGGTGGGTTGTTTGCAAGTGACACCTATTTATCGCCTAAACACGCGCGCTTTCGCAGCGATGGCAAGGCCTTTAAGGTGAGCGACGAGAAGAGTTATAACGGTGTGTTTTTACGCGTGGTTCCTGAAACGCCTTGTGTATTAACCGACGGAACGATTTTTCGCATTGGCCAGGAGTTGATTCGTTTTGAAAAAGTGAAATCCAAGGCACCAGGCAGCGACGGTGTGTTGTTAATGGGCAGCCCGGCTGCCACGTACGTGGGACGTATCGTGCTTCTCACTGGTAAGACTGCAACGGGCAATGCGTATGTTGTGAGCAGCGAAGGGTTGCAGCTTGGGCGCGAGCGGGGCGATATTATTTTTCCTGATGATGGTTATGTGTCGGGATTGCATTGCAAGATTCACAGCGACACCAAAAATGTTTATTTGACCGATTTGGGCAGCTCGAATGGCACCTTTGTGCGCATTGAAAAAGAGACTGAGCTTGCTGATGGCAGTTGTTTGTTGATGGGCCAGCAGCTGTATCGCGTTGACCTTGCTGTCTAGTTGGAGGGCGAGATGTGTGGGCGTGCGTCGATGGCGACCGGGGGCTTGCTGATCGCTTTGGCGTCTTCGCTTGTGGGTAGTTTGGTGTTGATCCAGTTTTGAATGTGCTCGGCGATAATGACCGAACGTCTGGACGGGTGCGGCGTGACTGCCTGCACGTAAAAGCGCGTAGGTAGAACCTGGAATGGCGCTTCCACATCTGCTGTGAAACCTGCGGGTGTGCTGCGTCAGCGTCTGCGGCGATCGGGCGTGGGAACGTGAATCGTTGACAACATGTCGCTTTGCGTCGTGGGTGCCTGCATTGTCGAGCATTTGTAGCCACAGCTCAGGGTCGATGACGCGAAAATGACCCACGTAGCTAAGAAAGTCGCGTTTGCGCATGGCAAAAGGGTCAACCTCTTTAAAGGCCAGCAAGCTGCTACGCGATAGGCTAAGTCACCTGAAACGACCACAGCGCGCGAACAAGACCGGGCTTTTGGCGCACAAAATCTAACGCTTTGGGAGTAATTTTTTTGAGAAAGCCATTGCCGCGAAAAACGGCGGTTAGTTTGCCTGAGCTACCGCAAATCAACACCATGCCGCGCACGCGTTCAGGGGCTGCACGATAAACTTCAAGCGCTACTTGTGTGCCCAATGAATGACCACACAGCACGGCGTCTTTAATCGCCAAGTGATCGAGCACGCTGAGCACGTCTTGCGCCAAATCACTGACATGGGTTTGGTTGCTGCTTTGGGGGCTCGCGCTACGGCCATGTCCGCGGTAGTGCATGTGCACGACGCGAAACTTTTGTGTGAGACGCGGGTAAAGATAGGTCCACGCAAAGCCATCACAGCCTAGGCCGTCGAGCAGTACCCAGGTGGGGCCCTGACCGGACTCACCATAAAAGATGCGCGTATGGTCGCTTGCCGAAGCAAATCCACACGAAGCATAATCAAGAATATGTGCTTCGCTCATCGCGATGTTCTTTCCAGCCCGCTGCGACCCATGGGTGCTGCAGCGTGAATCAGCAACTTACTCGTCGCCCGAGATGTCGTCCGCCTGCGCGTCGTCAGGCAAATCGTTGACGGCGGGCAGTTTTTTAATTTCGGGCAAACCGATTTTTATGCAGCGTTGCACGATCCATGAACGCGACCTGTCGATTCGATCCATTTCGCGATTGATTTCGCGCAGCATCGATGCTGGGATATAAATACTTTGTTTGCGATTATCAGCTTGAGACATGCGGTACCTAATGAGCTAGATAATGAAAGATTTCACTACCCTGTGAGATTGACTAGTATAGCAAACACTTTGCACCAAAGCCCATAAATGACCTCTCATCCTCAGTCTTCAGCGACCCATGCGCGTAGCCGTCGCCGCCGCGTGGCCGGTATTTTGGCGGTTTTTGTGCTGCTTGTGGCCTCATGGGTGCATGCCGACACCCTGGCCAACCTGCGCGTATTGACGCAGGTTTTGGCCCATATTCAGCGCAGTTATGTGCTGGCGATTGATGAACAGACCTTGATTTCGGGGGCCATTCGGGGCTTGGCAGGAAGTCTTGACCCACATTCACAGTATCTGGATCCATGGGAGTATCGGCAGTTGATCGGCGATACCTCGGGACGTTTTGTGGGGGTGGGTGTTGAGGTCGAGGTGCAGCCGCCGGGGTTGTTGATTGTGCGCGTTTTGGAGCGAAGCCCGGCCGCCAAAGCTGGCATTTTGCCCGGTGATCGCTTGCTTGCGATCGATGGGCGCGAGACGCGCGAAATACGCCTTGATGAAGTGATGCGTCGTATGCGCGGTGAGCCAGGCACACCGATTCGCTTGCGATTGCAGCGACCCTCGCGCGGTACGAGTTTTGAGTTGACGCTTTCGCGGGCGCTTGTGAAAGTGCATGCGGTTGAGGCCAAGTTGCTGCCGAAGGCGGTGGGCTATATCAAGATTCGTGCGTTTCAAGATCGCACGGCCGAGTTGTTTCGCGATGCGCTTGATGCGCTGGTGGTCGACGCCGCTGAAGAGGGCGGGTTACAGGGCGTTTTACTTGACCTGCGCGACAACACCGGCGGCTTGTTTGATGAATCGGTGCATGTTGCTGACGAGTTCATTGGTGAGGGCTTGATCGTTTCAACCAAGGGTCGCAGTGGCAAAGTGCTGAGCGAAGAAAAAGCAACGCTTGCGGGAACTCGACCCAACTGGCCGATCGTGGTGTTGACCAACGGCTATACGGCAAGCGCGGCCGAAATCGTGGCCGGTGCGCTGCAAGATCATCATCGCGCGACATTGGTGGGAACGCGTACCTTTGGCAAAGGCAGCGTGCAACAAGTGATTGGCCTTTCCAACGGGGGGGCGCTTAAGTTAACCATTGCGCTTTATTACACGCCGCGCGGACGTTCGATTCAAGCGGAGGGTATTTCGCCCGATATTGCGTTTGAAGTGAAGCCCAAAGCGAATCAAACGGCGACGAGCAACGCGATTCGCGAAGCAACGCTTGAAGGGCATTTACCGGGGAAAAAAGAGCTTGCATCAAAATCAGAGCGGCAACAAAAGATGACACCTGATGATGTGCGTCTAGGCGTTTCGCCAAGTGATGTGGCGGGTCAGGTGCTTGCTGATGACGAGCAAGCGGAGCTAGGGTTTCAAGTCCTTTTAAGCATGATTCGTCGACGTTTGGGGTTGATTGGGCCCTCGGGAGACAGTGCGCGATGAAGCAAGAGTGGCCTGAGTTAGGCGCGTGGCTCGAACACAATTGGGGTCTGACAAGTGAACAGATAAGGCTTGAGACCTTGCCGCCCGGGGCGTCGGCGCGACGTTATGTACGCGTACGACCGGTGCTCGCCTGGCCGCCGGCGTTCTTAAAAGCAGCGCAAGATCAGCCCACGGTGCTTGCGATGCTGTGGCCAATGCAGCGCACGGGTACGGCAGTTGATTTTGATCCGGAGCCTTATCTTGAGGTGCAGCGCTTCTTGCATGCCATGGGCGTGCGCGTGCCAAGCGTCTATCATGTTGATCTTCAAGCGCGGGTGATGTTGATTGAAGATCTTGGCGACATGACGCTTGAGAGCAAAATCAAAGAGGCTCCTGAAGAGCAGTGGCCGATCGTCTACCGTGCAGCGATTGATGTACTTGCGACTTTACACAATGCCGCGCAGGGGGCGGTATTGCCTACTGTGGTGGCTTCACGGGTCATGACGCAGGATCGTTTGCGTGAGGAACTCGATCATTTTTTAGAGTGGGGCACGGTGCCTGTGGGTGCAATCGCAGCGCATGAGCGTAACGCAATCGATCAGTATTTTGATCGCTTGGCGCACGAGGTTGCCGGGTTTGCGACAGGCTTCGTGCATCGCGATTTTCAGTCGCGCAACCTGATGATGACGCAGGTCAAAGCTCCCGTGGTGATCGATTTTCAGGACGCGCTGATGGGGCCCGCGCTTTACGATGTGGTGGCGTTGTTATGTGATTCGTATATTGCTTTTGCGCAGCCGCTACAAGAAGAGCTGCTTGAATATTATTTGAATGCGCGTGGGTTGAAGGGCGAGGCACGCATTGAGGCGAGGCATTCGTTTTGGTCGATCGCGGTTCAACGTAAACTTAAGGACGCGGGTCGCTTTGTTTTTCTTGATAAAGTGCGTGGTCAGCCTGAGTTTATGCAGTGGTATCCGCAGTCGTTGGTGTATGTCTTGCGCGCATTGAGCCGGGTGGAGGGGGAGCCAGCGCTACGCACCTTATTAGAAAAGGCGCTTGATGCATCTTGATACCGCGAGGCTTGCCATTGGCTTTTTGCCAACTAGACTATCTCGCAGCATTGCCCTCAGCGCTGTAACGTTTTAGGGCTGGGTTTTCGTGTACAGGTTCTGGTTCTTAGGCTATAAGGCTGAAACCAGCGCAGTCTTAGAGTTAGTCTTGGGGCGCAACCATTTCGATCGAGGTCAGCTGACCGTTATAAAAAGGGAGTAAAGTATGAGTAAGGGTTCAATCATTGTAGCTGTTATTATCGCGCTCGCCGGCGGATTCACCGTGGGCAAACTCATGGGCAAGAGCCCCGGAGAACAAGAGCTCGAGAACCTTGATATTGGCGAGGGTGCAGGTTCCGTTGAGCGCTTCAAGGTGCCCGTGACCGATGCGCAGCCTGTGTTTGGCCCAACCGATGCGCTTGTCACGATCGTTGAGTTCAGTGATTTTGAGTGCCCCTTCTGCTCGCGCGTGGTGCCCACCATTAAGAAGATCGAGAGCGATTATGGTAACAAAGTGCGCGTCGTGTGGCGCAACAATCCGTTACCCTTCCACAGCAATGCGATGCCCGCGGCCAAACTTGCTGTTGAAGCGTTTAAGCAGGGTGGCAGCAAGAAGTTTTGGCAGATCCACGACCTTCTTTTCAACAACCAGCGTGCGCTTGGACGTGCTGACCTTGAAAAGTATGCCGGCCAAGCTGGGCTTGATATGGGCAAGGTTCGCGCTGCGCTCGATGGCAATGCACACACGGCATCGATTCAGGCTGACCAAGAAGTAGCCACCAAACTGGATGCGCGCGGTACGCCAGGTTTCTTCATCAACGGTCGTAAGTTGATGGGTGCTCAACCATTTGAGGAGTTCAAGAAGGTCATCGACGAAGAGATCAAGATTGCCGAGGCGTTGACCAAAAAAGGCACCTCACGTAAGCAGGTTTATGCGGCGCTGATGAAAGATGCCAAAGAGGCGGCGACGCCCGAGGCGCCTGCACAGCCCGAAGCACGTCCAAGTGAGCCCGATCCGGACGCTGTATACAAAGTGCCTGTCACCTCTGCTGAGCCCCAGAAAGGTCCGGCCGATGCGCTTGTCACGATCGTTGCATTTAGCGATTTTGAGTGCCCCTTCTGCTCGCGCGTTTTGCCAACGATGAAACAAATCGAAGACAAGTATGGCAACAAGGTTCGCTTTGCCTGGCGCAACAATCCACTTCCTTTCCACAGCAATGCGATGCCCGCGGCGCTTGCGGCGATGGAAGCGTTTGCGCAAGGCGGCAGCAAGAAGTTCTGGCAGATGCACGACTTGCTTTTTGCCAATCAAAAAGCATTGGGTCGCCCCGATCTTGACAAATACGCAACCCAGGTCGGTTTGAACCTCGAGAAGTTCAAGAAGGCTGTTGATGGCCAAGCGCACAAAGCGAAGATCACTGCTGATCAAGGCTTGGCAACAAGCCTCGGTGCCAACGGTACACCTAGCTTCTTTATCAACGGTCGTAACTTGCGTGGCGCGCAGCCCTTTGAGAACTTTGCGGCGTTGATCGACGTTGAGCTCAAGAAGGCTGAAGACAAAGTCAAAGCAGGCACGCCCAAAGCCAAACTGTATGACGAAATCATCAAAGATGGCGCGACGGCTCCTAAGGTAAAAGCCGCGGCAGCAGGTGACGAGGCAGGCGAGCAGCCTGGTAAGAAGTACACGCTGGCGGTTCCGGCCAAAGCCCCTCGTAAAGGTGCTAAGAACGCTAAGGTCATTATTCAAGAGTTCAGCGACTTTCAATGTCCTTTCTGTTCACGCGTTCTGCCGACGGTTGGACAAATCATGCAGACCTATGGTGACAAGGTGCAAATCGTGTGGCGTAACTATCCGCTTCCCTTCCATGACAAAGCTCAGCTTGCTGCTGAAGCGGCGCTTGAAGCGTTTGCGCAAAAGGGTGACAAAGCCTTTTGGGCATTTCACGACACGTTGTTTGCCAATCAGCAGGCATTGGGTCGTCCTGACCTAGAAAAGTATGCGCAAGAAGCGGGCCTGGATATGGCGCGTTTCAAAAAGGCGCTTGATGCCGGCACCCACAAGGCAGCGGTGAAGGCTGATATGGATGCGGTCGCGAAGGCTGGCGCTCAGATCGGCACACCGAGCTTCTTTATCAATGGCGAATTGGTGCAAGGTGCTGTGCCCTTTGAGGCCTTTAAGCCTGTGATCGACAAAGCGCTTGCTGGCAAATAGCGTAGGCTTTTGAGGTCAATCGTGAAACCGGGGCTGCTTTGGGCGGCCCCGGTTTTTCTGTTTAAAGCAAAGAGAAGTTGAGTTGAGGTGGTCTGGGGGAGGCCAAACCCGCTCAATAAGCGCTACGCCTTCGGCTTCGCGAATCGTTCGCTACTGTTTGGTCTCCCCCAGACCACCTCAACTCAACTTCTTGTTGCGCTAATTGCAGCGATGGTATTCGGTCACCACTGTGAAGGCCAATGCCGCCAGAAAACCTTGCGCTTCGATCTGCGATAACGTTCGTTGTGAAGGGCACGCATGTGGAACACGTCTTCCCTCGTCGTTGACACGGTAGCCCTCGGTTTCAAATACCAAGGTCGTTGAGTCGCCGTCTTGTTGTGGCCAAATTTCAAGCTTCGCTTGCATCGCGTTATCACCTACCTGCAAGCGATTGCCGGCGAAGTTGGTTCCATCCAAGATTTTATCGAACTGGGCTTGAAAACTGCGCGCGTCTTCGATCGCATTCAACGAGATCCGAACACTGTCAGGCAGGTCATCGAGGGTTTCCTGATAACGCGTCAAAAAATCACGAAGGTCGAGCGGTTTATCGTGTAGGTTGATGCGCTGATTTGCCAGCCACCAGTCGTTGCCAGATATTGTTCTAAGTTTGAGCATCATGGTGAGCTTGCGGCGTTGTCCAGCAATAAACGTCTTAACCCACTGATCTTTCAAATATTCTGTCAGGGCGGGACACAACCCTTTGGGGGCAACAATGGTGGTTAGGCTTTTACATTGCTCGTAGTAATGAAAAATGCTGCAACCCAGTGCCGTTTCGGAGTTGCTGGTAGATCCGTTCGTTGCGTCGCCATCGGTCGCAAAGCTCGTCTGATGGGCCGAAAGCGAGAACGCCACCACCACGATCATCCCGTATCGCCAAGAAGACATTCAATCAATGGTGATATGTTTTCAGATGCTTGCAATGACACATGTACCACACTTGACCACACGCAAACCGGCGTTTCACCAAGATTTTATACGAATCGTTGATTATGGTCCGCATCGCCAGATGCAACGTTCCGATACGCAAAAATCGGGTATTTGGCTGGGCTTAGCTTGCCAGATACCGGCACTCTATGACATCCTAACCCCGTGACTACGTCGCAAATGCATGAAGATGGGCTCGAGGGCGCGCCTGACCCATTGCTCGGGCAAAGCATCGCCGATCGCTATCGCGTGCTGTCGATCATCGGCGAAGGCGGCATGGGCCGTGTGTACCTGGCCGAGCAAAAAATGGGCCAAGCGAAACGCCAGGTTGCCATCAAGACCTTGCACCCGAGCCAAGTAGCCGATGCGCACGTGGTCGAACGTTTTCATCGCGAATCGTCGACCGTGATTCAGCTCAAGCACCCCAACACGATTCAGTTCTATGATTTTGGCGAACTACCTGACGGCACGCTTTATATCGTGATGGAACATATCGATGGCGCTTCGCTTGCCGCTGTACTCTTGCAAGATGGCGCGATGGATTTTGAGCGCATCAAGCGCATCGTGATTCAGGTTTGTGGCTCGCTGCACGAAGCACATGGACTGGGCATCATTCATCGCGATTTGAAGCCTGATAATATTTTGCTCACCAACCGCGCTGGGCATCACGATTTTGTTAAGGTGCTTGATTTTGGCATCGCCAAACGCAGCGAAGCCGAGCGCAAATCACAAGCCACGCTAACGCGCCAAGGCATGATCTTAGGCACGCCACCTTATATGAGCCCTGAGCAGTTTAGCGGCAAAGCCCTCGACGCACGTTCAGATATCTATTCGCTCGCACTGATCGTGTACGAAATGTTAACAGGCGCCTTACCTTTTGACGCAGTCACACCGTGGGAGTGGGCGAGCCATCACCTCACCGCACAACCGCGCGATATCGGCGAGCTACCGGCGGGGTCCGGCCTCACCGCCAGTGCGCGACAGTGCATTATGCGCAGCTTAAAAAAGAACCCAGATGAGCGCCCAAGCGATGTACTCGTTTTTATGCATGAGCTCACTGGCATCGATGCGCGCACTTCGGGTTGGGCACCGATCATGGCTGAAAACAGCGCACGCTTGTCCAGTGCATCGGGTTCACACGCTAAATACAAAACACCGTCAGCAGCGAGTCATGCGCAGCAAGCCTCAAGCGGCGTGATGCGTAAGTCTGATATGCACGCGCCCTCGAGCATCGAGGTCGACGCGAGCGCGTTTAATACCTCAGAGCTCGCCGAGCAAACCTTTGGTCACAAAAAGACCGGCAACAACTTTCGCACCATGCTGGGCACCGGTGCCTTAATCGCAGCACTCAGCGCGGGTGGCATCGTGTATTGGTACAAAGGCAACCAAGCCAACGAAGCTGAAGCGCTGGAGCAAACACGCGAGCGCGCCAAACAAGCGCTCGAAGCAAGCCTTGAAGAAAGCAAATCCACTCAACCCACCCCTACGCCCACCACCAACGAAGCCAACCCAAAAACGCCCGAGGTCGCCGGCAAAACTGCCGGTAAAGAAGTGAGCAAACCGGCACGCGGGGCGGGCAAAGAGGCTAACGAAGGCGCGCGCTCCAAAGCAGACCCTGCCACCAGTCGTGCGATGGCCGAAATTGAACGCAGCATCAAAGCCAACGACTTTCAACGCGCCGCGCAATCGCTTAAAACCGCCGAGGCGTCGCTTGGACCTAAACACCCAGCGCTCTCGAGTCTGCGCAACACACTTTCTGTTCGCGGTGGAAATGCCGTGGGCATTTTAATGCAACAGGGTCGCTGCGCGCAGGCGCAAGGGCTTTATCGCGTGCTTGCATCGGTGGGCGCCTCAGCGGCCGCCAAACGGCAGTTCTCCGAAGACTGGTGTCCGCGCCCCTAGCCCCTTGCAGCCCTTAGCTCTTGAATACCATCCACTCGATGCGCCCTTGGCTGACCGGGAAACACACGAAGCGTGCTCATATATTGCGAAAGCGACCACGCCGCGAACAAATAAAGCAACACGCCACAAAAGAACCAAGCTGGCTTGCGCATGGTTTTGAGCGATAACGTGCCGAGCGGTGTGAAAAAACCCAAGACGCAGAGTATGGGTAAACCAAACCGAACTTCAACGGCGGTCAGGGCATGAATACCAACTGAAAGTGCGATGAACACCATAAGCAGCCAAAAGACACGCTTGAGTACCGGATCGTTATCCGCAGCAGCGCGTCGATACAGGGCGACCAAACCCATGATGCCAAGAACGATTATCAGGTGGTTAACAAGAAAGACAGGGAGTCGATACCATGGTTTGACGTCGTAGATAAATGGAAATAAAAAGTCCTGATCTAAGAAGCCAAAGATATGTAGGCTTAAGGTGCCAAGCCCACGCAAGGGATGCTGAGCGTACCAAAAGATGGGATGGCGCGCCGCATCTAGGCAACAGAAGAAGGGGTTGTGGTAACCTATGCCTCCTGACTCGTGGGGCACCAAGCTGGTGGCATACTTCGCGTATTGGATGCCCCACGTGACTTGGGCTTGACCAAGGGCTACGTGGGGAAAAATGCTTAGATGCTTAAAATTAATGTAGTTCTTGATAACTTGTGGCACAAACGCCAGCAAAAATCCACACACAACCGCAGACAATAACAGACTTGCATGCTTGAACCTTCTGGTTACCTGGGTCTGCGGGTGCGTGTTTAAAGAATCCAAAGAACCTAGCAACACCATCGCGAGGAGCCACGTTAGTACGATGGTAAGATTGGCAGGCCGCGTTTCAAGCGCATAGCCCGCAAGCCCGGATCCTACGCAAACCCCTATCCATTCATGCAAAGGCTTTCTGGTGACCGTAGCCAGCCGATACCATATCGCAGCAAGCAAGACAAAGAGGCTAAGTGAAATGGACTCGCTCAGCGTTTCCGCTTGGTAGACGATCACAAACATATTGAGCGAACCAAGCAGCACCAAAGGTTGCGCAGAAGGGTATTGACGCGCCACCGACCTTGCAAGAAAGGCAACCACTGCCATCCATAAAGCAATCTGCATTAAGATGAAGACGATCAGCGTCTCGACATGGGTAACCCTCGCCACATGAAGTGGGAGCGTCAGCCAGAACATGTAGCCATAGGTGCGAAGTTCATCGCCCGGTAGACGCGACCAAAAGCCTTGCTTGACCATCGCGCGGGCGATGAGGCGATAGGCACCTGCGTCATTCGACGACGGATAGTGGTGCTGCCTCCAATAGAGTGCACAGGCTAGGCCAATTGTCACTAGAAACCAGAAAGCCCAAATGAGCCATTGCGGCTTTTGTTTGTTTTTCATCGATAATTCTTCAGCAATTTGGCACAACCCTAGCTTAAAACGAGACTTTTTCTTGCTAAAACGCCCTCTAAAAGACGGCGCCTGGCGCGCTCTGGCCTCCAAAAAGTGGGCACAGAATTTCAATAATTAGCCGTTTAATTGAGGTGAAAGGTTGGCCTGATCTTTGCAAAACAAAGAGTCATGCCCCCAACGATGCGCGAACCGACCCTCGAACTTGAACTCTCTGACGTGATTCAACTGCCACTCAATCGCAGTTTTGTGCCGCGTGCCATGTCCAAACTCAAAGAGAGATTGACCCCCGCATTTCGACCCCCCAATATGATCCGCTTACGCACTGCGCTTCAGGCCAATACGCGATTGGCCGCCGAACGACGGCTCGCAGACGCCACCTTGCATGACATCAACATGGAAGAAGCCACGGTGCACGACAAGACGCTTTTTGATGTGCGCACCGTTGATGTGCAACGTTCGCTTTCGGGCGGGTGGCGCAACTATATCGATCTGAGCGACTGGTTTGAAGTGCTCTTACAAGCTTTTGGTGTGATCAAGATGGCGCCGCAACAAGCTTGGTTTTTACCCTCGCTTGCGGGGGTTGCGCTGACGGTTATCGTGAGCGTGTTGGTCTTTACACGCAAACCCGACAACGTGCCGATGGCGCCGCTGAAAGCCCAACAAATCGCGCAGCAAAACCGTGTGCTGCAAGATTTGGCACTCAATTGGGCGACAGCAGAACCAAGTGCGGAGCGCACGCGCCGCTAGCTAAAGATCGCCAAGCCCCTCGTCGTCGCTCGATGACGAATCCTCACCGCCCATGGGTACATTTTCGGTGGCCTCTTCGTCACCCTCGCCGTG
This sequence comes from Polyangiales bacterium, assembly GCA_044224525.1. Lineage (GTDB taxonomy): Bacteria > Myxococcota_A > Polyangia > Polyangiales > CBDCBC01 > JBGAKI01. The sequence continues at coordinate 11,359 of JBGAKI010000040.1, read as the reverse complement.
TGACCCAAGTAACTTAGGCGCAAGCTTTTTGGACTTAACAGCGTTCCATGGACCGCCACCCACTTCGCTTTGATCGTGCCCCCACTCGCCAAGCAACTTGTGGTTACCATCGCGGTCGATGATGTAACGAAAATAACCTTTGCCGGTCGAAATCGTGGGCCTGCCCACTACCAGCTCTCGCTTTTCAGTCCAAGTGAAGCGCAGCACGTTGCCCACCGCCAAACCTTGAATCTGACCGCGGCGCTCGTCGCGCGTGTATTCGCCGACCACGGTTTGTCCGTTTTGTGCGATATCCATGCGCCCATATTGCGGTGAAAAATAAACGCCCGTGAAACTACCCGTGGCGGGCATGGGTTGCGGCGCGATACTGGCGCGATTGGCGCGATGGCTACCGCAGCCGACCAGGCACGCCCACGACGCACAAAGCAAAGCCATCCGAGCATGTGATCCAAAGATGTGTCGTTTCGTCTGTCGCATAGTCTCCTCGCGAATGCTGGTGGGCTTAGGGGGCCCTCAGCGTGGCATAGCAAGTATAAGCGCATTATGTTGCAATCATGCGCTTAGTAGCAAGTATAACTACTTTTCCCGGATTTCCCCGGTCGATTTTAAAATAGTGCGATTCTGGGGGATTTTCGCTAAGCTGGTGTATACTCAAGGGCAGTAACGATGACCACCCAAAGCGGCGCACATCAAAATCCGTCTCGAACTCACACAGCAAACCATGCGAGCCAACAGCATATTAGCCAAAATGACAACAGAGCAGAAAGTATGGAAAAAACCATGAGCAATCAAAACATGGTGCTCTATGAAGAAGAGTTCTTACAGATTCAAAGCGTCGTAGATCGACTGCTGCGCGAAGCCAATGCGCGCGTTGTGTTTACGATCGACAAGAACGGCCAGCTTATCGCGGCGTCGGGTGAAGCTGACCAAATCGATACTACGTCACTTGCCTCGCTCACCGCGGGCAATATTGCCGCCACGGGCGGGATGGCGAAAATCTTGCGAGAAAGCGAGTTTACCACGCAGTTTCATGAGGGTGAACGCGCCAATATCCATATTCAACTGGTGGGCAATCGCATCATTTTGGTGGTGATCTTTGATAACAAGTCGAGCCTTGGCCTTGTACGCTTGCGCGTTAAAAAGTGCAGCGACGAGCTGGGGGCGATCTTTGAGGCACTCGCACGTAAAGTTCAAGATCCCTCACGCGATGTACCGCTTGCGGAGATTACCGATGAAGACATCGATAATCTTTTCAACGACTAGAATATTCATTCTTAGAATGTTCAACCTTTAGATACAGAACTGCCAAAGGTCATCACGAATGTCATTCATTAACTATCTTTCGCGCGAGATCAACTGCAAGATCGTCTATTACGGCCCTGGTTTATGCGGCAAGACCACCAACCTGCAGTTTGTTTACGATCGCACGAGCCCTGAAGCCAAGGGCAAGATGATTTCACTTGCGACCGAGACCGAGCGCACCTTGTTTTTTGATTTCTTGCCGCTTGCCTTGGGTGAGATACGTGGGTTTAAGACCCGTTTTCATTTGTATACCGTCCCAGGTCAGGTCTTTTATGATGCCAGTCGCAAGTTGATCCTCAAAGGGGTCGATGGCGTTGTATTCGTTGCCGATTCGCAGATCGCACGCATGGAAGCCAATCTTGAGTCGATGGAGAACCTGCGCATCAACTTACAAGAACAAGGTTATTCGCTTGATAAGCTTCCCTATGTGATTCAGTACAACAAGCGCGATATGCCGAGTGTCGCGTCTGTCGAGGTTGCGCAGCCTTCTCAACCCCGGGTGTACTCTGATTTTGAGGCGATCGCCACCAAAGGTGACGGTGTATTCGAAACACTCAAGGCGGTGGCAAAACTCGTGCTGACCGTACTCAACCGCAACCATTGACCCTTCGCCATGCCTGTTGTTGCCCGCTCACTGTCAACGTTCCTTTGTAGCGGCCTGCTCACGCTTGCCTTGTTGGCGTCGGGATGTAAGAAAGACAATCCACGCTTATCAGGCTACCGTATTGAAGGCAAAGTGGTTGATGCCGATAAGAAGCGGAGACGGTATCGGTGGCGTGAATCTCGTGTTTACGGGCGACACACTCTATCGAGGCGACGCGACGAGCAATGGCGATGGCAGCTTCACCATCAACCTTGAGTCCGACGTGCCCATCGGTGAGCTACGTGGCGAACGTGAAGGCTACCAAACCGCGATCACCACAGTGTTTTTTGATTCGCCTGAACGCCAGGTCACGCTGCGCATGCGCGTAGTGATGTCACAAGCGCAGAACTAGTTCTAGGACTTGTTCAGTAACGCATCCAACTCGCCGCGTTGATCGAGCTCAACGAGGTCCGAATAGCCGCCCACCGAACGCTCGCCAATAAAAATTTGCGGGATTGTCGCTTGTCCACTGACTTGCCTTAACCACACACGCGCATCGTCGTCGTGGGTCACGTCGATCTCTTCGTAGACAACACCTTTTCTTTCAAGCAACTGCTTGGCCGCACGACAGAACGAACATGGCACTTTGGTGTAAACGCGAACACGCGCCACTAAAATGACACTTCAAGCCCACCCGTAAAATCGAGGCTTGCCATCACGTTTGGGAACATAAAGTCGATTTCGGGGGTGAAATAGAAGCCCATGTTCTTAAAAAGGCGCAACCCAGCCGTGCCACCTGCGTTGAGGTTACCCAAGCCGCTGGCGACATAGGGTCGACCAGAACCGGTGGCCTGGGGCGGTTGGGCCTGGATTTGACCGCCACCCGCACCTGCGTGCACAGCAAACCACCATCCTTTATCGCTCGGCAGCGTCAGCAAATACTGCACACGCCCGCCTACCAACATGTGTGCCATTGCCTGGCGGCCCGCGTTGGGCTGATAACGCAAGGTCAGTGCAAGCGCAATGCGCGGCGTGATATAATAACCCGCGGCACCACGAATAGCGAACCCAGGTGAAAAGCCCAGTTGTTGCACACGCACACAATACTCGCTTGGGCCACCGGCGCAGTCGTCGGTGGTGTCGGCGTCGGCCTTAATCCAGCCATCGCTTTGCGTGGTGGTCGAGCCGGTGGGCGGCCCACTGTCCGCGCGCATGCCGCTTGTTAAGAACGACGCGCCCAAGGTGGGGCCGAGTTGAATAAAGAAGCGCGGTGCCTTTTCGATGCGCTGATCGACTGTCTCTTTTTCGCAGGTGCCTTCCTGACAAACCAAACCCGCAGCGCAGTCTGATTTGATGCGGCAATCTTCTCCCTCGCGCTGCATGCCCGATTGCATGTTTTGGCAGATCACATCGCCAACTGGGCAGTCGTAACGACAAATCTTGGGTGGCGGGCGGCCCGGCAGCGCGGGCGCTTCGCCAAGCAATGCTGCAGTGGTGATCATCACGCGCACGGGGTTGCGCTTGGAACCCACTGACGCAACGGGGGTGTCGTTCTTATCAACCGCAACAACGTAATAGTCGACCGTGGGTTCGTTCACCTCTCGGCAGGGGATCTCGTAACCCCAACCATCCTCGATGCGCTGCATCGAGTCGCGTGAATAGCCCTGCCCGCTTGAGCGTTGATAAAAAACAAACACACGACGCACATCCAAACCCTCAGGCACCTCCACGTAAACCGGCACCGCGGTGTGGGCGACTTGTAACTCCACAGGCTGATGGATCAACGTCAACAAGGTGGTGCGACGACCCGAACGTTGGTCAATATCATCTTTCACCGCCACTTTACCTTTAACCTCGTCGTAAATGGCTTGGATGTCGGGTGTCGCCAAAAGCGGGTCGAGCGTAATCGCGGGCTCGATGCTCAGTGCTTTTTGAAAATATTCTTTGCCCTTTTTTGCGTTACCTGAGCCGCCGATGGCCACGATGCCCATCGTCAGGTAAGTGCGCGCCAAATGAATGCCCCCAAGTCGCTTGTCCTGGGCAAACTTGAGCGCCTTTCGCAGCGAATCGTTGGCCTGTTCGATTTCAAGCTTGTTATAGGCTTCGACGGCCTGCCAGTTGAGCTCAATCAGGTGGCGCACGGGCTCATCTTTGGCGGTCATCGTAACCTGGCTTTGGCCCTGCGCATGACTGCTGTTTAATGTCAACAGGCCCATCGTCGCAAGCACTAAGCCGACCACGAGCGTGGTATGCGCATTCATCAAAATATGTCTCGACATGGTTTTTTCCTCTAACCAATCTAAGTCGTACGTCAGATGCCCTCAGCACATCAGGGAACCCTACACCGCCTTATCATCTGCTCGCCCTTTATGTCACAGTATAGGGATACGCGCACCTTGTGCCAGCCAACCCCTGACCCGCATAGGCGGCTATTTCGCACATTATCCTACCTTTTAACGTGAGCGGTAGCATACATGGGCATAACCCACCAAGCCAATCGGCAGCAGCCAAGCCAAGCTCTGCACAAAGGCTCCTTGTACCCAGCCATTCGCACCAAAATGCCCGCTAAACTGCTCATACGTGAGCACCTGGCTAAAACGGTGCCACCCCACCGCGTGGGTCGCTAACAGCGTAAATAGCACCACCGACAAGACGACCCAAACCCGATAGCCTTGTTGATTGCGCACCCAGCCCGCTGCAAGATTATAAGCGGCCATTCCCAGCCCCACATGCAGCATAAAAACAGCCAACCCGAGCGCGGAGGGTAAGCGCGATGCGCGGAACATATAAAAGACGTACCAATCAGGGTAAGTCGCGTAAAAGTAACCGCAGATCGGTAACCACAACCCCACCAAAAAAGTAAGATAATAAACCATACCTGCTGATCGCAGCGCGCTCTGCGACGTTGCAATCAACTCAGCCTTGGCACAAAGCGCCACACCCATGGCAAAGACAACGGTTAGCGCGAAACATGCAACGGCGTTCATATTCGTTAAACCACTACTGACATCAGGGCGACACAACAATGGCAGGCGTATCGGCCGCGACTGTTTTGGAAGCACTTGTTAGCACATCGATATTAACCGCAACGTCGACTTCGCGACCTGTGATCGAGCCATGGCATCCGCCACATAACCCATTAAACATCGATCGAGGCAAAAGTTGGTGGTTCTGTTCGCCCGGATAGAACTGCAGCTCCTCGCGCTGAATCATTTCGCCAGTGAAAGGTTGACCTGCTGCAAAACTTAATAGGCCACCGGAACCATCGGTTAAGCCCAACATCAGCGGCACACCACCCGGCACCTGCACCCGGGTCGATCCATCGGCATAAAGCCTGATATTGCCTAACTTGGTGCGCTTTGCGTAGAACATGCCGTATTTGTCGGTCAGCACATCACTTCCAAGCGCGGTCAAGGTGGTTGCGCTGTTGGGCGGAGGCGCGTTGGTGTAGATGTCTAAGCCGCCCACCCGAGCATCGATCGGTCGACCCGTGCGTGTATTGGCAAACAAGAGTGTACCGAGCAATGGCACGTCTTGAAACGTCACGACCGCCGCGTCGCTGCCTTGCGTGATGACCGCCGAACCGTTGACCTCGTCGCGTCGCGATTCAAACACGCCAAAATTAGGACGCGCATAGACGGCCACCGTTTCGATACGTTTAACGTTCGGGGCCTCGGGTAACAACGCTTGAGGCGCTGGCTGATTCACGCCAGACAGTGCGCTCATATGACACAAGGTTAAATTAAAGGTGCTCGTCATCGTGCTCGGCGCCATCGCTGACAAATTGCACGAGACAATCGCAGATCCGTCTGGCAGCGGCGCCGGCGAACGAAACGTGCCGGTCATCCCGGTAAAGAAACTTGGCACAAAAAAGCGCGAGCTTTGATAGAAGCGATCAGCTGGGTCGCGATCGGTTTGATCGGGGCCAAGTGAGCGGTTGACGATCGCAAGGCCGCCGACGCCGTCACCAGACATGAGATGACTGGCGACCATCATTAGATTGCGATTGGCCAGTTCAACGATTTCATATGCCGCCTGAAAGCCAAAGGTCTCGCGCTGCGCGAATAGCGGGTGGTAGTCTGCACCATCAAGATTTTGGCGGCGACCCGCGATCTGCCAAAAATCGAGCGCGCGTTTTTCGGTGCTCATGATCAAGCGGCCGTCGTGCATGAAGTTTGGATTGAGTTCCTGGTTGAGCAGAAACGTCAACTGACGCACCTTGTTGTTTTCAAGAATATATAGATTGGCGTTAGGCGCCAAGGTCGACGGTGTGCGCGATGGCCCTTTCACGCCCTGACCGGCGATGTTGCCGCGTGTCGAAGCAAACACCAAGCGACCATCTGGCGCATACGCTGGGTCGAAATCGTGAATTAAGATACCATCTTGTGAATCGCTCAATCCGTCGCGCAGGTTTGGCACCAACGCACAATCGCTGCGATCAGGTTTCACGGTGTAGAGCCGCAACGGACTGGCAGCATCGGCTCTGGCGGCAAAAGCGATTTGTGTGCCGTCCCACGACACAGCCGGCGTACGTATATCAGCGCCCGCCGGCAGCGCACAGTTAACGGCTAAATCTTGCGAGGCGCCAAGTACCGGGGTTGCACTCGACATATCTAGGTTCGCTATGCGCAGCTCAGTGTTGCCGGTAAAGATATCAAACTGAAGAGGGGTGTTGGCCGAACCGGTTTTTTCCACCCACACCAGCTTGATGGGCGTAGTGGCATAGTTCACTAGCTCAGGTCGCGCCGCACGTTCAATCGCGTGCCAACGTGCCAGTACACAATACGCTTCGACGAAATTAGGCTTGGTGCTGTCGGCGATATTACCCGTGTCTGCATCTTTACCAACACAATCCGAGAGGGCCGCCGACTTGCCCGGAAAATCTTCCAAAAGTGAACCGCCGCGATGCAACACGCCTTGTGCACCATTCACTGAATCCGAAGGAAAAAGATTTTTGGCAATCAAGCGGCTTGCATTGGGGTTACTGGACTCAAGGGCTAAAAGTTTGAGCGACGCGTCGTAATTGCGTCGCATTGCTACGCGGGAAAACACGCCCTGCGATCCGCCGTTATAACGCAGATCGTGAAACATCGCTGGCGAATGGCAGCCAAGCAACATGCAGCCTTTGCGCACGAGCACCGGTTGTACGCGATCAACAAAAAATTTAAAGCCTGGTTCTGGATTAGTCACCGTAAGCAGCTCAGGCTCGTTGGTGGCAATCGTTTCCGCCCATTCAAGCATCTTTTTATAATCAGCGTCGTCGGTGGATGCGATCACGTTGCCGCCTTCGTGAAAAGTGCCGCCGCGCGATTTCGCGAGGGGCCGCCGCAACAGTTCCGATGATGCCGCAGGTTTGGTAAGGTGCTGCACGGCCACGAAGTAGTTCCAACGCAGCTCTTCTTGGGTGTCGCCGCAGCTCAAATAAAGATCAGCGGTGGGCGAACCGTGGCAGGTTGAACCCGCACAACGATTCTTCAGAATCGGCTGAATGTCTTGGGTGAACTGACCGTAACTGGAAGACGTGGGCTGGTCTGAGGCCGAAAAGCCGGGGAAGCGCCCTACGCCGTTGCGACAAGGACCGCTGCTTTTGGTTAACGATTCTTGTCTAACACCATGGCGCGTGTAACCCTCTTGCATCCACTCGCGCAGCTTGCCATAGCTTTGCGAATCAAGCGCCACGGTCGCGCCCGCGTTGTGACGCACATCCGTAACCACGTTCAGTGTTGTGCCCGCACCACCGGTTAGGATCTCGACGGGCACCTGGACAGGTTCGCCCGCCTTGAGCAAAAGCAAGGGAATGGGATAAGGCCCATAGGCCTGCAGCACGTCGCGGCGGCGCATCAGCGCGTCGAAACTGGAAACATCCAGGTTGCCAAGCGCGGTGCCTTGTAAACTCGTGATATGACAGCCGGCGGTTTGTTGCACGCAACCCAGCTGCAAGATCGGGGCAATGCGCTCGTCGAAATAGGTGGCGCGCTCGTCTTGTTTGGCTTTACACGCAGCGAGGCCTGCCGTCATGCCAATAAGCAGGGGTATTAAATGGGCCCTTAACCTTCGCGTCCAGACCATGCGGATGAGCATATCACAAGGTGACGCCCGAAATCGACCTAACGTTGAGCCAATGGCTTACATCTTAAGGGCGATGGCGATGGCGTTCTTGACCAGGCTGTCGGTCTCGGAGCCCTGCGCTTCGGTGAGCGCCGTCTTGGCCTCAGCCGAGCCCAGACGTCCAAGTGCCCAGGCAGCAGCTTGTCGCACGTCGCGGTCGGTGTCGGTCTTAAGTGCGCTGCTCAACGCGGCAAGCGCGCCCGCCACATGATGATGGCCTGCTTGCAAGGCGGCTTGGCGGCGCACATGTGCGTCGCTCGACGTCAACGCGGTGGTGATCGCCGTTTGCGTCTGCGCACCCGCCGTATTCATGAAACTGATCGATGAAAGCGCGGCGCTACTAATCTCGGCGTTGCCGCTGGTGAGCGCGCCTGCCATCGCACCGTCAAGATCGGCGTGATTGTAGTTGAGTCGACCGAGCGCGCGCACCGCTGCAGCGCGTACACCTGTATCGGCATCACCGGCTGCAGCTGCTTTGAGTGGTGCAAACGAAGCGGGCACCATGAACTCGCCAAGCGCTTCGGCAGCGCGCGCGCGGCGTGTCGCGTTGGCGTCGTTGGCTACAGTGTCGCGCAACGACGAGAACACATCATGAAACCCATAAGGATGACGACGAATCCACCACGCGGCCATCTCACGCACCTTGGCATTGCTCGAGTTGAGGATCTTGTCGTGCAAGAGTCCCACACATTCAAGACACTCGACATGTTCGCCGTATTCGAGGGTCGCACCCAGCGCGGTTGGCCCGGCTGTCTTAATCGCCGCGACCATGGCCTCGCGCGTGGGCGCTTGGGTGCCCGGGCTTAGCTCACCTTTTATGCGATCATATGGCACGAAGAGCGTGGCTTCATCGGCACCCACGAACGACACGCTCGAGGCACCGCACATCACCGTCACAGCTGTAATGAGTAACTTTTTCATGTGCGTCTCCATCTTAGTAGTTCGTTGGGTTGGGGGTGAAGCCGCCCGGCACGTTGCGACGGGACCAATATTGACCGCCTAAGTCGGCAGCACGAATCAAGAGCAAGCGCTCTGCGTCGCTCAGATCAACACCCTTGTCCTCGGGGTGCGGGGCGTTGGCTTGTTTGTCCCAGGCCCATTTGCGTGCGACGGTGGTGTCAGCGCGATCAGGCGCGTTGATCTTTTGAATCAAGCGACTCTCGCGCGCGGCACCCGGCACCACCCATAGGGGCGGCACATCACCTGTCGCCACCGAGTCAGCCATCATGGCCGACGGATAAAGTAAGCTGACATAGGACTTGGGATAGTTGACCACTTCGCGTTCGTACTCGACCGCAATCAGCGCATCGCTGAGGTCAAGGTAGGGGACTTGGTAAGGCACCATCATGCCGTCTTGCCGCGTCACGGTCACCATATAGGTCTTGCCGGCAAAAGGATCGTTGCCACCACCCGAGTGACATTGAACGCATTTGGCGTTGAAGAGGTCTTGCACGTTCTTATAGGTGGTATTTTCGATGACGGCGGACGAATCTGCGGCGCCATACCACGGTAGCTCAATGCGCTCAGCAATGGGCTTGACCAAGTTGGCTGGGCTTTGTTGCGCGATGGTGGTCGTACCCATACGCGGGACGACGGCTTGCGTGCGGCTTTCATGGCAACCGCCACAACGACGGCTTTCGCCCGGCATGGCTTGCACCCAGGTCAGCTGGTTGCGGATCGACAACCCGAAGGTGTCGAGTGGTTGCATGTGGTAAGGTAACTTGCTGTTAAGCTTGGCTTCCCATGAACCATCGCTTTCAACTTTAACTTCGCCCATGATCGCCGCGCCCTCGTGCATGGTCAAACCAAACTGCCCCACCGGGCCGATCTCCGACGAGAAGCCTTCGATGACGCGCACGTGTGTTGCTTGTTTAAGTGCTTCGCTAAGTGCAAGGCCATTACCAAACTGTGCACCCTGAATGTTTTGATCGAGCGAGGTCTGTGTGACGTCGATCGAACCAAAAACCGCCGGCTCGGTTGAGTTGGTGTCCATGGTAAAGCTGCCCTGCTCAGGCGGAATATCGCGCGCCTTAACTGGAATGCCGTAAAGATCCCACATTTGCGGATCGTCATAGACAAGCGTGCGACTTACACCTTCGGGATCAAAGAGATAGATACCAAAGTTCGGTGCAGTCTCGGCCAGTTCGTTGCGGGTGTTGACGTCGCCGTTGGCCCACGAGACCAAAAGCTTGTCGTTAAACCCAGGCAACTTCTTAGGTGTGCGGTAACGACCTACGCCACTTGGAGGGCTCTCCTCACCCGTCGGCACCTCCGGCGTTAGGTTGGTCATGGCAACGTTTTGCTCGTCGTAAGCAATGGCACCCAGACCGCCGGCTGCGCGGGCATCCATCTTGATCAAGGCACCGGCTTGGATGGTCATCTTGCGGCTTGTACCGATACCGACAAGTACGCCATTGTCGAGTTCGGTGGCCTGCACCAAGCTGTTAGACGGTTTGCCGTGTTGACCCGCGAGCGCAACCATTTGCGAACAATCGGGCTTCATGCGGAAAAGTTTCACGTCATTGACGGGACCCAAGTGCTCCCAGCGTGAATAGGCGACCGTACCGTCGCTGAGCAAGAAGGGATCTGCGCTATGCGATACGTTGTGTGCGCAAAGACGACGGTCGGCACCTGCACTGTTGACCGAGGCCACTTGCGTGACCGCGCGCGAATGGTTGTATTCGTCGGCGCGACGGCCCATTTCGGTATACGACTCGTTCGTGACGAACACGATGCGATCACCAGGCACAAAGAGTGGTTTGATGTCGTCGTAGTCGCCCATGGTCAGCTGCTGCACAGTTCCGCTGCCATCGAGGTTGGCAACGTAAAGGTGATAATAGTCATCACCCGAACGGCGCATCGAGAACACTGCGCGTTTCGCGTCAAAAGAAAGGTCGACACCATTGATGTCGACCTCTTGAAAGCCTGCGGTCAGGTTTCTAAGTTTACCCGACGGCGTGGGAGGTTCGAGCACGAACAAACCACCACCAGGAACGTACCGTTGGTAGTCAATAACTTGTTCTGATCCGCCGTTAACATCATGTGTGCCATCGGGGTTCTGGTACGAGCGCTTTACAAATAAAAGTGCGTCGAAACCAGGCAGGACTGAAACCTGCCCGTTGTTACCGCAAGAAATAACGAAAAAAACTGAAACGAACACGGGCAAAAGCCGGCTCATGCTGGACCTCCGATGTATCAGGACTGTATTTTTACAGTAATACAGCTTAGGCCCTGTTTACAAGCAATTTTTTCGCTTTTGGCAGCCTTCTTTCAGATCACGCTGCCAGTGATTCAAATTATGAAAGAAAATGGTCGGGGCGACTGGATTCGAACCAGCGACCCCTAGACCCCCAGTCTAGTGCGCTA
>JBGAKI010000039.1:0-29726 GCA_044224525.1 Polyangiales bacterium | reverse complement strand
CCCACCCTTGTCGAATTAACGCAAGACACCACCACGTTGACCGTGACGACCCAAGCACCCAACAAACGACCGGCCACCTATAAACTAACGGTATATCGTGGCGCTCAAGATAAGCGCGAACACTACATCAAGGCATCGAATACCTCCGCCGACAATCTTTTCGGGTTCGCCATCGCTCTCAGTGGCGACACGCTTGCGGTGGGCGCGCAGTTTGAAAGCAGCACGAGCCGCGGCATCAACGGCACACAACAAAACACCGGTCGCACCGACAGCGGGGCCGTGTACGTGTTCGTACGCAATGGCGGCGTTTGGTTGCAACAAGCTTACATCAAAGCACCCAATGCCGACGCGGGCGATTTGTTTGGCAAAGCCGTCGCCCTCGACGGTGACACGCTTGTGGTGGGTGCAGCAGAAGAAGACAGCACCACCCCGAGCGACCCAACCGACAACACCTTAACCAACAGCGGCGCGGTCTATGTCTATACCCGCACCGGCACCACGTGGAGCTTGCAACAATTTCTAAAATCAACCAAGCCGCACGTAAACGACAACTTTGGCGCGAGCGTAGCCATTGACGGCGAGACGCTGGTAGTGGGTGTGCCCGACGAAGACAACAGCGCAACGGGCGTGGACTCGGATCAAGACAACACGTTTACAACTGACGCCGGCGCAGCCTATGTCTTTGCGCGCACGGCAGGTGTGTGGTGGCAGCAAGGTTATATCAAAGCGCCCAACACGCAGTCGACCGATCATTTTGGAACCAGTCTGGCGTTGCAAGGCAATACGCTGGTGGTGGGTGCTCCCAACGAAGACGGCGGATCATCAAACGTGGGCGGGGTGCCCGCAGATAACAGCGCACCCGACAGTGGCGCGGCCTTTATTTATACACGCAGTGCCACCAAGTGGGCTTACACCGATTATATCAAGGCATCCAACCCCGATATTGGCGATTTCTTTGGTTGGTCCCTGGCCCTTGATGGCGAAACGTTGGTGGCTGGGGCGCCTTTTGAAGACAGCGCCATCGACGACGATCCAAACAACAACGACGCCATGGACGCCGGCGCGGTCTACGTTTACACACGCGAAAACGGCCAGTGGCAGCATCGCGTCTATCTAAAAGCCACGAACATCGACAATCAAGATATCTTTGGCATCAGCCTTTCGCTCGACGGCGATACGCTGGCCGTGGGTGCCCGCGAAGAAGCCAGCAAAGCAATCGGCATTAACGGTGAGCAGCTAAACAACGACGCCCCTGGCGCGGGCGCCGTGTATATCTACGTCAACACAGGCGCGCGCTGGTCTCAGCAAGCCTACGTGAAAGCACAGAACACCAACATCAACCGTCGTTTTGGCGCGTGCGTCGAGCTTGAAGGTAACACATTGGCGGTGGGCGCTTACGGCGACGCCAGCAATGCCAAAGGCATCGACGGCGAACCCGCTGATCAAAGCGCTTTTCAGGCCGGCGCCGTCCACGTCTTCCGCTAGCGAATCGATAGCGAAACGTTTGTTTGCAAATTGACGCAATTGTGGTACACATCCCGCACCACGGGCTTTATGATTCAACGCTTGTTCATATTTAGTATTCTTACTTTTTCAGTGTCGTCGTCTTGTACCAACAACATGCCGCCTGAAACCGGTCTTTCCAACGCCATCGAGTTTGCCCTAAACGATATTAACTACGCGATGACGAGCTACGACGGTGTTGCTGGGTGTTACGCCATCGTACAACGCGCAATCGGTCAATGCGTAAGCGACGAGGACGTGCGGCGTGCTGCCGAGGCGGCGCGCAAAACAGCGCTTGCGCTGCGATTTACAATGCAGACCCAGTTAACGCCGCACGGCGACACGCTCAACTATTACCGAATCAAGAACGTTCGGGTGAGCGATGCCAACCGTGTGGTCGATCAAACCCAATGGCTCGACGCAAAAACCCCGTTCCCAGGCCAGCAAGCGGGCGCACTCAGTAACAGTATTTGGGATGGTGTTGAGATGTACGATCCGATCAGCTACGCGAGCTTTGGCAGCGTGTTCGGCGGTGTCGATAAGCGCGTCGGCATTGAAGGTGCAGTTCGCGTGCACCGACATTTCTGTAAAGATGCTGCGGCGTTAAAACCCATCGAAGCCTGTTAGATTTCACGGACCGCAGCCACACACGACAGCCTGAATCGCGCCCTTGCAACCCGAGACGTACTCTATCGAAAGTGGCTTGGCGACGTGTGTCCTGATCCCAGACCCAGCGACGGTGAGGCTGTGGTCGCTGCCGACGATTGCAATTAAGCAATAAGGAGTGATAGCAATGCTTAAAACAATAACTGCAACCATCTTTTTTTTCATTTTGTTGGCTGCTTGCGAGCCCAAGGGTGTCGATCACAACGCCGCTGACGTGGCGTTTTCAGAAACGACGGCCGACGCAATAACGTACGCGTGGGTTCACAACCCGTCGATTGGGGCGGGCTGCTACGCATTTCTGCGAACCGTTGTCGGCGAGTGCGGTGAGTCTGAAGTTGCACAGGCGCGTGAACACGCTCTCGCGGCAGAGACCAGTCTATACAATGCCATCAAGAGCGAAGGTGGTTGGATACAAAAAGAGCTCACTCAGGCCATCAGACCTATTGGTGACGACGGACGCCTATATAACCAAGTCCATTGGCTGGCTGACATGTCCTTTGTGGGCGGTCGTTCGATATGGTCACACGATGGTTCTGAATGGTATAAAACGGTTCAGTACATGCGATTTGGTTCCGTTTACGGAGTCGCCGATCCACGTTTTGGGGTTGAAGCGGCGGTGCGCGTTCACCGACATTTTTGCGGGCTGACACCGACCCTATCAGATTACGCGCCGAATGGATCGAACAGCATCAGCGACATTTGGACAAACCAAATAGAAATAAGGCTTAAGGCTGTTTCAAGCGGAAACGACACGCGCTTGCGCGAGCATCTTGGCGCACTCTGCCCACCGTCGTCCGGCGCGGAAACCGTCGTGCTAGGTGTCAATGGTCAATGTTAGCAGTGCTTAATGAGGCATGTTCTGCATCTGTAGTTTTTCAGTGAGTGCGCAATCGGTAGAAAATAATTTGCTGCGCGCAAAGAACATGTTACGCCAATTGAGTGACAAGCATGATCAAGGGGTGCCGATTTGGTATTCTGCGGGGCTAGCAGGGTTAGGGTGGCTGCGATTGGAAGTGTTTTCATCGCAACACTGTGCTGCGGGTGTGCACAACAACCCGACGAGTCCTTTTCAACCGATACTCAGAGCGCATCACCCTTAGATTTCGTATATCCACTCGGCGATACCTTCGATTACGCTGTTGATAGCATGATGCAATGTCAGTTATCGTTGACGCGCGTCTATGCAAGCTGCTCCGGCGAAAGCGAAAAAAACAACGTACTCGCCTCCACCGGTATGGCATTGCAGCATTTTCGTACCGAACTGGATGGTGTCGGTGAGGGAACTCAAACGCAAGCCATCGAGCCAGCATCCGCAGATCAACAGTACCAAACACTCCTTTTGAATCAAGTGACACTTTTGAACAGAATTGGGCGAAAAAAAGTATGGAGTCGGCTGCAGATTAGCAGCGGTTTTCCCATTACCAATGGCGCGCCAATAAATGCAGATGCGCTTGCCCTTCGGATGGTTGAGCTTGTTCCGCCCGATTATTGCGGTGAGCGTGCGAAAACAACACGCAACATTTACGAACAGCGTATGCGTGAATTAGCCAACCGATACTCTCGTTATGTGCGACCTTCGTTGGTGGGACACTGCGGCTATGGCGCGAGCGTTGAGTTTGACGTTTCAGCATGCGGTTCAGCAGCAGCCGATTAACGAGGCACCTCTTAAGTGAACTGCTTTAAAAGCGCTTGCTGGCGATACTCAAAGATTTTGCGCACATCATTTTTCACGATCAGCCGATGTGCAACTGAGCCCAGCACACCCAGCGGTAAGGCGTAATGCACGGTGTCGGTACACAAGGTGCCGCCATCTTTGGCCACGAAACGGTGCTCGTGGTGCCACTTGGCATAAGGGCCCTTGAGTTGTTCGTCCACGAACCGCTGATTGGGTTCCCAGGCAACGATTTTGGTGGTCCATCGTACCGGCACACCGCGAATGCGTAATTTGTAATCAATCAGTGTGCCTGCTTGCATCGGGATCGGTTTGGGCGTGAGCACGTTAAACCGAACCATCGGTGGCGTGATTTCTTCAAGATTATGCGCATCCGAAAAAAATGGGAACACCTCATCAACTGGTTTAGGCAGCCACACCTCGGCGTCGAGCCGGTAGTCGCTGCCTTCTTTGCTAATCGTGATCATCGCTATTGGGTAGTCTTTTTAGCCGCTAAAGTCATCAAACTTGCAGAAGGTGTCGTTTGCGGTACATTCGTTGCAGACTGACTGAGACGATGCGGCAAATCCCATCACTACTTATACTGACTTTCGCCCTGCAGGCGCTTGGTTGCGAGCAAACATCCACTGCCGAAAGCACACCCAGTTCGGTCGCCGCCGCAGACTCTGCGATGATCTCTTTGCTAGCGTTCAGTCGTCGCTTTGAAGACTCGTTCAAGGCCGTGCCACGGGGACGTAGTTGCGAGGTTGAATGGCGCCTCACGGTGACGGACGAGTCGTGCCGGTTTCTTGATCAAAAGTTCGAGCAAACACCAGGGTTCTTTGTGTCAGATGCGCTGATAAATAAGCTGGTCAGTCATGGGGTCGATGCTGCCGCTCTGAAGAAGATGAGCAAAGCGTTACTTTTCGACGCCATGATTGAAGGTGTTGCAATTAACGCCCAGGTGTTGCCCAACTATGTCGCGCCTACTAGGTTTAATCAAAGCGGCATTAAAGGCTTCGAATACTTTTTCAGGCGCGAAATTGGCCCTGTGACGCTATGCGACGATCCCTATATACTCGCAACGGTCTTCAACCACCCACCTAGCGACGCCATACGCGACCAAATTTTGATCGATATCTACCGCATGCTTGCCCAATACTGCACGACACAGTACCAGCCTTACGAAGCGAACAACACGTGTTAGCCTTTGGCAATTTCTTTAGCGCGTTCGGCGGCAGCTACCAACGCCGCGTAAATGGCGTTACGAAAACCCTCTTGCTCAAGCGCATGTAACCCAGCAATGGTCGTGCCGCCGGGGCTTGTCACTTGACCGCGCAGTTTAGCGGGATGCTCGCCGCTTTGTTCCAGCAACGTCGTCGTGCCGCCTACCGTTTGCAGGGCCAGTGCTTCGGCGACATCGCGCGGCAGCCCAATGCGCACGCCACCGTCGGTCAGTGCTTCGATAAACGTCAACACGTAGGCCGGCCCCGAACCGCTCAACGCAGTCACCGCATCAAAAAGTTTTTCCGGCAACTCCCACACGCGCCCAATCTGCTTAAAAAGTTCGCTTGCAAGCTGCATGTCGTGATCGCTGGCAGCCTCACCACGCGCGAGCACTGTCGCGCTTTCTTGCACCGATGCGGCCAAGTTAGGCATGGCGCGCATGACCGCCATGGGTTTACCCACAGCGCGCTCGATTGATTCGATCGTGGTGCCCGCCGCCACCGACACCAAACGATGATGCTCTGCCAGCTGCGGCGCCATGTCTTTAAGCACTGCAGCGATGAGTTGCGGTTTAACAGCCAGCACGATCGTTCGCGCCAGCATCAGCGCCGCAATATTTTTGTCGTGCACAATCACGCCGTATTCGGCGTGCATGTGTTCTAAGCGTGCGTTGACAGGGTCGCACACGTGTACCAGCTCTGGTTTTAGGTAACCGTTGCCGATGATGCCCCGCACCATCGCTTCGGTGATTTGCCCAGCGCCAACGAACGCGATTGCTTCAGTGATGGCCATGGCGTTGATTTATCACTATTGCAGTCCATTCACAAACTGAATGGCTTTATCGGGGTCGAGCAAATAATCCCACCAGTTGCGCGAGAACATAAAAGGCATTTCATTCTTGGCCACCAATGCAGCCATGCCGTCGTGGCGCGGCAGCGCCGAAAACCAGTACACGTACCATCCGCGCCCAGTGCAGCCCCATTTGCTACACGACATGGTTTCGGCGGTGGCGGCAAGATTGGGAAAGTTTTGCCAATCAGGGCAGGTGGACGTGGCCGCAGCGTTCACGCCATAGCCATATTCCATCAGCGTGTTGGTGGGGTAGTGGATGTTGCCGCAATAGGGCTTAATCTCGGTAGGCGAGCCGAAGCGCGAAAAATCGCGCCAATAGGTCTGACGGTCTTCTTCTTTCCAGACGCTGGTCAGGTATTCCATTGTTGATTCAACGCGATGACCGTAACTATGCAAAAACTCTTCAGGTCGGTCATACGTCGGATTCACCGAGATGTAGTGCTTCTTGCACTGCGGCAACACATAACTTGGACCGTTGACAAAAAAGCCTGGCGTAGGCCCGATCATCATCGCTTCGCCGTTGGCCAAAAAAGGTGGCGACATGAGCCAGATTTCGTCGGCATCGGCCGCTTCGGCGCGTTCACACACTTTTTGTTCGGTGAGCCATTTGGGGAAATTGAGCAAATCGCGTCGCTCAAGGCAGGCTTGCTTCTGTTCATCGGTGCCACTGAGGCATGTGCCGTAGCTGTTAAGCGTATAGGTGAAACCATTCGAGTAAGTAGGAAAGGTGCGTACGTCATGAATCTGCGTCACATGAAAATGCAGCATGCCTTCAGACGCGCAATAAAAGTCTTCAATCGTGCGTTTAACAAGCGCGTCTGCAAACTGATAAGCATTCACAGGTTTTGGATTAAACTGGGCGAAGGCATCGAAAAAATATCGGTCCACCACCGATGGCGCGCCTTCGTGGGGGTTGAATGTAATTAACAAAACTTTGACGTGCTTGCTGGGCACGGGATTGTCTTGATGAACACGCCCAACGCCGTTGCAATCGATTGCATCCCAATCGGGCTCGGGTAAAGGCGGCAGCACGGGGATACCGGGGTCAACCCCCGCGTCGGTTCCTGCGTCGATGATCGCCGCATCTTGAATCGTCACGCCGGCGTCTTGGTAACTTGGCGTCTTCATCTCTTCATTCACATGTGGATCGCCGCACGCCCCCAACCCGACCCATGCCGATAGGGTGCACGCTATCAGGGCCCAGCGATGGAGACTGAATGATGCGCGTAAGCCGCGATCAGAGCATGGTTGAGGGGTGCAAGGGGCCAAAGAAACCTCGTTAATGATATCATAGGCCCACGCGATATTCGTATTCAATTGTTCGCGCTAAACCTGTGTAGTGGTAAACTATGCGCATAGGCCAAGGCGCCCTTAGGAAGACTTAACAAGTTTTGTGATCGACAAAAGCGTATATATGGCGCGCCGCAATGCGGCCCTTGGTGCGCTCGGCCAAAATGGCGAGCGTGCGGTGATGGTCATTGCCACCATGCCGCTTGCCATTCGCAACCGCGATGTAGAACACGCGTTTCGGCCAGCAAGCGATGTCATTTACCTTAGCGGGTTTGAAGAGCCCGAATGTATTCTTTTATTGACCACCGCTCACGAAAAACATCGCTTCGTCATGTTCGTGCGTCCGCGCGATCCTGAACTTGAGCGTTGGGATGGGGCACGCGCTGGGGTTGAGGGCGCCAAGGCCACCTTCGGAGCCGACGAAGCCTATCCGATCACCGAGTTCAAAGCGCAACTTGAGGGGTATTTAAAAGGCGCAGAGAAACTTTACGTGACGGTGGGTGAACAGCCCTCACTCGATCGCGAGATCATCCAAGTCTTGAGCAAACTGCGCAAACGCAGCCGCCGAGGTGAACAGGCCCCTGAGCAAATCATCGATCCAGCGTTGATCGTGCATGAAATGCGCGTTATCAAAGACGAACACGAGCTTAAAGTGCTCGATGCCTCAGCGGCGATTACCGCTGCCGCACACGAGCGCGCGATGCGTGTCGCCAAACCGGGCGCATTCGAATACGAGGTGGAAGCCGCAATCGCCCACGAAGCGCGTGTGCGTGGCGCCGAGCGCTTGGCCTATGAGTCCATTGTGGGCTCGGGCCCAAACGCGACCGTGTTGCATTACCGCACCAACAACCGTCGCATCGAAGAGGGTGATTTGGTGTTGGTCGACGCCGGGGTTGAGCTCAACTATTACGCCACCGACGTCACACGCACCTTCCCGGCGGGTGGACGCTTTAGTGCAGAACAAAAGGCCGTCTACGAAGTTGTGCTGCGCTCGCAACTGGCCGCCATCGACGCCACCCAAACGGGCACAAGCATCGACAGCGTTCACGAGACGGCCCTCAAAGTCATCGCCCAAGGGCTGATCGACCTAAAAATCGTCACCGGGTCACTCGATGAGGTGCTCGAAAAGAAGGCCTATCAACCTTATTATATGCACCGCACCTCACATTGGTTAGGGATGGACGTGCACGATGTGGGCTGGTATTATAAGAACAGTCAATCCCGGCACTTAGCCCCTGGTATGGTCATTACAATCGAGCCCGGCCTATATATCGCAGCTGACAGCGCAGGCGCTCAGGTGGCATCGCGGTGGCATGGGATAGGGGTTCGCATTGAAGACGATGTGCTCGTGACTGCGGGCGCACCTCGTGTTATAACGTCCCAAATCCCCAAGGACGTCAACGCCCTCGAAACCTTTCTTCAATCACGATCAACCTGATCATTTCATTCCTGATTGACTCCCCCATCGCGCCACCACTCAGCACCAATCAACGGCATTATGTTTCGACGGTCTTTATTTCTTGCTATGCGTTTTTGCCCTTCCGAAAGGTCGGTTGGGTGGGTTAAGTTATGGAGTTAGATTAGATGAGTGCTGAAGACGAGCGTAAGTTATTTGTAGCAGGGTTGACCGAGGCTTCGACTGAAGAGTCGCTGCGAGGTTTGTTCACAAGCGCGGGGTTTACCGTTGAATCGATCGCATTGCCGCGCGACCGCCAAACAGGGCTTTTGCGTGGGTATGCGTTTGTCACCTTGAGTTCACCCGACGAAGCCGAGCGTGCGCGCTCGCACCTTGACGGGATGTTCTTTGGCGGCCGCAACTTGGGCGTTCGCCGGTATAGCGCCCAGCCTCCAACACGTGGCGAGAGGCCCGAACGTGGGCCCGGTTTTGATCGCGGCGAACGCCGCGATAGTTTTGCGCCTTCAGGTGCGGGCGGCCCATCAGGCGGCGGTCGACCGCGTGAAGAAGAGGGTCGCACGCTTTATGTGACCAATCTACCTTTCGCCGTCGACGAAAAAAGCTTACGCGAAGTATTTGGTCAAGCGGGCATCGCTGAGCCTGTTTCAGTACACTTGCCTGTCGGTCAAGACGGCCGCAGTCGCGGTTTTGGTTTTATCACGCTACCAAGCGCTGAAGCAGCGCAAGAGGCGCTCAGCAAGGCGGCCATGGTGATCGTGCAAGGGCGACCCTGCAATATCAGCTTGGCATTGCCCAAAGGTCAACGCCCCGAGCGCACCGAACGCCCCGCGCGTAATTTTGATGGCGGTGGCGGTTTTGGCGGCGGTCCAGATCGCGGCGACAGCCGACCCCAACGTTTTTTCCGCGAAATGCCTAGTTGGAGCCAGTCCGCCCCAGACATGGGCGACGCGGCCAAACAAGAATCGCGCAAACGTAAAGAAAAGCCCAAGCCCAAGCCCTCCAAACGGCGCGGTGGTGGCAGTTGGGATGACGACGACTTCGAATGAATCAAAGGTTCGCCCATCCGGCGGACCTTTTCATTATTGACAAGCCGCGCGTAACGAGGTTGACTCGCGATGGCGAGCTGGTAACACTTGCCCTGCTTCGGGCCGGCGGTCCGCGCCAGGTCTATCATCTAGGTCTATTGTTTTATTCAGAAGGTCGACATGTACTATCAATACCTGCCAGTGATGATCATGCTGGGTCTCGCCGTGTTCGTGGCCTTGCTCTTATATACGCTGACGACGGTGCTGGGTCCCAAGAACCAAAACGACGTCAAAGACGACCCTTTCGAAAGTGGCATGCCAAGCGAAGGTGCCCGCCATTTGCGATTGAGCGTGAAGTTTTATCTGACCGCAATTCTGTTCGTTGTGTTTGATATTGAGGCGGTTTTTTTATATCCTTGGGCAGCGCGTTTTCGTAACTTTGGGTGGTTTGGACTTGCGGAAATGTTCGCGTTTTTAGTCGTGCTCACCGTGACTTTGGTGTATGCATGGCGCAAAGGCGCCCTCGAATGGGAAAACTAGTGTGAGAAAATTAGCGTGGGAAAAATTAGCGTGGGAAAACTAGCATGAGCACAGTAACCGTAATGAGTGGTGAGTCAGGATTCGCCACCACCCGCTTTGACGACTTGTTAGCTTGGGCCCGCAAGTACTCACTCTTTCAGTACCCCTTCGTCACGGCATGTTGCGGCATGGAGTTCATGGCCGTGGCCTCGCCGCGTTACGATGTGGCGCGTTTTGGCGCCGAAGCGCCGCGCTTTAGTCCGCGCCAGGCAGACTTATTATGGGTGGTGGGCACCGTGTCGCAGCGTCAAGCACCCGTGTTGCGTCGCGTCTGGGAGCAAATGGCCGACCCCAAATGGGTCATCGCCTTTGGCACCTGCGCGTCGTGTGGTGGCTTTTACGACAACTACACCACTGTGCCTGGCATCGACAAAATCATTCCAGTCGACGTCTATATTCCCGGTTGCCCGCCGCGCCCCGAAGCGGTGCTCGATGGGTTGATGCTCCTGCAAGAAAAAATCAGCGCCAACAACGTGCATCCTTTGGTGGTGCCGCCGCGCGAGCTGCCTGGTCTTGCGCAAATACGTCTAAAAGGCGATCAATCCAGCGTGGCTGCCGTGACGACGGCGGTTAAAAATCTCACGCCTTCGCACGAGCCGCTCTCACCTCAGGCCAAAGCGCAGGTGAAAGACGACAAAGCGCAAGCCGACCACGCAGCGGATGTGCACAAGGGAGGCCACTGATGAGCCGTAAAGCAGTGCAGGCCATCAAGGCCAAGTTTGGTGACGGTGTGCTGCGCACCACCGATTTTCGTGGTGACGATTGCGCCGTGGTGGTTCCTTTGATCTGGCGCGAGGTGGCAGCCTTTTTACGCGACGACCCTGCCATGCAGATGAACCACTTCATTGATATCACAGCGGTCGATTACCCCGAGCGCGAGCCCGATCAGCCGCGTTTCGATGTGATCTTGATCGTGCGCTCACAGGTTAACAACCTTCGTGTGATGGTCAAAACCATGGTGCGCGACGGCGAGGCCTTACCCACACTTTCAAACATTTGGCAAGGCGCCAACTGGGGCGAGCGCGAAGTGTGGGACATGTTCGGCATTCGTTTTAGCGAGCACCCTGATTTGCGCCGCGTGCTTTTATATGATGAGTTTGTCGGCCACCCTTTGCGCAAAGACTACCCCATCGAAAAGACGCAACCTTTGATCGAATATCGCGACGCCGACGGCATCGAAAAACTGGCGCCTTTTGGCAAAGAAGAGGGTCAACCCTGGGGCCGCATCGATTGGTTGTCGCGTTTGCACGGCGGCAACTTGCAAGTGTCGCCGGCCATTGCGCTGCAGCAAGGCCAACGCAAAGCGCTCAGCGAATCAAGCGAAGACCTCGAAGAAGGCAGCGGCAAGCTAAGCTAACGTTCACACGAGACCACCATGCAACAAGTTGATGAGTTACTAGAAGAAGAAAACGCGCTCGAGCTACCCGCCGAACCGATGCGCTTGCAAATGGGTCCGTCGCACCCAGCGATGCACGGCACCATCCGCATGGTGCTCGATCTCGACGGCGAAACTGTGACCAACGTCGACATCAACCCGGGCTACCTGCATCGCGGTTTTGAAAAGTCGTGCGAACGCGGCAACTGGACGCAGGTGTATCCCTACGCCGACCGCCTCAACTACGTGTCGCCCATGCTCAACAACATCGGCTTTTCGATCGCGGTCGAAAAACTGATCGGCATCAAGGTGCCCGAGCGCTGCGAATATTATCGCGTCATCTTGGGCGAGCTTGCACGTGTGTGTGATCACATGACCTGCAACGGCGCCACCGCGATGGAGCTCGGTGCGTTCACGCCTTTCTTGTGGCTCATCAAAGTGCGCGACTGGATTTGGGATATCCTCGAAGAAGAGACCGGCGCGCGCATGACGCACAGTTTTGGTCGCATCGGCGGCATGGCCAAAGACCCCACACCGCATCTTAAAAATCGCATTCGTGCGATCATTCCCGAAGTGCATCGTGTGCTCGACGAGTCCGAGCAGCTGCTAATGCGCAATCGCATATTTATGGACCGCACGCAGGGCATCGGCATTTTGACCAAAGAGCAGGCGTTATCCTACGGCGTCACTGGCCCAATGTTACGCTCCACCGGCATCGACTACGACGTGCGCAAGGCCAACCCTTACTCGATTTACGATCGTTTTGAGTTTGACGTGCCCGTCGGTCACGATGGCGATAACTATGATCGTTTCATGGTGCGTTTTGAAGAGCTGCGTCAGTCCATCCGCATCCTTGAGCAAGCCATTCAGCAAATGCCTGACGACGGCCCCATCAATGTGGATGACCCGCGCATCGTCTACCCGCCCAAAGACAAGGTCTATACCACCATCGAGGCGACCATCGCGCATTTCAAACTCGTGATGGAAGGCATCAAGCCTCCGCCCGGCGAGGTGTATAGCTTCACCGAAGGCGGCAATGGCGAGCTTGGTTTTTATATCGTGTCCGATGGCAGCGGTACACCTTATCGTGTGCGTTGTCGCCCGCCATGTTTTTATAGCTTGGCTGCCAGCGCCGAAATGCTCAAAGGCGACATGATCGCCGACATTGTGCCAACCTTTGGATCCGTCAACATGATTGGCGGCGAATGTGATCGATAACGACAAGTGATAACAAGCCATGCCTACCTTTAAACTCAACGGTAACGACATTCCTTTCGAGCCTGGCGACACGATCATTCAGGCCGCTTGGCGCCAAGCGCAAGAGATCCCGCATTATTGCTGGCATCCAGGCCTTTCGATCGCTGCCAACTGCCGCATGTGTTTGGTTGAAATCAAAAGCCAAAAACCGATGCAGCTGCCCATCGTCAAGTGGGACGAGCAAAAGCAGGCTTATGTCGACGACGTCAAAACCAAAATGGTGCCTGCGTGTCAAACACCCGCAGCCGAAAACATGGACGTTGTTTCCAACAGCGACTTGGTGAAACAAGCCCAAGCGTCCGTGCAAGAGTTTTTGCTTTTGAACCACCCAGTCGATTGCCCGATTTGTGATCAAGCGGGCGAGTGTAAACTGCAAGATTATTGGCTCGATCACCAACACGAGCTTAAACGCAAAGAAACCGAGCCCGTGCACAAACCCAAAGCGGTGCGGTTTGGGCCAACCATCGTTTATGACGCCGAGCGCTGCATCATGTGCACGCGCTGCATTCGTTTTTGCGACGAAGTGGTCGGCGATCACGTGCTCGACATGCGCGAGCGCGGCAACAAAAACGAAATCGTGCTCAGCCCCGGTCGCGAGCTTAACCACGACTACACGTTGATGACCGAGCACGTGTGCCCAGTGGGCGCGCTCACCAGTAAAGATTTTCGTTTCAAGGCACGCGTGTGGTTCTTGCGTTCCACGCCCAGCGTATGTAACGGTTGCGCCACCGGCTGCAACAGCTTTATCGACTACGACCCGCGCACAAACCGCGCCGAGCGTTTGCGTCCGCGCGACAACCACGAGGTTAACAAGTTCTGGATGTGCGACGACGGCATGATGACTTATAAAGACATTCACGACGGCCGCGTCATTACCGCAGCGTCGCGCATGGGCGGCGTACCGCGCGAGTTATCATTAGAGCAGGGCATCGCCGAAGCAGCCAAAGCCCTCGAAGCACATCGTGGCGCCAAGGTCGCCGTGGTGCTTAGCGCGCAGCACAGCAACGAAGACAACTTCGCCCTGGCAAGTTTTGCTAAACAAGTGCTCGGCACCGACAAGTTCTATCTGGCGGCAAAAGGCGGCTGGAAGGCCGACAATATTTTGCGCAATGCCGACAACAACCCCAATCGCGCGGGTGCCACATTGGTCGCGTTGCGCTCGCAGCCTTTACCCGACACCCAGCAGCTGCTTAGCGATGTGGGCGCTGGCGAGGTCGATGTCGTAGTGGTGTTGGGTTCGGCAGCCGCACAAAACGAACAAGAGCTCGCAGCGCTTGCAAAGGCCAAACTGGTGATCAGCCTCACCAGCCACGCAGGTGTATGGACCAACGCGGCGCAAATCATCGTGCCCGTTAGCGCACACGGCGAGGTCGATGGCACCTTTGTCAACGCTAAGGGCATCCACCAACGCTTCAAGCGCGCGTTCGCATCACCAGCGGGGGTAAAGAGCGCGTGGGAAACCATCGTGGCCATCGCGTCAAAGATGTCGGCCAATGCGGCCACGGCGGTGGGTTACCGTAACCTCAATGAACTTCGAAAAGCACTGCCCTCAAGCGCGTCAAGCGGCAAGTCGATCCCGCCAGCAGCCTCGGCCAACCTCTGAGTTTAGGGAAACCACATGGATATCATTTTCATTGTCGCCACGTTATTAAAAATTGTTTTTGTTTTGGGGATCTTGTTCACCTTCTCGCCGGTGATGGTGTGGGCTGAGCGTCGTCAAAGTGCGATGATTCAAGACCGCGTTGGCCCTGTGCGCGCGGGCATCAACATTTTCGGTCACGAGATCCGTTTGCTCGGCTTACTGCATCCTCTGGCCGACACCATCAAGATGATCTGGAAAGAAGACTTTGTGCCGCCCAGGGCCGACAAAGTGTTGCACGCCGCCGCGCCGATCATTGCACTGACGCCAGCGCTTGCCACCATCGCCGTCGTGCCCTTTGGCGACATGCTTTATCTGGATCACCTCTTAGAGATCTTGCCGCGCACGGGTCTGCTTAGCGGCGAGCATATTCGTTTACAGGTCGCCAACCTTAACATCGGCATTTTGTATATCTTTGCCATTGCCGGCACGGGCATTGTCGGCGCCGCCATTGCAGGTTATTCAAGCGATAACAAGTTTGCGCTGCTTGGTGGTATTCGCGCCGCGGGCCAAATGGTCAGCTACGAAGTGACGCTCGGCCTGTCGCTCGTGGGTTGCTTCATGGTTTACAACACCTTGCTCATCGAGAACATGGTGCAATGGCAACACGATCATGTGTGGGGCATCTTTGTGCAGCCACTTTCGTTCATCTTGTTTTTGGCTGCATCGATTGCGGAAACCAAGCGCGTGCCCTTTGATGCACCCGAGGGCGAAAGTGAAATCGTCGCCGGCTATTTCCTTGAATATTCAGGCATGAAGTTTGGCATGTTCTTCATGGGCGAGTTCATGGAAGTTGTGACGGGCTCAGCGCTGATTGTGAGTTTGTTTTTTGGCGGTTATCATGTGCCCTTCTTAGAGCGCAACGGTTTTGATTTTGGTCAGGTGCAAGTGCTGATGCCGCATATTGCCGTGATCGGGCTGCAGACCTTGTCGTTTTTGATCAAGATCACATTAATGATGTGGTTTCAGCTGATGATCCGCTGGACCTTACCGCGCTTTCGTTATGATCAAATCATGAATCTGTGCTGGAAAGTCATCTTGCCATTGTCGCTTGCGAACATCTTGGTGACCGGCGTAGTGATTTTGTGGCTACAAGGATAAACACATGGCAACCAAACTGATTGCAAAACCACGACACACCTTAGGCGAAGAAGCCTTTGTGCCCGCCATCACCAAGGGCCTTGGTCTCACGATTTCGCGCTTCGTGAAAAACACCTTCACGCCACGCGACCACGGCGAAATCGCCACGGTCGATTACCCCGAAGTGCGCCGCACTTACCCCGAGCGCTTTCGCGGCGTGCACCGTTTGACCCATCGCGAAGACGGCTCGCCACGTTGTGTGGCCTGCCTTTGC
Organism: Polyangiales bacterium; assembly: GCA_044224525.1. Lineage (GTDB taxonomy): Bacteria > Myxococcota_A > Polyangia > Polyangiales > CBDCBC01 > JBGAKI01. The sequence continues at coordinate 13,891 of JBGAKI010000039.1, read as the reverse complement.
TGCAGCACCGCGTGCCCAGCGCAATGCATCCACATCGAACCTGCCGAATATTCAGCCGACAGCCCGCAAGCTGGCTACGAGCGTTACCCCAAAGTGTTTGTCATCGACGAGCTGCGCTGCATCTTCTGCGGCTATTGCGTTGAAGCGTGCCCCTGTGATGCCATCCGCATGGACACCGGTGTACACATGCCTGCTTCAACCCAGCGCGAACATTTCATGTACGGCAAAGAAACCTTAATGAGCCTGCCCGGTCAAAAAGGCACTTTTGTCACAGCGAACCCACGCCACGAACCCGGCGAAGCAGGTCACCCCGGCATCGACCGCGAACACGGTCATTGATCCTGTTTTACCAAATCGATATCTTTGACCTCGGCGCTGATCCAGTTGCCTGTTTTCTTCCAAGGCGATTCGCTGTTAGCATCCACACGGGTAAAGATATTGACGCAGACGACCTCTTTTTCGAGCGCAGCGGGATTGCTTGCGTATTGCAGCATCGCATCGCTTAGACGTTGCTCAAGATAGGCATTGAGTTCCTTGTTGTTCGCGTTTTTCAGATACGTTTGAAAGTCCGAGACCTGATCGGCACCGATGTGCTCGCGCGGCCCCGTATACTTTTCAAGCGCCGAAAGCGGGAAGGCCATTCGGTAAGTGAACAAACCATAAAGATACAGCTTGTCATCTTTATCGATATATAAAGGTCCACCTGAATCGCCGTGTTGTCCAAGGCATGTACGATCGACCTGATTGTCATCAAGGCCCCATGAACCGGTAATGATGGGCGTTCTAACAAAGTTTGGATAATCGCTTAATGTGGCCGGCGAGAACTGGTTTATTTGCCCAAAATCTGAAGAGTTATAAAATACCATGACTTTGGCGTTGCTTTTTGTTAAGGGGATGTGGGTCGTAGCGGTAGCGTCCAGTTCCTCCTTAGACCGCACTTCTTCGCCCTTGGCCATTGAACCATCCCAACTTAACCACAGCGGTAGCGACGAATCCCATTTCGCAAGGTTAACAGGTTCAATACCGGGCACTCTATATTCGCGAATCTTCTTTGGCAATTTCCAGACCGAAACATCGAGGTCGTAAGGACGCCCTGGCCAACCATCTGGCACTCCCAGCTCGACATGTTCTATTTCGTTTACGCCAAAGCAATGTTCTTCTTGCTTTGTGCGATTAAAGGTGAGACAGATCGAGCTCACACCCGAAAGTCCATCGAACATGCCATCACTCACGTGCGCTGAGGTAAGCATGTATTGTGAATCTTGTCCCAACACCACGCCCGTCGCATACTTAAGATCGAATGAAACAACCAGCTGTCCCTTCGCTTTGATGGCCACGGCATTGGCGTGACCCGGTCCCAACTCATAGTTGTTCAACGCGCCGATGTTTTGCGATGAATCATCGCTTGCTGAGTGACAAGCGGCCAAACTTAAGAGTGCGAGCGTTACACAAGCTGACTTATCGTATACCAATGGTTTCATACGGGATCTCTGCGTTGATCAACGTGCAAGAACGATGCCATGGTCGTCGTTACGCGCGCTCAAAAAAAATGTTACATAATCACGTGGTTGCCGCTTTTTACCAACAACGGATTCATCAAAAAAAGCCAGAAGTTAACCTGGGCTGTATTAGGGGGGGCACGCGAGACGACTAACAGGGCATGAATACCTCAGCTCGAGCAAGTATCCTCGATTCAATCCAGCTTGAACCCCAATCAACTTCCGCTACCCTCGACACATGAACATGCCGCTGATAACAATCTTTTATGGTGAGGCTTTGGTAGCGCTAGGCGCTATCTCATACGTGATGACAGGTGCCCAACATCCAACGGCGCTTATTCCCGCGGCCTTTGGCTTCGTGCTTTCAAGCTTGGGGATGATCGCGCGCAAGAAAGAAAACCTGCGTCGTCACCTGATGCATGTGGCGGTGCTTATCAGTCTGCTCGGCCTCATTGCAACGGCCAAAGGCATTCCAAAAGCCATCGCACACTTTCAAGGCATCGTCGTCGAGCGACCGGCGGCGCAAATCAGCATGGCGATCATGGCATTGCTCAGTGCCATCTACTTTTGGCTCGCGCTGCGCTCGTTCGTCCACGCGCGTTTACTCAAAAAGGGTAACCCATGAAGATTGGTATTTTGGGGTCGGGTGGGGTGGCGCAGCTTTTAGGGCAGGGGTTCTTGGCCAAAGGTCACCAAGTTATGCTGGGCACGCGCGACGCAAACAAGCTCAACGATTGGCAGAAGAACGCTCAAGGTGATGCCAGTGTTGGCAGTTTCGCCGAAGCGGCCAGTTTTGGCGATGTGGTGTTCTTGTGCATTCTTGGCAACGTCTACAAAGAGGTTCTGGATCTGGCAGGTAAGGGCAACCTCAAGGGCAAGATTGTCGTGGATGTCACCAACCCGCTCGATCATTCAAAAGGTGCACCCCTTTTTACTGCCACGCTCGGCCATTCGCTTGGCGAAGAAATCCAACGCGCGCTGCCCGAAAGCAAAGTCGTTAAAGCCTTCAACACCGTGTCAGCCAAGATCATGATCAACCCGCATCTCAAAGAGGGCACGGCGACCATGCTCATCGCTGGCAACGACACCCATGCCAAAGCGCAGATCAGCGATCTCGCCAAAGCCTTTGGCTGGGATATTGCCGATGCAGGTGGCATCGAAATGGCCTATTGGCTCGAGGCCTTTGCCATGCTGTGGATCTACTACGGTGCCAAAACCAACCACTGGACACACGCTTTTAGGCTGCTGCGCGAGTAGTCAGCGGATATTGCAGCTATTTTTCGATCAAATTGTGGTCGAAGGGGCTTGACGAAGGGCCCTTTTTTGAACAAGCTCACGACGATTCCGGGGTAGCTCAGCGGCAGAGCGATCGGCTGTTAACCGATTGGTCGTAGGTTCGATCCCTACCCCCGGAGCCAACATTAACAGCGCTGTTTATGATGACGCTTTGCTGGCGCTACGTTTGGGCTGCTTCAAGTCCTTGAACGTTCGCTCAAGGTCGCCGAGTGCGCTGCCAAGCCCCGTTTTCAATGTGGTCAGCTTTTGCTGACTGGTTTTTTTGACCTCGCTAAGTTTTGCTTCGGCTAGGCTGCGCTTGTTTTTTAGACCATCGATCCGCTTCAAATAATCGCTCTTCAGACCGAAACCGGTTTTCTCGACGCGTGCAACGAGCTTATCAATATCAGCGCCCACCTTCTTCAGCTTGGTCTCCATCAGGCCAGCCTTGGCTTGTGTCTTCTTTTGTGTCATTGCGTGTTCCTTCACCCCTGGGGCGTACATTTCGTTTTTAAATCATCATTAAAATAAGCATTCCACGTAAAATTTACAACCCTTGAATTAGATCGATTTGGTGTATCATGACCGCCCAATGCCCGAACGCGCGCAAAACAACGATGCGTGGTCCAGTATCGATAATGTCCCCTCGCTAGAGGGCCAACTTGCGATCGTCACCGGCGCCAACGCTGGGCTCGGTTTTCGTAGCGCGCGCATGTTAGCCCTCAAAGGCGCGCATGTTGTGATGGCTTGTCGCAATCCTGACCGCGCCATCCACGCGGCGGCCTTGATTCGCGAAGAAAACAGTGACGTCGTTATTGACGTCGAGCCGCTGGATCTAGCGAGTTTAGAAAAAGTGCGTGCTTTTGCCGCAAGCATGCGCGACAAATACGCTCGACTTAACATCCTGATCAATAACGCCGGTGTGATGGCCATTCCCTACGCTAAGACCGTCGATGGTTTTGAAATGACCCTGGGAGTGAACCATCTCGGGCATTTTGCGTTGACCTTACAACTCATGCCTTTACTTGCTCAAACTGCGGGCGCGCGCGTGGTCAATGTTTCAAGCAACCTGCACAAGCGTGCTGCGCTCGACATGAGTGATCTAATGTTTGAACGGCGCACCTATCATAAGTGGCAAGCCTATAACAACAGCAAGCTTGCCAACTTGCTCTTTACCTTTGAACTTGCGCGCCGCCTTCAGAGCTCAAGCGTCTTATCGCTTGCAGCCCATCCAGGGTATTCGCAAACTGAGCTTGCAGAAAAGGGCCCAGCGCTCGCGGGTGCGCGCGTCATGCAGACCCTGTCCCGTTGGGCGGGCGTCGTTGCCGCGCAGTCGCCAGAGCGCGGTGCATTGCCACAAGTGCGCGCGGCAACCGATCCCACTGCGCGTGCGGGCGATTATTTTGGTCCAAGTGGTTGGGCGCAACTGCGTGGCCCTGCGGTGCGCGTCCAACCTGCCATACAAGCGCGCGACCAAGTCGCGGCCAGAAAACTCTGGGAACGTTCAGTCGAGCTGACCGGTGAGGACCTTCGCCACCACACTGCGGAGCCGACATCGATGCCTAACGCAAGACAACAAAGCGTGTAAGCTGCCTTCGGGTATTGGCCTCTACGACCTTAGACATAGGCTTTCAGACGCAGCGTACGTCGCCATCTATCGTTGCGCCCGCAACACACCGCACACCAAGCCGGCCTCGGCTAGAACGAGCAAATAGTTCGTGCTAACTTACCCCAAGGTCCATGATTTCTAATATCGCCGCTTATCATTTTGCGCCGCTGACTGAACTGGAAAGTTTAAAAGCACGCCTCAAGGCCGAATGCACGCGCCTCAAGCTCAAAGGCACCATCCTTTTGGCGCCCGAGGGCATCAACGTTTTTCTAGCCGGCAGCGCACAAAGCATCGCTGCGATCATCGCGACATTGTGCGCCATCGATGGCTTGGCGGCGCTGAGCGTTAAGACTTCTTTTAGCGAGGTGACTCCTTTTAAGCGGCTCTACGTCAAAATAAAGCCAGAGATCATTAGTTTCGGTGTGGTCGGTATCGATCCGCTGCACCAACCCGCTCCTCGCGTTGCGCCCGAGCAGCTCAAACAATGGCTCGACGAAAAGCGCGACGTGGTGCTCTTAGATACGCGCAACGGATACGAAATGGCCTATGGCACTTTCGAAAACGCCATCGACCCAAAGGTGCGCCACTTCAGACACTTTGCTCAGGCTGCAGCCCAACTGCCAAGCGAGCTCAAACATCACACCGTCGTCACTTTCTGCACGGGTGGTATCCGTTGCGAAAAAGCAGCGCCGTTCTTGCAGCGTCAGGGCTTCACCGACGTCTACCAGCTCGATGGCGGCATCTTGAACTACTTTGAGAAGTGCGGCGGTGCACATTTCAAAGGTTCATGCTTTGTCTTCGACGAGCGCATTAGCCTGACCCCAAACCTCACGCCCGCATGAAAAAGGTGACATGCACTAAAGTGCATGTCACCCAATCACCCGGTGACATGCACTTTTCACCCGGTGACATGCACTTTAGTGCGTGTCACCTAGAGTTCTGTCAGTTTTTAGTACTGCGAATCGTAACGCGACTGCTGGCTCTTTTGCGCGCGGTTTTGCTGCCAACGCGGGCGCGACGGGCGCCTACCTGGTCCAAAACTGCGTGTGGTCGAACCCGAGCGCAGCGGACCAAAATCAGCCGCAAAAGGATGCTCCAGATTGACCGGCACCTGCGTGCGCATCTCGCGCTCGATTGCTGCTAAGAGTGAACGCTCTTCGCGATCACAAAGCGACCATGCCACGCCCGTTGCGCCCGCGCGGCCCGTACGGCCGATGCGGTGCACGTAGCTCTCAGGATCATTGGGTAACTCGTAATTGATCACGTGAGTGACACCGTCGATGTCGATGCCGCGCGAAGCAACGTCGGTCGCAACAAGCACACGTGCTTTACCTGTTTTGAAGGCTTGCAGGGCTTGCTCGCGTTGACGCTGCGACTTGTTACCGTGAATCGCTGCCGCGCGCACGCGTGAGCGATTGAGATAATCAGAGATTTTATCGGCGCCAAACTTGGTGCGCGTAAAAACCACACTACGTTCAACCGCTGCATCTTCAAACAAGTGCAAAAGCAGCTCGCGCTTCTTGTCGCGTTCAACAAAATACGCGTGCTGCGTGATCTGCGCATCCGACTGTTTGGTCGGCGCCACGGTGACCGAGGCCGGGTTTTTCAACATGCGATCTGCCAACGCACGAATCGGCCCGGGCATCGTTGCCGAGAAGAGCAACTTTTGCGCATCCTGAGGCGCCTGCTGGACCACCTCGCGGATGGCCGGTAAAAAGCCCATATCAAGCATGCGGTCGGCTTCATCGAGAATCAAAAACTCAATCTTCGATAAACTCACCGCGTTTTGCTCTAACAAATCAAACAAGCGGCCAGGTGTTGCGATCAACACATGCACGCCATTACGCAATGCGCTGATTTGGGGGCCATAGCCCACGCCACCATATACAAGCGTTGTTTTGATGCGCAGGTTGCGGCCATAGGTGCGAAAGCTCTTTTCGATTTGCAGCGCAAGCTCACGCGTGGGAGCAAGCACCAACACGAGCGGCTTCTTGCTTTCAGCACGCGCTTGTTTGCCTTCAAGCAACTGCAGCACGGGCAGGGCGAACGCTGCCGTTTTACCGGTGCCTGTTTGCGCGCTGCCAAGCACGTCGCGGCCTTCAAGAATCAGCGGAATCGCTTGCGCTTGAACGGCGGTGGGGGTTTCGTAGCCTTCTGTTTTGATGGCACGTAATAAGGGTTCGATGAGGTTTAGTTTTTCAAATGACATGTTCGTCCGTAGCGATTCTTGCAGTGGATCTTTAGGGTCCACTCAAGAATGGTTTGTACCGGCGAAAGCTTTGATAAACTGGCGCTGACCTATTCACTGCCTGAATAGCGAGCCTTCATCGGTAGGTAGATGCGTCGACGATTCGACGCGTATGATGTTTGCTGTGCTGTCTTTTATGGTAGTTTTCTACGTGCAGTCTTGGTTATTCACCGGACTGCTAAAAGTAGCGTACAGCGAATCGTGCTCCTAATATGCACCATTAACTCGCATTACGCAACCCCCCGACCAAAGAAACATGACCAAGGCAAGCGATAAGACCCTCTCACTCACCGCACTCAACCGCGCCACTCTTGCGCGTCAGATGCTTTTCGCGCGCGAAAAAGCGACGATAGTGCAAGCGCTCGAGCGCACGGTGGGCTTACAAGCGCAATGGCCCAAGCCGCCTTATGTGGGTCTTTGGACCCGTCTAGAAAACTTCAAACGCGAAGACCTCAACAAGGCACTGCTCAAGCGCGAAGTCGTGCGCGCGACTATGATGCGCTGCACCATCCATGTGGTGAGTGCCAAAGACTATCTGGCATTCCGGCCTTCGCTACAGCCGGCGCTCACTCGCGCTACAAATGCTGTGCTCAAAGACCGCACCGCCGAGCTTGATGTTAAAAAACTGATCGATACTGCACGTACAATGCTGGCCAAAGAGCCGCAAACCTTTGCCAAGCTGCGAACGGCCTTGCTCAAAACAAAACTAAGCGGCGACGAACGAGCGATGGGCTATGTGGTGCGCACACAACTGCCGCTTGTGCAGGTGCCCACGGACGCGATGTGGGGGTTTCCCGGCAACGCTGATTTTGCGCTGGCTGAACAGTGGCTCGACAAGAAAATTCCATTGACCAACACTGATCCGAGCGCGCTGATTCTGCGTTATCTAGCAGCCTTCGGTCCGGCGACTGTAAGCGATATGCAAGCGTGGTCGGGATTGGCCAACCTAAAAGAAAGCGTCGAAGCACTTCGAAATAAACTGATCACCTTTCGTGACCCCAAAGGCAAAGAGCTTTTTGATCTGCCAAAAGCGCCGCGCCCAAATGAGGAGTCAGCGGTGCCAGTGCGCTTTTTACCCGAATACGACAACCTGATCGTTTCACGCAGCGACGAGCGTTTCTTCAAAGTCGCACACCGATCAAAGATTTTTTTGCCCGGTCTGCGGGTATGTTCCACCTTCTTAGTGGATGGTTTCGTGGCGGGCCTTTGGAAAACAACGCGCCTCAAGCAAAAAGCCACACTGGAACTTGAAGCGTTAACCAAACTTAGCAAACCGGTGCGCGAGCAGCTTGCCGCCGAAGGCGACAAACTGCTGCGTTTCATCGAACCCGATGCATCAGCTTACGACCTGCGTTTTACAAAGGGGTGACACGCACTAAAGTGCATGTCACCTACATCGTGTCACTTGCACCGAACATTAATATTCAGTGTGTCAGGCGAGTCTGCAAAAGCTCAGCAAACGCTCGACATGCATCGACTGCCGTAAAGATGCCGACAACCTCGTTACCTTGCACCACAACTGCCGAGCCATATTTCTTCAAGCCCATTTCGCCCACGACCTCATCGAGCGGTGCATCAGGTGTCACGGTATAAGGATCGGCGGTCATCGCGTCTTCAACGCGCACCACTTTCGGGTCGACATCTTTCAGCGTTTCAATCAGATGCAAATCGCCATCTGACAAGATGCCCACCACACGCCCGCCCGAAAGCACCGGCAGATGACGAATCTTATGTTCGCGCATCAACTTGTGCGCCTGGGCCATCGGTTGGCTCGCCCCAATCGTATGCGGATTGACGGTCATGTATTTTTGAATCTTTGGAATTGTCTTGGTCATGAAAAGCCTCCACTTGCTAAGTGTTTACACCACTAAACTAAGGACGCTTGTGAGTTGTACAATGGGTTTACGCGCGCAAAGTTCGCGCCTGTTTCGAATTTTGGCGAAACAATTGCCGCTTCTTGAAAAAACAGCGCTCACGCGCGCAAGTCGCCATCGGCGCAGCGCCTAGCAAGAGCGCACACACTCACTTGATGGCTCGATTCAAGGTGGCCCAACTTGCCCTGTTGTATCGTAAATAAGCCTAAGGTGGAGGACAGGGGTGTTTAAGCCGCAAAGAATACCCCAAGAGTGGCCTACCATTTGTAACTGCGCGAGGGGTGTCAATTCATGCACTAGTGAAGCATCAGACCCTTGGCTAATATTGGGTATTGTGCGCCGAGTAGTGTGTTGTCTTAAGCTTGCTTATGTAGGAGGTACGCTCGGCATGAGTGCGCTGGTCGGTTGTGAAAACCCAGCAGTGAGTGACTACGCCTCGGCACACGCTTTTAGCGTGACCGATGATGACGAGCAGTCGTTGGATGAAGCGTGTAGAGCGCTTTCGACCGATGTGCTTAGCTTCAAACCGGCAGACCCCGGTCGCTGTCGGTCGGAACCTGTGCTGCCAAAAAGATATCAGCAATGCGATTTTATTAAGCACTACATGGCTGCGATGGCTAAGCTTAATCCAGGCTTTCCTCATACAAGTGACTTCGAGGCTAACCGAAGAGTAGAGACGCTGCTCGCACAGGCCAATACAACTATTTTGGATACGTTTGGCCGCGATAAAGTGACTGAAGTGAATCTGGGCTTGGCGCGCTTCATTGAAGACAGCATCGCGCGCACCTCGCTGATGGTAACAGTTAGGTTCTCAAAAGCGAACGTGCTCGCGGGCGTTAACGGCATGCAGAGTTCGCATATGGATGTTTACTTCTATCCCGACGGCGCAGCTTACGCATCCTTTGTTTTCACGGGGCCCCTCCAGCTTGGGGACAGTGCTTGCACCGAGCAGGAGCATTTATATGGCAGAGTGAAAGCTGCGCACGCGACAGCGCTTGTTTTGGATATGCTCTGCGGACTTTCGCCTGCGGACGAAGCGCCCTTAATAGGGTCGATAGCACCGTAATACATTTTTATTCAAGCAACAACCGATGCGGTGCATCGTCTTCGCTCAAGGCGCCGCGCGCATGCATATGCTAAGCCTGTGGCACTGGCATGTCATTGCGCAAACACGTTGTTATCATCGGAGGTGGTTTTGGGGGCTTGGCTGCGGCCAAATCGCTCGCTCATGCGCCGGTGCGCATCACGTTGATCGATCGCAACAATCATCATCTCTTTCAACCCCTTCTTTATCAAGTGGCCATGGCCGGTTTGTCGCCCGCTGAAATCGCCGCGCCCATTCGCAGTGTGCTCTCAAAACAAACCAATGCGACCATCTTGCTCGACGAAGCCACAGCGGTGGATCTCGATGCGCACACCATCACATTGCGTGAAGGTGCAGCGCTTTCATACGATTTTTTGATCGTTGCGACGGGAGCGCGCACAAACTATTTTGGTCATGACGAGTGGGCGCGTTACGCACCTGGGCTCAAAGATCTCGACGACGCCGTCGAAATCCGTCGCCGCGTGCTCTTGGCATTTGAAGAAGCCGAGCGTGAACCCGATGAAGCCAAGCGCCGCACACTTCTGACCTTTGTGGTCATCGGCGGGGGGCCTACCGGTGTCGAGCTTGCGGGCGCAATTGCCGAACTTGCCGACTATGTGCTCGCGCGCGATTTTCGTCGCATTCATCCTGATTTGGCCAAAGTAATTTTGCTTGAAGGTGGTCCGCACATCTTACCCGCCTTTGACGTCAAACTATCGGTCGCGGCTAAAAGGTCGCTTGAAGAAATGGGCGTTGAAGTGCGCACCGGCGCGCTCGTTACCAACATCGACGCGAGCGGTGTGGCGCTCGGCGACACGCTCATTGCAGCGCGCACCGTGCTGTGGGCGGCGGGTGTGGCCGCCGAGAGTTTTACCCAAAAGCTTGGCGCGCCTCTCGACAAGTCGGGTCGCGTCAATGTGCTGGGCGATTGTTCGCTGCCTGATCATCCGGATGCGTTTGTGGTGGGCGACGCGGCATGTTTTATTCCCGAGGGCACGGGCAAACCTTTGCCCGGCGTCAGCCCAACGGCATTGCAGCAAGGTCGTTTCGTCGCAGAACAAATTAAGCGCGTGCTTAAAAGTAAACCACGCAGGCGTTTTATCTATCTAGACAAAGGCATCATGGCGACCATTGGGCGCAAGCGTGCCGTGGCGCAAACCGCTGGACTACGCTTCAGTGGTTTCCTCGCTTGGCTCACTTGGCTCTTTGTGCATATTTATTATCTGATCGATTTTCGCAATCGACTCGCCGTGCTTTTTCAGTGGACGTGGTCTTATATGACTTATAAGCGTGGCGCTCGTTTGATAACGGGACAGCGCCGCCGTGCAGGTGCCCCCGATTAGATTGCGCTGTAGTGAGTGCGTGGTAGGTCTTTTAGATGTTCATCGGTCATTTTGCTGTTGGGTTTGCTGCAAAACGGGTGGTGCCGCGCACGTCGCTTGCATGGCTGATCGCAGCTCCCCTCTTTTTAGATCTGCTTTGGCCTATCTTTTTGCTGCTCGGTTTAGAGACGGTTCGCATCGAGCCGGGTAACACGCGCGTCACGCCGCTTGATTTACACGACTACCCTTATTCACATAGTTTGCTGATGAGCGTGGTGTGGTCGATCGTTTTTGCACTCGCCTATTTTGGTTTGTATCGCGAGCGCATAACCGCGCTATATCTCGGCATTGGCGTTTTCAGTCACTGGGTGCTCGACTTCGTTAGCCATCGACCCGATATGCCCTTGTATCCCGGTAGCGATATTTATCTTGGGCTCGGTTTGTGGAACTCGGTGCCGGCCACCCTAACTGTTGAACTGCTCATGTTCGCTGGTGGTGTTGCGCTTTTTACACAGGCCACCCGTGCGCGCGACCGTCAGGGTGTTTGGTCGTGGGCTTTGATGATCGTGTTTCTGACCCTTATCTATCTCGGAAATATTTTCGGGCCTCCACCCCCCAACGTGAGGGCCATCCTTTTCAGCTGTATAGCCATGCTGCTCTTTTTCCCCTGGGCGATATGGATTGACCGTCACCGCGAACTTAAACTAGAGTAAACGTTTAGGCGAGCAATCCATTTTGATGGGGCTGGAATTCGGCTTTTTTATTGCCAGAAACGTGCCCAGAGCAGATAATTGCGCTGTTTTTCAACGCATCAAATCCCGTTTTTGCTTGCTTAGTGTATTTTCAGTGTCATCATTTAATTGTAGCAAAGCTGTTTTTTTTGGAGGCAGACAATGGTAGAGCAAAAGACCCCGATCTGGTTACGACGCCCGAAGGCATCAAGCCTGCTCGTCGCAACGCTTGTAGTCGCTGCTGCCGCCTGCGCTTCAAACAGCCGCAAGAGCACCACAATCACCTCGCTCGTGATCGAACCAGGGGACGTGACACTGCAGGTCACCAACGACACCCCCGCCACGCAAACCTACACCGTTAAAGCGATGTATGCCGATGGCCACACCAGTGACGTGACGGATAAAGCAACCTGGACACTCACGCCAAGCTCGCTTGGTAATTTCGCCGGCGCCCAGTTTACAAGCAACACCGAAAATGGCGGCAGCGGCATTGCAACGGCGGTCGTCGGTGATCAAAGTGGCACCACGAATATTCGCATTGGTTTTACCAAGACGTTGCTAATTACACCAACCAATGTGAACTTGGCGGATCTTCCCGCGAACCCCGACACGCTCTTTGGTGGTGCCGTGGACCCCGCCCGTAAGCCGACAATCGTCTATCCCAACGTGGACGTTCTTTTTCCGCCCAACTTGTCGACGCTTGAACTGCATTGGCTCAAAGGGTCAAACGCCAACACGCTTTTTGAGGTCGCATTTAAAAACGCGCTCACCGATGTGCGCGCCTATGTGCGTTGTGATCCCACGGGTTCTGTGCGCGCTGACGGCTGCATTTGGGTGCTCGATAGCAAAACTTGGTTTTATATCGCCGAAACCAACCGCGGCGCCGATCCACTCACGGTAACGATTCGTGCCACCGACGACATGGGTACGGCAGTGGGTGCATCTGACACACAGAGCATGGAGTTCAGCAACGACAACGTGAACGGCACCATCTATTATTGGGCAACCACGTCCCCTTCATCAATCAAGCGTCACGATTTTGCACTCAGCGCAAAATCAGCCGAGCGCGTGATTCCCGCCTCCGTCATTCAAAACAGCGACGATTGCGTGGGTTGTCATACCCTCTCGCGTGATGGCAAGAAGATCGCGACATCAAGCTTTTGGCTTGGCAGTCCCGATAGTCGCGGTTATTTGCTTTATGACCTTGCCGCCAAAGCGGCCATCATCAACCAAACGGGCAATGGCGCCAACGGCTCCAACCCCGACAACTTCGCCTTTGGGGCGTTCAGCCCTGATGGCAATCAGTTGGTGGGTGTTCGCATGACGGGTTGGGAGACCTCAGCGCCGTACCTTTACAACGTTAACTGCACGCCCGATAACACCAGCGCGTGCGCAGGCTCTAAGCTCTTGTCAATCGGTTCGTCGCTTTTGAATCATCCCGCATGGTCGCCCGACGGTGCACGCATTGCGTTTACTGAGGCTGCAACATTGCCCGGCGATCCGCTTTCACAGCGCTGGGCGGCTGAAGATATTTCCCGCCCGCTTTACGGGCGTATCGTGTACACCGAGTCCACCGGGCCTGGCTGGACGATGATCAAAGAGTGGGTTCCACGCGTTGCGGGTCGCAATCGCTTCAATCCAGAGTTCGCACCTGATTCTTCATTTATCGTGTTTAACGAGAGCATTTGTCAGGGCGATCAAGGCCAAGACTTTCAATCCTACGCCTACTCGTGCGACGCCTATGCCGACCCCTCGGCGCGTATCCAAGGTGTTGAACGCGGCAAGAACGTTCCGATCGCGTTCACAAGAATCAACACCAAAGGTGTCCTCGATTCAAACAACAGTCTTCAAAGCACATTCCCACGCTTTTCGCCTTTCACCGCGAAATATAAGAGCAACAGCGCCGATGGAAACGACATCTTGTGGATGACCTTTAGCTCGCCACGTAAATATGGTTTACGCAAAGGGCCGCCCGCAGCCAATGGGCATCTTGGCACCTTGATCTGGATGGTGGGCATTCGACCGAGCGAGCTCAAAGCGGGCAAAGACCCAAGCTTCCCGCCTTTTGCCTTGCCGTTTCAAGACACCAACACGTCTAACCACATTGGTCAGTGGACCACCGAGGCCGTCGGCGACATTGCGTTCTGATTTTTTCGCGGACAAGTGCTGAGCTGGGTGGGCGAAGTGGGTCAAACCAGCTCACTAAGCGCTACGCCTTCGGCTCCGCGAATCGTTCGCTACTGTTTGAC
>JBGAKI010000038.1:0-29667 GCA_044224525.1 Polyangiales bacterium | reverse complement strand
GTCACGCTGCACCGATGGCCGCGGCACCTTACAGCGAATCAGGCGGGTCAGTCGATGAGCTTGCTTCGACGACAACCGAAGTTATCGAGAGCGAGCAAACGTGCCGCAACGCATTCTTAGAAAAGAACCCGTGCACGGTGCACTGCTCACGCATGGTCTACGTAACCGGCGCTTGCACGCGTGTCGGTCACAGTACGCCCGAAGTCTTCAACTTCGTCGCGTGGTTGCAAGGTACAACACTCAACTATGATTGTAGCGACGTGCAGGGCACCGCAGCAGCCCAGCTCATTTTAAAAGCGCTCGACAAAACACGCGACGATAAATGCATCAGGAATCTCGAGGTCGAGCCAGGCCTCGATGCCTGCATGGACCGCGACGCACTTGCAAACGCAGTTCGTTGCACATGGGCTCGCAACACCGAGTCGTGTTATTTCTTCGATGCCACTGGCACTTTCATCAAAGAAGCGCCTGCGCCCACCTGGGACACGACGAAGCTACTCGTGCAGCCTCTATTCGCTGTCGAGTGAGCTGCAATTTAGCCTTCGAGGTGATTGACGAGCGGTTCACATATGCCACATTTTCGCTTGCATCATGACGCACGAACACCGTTTAAGCCTCGCCCGCAAAGCGCGATTTTCCACATACGCTTGGCTTATTTGCGCCGTTGTCGTTGCGGCGTGCGAAACGGAACCGGTCAGCGACATTGACACGTCGTCGGCCAATGTTGACCCTGATGAGGTAAGCCCTCAGTGTTATGTCTCATGCACACGCGAAGTCATTCTCAATCCGGCCTGTCGTCGCAAGAAAAAAAACCATTACGCGAGTATCGTTTTTCCCGTCGACCCCCTCGAGCGCTATATCGCAGCGCCTAAGCGAACATATACGTGTGGCAACGCTTCGATGGCTGCTGCAGCGGAAAGTTATGCGCGCGAGTACCTTCGTCAAGAATTCAATAATCCCTGGCTTGTAGTGGAGTGTGCGTCGCGCATGCGCAACGAGCCAGATTTCAAGGCGCAGTGTATGGAAGCCAAAGCCACTACCGAGCTCGAAGCAGGTGGCGAGCTGATTTACACCCTAAGAGCCAACTGCTCTTGGGCCGAGGAAGACCCGACGACGCTCACCCACATAGGCAATTTCTATTGCCAACATCACTTACCCGGCGGCGGATCAATCAATCGCTGCGCCACCCAGCGCGAAAAATAGCAGCGCTATTCCTGCAACCTAACCCCAACGCAAAGCGGGTTTTGTTTGTGAGGTGAGTCTGCTAAACTCGCCGCAACATGACCATACCCACGACGCGCAAGGTGAGCGATTCGCTCACCGAGATGACCGAGATTGTTTTGCCTCAACACACCAATCGCGTGGGCACCGCGTTTGGTGGCACGGTGATGGCCTGGATCGACGTGTGCGGCGCGATCACCGCAGGCCGCCATGCTGGGCGCATTTGTGTCACCGCCGCCGTCGATGATTTGATTTTTTTGTCGCCCATTCATCTTGGCGATGTGGTGGTGTTGCACGGTCGCATCAACGCGGCCTTTTCAAGTTCAATGGAAGTTGAAGTGGTGGTCGAAGTTGAACACGCCCCCGGTCAGCGCCGCCGCAGTGTCGAAGCATTGATGACCTTCGTCGCCATCGACGACAAAGGCAAACCCACACGCATTCCGTCGCTCGAGTGTGCCAGCGACGACGAACGCGTTCGCAGCGAACACGCTGGCCAGCGCCGCGCCGACCGCCTCGCCCGCCGCCGCTAACCGTCATCAGAAGCATCGATGGAACAAGTTTGATAGGTAATCATTACTCACGTAGAAATCATTTGACCCTTGATTGATTCGCTCTATCATAGTTGCGACAACAGGAGTCTTTTGGCATGCGTTCAGAAGCTGTACTCATTATTAACATGATAACAATCTGCAGCGCGGTCGGTGGATGCCAAGCAGAAGCTGCCGGTGCGAACGCAACACAAACCCAAGCGAACGTCGGGGATTGTGACGATTCGCTTACAGTAGAATCAGGCGGCAAAGGTGTGGTCATTCGCACGCACGAAAAAATTATAGAAACGAAAGATTGCTCAATCGATTCGGTGGTGAGTTTCCCATTTGTCTCCAATGAGTGCCTTGAAAATCTTCCCATCGCACTTCAGACCATCAGCACCCGTCATCCGGGTGAGGCTCATTTTGGTAATGGCCAGTTTAGGCTCTCATTTCACAGCCAGGAGTTTATGCACGTAGGCACATGGACCTTCTCGTGGGACCAAAATGACGGGTCCTTCCTCAAGCGACACACTACAACTTACGGTGAGACACCCAGTCATCCTTGTGCCAATGTGGCTGCCGAGCACCAAACCCAAAAGGCACTCGATATTTTGGCCGAAATCAAAACAGAGCTTGGCGTGCTCTGCAATCAGTGACACCTTCTTTCGCCTAGATGACCGTCATGACCTGCGCTAGAGTCCCGCCGTGACACCGTCTGTTCAATATCTGATTCTGGTATGTCTGCTTTTTGTCGGTTGCGGCTCGAGCCAAGCGCCCAAAAAAAACCAGAGCTACGCTAAAAATGCTGAGGTCGCCTATAAAGAAGCGCTCGAGCAATATTACGACGACCAATGCGCCAAGGCGCAGCCTGCGTTCAAAGACGTCGCCAAGAAGTTCCCATACAGTCGTTTTGCCGCGCTCGCCGAGCTACGCGCAGCCGATTGCATGATTAAGCAAGGCTCTTACGCCGAAGGCGTGGCAGCCTACGAAGAGTTCACCCAGCGCCGCCCCTCACACGCCGAAGTGCCCTACGCGCAGTTCAAAATCGCCGAGGCGTATTATAAGCAGCTGCCAGACAGCTGGCTTTTATCACCTCCCGCCCACGAAAAAGATCAAGCCAACACCTATCGCGCGCTCAAAGCGCTGCACGGGTTTATCGTCGACTACCCGCAAGACACGCGCGTGCCGCAGGTCAGAAAAATGATAAAAAAAGCCAACGAGCTTTTGGCCAAACACGAATGGTACTTGGCTGACTTTTATATCGACCACGACAAATTCACCGCTGCCGCGTCGCACCTCGAAAAGATCCTCGAAGAATACCCCGGCACCTCGCTCGACAAAGACGCGCGCGAGCTGTTGAACGAACTTTACGCCAAACACGGCATCAAAAAACCCAAAGCCAAACCAAGCCAACAAGAAGTCACTGAATCTGCCGGGCTGCCCGAAAGTTAAGGGCGAACTGTACGCATGTGCCTTGCTCTGTTTATGATACATGCTAAATTACCGCCATCTTGAAGCCCTCGCTGCATCCATGGCTTCGATAGGTAATTTATGTCATTTTTTCGTTTAGTAGCTTTTAGTCTAACCACCTCAGCGGTCGCTGCAGCGGGATGTGATTCCCAAAACCCCCAAAGCGATATCTCGACAGAGCTCGCCGACACAAATCTTTCTGGTTGTGGTGTTAAACCCGAGTACGCGCTTTACGCCGCTGATGGTGAATGTTGGATCACGCTTCGAGAAAAACTCCCCAACTGCTTACTATCTAAGGAATCTCTCCAAAAGATTGGCGACCATCTTGCAGATGCTTCAACGCTGGTGCACCTGGTTCGCGATCAAGTTCTAACGAAACAAGCGATGGGTGGGCTTGCTGCACAAATAGCCCACGGTGATGGCTTTACGGTCGATGACCATCACCTCAACATTACAAGGTTTTTTTCTGGACGCGCCTTGGTACTTTCCGATGGGACACGAGTTTATTACCGTGCGCCTGAACGTGTGGCGGTCTTTTACGACGGTTCGATAAGTTATCGGCGAAAGGTCGAGTGTGCACCTGGCGCGTCGACGCCCACAGAAGCGCAAATACAGGCCGCCGAAGCCAGCTTGGGCCCCCTGGTGAGTTGGTTTTACACTACCATTCCGACACTAAACCTATGCGCTAAATGACTTTGAGCTTGGCGTTGCAAACGCTATACTATAAAGTGGTGGTTAAACAGGGCTGAAACGGCCTCTGCTGACCTCGATACGATCGGTTTCATGGACCCAAAACTCAAGCAACTTCTCGAATTCGGGCGCGAATATTACGAGAAGAAAGACTTCGACAAGGCCGAAACGTATCTGACGCAGGTGCTGCAGCTTACGCAAGACTACGCCGACGTGCACAACATGATGGGCATCATCCATCATGAAAAAGGCCGTTTTGACGACGCCTGCAAAGCCTTCGAACAAGCGGTCAAAATCAACCCGCGCTACACCGAGGCCTCACTCAACCTGGCCGTCACGCTCAACGATTTGGGTCGCTACGACGAAGCCAAAAAAACCTATCAGGCCGCGATCGACAAATCACGCCAGGCCAACGACAAGCTCGACCCTTATGTCAAAGGCAAAATCGCTAACCTGCACGCGCAACTTGCTCAGGCTTATACAGACGTCGCGCTGCACGTTGAAGCGATGCAAGAACTACACAAAGCCGTCCGGCTCTGCCCTCACTTTCCCGATTTGCGCCTAAAGCTTGCTAATCTGTATCGCGACACCGGCGATCTAAAACAAGCGCGCCGCGAGCTCGAAGCTGCGATCAGCACCAAACCTGACTATGTCGCAGCCTACCTGTCGCTTGGTGCAGTGATGCTCGCCGCGGGCGATCCCGAAGGCGCCGTTGCGCAGTGGACACGCGCGCTCGAGATCGACCCCAAAAACCCCTCCGCGCAAATGTATCTACATATGTCTAAAAGAGAACAAGACAAAAAGCGCACCGAACAAAAGGCAGGTGGCTGAGATTTGTTAGCACCCCAGCCACGAGAAACTTTTTTAGGGCTCAATCACGCGCAGGGTCGCGTGCGGCACTTCACGCGCCACGCGCAGCTGGCAACACAAACGCACGCGCGGTTCATCGCCAAAAATCTCGAGCACTTCTGCTTCGTCTTCCTGGGGCTCTTTAAAAGCTTCCTCGCCCTCGACCACTTCCACCCGGCAGGTGCCACAATTAGCCGCGCGGCACCCATAGGGTACCATCACATCGGGCCGGTCATCGGTCAGGTCAGCGACGCGGTCGCCCTCTTTGGCCGCAAGTTCGATATTCGATGGTTCGAAGCGAATCTTCATAATGGTTATTATAGTAACGACGGCGCAGCATGTAGCACAGCCAGGCAATAAAAGTAGTAAAAAAGGAGATCCCCATTGCTCGAAGCCCGTAAACAAGCCCCCAAGAATACAGTTAGCCTCGATATTCCCATCCATCATATGGAAGCTTTACGCGTGCTCGGTAACTCGGGCGGCGGGCTTTTGAAAAAACTTTCGCACGCCACCGGCGTGACCCTCGGTTTACGCGGCCAAACCTTGCATGTGCAAGGGCTCGCCGAAGGCGTCGAGCTCGCCCGGCGCGTTGTCGATGAAGTGGTGCGCTTGCTGAGCGCGGGCCGCAGCAGCGACGACATCCGCGTCGAGCGTTTGGTATACGAACTCGGCGATGAAGCCGTCGAAGAACAAGGCGCTCTCACCGAAAAACTCAGCCACGTGGTCATCGCAAGCCCAAGCGGCCGCACCGTAACCGCGCGCAGCCTAGCGCAGCATCGTTATGTCAAAGCCATCGAGACCAACGATCTGACTTTCGGTGTGGGCCCGGCGGGCACCGGAAAAACCTATTTAGCGATGGCGATGGCAATTCGCGCGTTGCTTGATAAGAAAATTAAACGCATCGTGCTCACGCGCCCCGCTGTCGAAGCTGGCGAAAAACTTGGCTTTTTACCCGGCGATTTGGCCGAAAAGGTCAATCCTTATCTGCGTCCGCTTTACGACGCGCTCTACGACATGCTCGACGACGAGCGCGCGCAAAACCTCATTCAAAAAGGGGTGGTCGAAGTGGCTCCTTTGGCATTTATGCGCGGCCGCACCCTCAACCAAGCATTTGTGATCTTAGACGAAGCGCAAAACACCACCACCGAGCAGATGAAAATGTTTTTAACGCGCCTCGGTTACGATTCCAAAGCCGTCGTCAACGGCGACATCACGCAGATGGATTTGCCCGATCGCACGCCCAGTGGTCTTGTCGACGCGGTGAACCTTTTGCACGGTGTGCAGGGCATCGCGATCGCACGTTTTACGCACCACGACGTTGTGCGTCACCCGCTCGTGCAGCGCATCGTCCAAGCCTACGAAGCGCGCCCCGCGCCGCAAAAAACCTAACGAATCACAAGTGAGAAGCCAGGCGCCAAAGCGCAGTCTTTTCACTGTCCTTATCAAAACCCCGTAATGCGTTCTTAAAAGGGGAAGAATCTTTTGTTGCAGGCGCGCTAGGTGTAGACTGGGGCGCGTGATACGTGTATCCGGTCAAGCCTTCAAACATTCACTGGGCCTCTTAATTAGTATGTTGCTGTACCTGGGTGCCGCCCACGCCAGTGCCCAATGCATCGACGAAACCATCCGCGACGAGCTGAACGCGCGCCGTCGTTACCGCGGTTTGCAAGAGCGACTCTTCCTCAAAGCGGGCCGTCACGAACTCTCGCTGCAAGGCGGGCTTTACGCCGCAGACTTGCTCTCGTCTTCCTATGTCGTCGGCGGTGCTTATACTTATCATGTGTCTGAATCGCTCGGTCTTGAGGCAAGCGTTGGCTACTCGCACGCCAAATCCGAACTTGTGCAGATCATCGAACAAGAGCGCGGCGTTAATATTCTCAGGCTCAACTCGCCGATCTGGATTTACCAAGGCAACGTCTTGTGGTCGATCGCGTACGGCAAGATGCGCTGGTTCGGCAGTTCGATCTCGCGCTTTGATTTGTATCTGGCGCTCGGTGCCGGCATTACCGACAACCAAAGCGCCGAAAACGTCACCTTTAGCGGCGGCGTCGGTATGAAGTTTTATATGAACCCGTGGCTTGCGTGGCGTGTCGACATTCGCGATCACGTCGTGCCCGAGCGCGTGTTTGGGGTCTCAACCATCAGCAACAACCTAGTCGCTACGATGGGTCTATCCACCTTCATTCCTTTTGGGTTTTAGGAGTCATCATGAACCGCGTTCAAATCACTGGGTCACAAAGCATTCTTTGTCTGTCACTGGTCTTGGTTAGCTCGGCGCTTGCCCAAACACCTCAACCCAATCAAAGCACCGCGCCTGCAAATAGCAACATGTCCGTGCCGCCCGCAACGACCACAGCGCCACCAGCCACACCCTCGCAAGATGCACAAGCGCTCGCGCTGGCCTCGCTACAGCGCGAAGTTGGGCAAACCTTAAGCGACATGCACGCGCTACGTAACCGCGTTGGCTTGCTCAGCAAAAGCCTGCTCAAAAGCCAATTTCGTGTTCAAATCAAAAACCGCGCAAGCAGCGAGCAGGTGCTGCGCCTGCTCAGCCTAACGCTCGATGGCCTACCGATTTATCGCGCGTCAGCGCCGAGCGATCTGCGCGACGATTTACGCAAGCTCTATCAGGGTGGCGCAGTGCCTGGCTTTCACGAGCTTGGTGTCGAGATCGAACAAGAAGCCAAAGCCGGCAAAGACTATCGTTATAAAGTCACGCAACGCTTCCGCTTTGAAGCGCGCCGCCAAAAGCTCACCGAGCTCACAATCGTGCTCGACGACGACACCGACATTGCCGAAAGCTTCAAAGAAGACGGCGAAGGCACCTACGAAACCCAGATGGCGCTTCAAGTTTCGGTTCGCCCGCTCAACACAAAATAAGTTGGCTCAATGAAAGCGTGTGCACATAGTATAAAACAAGCCAAACGTATCCTTTGGACCGTTGGGCTCGTGCTCCTGGGTCAAACGGCGTCGATGCCCGCCGTGCACGCACAAAGCCTCAAGCCCTATTACGATCAGCTAGTCAAACAGCGCCTCATGCCAGCCGACGGTGGTAGCGTACAAGAATACCGCGCTGCGCTTACCCGCGCAGAACGCGCCTACGCCGACAGCGACTTCGACGCGAGCGCTGCCATTCTTTACGAGCTACTTGAAAGCCCCTACTATGCCGACTACGACGATCTAGCCGAAGGTGAATACGCTGCATTTTTGATGGCGGGCGCACTCAAAGAAGAGGGCGCACTCAATCTTGCCGAAACCTATGCGCTGCGCGTGCTTAAGCGCGGCACGCAGGGGTCCTATTTTGGGCCTGCGTTGCGGCGTTTTGTCGACATCGCGCTTGCGCACGGTGACCTTGAACCATCGCTTGCCGCCTTCAAGGCGCTCAACATCCAAACCTTACCGGCCGATGCACAAAGCGAGCTTGCTTATTTAGAGGGTCGTTCAGCCTACATGCAAGGCAACTTCGCCGCTGCGCACTCGCAGTGGATGAAAGTTGCCGAGACCAATCGTTTTTATGTCAGCGCGCGTTATATGCGCGGTGTGATGTCCGTGCGCACACGTAACTTTAAACAAGCCGAAACCCTGTTTTGTGACGTCGCCTCGCCCCAAGCCAAAAAGAAGCATTTGTTATTTGCCGACGAGCGCTACATGGACGTGCGCGATCTGTCACGTCTTGCGCTTGGGCGCATCACCCACGAACAAGGCCGTAGCGACGATGCATTCTATTACTATTTTCAAGTTCCTAATGATTCTGAACGCGTGGCTGAAGCCATCTTCAGAATCTGCCTACGCGATGTATGAAGGCAACGACAACGACACCGCCATCGATTTACTTGATCAGCTTAAAGCCAAGTTCCCAAACTCGATCTATGACGACGAGGCGCGCCTTTTGCGCGCCTATGTGCACATCGCGCGCTGCGATTTTGAGCCCGCCCGCAAACTTTTTGAGGGTATTCTTTCCCAGTACAGCCCTGTGCTCAGCGAAACGCGCCAACTCTTAGGGCAACAAAGCGCTCGACAAATGCTTTACGAAGAAGTCATGCGCACAAGCACCTTTGATCTAAACAAAGACAAAACCGCCCGCGCGCGCATCGCCAAATGGTTGTTGCTAGACCCTGAACTTAAACGCATCCACGACCAACTGCGTGTTGTTGACGACGAACTGACGCGCTTTGCGTCTGTTTCAACGTCGATCGACGCACAGCTCGCGCAGCTCAAACAACGTGGCATGCCTGTTCGCTTGTCGCCCGCAACCAGCGAAGACGTAGAAAACATCAACATCGTTGATGTTCTCACGCAGCTTGAACAAGCCCGTGATTTACTTGCTGCAACCGATCAAGCGCTCAGCGATCTTAAGCGTGCGGGCGAAAACCAGCTTGCGCCGCTATATGCCGAGCGGGCGCGTCTTGAGCGCAAAGTAACAGACCTTGAATCCAAGACCGAACAACTCAGCGTGCGCACAAGCGTTGCCGCGCAGGCAAGTGGAGATCTCAGCCAGATGCTCCTCGCCGAAAAAGCGCGCGCAAAAGCGCTGAGCGCAAACTTGCTGCTTCTTAAGAGCAAACTAACCACACTTGCCAACACCCTCACCAAAACACGGTTGGTTGAACTTGAAACGCGGCTCTCATCCAGCCTGCGTAAAGCGCGCATTGGCCAAGTGGATGCCGTGATGGGTAGCAAACGCCGTATCGAGCGGCAGATTGAAAGCCTCGCTGCGGGGCGCTATCCACCAGAGTTTCAAGATCCACTGCGTCGTCAAGGATTGCTCAAAGAAACCGAAGAGTATTGGCCCTATGATGGCGAGGCATGGAGCGACGAGCTCGACGAGCCCACCTCAAAGAAAAAAACAAGTGGAAAGGTACGCTACGAGTAATGCGCACCTTCACTCAACACATAGTGCGCGCGCCATACACTATCGCGGTCCTTATCATGCTTCACAGCATTAGCGCGCACTCGGCCGTCAAACGTACCCCAAGCAAAACAGTTGCGTCCTCCGCGCCCACTTTTCAGGGGACCAAGCCAGCCGAAGAAAAACAGCTGGAGCAAAGCGATTTCTCACAAAGCAAACGCGACATCGAGAGCGAGCTTTACCTTAAAGATGCCAATGCCAGTCGACCTGCCGACGTGCGTTCAGCCGAGCTTGAAAAAATGATCGCTGAACGTGAAAAGCTACGCGACATGCGTCGCGTGCAAGCGATTAAGCTGCTTGAAAGTTTTGTTGCCGCCAATCCCGAGACCGCGCCCGAAATGCCCGATGCGCTGCTTAGACTCGGCGAAATGGTTTGGGAAGATATCCGCGAACAACACTTGAAACTCATGGCAGCGTGGCAACGTTTGCCCGACGAAAAGCGCAGTAAAGAGCCCCCCAAGCCTAACTTTCAAAAGCCGATCGCTATCTATGATCGCATTCTGACCAAACACCGCGACTTCAGTCGTTACGATCTTACCCTCTACCTTAAAGCGTTTGCGTTAATTGAGACCGGCAAGACCGACGAAGCGCTCGCGCTTTATACGCGCATCCTCACCGAGTTTCCCGAAAGCCGTTTTGTGCCCGATGCGCATATGGCGCACGCCGAAGCCGAGCTCGTTAATCATTCCAATTTTAACGCTGCACTTGCGCGCTACGAGCAAGTCTTGCGCTACACCGACAGCGATTTGTATCCCTTGGCGCTTTTCAAAAGTGCTTGGTGCTTGTGGCGCTTGAATCGATCGCAAGAGGCAGCGGTTCGTTTTCGCATGGTGCTCGATATCGGCCAAGGCAAAAGCAAAACCGCCAGCGCCAAAACCGCGCAGGGCTTGCGCGAACTGCGCGAAGAAGCCTTGGCCTCGATCATTGAGCTTTTCACCGAGGACGAAAACAACACCGCTGCCGACTTACAGCGCTTTTTGGCTGAAATCGGCGGCGAAAAATACGCACAAGAGGTGCTCGAGCGCGTCAGCGACACCTTTTATAACCAATCGCGTTATGAGCGCAGCTTAGAGGCCTATCAGTTTTTGCTCAAAGGGTATCCATACTCAGCGCAAGCGCCGCTCTTTCAAGCGCGCTTGGCCGATAGCTACGCGCGCGTCGGCGACACCAAAGGCGAAACCGCCGCGCTTTTGGCGCTTGCACAAATGACCGCCAAAGACTCCGAATGGAGCAAACGTCAGTACGACCCCGAGGCCATCAAAAAGGGTCAAAACCTTGCCGAGCAAACGCTGCGCCAAGCGGCCATGTCATCGCATCAACGTGGCCAACAATACAACGAGCGCGCCGCGCTCGAGCAAGCCGAAGCGCGTTATGGTGTTTACCTAAAATACTTTCCCAAGACCACGCACAGCTACACCATTCGCTTCTACCGCGCCGAGTTACTTTTTCACCGCTTGCAACGTTATGCCGAGGCAGGCGACGCCTACATGGACGTCGTCAAAGCCAACCCCAAAGGCAAACACACGCGCGATTCGCTTTATAACGCGATCGCATCTTATGAACGTGTGCGCGAACGCGAAGTACAAGGTTGCCTCAAAGGTGCGCAAGCCAAGTCAGCAAAGATTAGCTGCGCCGAAACCGACAATGATCGCAAGTTCTCTGCCGCGATCGAGCAATACATCGCGCTTTATCCAACCGACCCTGATATTCCCGAAATCCTTTTTCGCCAAGGTAAGTTCTATTACGATCGCGGCATTTACGATTCATCGGTGCGCTTGTTTGGTCAGTTGCTCGAAAAGTATCCATCCAGCAGCTATTCCGCCGAAGCGGGCGAGTTGATTCTTGAAAGTTTCAACAAAGCGCAAGACTACGGCAACATTCGCGATTGGGCGCGCAAACTTAAACGCACCCCCGCGTTCGCGGACGCCAAGTCGCAAGCCAAGTTAAACGGCTTGATCTTGCAAGCATCGTTCAAAATTGGCGAACAGCTTGCAAGCCAAGACAAACACACCGAAGCCGCTCAGGCCTATTATCAAGCCGCCGAAGAGTTCGGCAAAGACCCGCGCGCGCCGCAAGCTTATTATAACGCTGGGCTTGAATACCAACGCGCGGGCGATTTGGGCGCCGCGGCGCGCGCCTACGAACGCCTGATGGTGCGCTATCCCGGCAATATAACCGCTGCACAAGGTGCATGGACCGGCGCCAAGATGTACGAATCCGTGGCGCTCTTTAGTGACGCAGCGCGCTTTTACGGTTTGTACGCTGAAAAGTTTCCCAAGGAAAGCAAACGTCCGGACGCATTATACAACGCCGTGCTTTTGCGCCTCACGTCGGGCGAATACGATAAAGCGATCGCGGGCGGGCAAATCTTCTTAAAACTTTATCCCAAGCATCAACTCAATGCTGAAGTAACATTCCTCATTGGCCAAGCCTACGAAGATCAAAAGAAGTGGTCACAAGCCGCGTCGGTGTACCGCTCATTTGTCGGTCGCGCGCGTAATCTTGATCAGGCCACCGAAGCCAACGCACGTTTGGCCAAGGTGTTGATCCAAAGCAAACAACAAAGCGCAGCCGAGCAAGTGCTCCGCGAGGGCATCAATCGAGCCGAACACAATCGCGGTCAGCTCCACGACAGTGGACGCTACTATTTAGCCGAACTGCAAATGCTTCAAGGTGACCTGCTCCTGCAAGAATACGAGGCCATCCGCATTGAGGGTAGCGGCCAAGCGTTGACCAAGCGCCTCAATCAAAAGTCGGATTTCCTCAAAAAAGCCTCGCTGGCTTACGCTGAAGTAGTAAAAGTCAAAGTTCCCGAGTGGGCTACCGCCGCGCTGTTCAAAATTGGCCGTAGCTATGAGCTTTTTGCCGAGAGCTTAAGGCAAGCGCCCGTGCCCACCGGTTTGTCGCCCGACGAGCAACAATCATACCGCGAGCAACTTGAAACCTTCGTAATCCCGATCGAAGACAAAGCGCTCGAAGCCTATGAGGGTGGCTATCGTAAAGCGCTTGAGCTTCAGATCTACAACGACTGGACCCGCGAGTTGCGCGAAGGCCTCACCCGCTTGAGCGAAGTGTCGTACCCGCCCTTGCGTGAAACAGGAATACAGGTAAGCGTGCAAAGCGCCGTTGCAGAGCCCGCGTTAATCGATGCCATCGATCGAGGCGCCAAACCCAAAGCAGCGGCCGTCGCTACGACCAAAGGAGCGACGCCATGATCACACGGGTGATGACTATTTTCACGGCGAGCTCGTTGCTCCTTGTAGGTTGCGGTGGCGGTGGTGCTGAGCAAAAGCAAGAAAGCACCGTCGGTGCGACACACGAAGCCAATCCCAAAGCAAAAAAAGCATTTTTTGAAGGTGTGCAAGCCGCAAAAAACACGCACGCTGATCGCTCGGCCTTTGCCATCAAGAAGCTCGAAGAGGCGCTCAAACTTGACCCCTCACTTTGGGAAGCGCACTACAACTTGGCCGTGCTCTATTTGCGCGGTGGTGACACTGAACGTGCGCACAAAGAATTCAAAGACGCCTATCGTATCGAGCCCAACAACGCGAACGTGGTCACGGCACTTGCGCAAAGTGATCGTCGTCGCGGTGAGTCGAGTGAAGCGGCCGACGTATTGCGCAAACACCTAAAAGCGGGCGCCCAAGACATGCAGGTGCGTTTATTGCTGGTCCAAGTTTACCGCGAATCAAAAGCATATGGCGTAGCACTTAGCGAAGCACGCGAAATCTTGGTTAGACAACCTAACAACGTCCAAGCGCTTGCCGAAGTGGGCCGCATTTACCGCGCGCAAGACAAACTGAGTGTTGCACGTTTGGTGATTCAAAAAGCACTTGCGATTGAACCCAAAAGTGCTGAGCTTTTAACCGAACTTGGCACGATAGCCTTTCAGCGCGGCGACACCCAAGAGGCGTTCGATCAATACGATAAAGCCGTGGCCATCGACCCAAGCTACTTGCCCGCGCACTTAGAAAAAGCTTCCATTCTGCTGAAGGCTGGAGACTATGCGCAGGCCGAACGCGAGTACAAAAAGACGCTCGACTTAGCGCCCGGTGATCATCAAGTGCTCGTGGCGCTCGCGGTGGCTGAACGCGGGCTCGGCAAACACAAAGAATCCGCGCAACTGTATGAAAAGGTGCTCAACGAAGATCCTCACAATCTTGCTGCGCTTTACAATTTTGCGGTATTGAAAGCAGAGTTTCTCAACGAGCGATCGCAAGCGATACCTTTGTTTCAACAATACGTCGACGGTGCCTCCGATGCCGAACCCACGTACGCTACCGCAAAACGGTATCTCAAAGATCTCGAAGCCGAAGCCACACTCAACACCGAACCACACGACGACAAGCAAGACCACAAGGGCAAGGGCAAGAGTTAAGATGCAGCGTATTTGGAACAGTTGGGCTCGTCTGATAGCGTCGTTGGCGATGGTGTTATGCATTTTTGCGTCAAGCACGCCGGTCAGCGCCAAGCCTCTGCGAAAAGCTCGCATGAGTAAAGGCACCAAGGCCGCCAAGCCAATGAAGGCTAAACGCAAACTCGCCAAGAATCGGCCCGCGCGCGCGAAGGGCCCGCGTGCCCCTCAAGACGACGGGATCACAACTCAAAGCGAGACCAAACAAGAAGCCGAGCTACCTAAGATTAACAACGCACCCGCCGCCAAGGTGGAGGGTGACGGTAAAGTGATCCGCTTTTCTGGGCTTAGCGTCGAAGGCAACGTTAAAAGCCTACAGCTTGGTTACTTCATCGATCGCGTGCGCACCGAGTTCGACAGACCGCGCTTACCACATCGAAGTTTTGTGCCCGAGCTAGAACATTCGGCCAAGGAGAAGCATTTCTAATGGCCAGCAAACACGAAGTCGCCGGCGAGGCGCCGTGGGTATTGCGTGTTGCGCAAGTTTGGGGCGACACCTTATTGCATGAAGAGTTGCTCGATCCACCGCGCAGCGTGACGGTGGGCACCTCGGCGGGTGCGCTCTTTCCTCTAGCAGAAGACAGCGCAGCCGAGCCCTCGTTAACCTTACTGCAGTATGCTGGTGACGAAGGCTACCGCTTGGTGTTTTCTGAACACATGGGGGGCTATGTTTGGCTTAAAGGTCACCGTGTTCGCGTTGAAGAACTTGCCAAAGAACGTGATGTCTTTTTGCTCGGTCGCGAAGATCGCGCCCTTGTCAGCATTGGCCCTGTCGCCTTTCATATTCAGTTCACCAAACGCCCAAGCAAACTTGCGCGCGTGTGGGGTTTCCGCGACGGCGTGACGGTCACCGCAACGCTCTTGTCGTTCCTATTTCATTCATCGCTGATTGGGCTGCTCATGTTCACGCACGCAGAGATGCGCGATCCTTATCAATCTGAACTTTCACCTATCGCACGCTTCTTGCTCGTGCCGCCACCCGAAGACATCCCTGTCGAGCCGCCCAAACCCACCGGTGGCGCAGGCACCGAAACGCCCGACCCAGGTCTCAAAACCAAAGAAGACACGGGCGGAAAAAAAGCCGAAAAGCCAGAAGGCAAAGTTGGAAAAAAAGATTCAAAAGAAAAAGACACAGAGCTTGAAGGGCCAACCGATCAAGCGATCGCAGCCAGCGTGCGCCGCAAAGGTGTGCTCGGCGCGATTGCCGGCGGCGGCGCCAACAATGCCATCGCCCGCGCGCTCGACATTCCAAGCTTAAGCAATCTAGCGGGCGGCATGGGTGCGGCGCGCACAAAAATCGGCCTTGGCAGCGGCGGCATGGGTCTACGCGGTGATGGCGCAGGCGGCGGCGGCGATGGGCCGGGCGATTTGTTCGGTGCAGGCAGCATCAGCGCAGGTGGCATCGGCGCAGGCAAGGGTGGCAAAGGGCGCGGTGCAGGTGGTGCGGGTGCTCCGGGCAAAGGTCGCGGCGAAACCCAAATCGCCATGACACCTGGCTCCGCCAAGAGCACAGGCAGCTGCTCGCGCGACAACATTCAAACCGTGGTCATGAGCCACGCGGCGGCGGTGCGTTATTGTTATGAAGTCGAAGTGCAACGCCGCCCCTCGCTCAAAGGCAAAGTTGAACTGATGTGGAAAGTCGACGGGCAGGGTGCGGTGTCAACCAGCCGCGTCAACTCAAGCTCGCTCGGTAGCCCCCAAGTCGAAGGTTGCATTTTGCGTCAACTGAAACGCTGGCGCTTCGCCAAACCCGCTGCCGGCGAATGTACCGTTTATTTTCCATTCATTTTTGGCGTCAAAGGTGGATAATGGAAGTTACGGTTCCATCTATGAAGAATTGCCATCCTGCGACCCATTTGATGCTGCTTTCCATTGTCATGGTAATGGGTGTGGGGTTGAGCGCGTGCGGGGGTGATGAGCGTTATTTTCCGCCGGTTCAAGTCACGATGACGATGGACACCGCGCCGATCGCTATGGTGCGCGATAGCGCCATCTACTGGGTGGAAGAGCGCTACACCTTTCCCTTCAGACAAGCCACACAAGCTGAAATCGACGCGCTCTTTCAGGGTGATCCGGCAACCCTTAAACCCTACGATCGCAAACCCTTTGTCATGTACAACGACATCGACGAAGAACTCGATTTAACTGTATCGAACCTTGACGCCGAAGACATCGAAGTGGTGGTCACCGTCAACGGCATCAACGAGTTTCATGAATACGTGCCCGGCACCGTCACCAACGGTGAAGAAGTGGTCCCTAACTTTTCCGGATGGGAGCGGCGCATCGTGCTCAAGGCCAACGAACGGCGCACGCTCAAAATGCGCATCGAAGATTTCATCGAGCTCGAGCGTGATTTGGCCACCGTCGCCAATGGCGCACCCAACTTCAACTTGGTGATGCAGTTTGAAAGCCAAGCCGGCGTCGATCCACGCGTCACGCCCTATATCCCGCAAACCATCCCCGGCGTGGTGGGCTTCAGGGTGGGGCTGCAAACCGAAGCAGCGCACAACATCTTGCTTGAGGCAGGCATTCGCCTATTCGATCGCAACAGTCGTCTGGCCGATCCCGACGCCGAGCCAGCACAGATCCCTCAACCCGCAATCCTAATGCCGATGGCAATGCTTGAATGACCTGTCGCAACACATCATGGTTCACACTGGTTCGAGTCGCCGCATACGCAGCGTGCATCGTCGCGTGCGCCGGCGCCAACGCTGCACTGGCGCAAAAAGTTGAAGAGCCCGACCCAACGCGTCTTGATGCCGAACGCGTGCCTCCCGAAGCTGTGCAAATCAAACGCTCGATGTTCGCCACCGGCCTGGGTCTCGAGGCACAAGTGGGCGCAATGGGTTTTGCATCGGGCCTAAGTCGACTGTTGAACCCGGGTCTTTACGCCAACATCGGCATCGTCGACGAAATCTTCCCTTGGCTAGCCCTCAAGTTCGGCACAGAACTTTCAATGCACAGCACCGACGCGCCGCCCCCGCCCGATCAAGCCTCGCTCGAGTTCCTGGGCGCGTTTGGCGAGCTGCGTTTGCAAGCGCCCATCTTCACGCGTTTCAGTATTTGGGCGGGTGGCCAACTCGGCGCTTACAAAGTGCTCGGCGATGTGCTGCAAGCTTACGGCGTCGGCGGCGCGCGCAACATCGGCGCGTTCTTTGGCGCGCAGCTTGGCCTCGATTGGCACATGCTCAACCGTCACCAATCCGTCGGCATCACCGCCGGCGCCCGCATGTACCCCGCGTTCGACGTCCCTACGGCTTCAGCCACCACCGCCGCCAACGCTACCTTTTATATCCGCCACATCTTCTAGCCCGCTGTTATGCGCGAGCATGCGCGAATCAGCGCAGCATATTCCACGCAGAGCGGATACGCAGGCGATTGATGCGCTGCGCGAGTTCGCGCACCGAATATTCTTCGGGCACGTTGTCGAGCACGAACTCTTCGTTGGTCTTGAGCGCGATGCGCACCACGCCCGCGGCGTTATCGGCAAACGCCTCGTGGATCGCATCCCATGCCAATAAAATTTCGCCATTGGGCTCGCGCACCGCAATGCCATCGCTACGCAAGGTGATCATCGATTCGCGCGACAAGCTGCGTGTCAACCGCCACCATGCCCACGCGGGTCCGCTCAGCACGACCACGGCAGCAACGCTAATCAAGACGGCTTGTTTGGCAACACCCAGATGCAGCACAAGCGAAAGCCCTGCAAGCGATGATCCCATCATGACCAAAAGCGCGCCCGGAACGAGCGCCATCAGCACTTCCCGCTTGATGCGCGGTCGGTAGGTCTCAATCACATAGGCCCGGTCTTGAACAGTGGTCACTACCAACAGTGTTCCACAAGGTGCGCGATTTTACAAGCGGTGCAGTTTGAGCGCGTTGGTACCGCTTGAAGGCGGCCATCCCACCACCAGCGCAAAGGCGTCGCCCCGCTGACAAAACTTCTCGCGTTCAACAATTTCGGTCGCAATACGCAACGAATGATCCAAGTCCGTGGGAGCAATGGCCTTGCGCGGCGCCACACCCCAAGCCAGCGCCAAACGATTGGCTACCTTCTCTTTGGGCGTAATCGCAATAATCGGCGCCCGCGGTCGATACGATGACAAAATGCTGGCGGTGCGTCCATCGCGCGTAAATGTCGTGATCGCTTTGAGCGGCAGCACAAACGACATCAAACCCGCAGCGCGCGCCGCAGCGTTGGCAAAGCCCCACTCACCCACAAGCTTCGGCTCTTTGATGGTGCCAGTGGTGTTGGCAAGCCAGCCCGCTTCAACTTCGTGCACAATCGCCGCCATCATTTCAACCGACTCGATCGGGTAACTGCCTGATGCAGTCTCGCCACTGAGCATTACCGCGTCGGTGCCATCGAGCACCGCGTTGGCCACATCGGCGGCTTCAGCGCGCGTGGGCCGCGGATTACGAATCATTGAATCGAGCATTTGTGTTGCCGTGATCACAATTTTTCCGCGCTCGTTGGTCTCGCGAATAATATGCTTTTGCACCAGGGGCACTTTTTCGCTGCCCAGCTCAACGCCCAAATCGCCGCGCGCCACCATCACGCCTTCCGCGGCATTGACGATCGCTGTCAGGTGCTCAAGCGCTTCGGGCTTTTCGATCTTCGCGATCACGGGCGTGCCTTGCGAGAGCGATTGCGCCTGCACCACATCGGCCGCGGTGCGTACAAACGATAGGGCCACATAATCGACACCAATCGTCTCAACCGCAAAGGCCAGGTCGCGGCGGTCTTTGTCGCTCAGCGCTGGCGCGCTAATTTTCATGCCCGGCAGATTCAACCCTTTGTTGTCCGAGAGCACGCCGCCAATCTCTACCACACAGATCACTTCTTTTTCGAGCACTTCGCGCACGCGCAACCGCAAGAGGCCATCGTCGAGCAAAATGGCGTCACCTTGGCGCGCATCCTGCGGCAACAAGGGGTAAGTGACCGACACGCCATGTGCATCGCCAACGCGTTCTTCGGTTGTGAGCACAAACTCTTGTCCGACCTCAAGCTTCACGCTGCCTTTTTCAAACTTCTTGATGCGCATCTTGGGCCCGCTCAAATCGGCCAAGAGTGCGATGGGTCGACCCACTTGCCGCGCTGCTTCGCGCACCATTTGTGCGGTGCGCGCATGCGTTTCGTGGTCACCGTGCGAAAAGTTCAAACGCGCACAATCCATTCCAACGCGCGCAAGCGCCGTGATCATCTCTTGGCTACTGCTCGCAGGTCCCATGGTGCAAACAATTTTGACGCGTCTCATAATGTGCTCAGTAGCGCTAATTTCACCAGAAGGCGATGCGAATTGCCACAAAACAAACGGCTTTTTTTTAGCAATTACAGTGCTAGAGTAACCGATATCTAATCAGAAGCAGGGTATCAGTACAAGGTTTTGCAGATACCCAAAATGAGGTATAGTTAAAGCATGAGCGCGAAAGCGACATCAGGCGCCAATATCGCCAGCATCCTTAGGCCTTTGCCCACGGGTGCGATCAAGCTTAGCCAGGCCGAGCGCGATGCGCTCAAGCATGGCATCGAGCATAGCGCCAAAGACGAGCCTATCTCGGGTGTGCGCGTGCGTTCACAATATTTGCGCGACCTTTTGCTCGAGCTGCGTAGTGGCAAAACCTCAATCGAGACCGTGCTTGACACGCTTGTGACGTCAACCGTGGCAAAACTTGGCACCAAGGCCACCGATCAAACGCGCGAGTCGATCAAAGCCATGTTGCTTGATGCCTTGCGCGACGACCCAACCTTAGCCGCGTGGGTTGCTGAACTTGAAAACGGCAAAACAACCTAACCAAGCGATCTAAGCAAGCCTGCCAAGATGTTGACACTCGTCTTCAGCAGCGCGTTTAGCGCAGGCAATGAGCACGCTCACTTAGCGTGCTAAGTCATTGATTCTGCGCTAAGCTACGTCGATGCTTTTTGTCAGAAAGCACACGTTGAGTGCGGCCAATTCGGCGGCGGCCGTACTTGTGATGGCCCCCGTCTTGTGCCTCGTTTTGTCGATTGGCGCCCCTGCGCACAGCGTCGATGCTCAAAATGCCGACGAAGCTACGCTCGCGCCGCAACAAGAACATCAAGGCATTCGCATTGGTGCGATGGTGTATGCAAGTGGTGAGTCGCTCACTGAGCCCACCTACGTGTTGATGGGGCTTCGTCGCGGCATCTTTAAGGTTGCTGAAGCACGTTTTGTTGATCTATCTGAAGGCGCTGTCCATCCCAACCGCCGCGTTAAACGCGCGGACGAAGAGTTAGCAAAAGTGCAACTGATCGTGGCCAAAGGACTTGGGCGTCGTGTACTCACTCGACTAGAATGGGTCGTTCGCACTTACGAGCAATATATCTCGCTTGTTAGCCGCTCTGATCTCACCCACGCCTATATGCTCTCGGCGGTCGCAGCCTGCCAAACACAAATGTGGAATGTTTGTGATGCCCACTTTGCCTACGTTGCTGGCTTCAGGCCCGATCTTGAATACGACACGCGCAGTTATCCTGCCGCATTTAAAGAGCGTTTCGACAAACACAAGCTAGCCGCTAAACAGCTGGCCACACGCCGCCTTGTACTGGTGACCGAGCCTGCGGGCGCCGAAGTATTTCTTGACGGTGAAAGTGTCGGCCCTTCGCCCGTCGATATCAACGAGCTACGCGTGGGGTATCACTACATCACGCTCAAGGCGCCGCTTGCCCCTCGTTTTGTCAAACGCATCAAGGTCGATGAGGGCGAAAGCGGCCCTATTCAAATGACATTAACGATCGAACAAATCCGTGATGTCGATTGGCTGCTAACAAGCGACGCACGTCAAGCGATCGATCGCGAAGAGTTGCCTTTGGCGGTGGCCGAGCGCGCACGCGCACTAAAACTCAAACATCTGGTGGTAGCTGTGCTCACCCCGCGTTCAAGTCGCAATTGGGCGCTCGACATACGGCTCTATTCGCTGGCGACCCGCAAGCTTAGCGCGGTAAGGTTGCGCGTGGTCGATGCAGGCGCAGCCAGCATCAATCAGATTGCTGATCTTACCAAAGCCCTCTTTGACAAACCCGCCGCGCCCACAGCTCCCACGTCCCCGCCGGTCGTCTCGCCCCCGGCTCATGATCGCCCTGCATCGGGCTTTTAGCTACGACTCGCTGTCGAGCACGCGAGCATAAACCTCAGCGCTAAACAATGTAGGGGGCGCTTTGTCATCGATCAAATTGGCCACCAACGTTTCAAGTGATTCATAGCGCGTCGACAGTCGATAATAATCAACCTCGCGCACGTCACCTAGCGTCTCAAGGACGTGCGCTGCTTTAGCCCGATCCTTATCGAGCACTTCAAAATGCGCACGCCAACCCGGTGCGGCTTGCTGGATCAGCGCTTCATAGGCCATGCCAAAGGGATTGAAGCTCAAAAAGAACTTGGCGAACTCGAGGCGCGATGTTTCAAGCGCATCAGGCTGATAATGCCAGCGCACCCCCTCAAAATGACGGCGCACCACTTCGCCAAAATAGGCGCCGCACAGGCTCGTGATCAATTGATGGGTATGCGCCGCGCCCTCGGCGTTTTTAGCAGCAACATCGAGCAAATAGTGGTCGAGCACGGGCAGTGTCTCCGGCTCAAAATCGAGGGTGACCTTGAGCGCCTGCTCAACAAATTTCACGCATGATTGGGCTAGTTCTGCCAAGCTTTGGGTATTTGGGGCCAAATCGTCCGACATGATACACGCCTTTGTTTTTCGCTCCCGCACCCTAGCACGCAGCGCGTCCGACCGCTAAGCAAAAAAGTTAGTAAAAACAACAACATGCATTGATAGCAACAAAAAAGATGCTACATTCAATTGTTTATCTGGTCGATTTCATTTCACCTATGTAGAATTGACTGATCGCGCGCAAAGGTTGCGCGATCTTTGGAGCACACAAGCCACGCATGCGTATCGGCATATTTAGCGATGTTCACGCCAATCTAGAGGCACTTGGGGCAGTGATTGAAGCCTTTCAAAGCGAGCGCATCGACGAATACTATTGTCTTGGCGATGTGGTTGGTTATGGCGCAAGCCCTGACGAATGCGTCACCATTGTGCGCCAAGTCGCCAAACAAACCATTCTTGGCAACCACGATGCGGCGGTCGCCGGGCGCATGGACTACTCTTATTATTACGAGGCCGCGCGCAATGTGCTCGACACACACTCACGCTGGATCTCGCCCGACAACATGGAGTGGCTCAAGGCTTTGCCTTATGAGTTGCTGCTTCCAGAATCCGATCTACTGCTTACCCACGGCTCACCCTTATGCGCCGAAGAGTTCGAGTACATCTTCGCGCCCGAACAAGCCCAAGAATGCCTGCCTGTTTGGGAACGTTTGGCACCTGTCAACTTGATTGGCCACTCGCACCTTTGTAAAGTGTTCGCGCTCAAACCTGGTTACGTGGCCGAGTTACCGCCACAAAGTTTTACAATCGAGCCGGGCTTCAAATATATCATCAGCGTGGGATCGGTGGGTCAACCTCGCGACTACGATAACCGCGCAAGTTATGTTGTTTGGGACAGCGCCACACGCGAGTTTGAGTTTAAGCGCGTCGACTACGACATCGAAACCGCTGCCAACAAGATTTACGCCAAAGAGCTCGAGCAAAACTTTGGTCATCGCCTCTTCATTGGCGTATAAAATCGCGCAAGTCGCTGTCCCAAAGCGTGCCATGGTGTGTCAAAAGCATGGCTAGGTACACAACACACAACAGGTTCTAATCATGCGCATACATACACAACACATCCTTTTGGCGCTTATTCTACTCACGTGTGCACAGGCCTGCGGCGACGACAGCCCGGCTGACGTCGTTGCAGCGGATTGTCGCTATACGCTCGATCCCTCGCAAGTGAATGGTCAAACGGTAGAGTGCGCTGACCTCAACACTGCGTCGTATGCAAGTCGCGCACTGGCTTCCGGCGAGGTACCAGTAAGTTTGCATATCGCCGCCTTTCACGTTGAACCCAAACAACGCACCGAGCGCGCATGGATTTGGATCCTGGGCGGGCCGGGGCAATCATGGCAAGAGGCCGCCAAGGCTTTCTCGACCGAGGTTGTCAAAAACTACGGCGAAGACTTTCTCATTGTCGACCAGCGCGGCTTGGGGCAAGGCAAACCGCCGCTTGAGTGCGACTTGAGCAAGGTGCCCGACTCGGCCGACATCGCTACCGCGATCAAGACGTGCGTCGACATGCTGCGCGGCGCCCACGTCCCCATCGAGCAATATACAACGTGGCAGATGGCCAAAGACATTCACGCAGCCAAAGAATATTTTGGCTACAAGCAACTCGACGTTCTCGGTACATCCTATGGCACCAAGTTAGCGCTCGAGTATCTGCGCGCCTATCCGCAAGATGTTCACGGCATGGCGCTTGATTCCGTGTCGCCCATGCAACTACGCAAATTCGAACACGAGGTTCTTAACAAGAATGCCGCGCTCGATGCGCTCTTCCTTGCGTGCTCACAAGAAGCCGGTTGCAATGCTCGTTACCCAAACCTAGCGGCCGATTTTGCGCAGACATACAATGCGCTCAAAACGACACCGCTGATGATTGATAACAATGCCTTTGATGGCAACGATTTTCTCAGCACGCTATTTGACCAAATCCTTAGCTCCGAAGCCCACAAGGCACCACAGTTTATCGCGCAGATGAAACAAGCTGCATTGTCCGGTCAACCCGATCCCACACTAAAAGCCGTTCTCATGGCTGACGATAGCGTGCCTTACACCAGTAACGCGACCACATGGCTCTTTTATTCGGTCACTTGCGCCGAGAACCAAGGCGTCGGCAAGGATGCCTTTACAATGCAGGCGACCGCTGTAAGACCCGAACTAACAGATTACGCAAACAGCCTTGGCAGCTTGTTAAGCGAAGTATGCGCCGCATGGCCCGTGGCATCGGCCCCTGAGGGTGCATTCACACCGGTTGTGAACAACGATGTGCCCGTATTGCTTGCAAGTGG
This sequence comes from Polyangiales bacterium, assembly GCA_044224525.1. Classification (GTDB taxonomy): domain Bacteria; phylum Myxococcota_A; class Polyangia; order Polyangiales; family CBDCBC01; genus JBGAKI01. The sequence goes on along the minus strand of JBGAKI010000038.1, from coordinate 5,619 downwards.
ACTCTTAGATCCGCGCACACCACCTGCGGGTGCCGATCTAGCGGCGATGACACTCGGCAAAGCACAGCATATTAAACTCGAGCGCGCCGGCCACAGTGTCTTTAGCAGCGACGGATGCATGCTTGGCTACGCGTTTCTCTTTGCAACAGGCCGCAAGACCGCCTTCGATCCTGCATGCAAAGAAAAGCTTGAGCCCGCGTTTGCTGATAGCCTTTAATACTCAGCGTGCCTCAAGACCAAACCAGGGGCTGCGTCCGTCCCACCATGCATCAATTGCAGGTGTTTGCATCTGACCAATTGCGCACACGCGCGGCTTACTCACCTGCGGCCAGTGTCTATCGACGAATCGTTGGACTTGTTTGGGTTGCGACGAAGCGATCAACTTCACATGCTCGCCAAGCCGCACCGCTTGCACGCCAAAGCTCGCGAGGCTATCGCAGCGATACACGCCCACTTCGCGTCGCCCTGGCGTCAAACGAAAAGGTCGTTTTGCAAAATATGCGATGCCGCTTGTTTGCGTCGCAAACAACGCCCCTTGTGCTTGAGCCGCAAGTCGCCATTGGCTATGTACCACACGCTCCTCAAGTGGCATCGGTCCGCGCGGCATCCATTGTTCGATGGGTTTTAATCCGCGCTCCAGTAGCTTCATGCAAAATGCACGCGCAGTATTATCATCGGCTTGCAACCAGATGCCCTGCGGCGATAAGCAACCACGTTGATCGTATGCCGCTATATCGGTCGCAAGCTTCACGATCAAAGCACTGTGCGATCGGGGCGACCGTAGCGTCTTTGTATCCACGAAGACCAGTCCCAAGCCGTGCCCATGTTCAATTAAAGGCGTGTGTTTGGGCATACGCGCGCGCAACGCATCAAGGGTTGCATCACTGCCATAAGCAATCACACGATCGGCACGCGCCAGCAGCGCATCAGTCAGATGTTGATTCTTGCTGTCGGCACCGCGGTAACTTAGCACGCGTATTCTTCGCCCAAGCTTAGGATGAACCTTGCATAGATGTTGGTAAAGCAACTTAGCAAACGCCGCGTCTTTCGACGAGGCTTTGACCACCACATGATACCCGCACAGCAGTGCAAACAAGGTGGCTCGAAACGCGGCGCTGAACAGATTGCCCGCAAGAATAATCATACACATTCTCGTTGGTTCGACCTGTCGTTTCTTCGCCTCTGCAATCAGTCGCTTTCGTACGGCTGCCCGATCAAGGGTGCCCAGTTCGTGTTCAATCGCCCACCGAACGCCCTGTTCTGACAACCCGCTGGAGCGCGCCAGCGCACGCACAGGCGCGCGCGTCGCCTTGCACGCCTTACGGATACTTTGACTCGCCATATAAAATGCGTGCATCACCTCGGTGGGCATTAATGTCGCCTCCGCGATCGCCTACTTAGCCTCACGCTCGCGTCAAGCGAACATCCACGTGGCAGCGCACTGGGGCTGCGCCCCAAAAGCTCGATCCCCTCGCTTGTTTCGCGCGCTAAATCGGCCGTTTGAATAAGCGCCACCGAATCAAGATTCGCGGCATCTTCAATACGCAACACGCCCACCTCGCCCTTTTTCACAGGGCGCAGCGTGATGGGATCCATCACCGCCGTGCGCACCCACCCGCCAAACCAATACGCGCGGCTAAGCTTTGCATGACGGGCGTTCATCGTCGCGCGCCGCAAGCTCAACTGATAACCCTGCGACGACAGTTCGGTCATACCATATTCACAAAGCGCATAACTCTCGGCGACACCAAATGCGCTAACCAACATCGATGTTAACGTTGCAGCATCAACCTCACGGCTTTTTCCTTTAAAGCCACCCGTGTGTAGCACCCGACTACCTTTTGGTAACGTGTACCGTTTGGACAACGCATCACATGCATGAACAAATGCAAATGAGGTGCCAAGAAGAGCGATCGGGCGCCCTGTTACGCACGCTTGATCGAGGACTGCATCGAGTTTCGTAAGATCAAGCCGATCGTTTCGCCACACGTTTGTGCACGCGTCACCGAACCAACGTGCGAACCTCGCAAACATGAAGCCAAGTGAGGAATTGGGGTTTTCCCTTTCAGATGCCGCAAGAATCACCATGTCCATCGAAGGCACATCACAAAACAATGCAAGCCGCGCAGCGGTCTGGGCAGCTGCCTGATAAAGCGACAAGTCCTTAAAGGCATGTTTACTGCGCTCGCGCGCCGTCGTGCCCGAGCTGACAAAAATGCGTTTAGCTTGCTTTGCGGAAAATGCAGACACGCGCATAAAACGAAAAGTGTCGGTCGCAAGGGCAGGCAGCTCGCTTGGCTGCGTACAATTTTGCGGGTCAACACCGTTGGCCAAACACAACTGACGATAGGGTTTCGTATAAGTGGCCTGATAGCGCGCAATATCCACCAGCAACGCATCGCGCATCGCGTTATGCGCTGCGCCTTGCGCACAGGCATCAATCAACGCAAGCACACGTTTCTTGAGTGCCGATCTAACTAACTCTGCTGCGCGCGACACAAATCTTCCAACGTCGAAACAAACCCGTCAAGCAGTTGCTCTGCAATCGTCAAAGGTGGCGAGAGCGAGATAACTTCAGCCTTTTTGCCAGCGTTTAGCGTAAGATACCCACGCTCAAGTAATTGGCGCGCCAATGCAAGGGCACGCTCACCGCGATCGAACTCTACGCCGATCATAAGTCCTGCCCCCCGTACATTCTTCACAAATGAAAAGGGCGCCAAACGTTGAACCAACGCTGTCTTAAAGCTTTGGCCCACACGGTCGGTGCGTGCGATCAGCTTCTCGTCGTCGATAACCGTCAGCGTTGCCAACGCGGCCGCTGACCCAAGCGGGTTACCATAGAATGTGCCGGTGTGAAGGGCTTCTTTATCAGGGTCACCCCAAGCGTGCATCACTCGCTGCGACGCGATGCATGCGCTGACTGGCAGCCCTCCGCCAAGCGCTTTACCAACACACAAAATATCGGCACTAAGGTTGTGTTCAAGCGAATACCAAAGTGCTCCCGCGCGCCCTAGTCCCGTGTAGACTTCATCGGCAATCACCAACGCGCCGCGCGCGTGAGCGAGCTCGCCGATGGCCTGCAAAAAACCTGGTGCAGGCAAAACCACGCCACCGCGCCCGAGCATCGGCTCCACGATCACTGCGCCCAGTGTTTCAGAGAACTGATCCCAGAGCCTTTCAATTTGTCCAAGCATATCGCTCAGCGCCTCGGGTGTCGGCGACGTGTGCGCCGCCAAATAGGGTGCAAACACAACGTGGGCGTTGAGCTGATCGGCAAACGGGGCGCGAAAGGCTTCTTGATAACCGCACGCTGCCAAAGGCCCGTGCGCAAGTCCGTGGTAAGCGCCCTTGAAGGCCATCACACCAGGTTTGCCGGTAAACAACTTTGCTGTCTTAAGCGCACCTTCCACCGCTTCGCTCCCAGACAAACTCAACATCACGCGCGCGTCGGCAAAAGGTGCGCGCTGCTTCAGCGCTTGCAAAAGCTTAATCTTAACATCCGACGGGTGCACATCGCCGAGCGCTTGCAAGAGCGTTGCCGCCTGCGCTTGTACGGCACGGGTAAGCGTTGGATGACAATGTCCAATCGAGGCGGCACCAAACCCCGCCGTCAAATCCACGTAACGATTGCCATCAACATCCACCACATTGCTACCCAGAGCGCGCTGCCACACGATGGGGTCATACGACGCTCCCGCTAACTCAGCGCGTCGAGCGCGGCGCATGGTTAACGCCGGGCACTCACATTCTGAAAGCGCGTCTATCAAAGCCGCGGAATTTGCCTGGCTGCTCGCGCCTGTTCCAGTGAAATCAACCGCGGGGGGTAAGGCTCCAAAAGCATCCATGACGCACGAAGTATGCGTCAAAAACCCCACATCAGCAACACGACCGCGCCGGCGCTAGGGATAGAACACAAGCGCAAAGGGCCGAAGGCGCGCGATTTGTTCAGGCGACTGCACAACGGCCACTTGCCAATTGACGCCCGGCAATAAAACAATCACGCGCTGCGCAAGCTCGTCGATCCGCTCGGGTAAAAGCGCCTGTAACTTCAACACCAAAAGCGCGGCGGGTTCGGGGTGGCTCGCATTTTCGCCTGAAACCATCGACGCCCATTCGACCTCGGCGAACACCTCAAGTTCTTTACCGACGCGCGCCAACACCTCAGGCGCGGGCGGTGGTTCCAGCACGCTGAAGCGCCACGTCTCAAGCCCCGAAAGCCAAGGCACTTTGGGTGCCGAAACCGGTGGTGATGAGCTCCAAGTGCCAGCGGGGGCGGGCGGTGCTGAACTTATCCTGCCTTGGGTCGGTTGGCCGATGCGCGTTGCGTGCATCGGTGAAGGCGCGGGATTGCTCGCACGTTGAATACGTTCAAGTAAACTCGCAGGTGCATCAGCAGGTCGACTTGGCCGTGTGCTGATTGGCGCACTGGCGGGCGAAGATGCCCTAAGCTCATTCAACGCGGCTTCACTCACCACCAAAGTCGGCTGGCTTGGGTTGTGCACGTGCGCGGTGGCAGGCATCGCCAAACCCTGCAAAGTTGGCTTGCGCGTCGAGCGCGCCTCGGGCGGTTGCATCGATTCCAAATACCCCGAGAGCAACGCTTCACCTTGCGGGTGCTTGGCTTTGACCGCTTGCAAAAGCGAATACGAAACTTTACCAACAAGCTCGTAAGGTCCTGTGTTCTTGGTGGTGCGGCGCGCCGATACTTGCACGAGCGGCTTATATTCATCGCGATCAACTTCAAGCGCATGCCCGGTGCCCAAATCGATGACGATGCCGTTACAGTTCATCTTTTCGGCAACCTGTAAGGCGTCTTTGGTTTCGATCTCGATCGCCAGTTGTTCTATTTCTTCGGGTGTCACACCAAGCAACGTTGCACTTGCATCCACCAGCAAGTCGCGATGTGTAAACAGTGGAAGAATAAATCGCGCTTCGTCTTTGAGCAGCGTACGTAAACGTTCTGATTCGAGCCCTTCCTTAAAGACCCACACGCGTCGCTGTGACAATGCCACCAGGGCATCCACGGCCGCATCTCGATGCGCACTCGCCTGGCCAAGCAAGCGCCAAAGGGCATCAAGCGCAGCGTTTCCGGTTATTTCAGTCACAGGTTATCTCGCTAACCCTAAATGGTATCATAGCTTCTGTTAGCTGGATAAATAAGCGACGGTGAAGAATTTTGCCCTAGCCTAGGCAAAAATCGCCTTCTAAACGGGCCAATCAAGGTGCCAAGACTCCGAGGGCGAACGGCTTGACTCGGGCCCAAGAATCGCTACCATGCTGGCACTTATCGACCGATTGCCCAGGTAGCTCAGTCGGTAGAGCAGAGGATTGAAAATCCTCGTGTCGGCAGTTCGATTCTGTCCCTGGGCACTGAACGCCTCAATGGTAACGCGCAACACAACTTCACAGTTGTGATCTAAGCGTTAGGCCGCCTAAGGGCAGGCGTTTGCAAATTCACGGATTTTGGGCACCATCAAAAGCAGTGGATTTTGGTTATATATGATGGCGGCACTTTCGCTATTACATTCTAGCCCTTCCACCTCGGTATTAAACCTTGTGTAGAGTTCTAGCGCTTCAGGATGCAGCGTAGTTAGATTCAATCTGTACGTTCGCGTTGCA
>JBGAKI010000121.1:0-4348 GCA_044224525.1 Polyangiales bacterium | reverse complement strand
CGAATAAGCACGTGACGCGTGGCCATGCGTTGTACACCCACAGCAAGCGCAATGGTTACGATAGCAGGAAGCCCCTCGGGCACAGCTGCCACAGCAAGCGAGACGGCCGACAAAAAGACTTCAAGGACAGACATGCCGCGCGCAATGCCCAGCGCTGCCACAACCAATACAATCCCAAGGCATAAGAAAAGAAGCGTGCGACTCACGCTCGCAAGACGCCGTTGAAGAGGAGTGGCGTCTTGCTCGGCAGTTTGCAAGAGATGTGCAATCTTCCCAAGCTGTGTTTTCATTCCAGTGGCGAACACCTGAGCACGCGCCGTGCCGTTTGCCACCGCCGTACCCGCAAAGACCGAGTCGGCTCTTTCCGCAAGCAGCGCGGTTTCGGGAGCTGGTGTTGTCGACTTCTGCACGGGTGTGCTTTCTCCGGTAAGCGCTGCTTCATTGGTGAGCAGCGCATAGGCTTCAATGAGGCGTGCATCGGCAGCGACAATATCGCCGGCCTCAAGCACGAGTGTGTCGCCGGGCACAATATCAGACGCAGCGATCTCGCTTATTTGCCCATCACGCAGCACACGCGCGCGCGGTGCAGTCATGGATCGAAGTGCAAGAAGCGCATGCTCAGCGCGGTACTCTTGAAAGAAACCGACAAGACCATTGACTATCACGATAGCGCCAATGGCGATAGCATCGGCCACTTCGCGAAGGACAGCGGAGACAAGGCAGGCGCCGAGCAAAAGCCAAATGACTGGGCTCTTGAACTGGGCCCAAAGTAGCACCAAAACAGAAGCGCTCTGCTCGCGTTGAATCTCATTAGCGCCGTACTCCACCAAAAGCTTGCGTGCTGTTTCAGTTGTGAGCATTGGTTGTTATCCTTCCGAGGCGTAGCTGTCGTCTACGCCACACCACATAAAGTGCGGGTAGCACGAGTAATGTCAGCACAAAACAGGTTCCCAGACCGCCGATTACCGGCGCAGCAATGCGCGCTGAAACGTCGGCTCCCGGCCCAGATTCCCAAAGCAATGGCATCAGACCGAGCACCGTGCTCGCTACCGACATCACGATTGGACGCACACGCATGGTTGCGCCCTCAACGACGACTTCGTCGACGTCTGCTAATGTTAGCGTACCTTTTTCATGTTGCCGTCGCTCGAGCGCTTCGTCGAGAAACTCGACCATCAAAATACCTGTTTCAACCGCAGTGCCCAATACCGCGATGAGTCCTACCCATACCGCAGTTGAAAGGTTATATGACTGCGCATACAAAAGCCAAACGCTGCCCGTGACCGCAAAAGGCAAACCTGTGAGCACAAGCGCCGTTTGAGTCCAGCCACGCATGCCTAAACGCAAGAGCACAATGACTAGCAAGAGCACAAGCGGCATAATCCAAGCCATGCGTTCTTGCATTTCCTTCATGAACTCATATTGACCCGTCCATACGAGGCGATAACCCGCCGGTAGATCAAACTGCGTCTTAACCAAGCGCTTGGCATCGTTCACCCATCCGCCTAAATCCCGCTTAGACAGATCAATATCTGCAAAAACATAGCCAACGAGAACACCATTCTCGTCTTTGATCATCGGCGGCCCGGTCACAACTTCTATCTTGGCTACGCTTCCAAGTGGAACCGTCGCGCCGGGTTGGCGAAACCGTTCCGAGGGATCGACAGCGTTTGCGCCTGATGTCATTCCAGTAGGGCCGGCGCCCATCGCAGATGATGACATGCCTGACGCCGCCGACGCGGCGCCTTGTCCTGCGCCCATTTCACCCATGGCGCCACTGGTTGCTTGTGAGCGTTGAGCGCCATCCATCGTGGAGCTACTTGACGACGCACCCGCACCTGCACCGCCAAACTCTGGTTCTGCAATCGACGCCGATGCCGCAACTGGAATGAGAATGCTTCGTAGCGCTTCTGGGTCGGCGCGGTAATCCGCCGCATATCTAAAATTAATCGAGAAGCGCGAGCGACCGGCGATGACCGTTGAAATAGGCATGCCACCAATTGCTGCTTCGACAACATCGTTGACGTCTTTCACACTAAGGCCGTAGCGCGCGATGGTTTGTCGGTCTGGCGTAACATCGATATATTCGCGCCCGGACTGGCGTTCAGCAAAAGTGCTGCGCGTGCCCGGCACACGCCGCAGCATGCCTTCAAGCGCACGGCTAATACGCTCGATCTCAAAAAGGTCGCTACCGAAAACCTTAATACCGACAGGTGTTCGCACACCTGTGGTCAACATGTCGATGCGCGTGCGGATCGGTGGCGCGATCGCCATCTGATAGCCCGGCATGCGCAAGGCCTGGTCCATATCGCGTGCAAGCTCTTCAGGTGTGCGTGCGCGCTGCTCAGGCCAAAATGGACGAAAAATAATCTTGAGCCAGTTTGGCGTGAATGATGAATACCAGCGCGGACTAAAACGCTCAGGCCACTGATCGCGAGGTCGAAGCGTAATCACGCTCTCAATCATGTCGAGTTGTGCTGGGTCGGTCGCCGTTTCGGCGCGCCCTGCTTTACCATATACTGATTTGACTTCAGCAAAACGCATGATTGCTCGATGTTGGTAGCTGAGCGCGCGACGCGCTTCCTCGATTGCTATGCCCGGAAAGGTTGTCGGCATGACGAGCAGCGAACCTTCGTTGAGAGGTGGCATGAACTCAGATCCAAGGCGCAATGCAAACGGAATCGTGCCAATAAGCAACACCGCTGCGGCGCCTATGGCGATCCAACGCATGCTGACCACGCGCCTGACGATCGGTCGATACATTCGCATGAGAAAGCGGCTCGGTGGGTTTTGCTCGATGCTGCGAAACTTTCCGCGCAACGTCAGCACCATTAATGGAGGTACAAGGGTGATGGAAAGTAAAGCTGCCATAAACGTGGCAAAGGTATGGGTCAGCGCCAAAGGACGAAAGAGCCTTCCCGCCGTGACTAGCAATAACGAAAAGAACGTAGGGCGACTGACTTCTTTGATTGCATTGACAATGACGCGCCAGCGCTCTTCGCCTGCATTCATTTCTCCGAGTCTTCGTGCTGCATTCTCAACAAAAGTGGTCGAGGCATCCTCAAGCTCACCCACCGCAATCGCTATCCCAGCAAGTGACATAATATTGGCTGTCATGCCAAAATAGTAGGCGGGAATAAAGGTAAGTAGGACCGCAAGTGGCATAACGATGATGGCAACAAACGCCGAGCGCCAACTGTACAAAAACAAGAGGCAGATGACCGCAACGATGATGCATTCCTGAATCAGCGTGTCTTTGAGCGTGTCGATTGAACCCAGAACGAGTTCAGAGCGGTCATATGTCGCGCGCAGTCGAACCCCCTCCGGTAAACTCAGTTGCGCAATCTGACGTTTAATGCCTTCGATAACGTCTAAGGCATTGGATCCGATGCGCATGACCACAATGCCGCCCACTGTTTCGCCGCGTGCATTCCAGTCTGCAGCGCCACGTCTGATTTCAGCACCAAACTGCACGCGAGCGACATCGCGCAGTCGCACGGGGGTGCCGCCCGCACCCACTGACACGACGCTTTCCTCGAGATCATGAAGCGTCTTGACGTAACCGCGGCCGCGTAGAACATACTCACGGCCGGCAAGTTCAAGCACACGCGCGCCAACCTCTGAGTTTGCATCGCGCACTGCACGCGTGACATCGACAAGTGTTAGTCCAAACGCGGCGAGACGATTGGGATCGAGCACAATTTGGTACTGACGCTCAAAACCGCCGATTGAAGCAACCTCGGCCACGCCCATCACAGCCTGCAGCGCAGGGCGAATAGTAAAATCTTGCAGCTCGCGCAGCTGCGCGAGATCTAACTTTCCGGACTTATCTTCAATGGCATACTGATAGACCCAACCCACGCCTGTCGCGTCGGGCCCGAGCACCGGCGAAACACTGGGCGGCAAATACTTTTGAACGCGCCCAAGTTGTTCTAGTACGCGCGTGCGCGCCCAATAAATATCGGTGCCATCCTTAAAGATAACGTAAATAAAACTCATGCCAAACATCGAATAGCCACGCACCGTTCGCGCATGGGGCGTGCTTTGTAATGCACGCACAAGCGGATAAGTGATTTGGTCTTCGACAAGATCGGGGCTACGTCCCATCCACTCCGTAAAGAGAATCACTTGCGGATCGGAAAGATCTGGAACGGCATCAAGCGGCATCAACTTCATTAAGACGACCGACCACACCACCAAAAGAAGAGTCGCCCCAAAGACTATCCAGCGGTGCTTGGCGCTAAGCTCGATAATGCGTTCAAGCATCTAGTGGCCCTCATGTTGACGATGCTTTTGAGACTGCTTCATGTTCTCTTGAGCGGCCTTGCCATGGGCATGGCCGGTGCCC
>JBGAKI010000037.1:17253-29838 GCA_044224525.1 Polyangiales bacterium | reverse complement strand
ACAGTAGCGAACGATTCGCGAAGCCGAAGGCGAAGCGCTTAGTGAGCGGGTTTAACCCCGCTCAGCCGCGCTCACCGCGTCGCCCCGCTTGCTTTACTTGCTGTTCTTTGACTCGGTGCGCAGGAGTTCGGCCAAACCGTCGTAGTCTTCGGCGACGAACTCGCTGAAGCCGCCAATACCTAGCGTGCCACTGAGCATGTAGCTGGTTTGCTGATCTTGATCGAGCTCGTAAAGTGCATCACGAATCTTTTCGGCAAGGCTACGCTTCATGTTTTTATCGACCACCACACAGTCCATGGGAATGCGCGCTGATTTAGCGATAACACGTAGCTCTTTGGCATCGGCAATCGTTTGATAGCGGCTTTCATCGATAATGGATGAACCGGTGGCGCCCACATCAGCGCGGCCCGACGCCACGTCACGAATCACGTCGTAGTGGTTGCCGGCAAAATATTGATGGGAAAAGAAGGTTTCTGGATTATAGCCCCGCCAGCGCATCAATGCGCGTGGATAAAAATACCCAGACGTGCTTAGCGGGCTCACCCAGGCGATGGTTTTGCCGCGCAGTTCGCTGAGGTCACGATAGTGCGTGTTTTTGTTCACGACAAGATAAGAGAAATAAGTGCGCTCGCGCCCTGTTGACGCAGAGGCAATGGCCACGATGGGCAGCTTGTGCTGTGACATCACATAAGCAAGCGGTGGCAGTGTAGCAATGTGTACCGCGTGCGATTGAATCAAGTTGATAAGATCAGAATAGCTTTCTGAGACCCGGATATGAACGGGAATGTGAATCTTTCTTTCAAGGTAGGTTGCAAGGGGCGTTGAGCGCGTGACCATGGTGTTGTGACCGACTGTGGGTGCGACTCCAAAAATCAAGACGGGAGGTGTTTTTGATGACTCAGGCAACTCGGCAAGCAAACTGCGCTTTGCTGTGGTTTCAGTTTTGGCCTGCAACGGGCACGCACTGCACAACACGCATGTCACGACGGTCATGAGCATCCAACAAAGTTGAGCTCGCCGGAAGCTGCTAAGTTTGCGTGTCATCATGATGTTGTTCGAGTAGTTCGGCGGTGACTGGGCCACCTGCGACGGCCACGCGATTTCGGCCGGCGCGTTTTGCGCCATAAAGGGCGGTGTCGGCGGCAGCCAGTAGGCGGGGTAAGGTGTCGGCGTGAAGCGGGAACCCCGCGACACCGAAGCTTGCGGTGACTTCGCCTGGCTTGACTGCATGCAATGAGGCCGATGAGAGCGCCGCGATTTGCTGGCGTAAACGCTCGGCTGCTTTGAAGGCTTCGGTGACGTCGGTGTTGGGCATGGCGATGGCGAATTCTTCGCCGCCGATACGTGCGACAATGTCGGTGGTGCGTGCGCTGTCGGCGAGCACACGGCCCACGGCTTGCAAGACTTCATCGCCGGCAAAGTGCCCGTGTTTGTCGTTGAGCTGTTTAAATCGGTCAACGTCCATCATCACCAAGGCGAAGGGCGATGATTCGCGTCGGGCAAGCTCTAAGTCGCGTTTGGCTTGTTCTTCAAAATAGCGTCGGTTGTAAAGCGCGGTGAGCGAATCGGTGGTGGCCAAGTGTTCGAGTTTTTTGTTGGCCTGGCTCAATGCCTGCGTTCGCTCTTCGACCAAGGTTTCAAGTTTTTCGGTATATGCACGAATCGATGACGCCATCTGGTTAAAGGCGTCAGCGAGCTGCGCGATTTCGTCGGCGCCTTGCATGGTGGCGCGCACGTCAAGGCGACCCTCGCGGTAGTTGCGCGCGGTGACAGCCAATGCCACCAGGCGGCTTGCAACGACGCGCCTGAGTACGAAGTAAAGCGCGAATGCAAGCAGCGCGGAGGTGCCCAGTGCGAGTGCACCTGCGTTACGTTGAGCGGCACGCAGACCGTCGAGCACGCGCGCCTCGCTTACTGTGGCACGCAAGACGCCAAGTGGATACGTGACGCGGATGGGTACGACAAAAGCCGTTGTTTCGTTATCGACGACGGTGAGTTTGGGTGCGCGCAAGTAAAGGTCTTTTTTTAGTTCATGTAGATCGGTGACCACGTTGAAACGTCGCGGATCCAAATCGGCGATGACTCGGCCATGGCGATTGACGATTTCAAGGTGTTTGACTTCGGTGCGTTTGCCCGAAATGATGGCGTTGTCGAGGATGCTTTGCACCACGTCATGGTGGCCGGTGGCCACCGCGCGGGTGACCGCTGATGACAAAAGTTCAAGATTCTGGGCGACTGCACGTCGGAATTCACGGCGCTCGGCGGCGGCCTGTGCGTCCAGAACGATGGCGAGCGCACCCGAGCCCGCCACGGCGACGAGCACAAAGATTGCGACCGCCACTTTGGAAGAAATAGTCATGGCAGAAAATTCTCGTAATTTTAGCGATTTTGGCGCTCTTCGCAATGCGCGGGCATCGCTTAGGTAGTGTGTTGCATACCTTGTGGGTGTCGGTGGGTGGCGCTTTTGAGGTGTGCGTGAAAGAAACGCTAGCAATGCGGCGTGGTTGGCGATGTCTGCTTGACTGTAGCCCAGTCGTTTTCATACTTGAAGCTCGTACCTTATTAGGGAAATGGTGGTTTCGTGACAACCTCTGAACAAACTGAAACGAGCGCTTTACAAACCGATACGGCCGCCGTCGCGCAAGACGCTGCTGATCATGGTGGTGGTGAAGGGCACGAAGCCGCTGAAGCATCAAGCAACGATGGTGCACCTGCCGAAGACACCGAACATGGTGCGCATGATGAAGGCGCAGATCAGCCCGATGTCGCTGACGCGACCGGCGTTGAGGCGAATGCGGGTGGGCCCAAAAAGCGTAAGCGCACGCGTAAACGTAAATCTCAGAACAAAGGGCCTGGTGTTGCTGCGGCTGCGGGTGCATCAGGGCAAGCCAACACGGCGTCCCGCAAGGCGCATCGACATGCGGCGATGCAAGGGCCTTTTGCACGATTCTTGCAAGGTCCGCACAAACGAAAGCATGCGTTCAGTTTGGGTGAAAGTGTGGCAGGGCGTGTTATCTCGGACGTGGATGGCGTGCGCACCGTCGATCTTTTCGGTAAGGCGACGGGGTTTACATATGATCGCCCACTTGAGCTTGCGAGCGAAGGTGCGAATGCGGAATCGACACCCAGCTTGGGCATTGCGCGCGGAACGGTGGTGGCGTTGTCGGATAGTGGCCATCTGTTGATCAGCGAAAAGCCTGTTGAACAGGCGGATGTTGAAAAGACCCTTGAGCAACTGAAGGCTGCTAAGCAAGCGCATCAAAAGGTATTTGGGGTGGTGTTTGGCTATAACCCAAGCGGTTTTGATGTCGTGGCGGGTGGGGTCGTGGCGCACTGTGCGTCACGTGCGCTGGTGCCGGCGGTTGATAAGCCTGTCAATCATGTTGGACATCGCTTTGAGTTTGTGGTGGCTCAACTGGACAGTCGCTCAACCCCGCATTCGGTGGTGCTCACGCGCAAACCCATGCTTGAGGAGGTTGCGCGCGAGCGCGCTCAGGTTCGCATGGGCGAACTCAAAGAGGGCGATGTGCTTGAAGGTCGCGTGGTCGTGGTGATGGACGTGGGCCTGGTGGTTGATCTTGATGGCGTTGAAGGTTTCGTGCATCGCAGCGAGGTTACGCATGATCGCACCAAGCGCCCGGCCGATGAAGCCAAAGTGGGTCAAAAGGTAAGCGTTAAAATTTTGTCGCTCAAGAGTTCTGAAACCGACAGCGGCAAGCGCGAGCGTATTTCGCTTTCGATGAAAGCGCTGGTCGACGATCCGTGGCAAAAGGCAGGTTTACATATTGGCAGCATTCATAAGGGCAAACTGTCCAAGTGGGTGGACCATGGGGCGATTGTTGAGCTTGCAGAAGGTGTGACGGGTTGGATCCCCAAACACGAACTTGTGGACGCGAGCGCGGCGTCGAGTGCAGCGATCACTGGCGTGAGCCCCGAGCCCAATGTGGCGCTGGATGACGAGATCGTGGTGGCCGTCGATCGCATCGACGATCATAAGCGTCGCATGGTGCTTTCGCGACTGACGCCCAATGAAACGCAGGCGTGGGAGCGTGGTGAATTGGCCAATGCGGCTAGGGTTTATTCAAGTTTGCGCCAGGGTGCACATCTCAATGTGGTTGTTGAAAAGAGCGATCAGCGTGGTGTGTTCGTGCGCATCGAAGGTGCAGCGGGTCGGCGCGTGCGCGGGTATCTGCCCAAAAAAGAGCTTGGTAGTAAAGACAGCGGCAACAAAGACGAAACCAAAGAGCTGCGCAAAGCGCTTCTGCCTGGTTCGCTGATTGAAGTTAAGATCACTGGCATCGAGCGCGATGGCAGCCTGAAGTTCTCTGAGCGCGCCAAGCATGTCGACGATGAGCGCCGCGCAGTTAAGGACTATCGTCGCGTGGCTGCGTCGCAGGGTCTTGGCACATTTGGTGATTTGCTCAAAGCGCGTTTGGCGGGCGGCGAGCAAGACAGTTAGCGCATACAGGAATTGAAGCGCTCCGCCTTCGGCTCCGCGAATCGTTCGCTGCTGTTTGCCCACGCTCAGCCCGCTCAAGCCAATTCCTGTATGCGTAGTATCCAACGATTCGAATTGCGCGGTCGTGAAAACCTGTTAAAAAGGTGGCAGACGTTACGCATTTGAGCATTGGTGTTTCGGACTGGGGCGATTAACTCAGAGGTAGAGTGCCTTCTTCACACGGAGGAAGTCGCTGGTTCAATTCCAGCATCGCCCACTAAATTGAGGTCCTGGACATGCCGCGGTCGATGATTTGCGCTGTGTTTACATATAAGCAGTATGGTAATCTCGAGGCGTGTCGTTGAACTTGCAAGAGCTTGTTGATTCAATTGCGTCGGGTGAAATACGCGCTTTGTCGCGCGCGATGCGTTTGGTTGAAGACGATGCCATTCGGCTCGAGGACATTATCGCGCGTTTGAAGGTGAAGCCTGCGTCCTCGTGGGTGCTCGGCGTTACGGGTGCACCGGGCGTGGGCAAAAGTTCGCTTATCGACGCGTTGGTTGAACCGTTGTTAGAGACCTTTGATAAGTTGGCCATTTTGACTGTGGATCCAAGTAGCCCCTTTCACTCGGGGGCGCTGCTTGGTGATCGCGCCCGTATGCAGCGGCATGCACTCAACCCGCGTGTATTTATTCGGTCGATTGCATCGCGTCGTGCGACGGGAGGCTTGGCGTGGTCGGTGGATGCGTTGACCATGCTTGCAAGTGCGGCGGGGTATCCTGCGATTGTGCTTGAGACTGTGGGTAGCGGTCAGGATGACCTGGATATTGCGCAGTTAGCTCACACGACGATGGTGGTATGCGCGCCGGGCATGGGCGATTCACTGCAGGCGATTAAGTCGGGCATTCTGGAAATCGCTGATCTTTTGGTTGTGACCAAAGGTGATTTGGCGGGCGCGCCACAGGCGGCGCGTGATTTGCATGAGTCGCTGCCGAGTGTTGAGGGTGCGGATCAGCGCTGGATGCCGACGGTGCAAACCGTGAGCGCCACGCAACAGCAAGGGCTGGATGCGTTGATGTCGTCACTGAATGCGCATCGGGCGTTCTTAGATGCGCAGGCTGATGGGCGCCAACGCCTTGAGCGTTTGGCACGCGATCGTTGTCAGCGGTTTTTTGCGCAGCGCATCACACAAGGTCTTGCAGTGCGTTATCACGCGCAGCTTGAGCAGTGCGCGGTACTTGCGGTCAAGGATCCATTTGCGGCTTATTTGGCGCTTGCGGCGCTTGTTCAGCAAGTTAATGCATCATAAAGATCAGTGCATGGTTGCAGGTTGCTCGGTGAGCGGAAAACGAGCGCGAAAGATGGCACCGTGAGGTTCGTTTTTGTCGACATCGATGCTGCCGCCGTGTGCGATCATGATCTGACGCACGAGGGCTAGCCCAATGCCCGTGCCTTGCGGTCGGTGTGTGACAAAGAGATCGAACATCGAGGCTTTGTCGTCTAGACGAATTCCTGGGCCATCGTCGGCTACCTCCATGACGGCATGTGTATTGTCGTGATAAACGCGAATATAGATGCGGGCGTCGCCTTTTGAGACCTGCGCTGCGTTACGCAACAGATTCCAAAGAACCTGCCGGCACTGATCGCGATCGACGGGCGCCACGATGGGTGTTGGCGGTGCTTGCCACACGATATCGACCTTCTTGTTTGGATAGAGCCCCTGTTCGGCGATGGTGGCGACTTCGCCTGCCAGTGCATCGAGTGACGTCGGCGTGCGTTGCACTTCGCGGGGCCGCGCGACATCGAGCATGTTAGTGACTAGTACATTGAGGCGTTCGGCTTCTGTTGAGACAATACGCAGCAGGTGTTTGTCTTCATCGCTGATGGTGGTGGATTCGGACACGAGTTGCACTGCCCCAGAGATAGAACCCAGTGGATTGCGGATCTCATGCGCGAGCGCTGCAGCAACTTGACCCAAGATGGCAAAGTGTTCTGCGCGGCGTGCCTGTTCGCGTAGCTCGATGACATCGCTTAGGTCGCGGAAAACGAGCACTTGGCCGCTGCGTTTGCCCGCAGCATCTAGCAGGGGCACGGATGTGTATCCGCACACGAAGGTGGTGCCATCTTTTCGTTTGGCGACGGTTTCGATTTGTGCATTGAGCCGCGCACTTGCGGTTGCGGTTAATGGCGCGTTGTCTGGATCGGGAAAGAACGCGTCGATGGGTGCATTAAGCATTTCTTGTTCGCTCAGCGCAAAGAAGTGTAACGCTGCAGGGTTGACAGCATCGATGCGACCGGCAGTGTTGACGGTGATAAGGCCCGAGGTGAGCGAACGAAAAATGTCTTCTTGACGCTGCGACAACTGAGCGATGTCGGCGCGCACTTGCGCAAGCGCGCCGCCTGCTTCGCGCAGACGTTCAACCAAGTAGCCGGCGAGCAACCCTACCAACACGTTGCCTGTCACGTTGAGCGAAAGGGCAAAAAGCCCTTCTTCGAGGGTCGCCGGCACGCGCAGATTGAGCCAAAGCAACCATGGGTGTTCGGCGGCGTAACGTTGAAGCAAAAGCAGCGACAAACACGCGACGACCGATGACGAGGCCATCACGTAAGCTGCGCGGCTGCCTAAAATAATTGCCGCCGCCAAAATATTGAGGCCGTACAAAAAGGTGAAGCCGCTGAGGATGCCGCCACTGGATGCTGCCAGCAGTGTGGTGAAACAAAAATCATAAATCAACTGAACATACGCAATGGTGCTGGGTGTTCGGGTTTTGGGCACCCAAAGTAAAAGCAGAATGGAAAAGCCAAAGGTGGCCATAACAAGCGCCGTGAGGATCTCGGGCAGTGTGCTTAAATAGTGAGTTGGATCGTTGACACTCAGGCGTACCAAGATGCCAAGCAGCACGGTGGTGGTGAGCAGACGCAGGCCGATCCATTGATAAAGCCGTTTATGGTGGCGGGGGTCAGGCTGAGGTGCGATCGAACGAAACGTGGGCATTGGGTGGGCTGGTTGGTCGCTTGAGGGGGGTCGGGCTGGCGTTTGGCGCCAGAGCGAGTAAACTTGGCCCGATCATGGCCGAGTTCGTCGTCAAAGCCAAAGATATTTCCGTCACTCCGAAGCGGTACGAATGGCCGTTGTCGGAAGATTGGATAGAAAAAGTTCTTTTAAATACGGGACTTAGCCCTAAGGGCCACGGAGAAGTGTGGTTGGATGCGTACCTTGCCGGATCGGATGTTGCCGTCAAGGGTCAGGCGCGCCTGGCAGCGTCGGGGGAGTGTGGGCGATGTCTGGGGCCTTTGGTGCTCAACCTAAGCCCTGAGATCTATTGTGTATATTCTTTGCGTGCGCCTGGTTGTCGTACGAGCAAAAATGGACTAGACCTAACGCCGGAAGAAATAGACAGAGAGTTTTTTGACGGGGAGACAGTCGAGCTCGATGCAACCCTTCGAGAACACCTTTTGTTAGAGATCCCAATGCACGTTGTTTGTAAAGACGACTGCGAGGGATTGCTGCATCGGGTGTCGAGCGCGCATGCAGTGGACCATGAAAAGATGAAAGCGGCCTTTCCTGAGAGCAGGATCGATCCGCGTTGGCAAGCGCTCGAAGGTTTGCTCGAACGTTCGACCTCAACCGTTAGCGACAATCTAGACGAATCAAAGACAAGAAAGAAGGAGTCATAAACCGTGGCCGTTCCAAAGCGAAAAACAACCCGCGCAAAACGCGCAATGCGCCGTGCCAACCACGATCGCGTTACTGCCCCTAACTTGGCGGTTTGCCCCAACTGCAGCGAAATGATGGTGCCTCACCGCGTTTGTGCAGCATGCGGGTTCTATAAGGGCCAAGAAGTTGTCAGCAAGCAAGCGAAGGCAAAACCCGAAGCTGAATAAGCTTTGTGGGTTGTCTTGGCTTAAACGAATGGATCATCAGTCGTGACCTCACGTCCTTTGCGATCGCATATTTTGGGTACTGGGCATTATGTGCCTGAGCGCGTGCTCACCAATGCCGATCTTGAGCGCCTCGTGGATACGTCGGCGCAGTGGATTATCGAGCGCACGGGTATTCACGAACGTCATCTTGCTGCGGAGGGCGAAGTCACCAGTGATATGGCCGCCGCTGCGGGCAAGAAAGCGATCGAAGCCGCCGGGATTAGCCCTAAAGACATCGATATGATCATCGTGGCTACGGTCACCCCTGATGTGCCGATGCCGGCCACTGCGATGTTTGTGCAACAGAAGATCGGAGCGCGTGCCGATTGTCCAGGCTTTGATCTGTCGGCCGCGTGTACTGGGTTTGTGTACGGGCTCAGCATGGCTGACGCCTTGGTTCGATCAGGTTCGGCGCGTTATGTGCTCGTGATCGGTGCAGAGCTCTTGTCGCGAGTTTGTGATTGGAAAGACCGTTCAACTTGTGTGCTTTTTGGTGACGGCGCAGGTGCTGTGGTGCTTGGCGCGTCGCCCGACGAAAAGAGCGGCATTCTTTCGACGCATGTGTTCGCCGATGGGTCGCTTGCTCCCGCATTATATATTCCAGCAGGAGGCTCGCGGCAGCCCGCGTCGCAGGAGACGGTAAGTAAAGCGCAGCATTACATCAGAATGGAAGGTCGCGAGCTTTTCAAGGTGGCGATTAAGAATTTTACCAGTTGTTGCAAAGTCGCGCTCGACGCCAACGGTGTTACCAAAGACGAGGTTGAGTGGGTGTTCGCACACCAAGCCAATCGACGTATTGTGGAGGGTGTGGCCGTACGCATCGGTTTGCCGATGGAGCGTTTTTTCATGAATATTGATCGTTATGCGAATACTTCCAGTGCATCGATTGCGATTGCCATCGACGAAGCTGTGCGGGGCAACATGGTTCACAAAGACCAGTTGGCGTTGCTCTGTGCATTGGGTGGTGGCGTCACGTGGGGCAGTGCGTTGATTCGTTGGTAAAGTTGATTCGTGGTAAACCAGGGTTGAACGTGGAAGTGGGGAGAACAGACATGTTTCGTCTTGATAATCGTATTGCACTTGTGACTGGCGCTTCACGTGGCATTGGCCGCGAGGTGGCCAAAGCACTCGCAGTTCAGGGTGCGTACGTGATTGTCAATTACCAGAGCCAAGAAAAAGCTGCCGCCGAAGCGCTTGAGGCGATCGTTGCTGCGGGCGGCAAGGGCGAGATTGTGCGCTTTGACGTGAGTGATCAGCAGGCGGCTGATCAGGCCATCGGTGCGTTGGCCAAGAAACACGGGCGTTTGGATATCCTGGTCAACAACGCTGGCATTGTGATGGATCAACTTTTGCTGCGTGTGCGCGAGGAAGAACTGGTTAAGACCTGGAAGGTTAATGTTTTGGGTTCTGTGTATTGCGCACAAGCGGCGATTCGCTTCATGATGAAACAGCGTTTTGGTCGCATTATTCAGATGTCGAGCGTCGTAGCAGAGAGCGGAAATCCGGGCCAAAGCACCTATTCTGCATCCAAAGCAGCGCTAATTGGCTTGACGAAGACCTTGGCTAGGGAGTATGCATCGCGCGGTGTAACGGTGAACGCCGTGGCACCTGGCTATATTCAAACCGATATGACCGAGGAGCTCGCCGAACAAGCAAAACAAGCCATTATTAGTTCAACGCCGCTAGGCCGAGTGGGCACACCTGCAGAGGTCGCTGCTGCGGTGGTTTATTTGTCGAGCGATGAAGCGGGTTATGTGACGGGACAGGTGTTACGCGTTAACGGTGGCATGTATATGTAGTGGGTTTGTCGCGGTTAGATAAGTAGCTAGTATATGAAGTGGGCATGTGTTATGCGAAGGTGCATAAACGAGATTTTTGTTAGATAAAAGTGGAGGAACAGATGGATATTGCTGCAAAGGTAAAAGAGATTGTTTCACAGCAGCTGGATGTGGACCCAAACGAGATCAAAGACACATCGGCCTTTATTGAGGACCTTGGTGCCGATTCGCTGGCCATCGTCGAGCTCGTGCTCGCCTTTGAAGAGCAGTTTGAAATCGATATCCCAGACGAGGACACCGAGAAGATACGCACTGTTGGTGACGCTGTGTCGTATATTCAGTCACACGCTAAGGCGAGCGCCTAAACGCGCTGGGGGAAGCGCCTAAAGGGGCCTTCCGTGTGCTCTTGGCTAAACGTTGCTGAGAGCTTGAGCACTGATTATTGAAGGTGAGTTTATGCGAAGGGTAGTGGTTACAGGCCTGGGTGTTGTGAGTCCGTGTGGGCGCAATGCCGAAGAAACCTGGACAAATGTCGTCCAGGGTCGGTCGGGTATTGCTCATATTCAGGGCTTCGATGCCAAGGACTACCCTTCTCAAATTGCCGGCGAGTGCAAAGGGTTTGTTGCTGAAGACTGGATTGAAAAAAAGCGTGTACGCGAAGGCGACCGCTTCATTCATCTGGCCGTTGCGGCAAGCCAAATGGCGATGGATCATTCGGGCTTGAAAGTCACCGACCAGAACGCCGAGCGCATTGGTGTGTTTATGGGCGTGGGTATGTGTGGGCTTGATTATTTGCAGCGCACCAGCGACATTATTCGCGATCGTGGGCCGCGAAAAATCAGCCCTTACTTTATTCCAGCGGTGATCACTAACTTGGCGCCGGGTCAGGTGTCGATGCGGTTTGGTCTAAAAGGCCCAAGCTACACAACTACCAGTGCGTGTTCGTCGAGCGCCCATTCACTTGGCGAAGCCTTCCGCTGGATTCAGCGCGGTGATATCGATGCTGCTGTCACCGGTGGTAGTGAAGCTGCCGTTAGCCCCTTGGGTGTGGGTGGTTTCACTGCAATGCGCGCACTTTCAACGCGCAACGATGCTCCTGAAAAAGCATGCAGGCCTTTTGATCGCGATCGCGATGGGTTTATTATTAGCGAAGGTGCGGGCATGTTGATTCTCGAGGAGCTCGAGTTTGCAAAACAGCGCGGCGCCAATATTTTAGGTGAAGTGGTCGGGTATGGCGCAACCACCGACGCTTATCATCTTACATCGCCCGCTCCGCGTGGCGAAGGTGCGCGTCGCGCCATGCGCAATGCGTTACAAGATGCCAAGGCAGACTTGACCGAGGTTGATTATTTGAATGCTCATGCCACGTCAACTGGGCTTGGAGATATTGCTGAAGCGCAGGCGATCAGCGATCATTTTGGTGAGCATGCCACCAAACATTTGTGGGTGTCGAGCACCAAGTCGATGACCGGTCACTTGCTCGGCGCAGCAGGAGGTCTTGAGTCGGCGTTTTGCATTATGGCGATCCGTGACGGGATTGTGCCCCCGACGATTAACCTTGATAACTTGGACCCTGAGTGTCCGGCGCTTGATTTTGTGCCGCACGAGGCGCGTAAGCGCAAGATTCGTCTGGCGCTGTCTAATTCGTTTGGCTTTGGTGGCACGAACGTGTCGCTGGCCTTCCGCGCGTTCGGCTAAAGCGTATGACGGTCGTCGTCAAACAGCCTTTGCCGAAGGTTTTTCTTGGTGCTGACCACGCCGGTTTTGAGTTGAAGGCGTTACTGCTCAATGAACTCAGCACGCTTGGGTACGAGACTGAAGACCTCGGCACGCGTGATATGCAATCAACTGATTATCCTGATTATGCTCATCGTGTGGCTCAAGCGGTGCTTGATCATCCAGGTTCGCTCGGGGTGCTGGTGTGTGGCAGTGGCGTGGGTATGTCGATTGCGGCCAATCGTCACAAAGGCATTCGAGCGGTGGTCGCGTCGGATGCGTATACCGTTGAGATGGCGCGTCGCCATAACGAAGCCAATGTTTTGTGTCTTGGATCGCGTGTTGTGGGCGCAGGCGTAGCGGTCTACTTGCTAAAGACTTTTTTGAGTGGGTCGTTTGAGGGTGGGCGTCATTCAGCGCGCGTGGCCAAAATTGAACTGCCCCACAATACAGCGAAACCTTAAGAAAGGCGGGTAGCGAGTTGACGTTTTTCGCAATGACCAACCCTCGATATCAGGGTCTCATGCACAAGTTCCCGTGTGCGGTGATCGTGACGATGAGCGTATTGACGACTGCCGCATGCACCGATGCACATGTGCACTCTGATCTTGTCGATAATCAGGTGGTGGTGCGGGGCGTTGAAGCAAGTATTGGAGAACTTGTTCCGCCCTTCGATCCGAATATTACGGATTACCACCTGGCAGTGCCATCATGGCTGAATGAAGTGCG
>JBGAKI010000037.1:0-17200 GCA_044224525.1 Polyangiales bacterium | reverse complement strand
TCCGGATACGACAGTGAGCGTTGATGACGTCATGTTACCGGCAAATGGAGCGAGCCAGGCCCTGCAGGTGCCTATGACAACGTCGCGTCAAGTCGTTATGGTGGTGCGGGGTGCGTCGGGAACGCGTACATACCATGTCGTGCTGTCACGGCGGGGCCTTGATGAGTTAACTTATTTTAAGGGACAGGGATCACAGCTTAGGTATGAGTTTGGTACACGTTTGGCCTACGACGAAAACACGCTGGTGGTCGGTGTGCCAAACGATTCGAGCAGCGGGATGGGTATTAATGCGGATCCTAATGCGGGTCCGGTTGATCAGGGTCGCTCGCAATCGGGCGCGGTGTATATATTTGTTAAAAGTGACGACGGTGTGTGGGCACAAGAGGCCTATTTGAAGGCCTCCAACCCTGATGAGCTTGATGGTTTTGGTGCAAGCGTTGCGCTACGCGGCAATACGCTAGCAGTGGGTGCGCCATATGATGATCGTACTGCGACTGGACAAAGCTCGAATTTGGGGTCCATTGAGAGCGGCGCCGTGTATGTTTTCGAACGAACAAACTCGACATGGCACGAGTCTGCTTATATCAAGGCGTCTAACGCAGATGCGTATGATAATTTTGGTAGTGCGCTCGCCATCGATCGACAATCGCTCTTGGTAGGTGCACCAGGTGAATCCAGTCAGGCCACAGGCGTTGATGGCGATTTAGAGGATAACTCAAAGGTTCAGTCCGGTGCGGCGTATGTGTTCACTCATGCGAGTGATACTTGGACACAGACGACGTATTTAAAGGCGTCCAATACGAATCAAGGCGCGCGTTTTGGTACAAGCGTAGCGATGTTGAACGATATCATTGTGATCGGCGCAGACCGTGATTCGAATGCGACGGCTGCATCGGGGGGAGCTGATAACGATGCAAAGGCTGTCGAGTCTGGTTCAGTGTACGTGTTTTCAAGATCTGCAGCGGGTTGGGCGCAAAGTGCATTCTTGAAAGCCTCGAATTACGATACGCAAGAGCATTTTGGTGAAGTGCTGCAATTGGCTGAAAATATTCTTGTTGTGAGTGCTCCATCAGAAGCAGGTGCGGGTGCTGGCATCAATCCGATAAAGGACGATGCGATGATCGATGAATCTGGCGCGGCTTATGTTTTTGTTCGCGATGGCGATCAATGGCGCGAGCAGGCTTATCTAAAAGCGTCACAGCCTTATGTGAAAAGTTTTTTTGGTCGTAGCCTGATGCTGCTCCCACATTTTCTTTTCGTGGGCGCTCCGGGCGAGGCGAGCCATGCCATGGGGTTAGATCAAGACATGAACGATATGTCTACGCCTGGTGCCGGCGCTGTGTATATCTTTTCTAGGCTTGCCGACGCGTGGTCACAATTGAGCTACCTAAAGGCGCCTCGTTCTGATTCGGGCTATGCGTTCGGGTTCAGTCTTGCGGCTTCGGGCGAGGGCGGGTTGTTCGTGGGTGAAAACGGCGACGCAAGCGCCGCGACGGGCCTGAACGGGGATCTTACCGACAACAGTGTTCCTGGCTTTGGTGCTACGTTTTTCTATCCTTGAATGGGTATTGTATGGGTGACTTTCTACTCGAACCTTAGTGCAATGAAACTTCCGCCGAGTCCTCGTTTTGACACTGAACGCCAGACATATGCTCTGGTCTTTACCTGTGAGCATTGTGTGTGGTTTGATGACGGCTCTGAGCGTTGTGTGCAAAGTTACCCCTGCGATGAGCATCGGTTGGCGTACTATGCGCAACCTGGTTGCATTGTGTTTTGCAAAGGCTTTGAAGTCCGCTAAAGCTGTTTTGCACAGTCATACTGTAACTGTGCGAAATCTACGAAATTAGTTTCGTTTTGGGTATAATCGTACCTGCCGTCGTTGTGGGTGGCGATGCGTGTGGTTTTTCTGCCGCCCGACGGGTTTTTGCTCGTTTTTGTGAGTCACTATGTTGGCGCTGAATACACTTCCGCAAAAAGTCTCGATTTACGAGGTCTCGCCCCGCGATGGATTGCAAAACGAAGCGGTCACGGTACCGACGCGGCAAAAATTGCGCCTCATCGAGGCGCTTGGGGCGTCGGGGTTGAAGCGCATTGAGCTATCAAGTTATGTGTCGCCGCGCTGGGTGCCGCAGCTTGCCGATGCAGACGATGTCACCAAACTTGCGCCGCGCATTGACGGCGTGACCTATAGTGCGTTGTGTCCGAATGCGACGGGGCTCGCGCGCGCGCTTGAAGCACGTGTGCACGAGGTGTGCGTGTTTGTTAGCGCGAGCGAAACGCACAATCAAAAAAATGTTAATCGCAGCATTGCCGAATCGCTTGAGGGCTTTCGTGAAGTGATTGGGCCTGCTGTGAAAGAAGGCATGCGGGTGCGTGCTTATATCTCGATGGTGTGGGGTTGCCCGTTTGAGGGCGACATCGACGTGGGTGTGGTGCAACACATTGCCGAAACGTTGATTGCCGAAGGCGTTTATCAGGTGTCGCTTGGCGATACGATCGGAGTTGGTAATCCACGCCAAACGGATCAGATCCTTGAGCATCTGTTTAAGACGATCGACCCGGCGAAGCTTGCGCTGCACTGTCACGACACTCGCGGCACGGCACTTGCGAACTATTTGGTGGGGTTAATGCGCGGCATCACAACGTTCGATGCGTCGGTGGGTGGTTTAGGCGGCTGTCCTTATGCGCCGGGTGCGTCGGGTAACGTGGCGACTGAAGACTTGGTGTATTTGCTGTCGGGGATGGGCATCGACACAGGAGTGTCACTTGAAAAGTTATGGGAAGCTGGGCAAGTGGCTCGCGCCGCTGTCGGGCGTGAGTTGCCGGGCAAAGTGCATCGTGCAGGTGTGCGGTCGCTTGCGCGTTAGCGTTGATGGTTAACTTAGCATAGGCAAGGGTAATGGAAGGCATGTCGTTCAAACAAGAGATAACGTCGACTTTGCAAGCGCTCAGGAGCGATCCCGAGAACCGGGCCTTCGCCGATAAGCTGCGCGACGCCATGACGCAATATACAAGTGGTGGCGAGCAGGCAGAGTTATCCGACGTCAAGACTGCGCTCGAAGAGGCAGTGGCTTACCATTTGGGCCTTTTCGATTGGCCTTTGGTTGTTCGACTATACGAAGCGCTTGCAGTGTGTGAGCAGGCGTCTCGCGAGGATGCTTATCGCTGGATGGTGTGTGCGGCACAATTGTGCGAGCGGCATCTGCTGGAGCAGACCGAAGCAGAGCGCCTTTATACGCAGGCTAAGATGCATCCGGAAGCGGCCGAGGCCCTGGGGCGCATTGAGGGTGAGCATAAGCAGTGGCGCAAACTGGCCGACGCGGCGCAGGAGCAGGCTGCTCTGGAGCAAGACCCAATCAAAGCTGCGGCGTTGTGGCGCGAGGCGGCACGTTTGGTATGGGGTTATCGAAAAAAAGGTCGCAGCGGCGAGTTCGAGCAGCTTTTTACCAAATCACTTGAGACCGATCCGGGCAAGTTGAGCCCTATTTTAACCTACATCCACACGCTTAGGGATCGCGATCAGTTTGACAAAGCGCAGACAGCACTCTTGAAAGTTGTTCAGCATATCGTCGACAAGGATAGTCGCAAAGTGATCTATCTGCAGGCGGCTCGTTTGTCGCTGCGCTTGGGTGACAAGGTTCGCGCGGAAGAGTGTTATCGTTTTGCGCACGACATCGCGCCGGGGCAACCTGAAGCGCTGCGTTATTTGTCGGGGTTATACACCGATACCGATAACTGGGATGCGCTGACACAACTGTATGACAGAGCGCTTAGCGAGTTGAAAAATACCGAGCAGGAACTCGGATTGGTGCTGCAGCTTGCAATGATCCACTGGAAAATGCGTCGCGCACCTGACGATGCATTGCCTTACTTTTCTCGGCTCGAGTCGCTTGAACCGGGGCATCCGGCCTTACAAGAGTTTTCGGCCTCGCCTTTGCCAAGTGAGAAGCCTTCGGGAAAGGTGTCGTCGCCACCGAGGAACAAGCGCAAGGTGCATCACAGCGTGTCGCAGGCGCGCGAGCTTGAACAACGCAGTTTGGTTGATCGTGCGGTTGAGACGTGGCGCGAAGTGCTCACGCAAGATCCAGAATGTGAAGAGGCGTATGTTGAGCTCAAACGCATCTATCGTAATCAACAAAAGTGGAATGCGTTATCCGAGTTGTGTAACGCGCAGCTGACCCATGTGCTCAAAGACGTAAGTGCGGAGCGTTTGGCTGTGCTTTACGAGCTCGCCGAGTTATATCGAAACGAGATTCAGAGTGACGTTCGCCGAGCAGAAGTCAGCGAACAGATCTTGAAACAACGCCCCGACGATCAGACGGCGCGTCGCGAGCTCGTCGATATTTATCGTTCACTTAGACGTTTTGCACAAGCGTACGATCATATTGTGGCGCTGGCAGGATTGATCGATGACGCGCAAGCACGTCGAGGATTGTGGCTTGAAGCAGCAAGCATGGCCGACGAGCATTTGGGCAAGGTCGAGTTGACTGTGGCAGCGTTGGAAGGAGCCGTTCGTGACGGTGCGACGCAGCCTGAGGTGTATTCTTGGTTGCGCGGGTTATATCATCGTCAACGCGCGTGGTCGGCGTTGCGCGATTTGCTTGAACATCAATCATCAAATACGGACGATCCACAAGTGCGTGCACGCGTGCTTAAGGAACGGGCAACTTTAGTGAGTGAACGCTTTGAGAAGGCGGAGGCATACGAGGCGTGGAAACTTGCGCTACAATACAATCCTCAAGATGAAGATGTGCTGCGTCAATGTGAGCAGTTCGCCGAAAAACTTGAGGATTGGCAAGGGCTGGGTGGCTTTCTTGAGGCGCATTTTGATGTTGCTCAGGCGAGCGATGCCAAAACGAATGTGGCATTGCGTTTGGGAGCGCTTTTTGGCGACCGCTTATCGCGTTTTGATGAGTCCTCACATTGGTATGAAAAAGCGCTCGACATTGACGCGAGTAATACCCGTGCGCATCATGCCTTGCGAGACGCATATGTGCGCTCGCAACAGTGGGATAAGATAGACACATTCTTCAGAAATCGTGGCGATTTCGACGCGTTGGTGGAGGTGCTGAGTTCGGCCGCCGATGCGCAGCAGGATACTGCTGCTCGGATTGCGCTTAGTTTACGTGCAGCGGAAGTTTATCGCGTTGATTTAGGACAGCCTGAGCGTGCTTTTCGATGTTATGAACGCGTGCTTGAAGCCGAGCCACATCATTTGGGTGCGCTTCGTGCCCTGGTGCCTATTTACGAGAAAGAGGAGCGGTGGGGTCGGCTTGAGCAAGTGCTGCAAACATTGGTGAGTGTTCTGGCAGATAACGTTGCACAAGAACGCACCGAAAAACTTGAATGTCTTGATCGGTTGTTTGAAATCTCCAGCCAGCACTTGTCGCAACCGACGACAACGCTGGAGTATGCAAAGCAAGCGTATCTGCTTGAACCGACGGCGAACTATCAGGAGCGCTTCGAAGAGTTGGCGATGCGGCTTGGTAAGACGCAGGATGTTGTTGACGTTTATATGAAGCAACTTGAGAGTGGCAGTGCGGCTGAAAAAGACGCCCTGCGCCGACGGGTCGCGCGTTTAGCATACGAGAGCCTAGGGCATGCGCTGCTTGCGAAGACGCAATGGCGAGCGGTGCTTGAAGAACATCCGACCGATCGAGAAGCGCTCGACACGCTGTCGGCATTGTTAGAAAAGGAACAATCATACACTGAATTGGCAGAGCTTTACGGCGCGCGTCTTGCGTCCAGTACGAGCGAAGGTGAGCGCCTTGAATTGCTTGAAACGTTGGCGGTTTTGCAAGAGCAGCATTTGAAGCATCCCGAGCGTGCGTTCGACTATTTGATGCAAGCATGGCGCATTGATTCTAACTTTGCCGGTGGCGAGAAACTTGAAGCTTTTGCGGTCGCGCAGGGCCGTTTTGACGAGCTTGAGACAATCATCGAAGCACAGAGGCGCGCTGGAAATCTCAGCCCACGTCATGATGAGTTAAGCGTGCGTTTGGCGAAGCGCGCATTGGCTGAGGCGTCGTCAGGTGAGGATGGCAACGAAGCACGAGCTGAAAAGGCGTGGCTTTTTATTGAGCCTGTGCTTACCAGTGGAACGATTAATGATGAGACGGTAGCGGTTCTTGAGCAACTGATCGGGCAACCCCGGCTGCGAGCGAAAGTTAGACCCTGGCTTGCTGACATTTATCAAGAGCGTCGACGGTTTGATTTGTTGGTGGCGTTGTGGCGAGATCAGCTCGCTGAAACCGATGAACGGGTTGAGCGCACGACTTTACGAGATCAGATCGTTCAGGTATTGCTGCAGGAGTTAAATGACCCGGCAACGGCGTTGTCGCTTTTAGTGGAGGCAGGGCGTGCGGGTGAGCTAGAAGACCATGCATTGGCGTTGGTCGATGAGCTTGCAACCAAGACCCGCGCCCAGGCAATGGTGGTCGCGTTCTACGGTGAACTGGTGGCCAAAGCACCTGATAGCACCACCAAGTTAGAGTTGGCATTGCGTGCGGTGGCGTTGGGTGAGAGTGCAAAGTTACCAGTCGAATCGATGATCAGCCTCTATCGGGCGGCCCTTGCGTGCGATCCGACGCAAGAGCGTATTTATGGCATTTTGCGTAAGCACTTTGTTCGTAATGAATCGTGGGCCGAGCTTGAGGGACTCTTTCAAGAGCAACTTGGGGCAAGCGAAGATTCAGAAGTGTCGATACGTTGGCTACTTGAGCTCGGGTTGTTGTCACATGAAATTTTGGAGAACGACGCGCAAGCGACTGAATATTATGAGAAGATTTTAGCGCTGCGTAGCGATCACGAGGAAGCGCGTCGCATGTTGCGTCAGCTTTATGCAAAGCACCAAGCATGGCCAAAGTATGCACACTTGCTTGAACAGGAGTTGTCGTGGGCCGCGGGGCAAGATGCCGTAGATATTTGGTTTGAGCTCGCGGGACTTTACGAAGAGAAACTGAGTGCTCCGGATAAGTCGTTTGACTACTATCGCAAGATTTTGGAGGACCAACCTTCGAACGTTCGCGCGCAAGAGGCATTGGAGCGCTTCGCGGCGCAAGGCATTTCTCGTGATGATATCGCCGACATTCTGTTGCCGCTTTATCGCGAACAGGGAGCCTATCGCGAGTTGGTGCGGCTCTTACGTTTGCTCTTAAGTCATGCCTCGTCGACTGAGCGTCGTCGCGAGTTGTTGCGCGAAGTGTTTGAAGTGACCGATGCGAAACTTGAGAATGTGATCGAGGCGCTTGAAGCTGGCTTATTGCTTTTACAAGTTGAGCCAGAAGACTTTGCGTTATGTGATCGGTTGGAGCAATTGGCGTTATTTCAAGGGCAGACCCAGGGGATGATCGAGGTTTACGAGACCCTACAGAAGGACGAGAAGCAAGACGCGATGGTTCGGCTTGAACTGGCGCGTCGACTGATGCGGTTGACGATGCCCGGTGTAGGCGTTGAACAAGCGAACAGTTCTCGGCTCGTGGTGTCGACATTTTTAGCTTACCATCCAGATGCGTATCCTGATGAGCGGCTTGCGGCGCTTGATGAACTGGTGCGTTTGTATGGGGAAGAGAAAGACTACGAACGTTTAAGTAAGACGCTTGAAGACAAAGCCAACGCTGATGTTAGCCCTGACGTTCGGCGTGAATGTTTGCTGCGAGCGTCGGATATTTATGTTGCTCAGCAGGATAACTCAGAGCATGCACTTGGGCTTTTAAAGGGGTGGTTGAACGAGGATCCCAACGACGTCGATGCACTTGAACGCCTCGAACGTATTTATGTAGCGCGTGAACAATGGGATGAGCTTGCAGTCGTGATGGCGCAGCACGAACAAAATGCACGAACGCTTGAGGAACAAAAGCAGCTCTTGCTGCAATTGGCAGATATTCACGCGGACAGACTCAATCAATCGAAGGAAAGTTTTCAGCTTATTCGCCGAGTGTATGATTCGTTTGAATACGACGCACAGGTGGCGGCGCGGCTGCTCAGCTTGGCGGAAGCCCATAAAGATTGGGATTGCTTTCATGATGTTGCGTTGATTCTTGCGCAAAAGCTGCCATCGATTGAGGCACGATTGGAAGTGGAGCTAAAGCGCGCGCATGTATTGTTGAACGAACAAGAGCAAATCGACGAAGCCATCGGTTTATATTTCGAGCTCATGAAGCGATATCCGAGTAGTTCACGCCCCCTTGAATGTCTACGGGACTTGGT
The DNA here is from genome assembly GCA_044224525.1 of Polyangiales bacterium. Lineage (GTDB taxonomy): Bacteria > Myxococcota_A > Polyangia > Polyangiales > CBDCBC01 > JBGAKI01. Next base: position 8,992 of record JBGAKI010000037.1, on the reverse strand, counting down.
TGGACATTCCAAACTGGACGTGAAACTTGCTGCTGCACGTTCATTGTTGCCACTTTATCACCCGCGTAAGGATGCGAAAATCCTTTACGAATTGTATGTGGTGTTGTTTGAGAGCGGTGACGTCGATGAGCAGAAAAACGCCCTTGTACAGGCCTCTAAGATAGCGTCGGCAACCTTGCTTGACGACGAAAAAGCCTTTCAACACCAAACGCGATTGTTGGCGCTCGCCAAGGGCGATGAAGATTTAGGTGCACATCTGTCGCGCTGGTGGGATTTGGTGCGGCGCACGGGGCACTATCAAGACGCGGTGGATCACATCGTGTTGTTGCAAGCAGAGCTTTGGGATCCGATTTTGCGCGCAGAGAATCTCGACCAGGCGGCGGAAGTAGCGCAGAGTCATCTGCGCTCGATTGACCGCGCGAAGGAGCTTTTTCGTCTTGCGCTTGAAGCGAGTCCCGACGATTTGCGAGCGCTCGAGGGGCTCGAATCTATCTATGCGAGTGAACAGGATCACGTTGCGCTGAATGAAATCTTACAAAAGAAATCGGATGTGGCGCCTTCGGACGATGCGCGGGCGTGGATTGACGCGCAACGTGCTGAGTTGTTAGAGAAACATCTAGGTCAAATCGATGAGGCGATTGGGCTTTATGAACGCGCCTTTGCGGCCAACAGCGATGAAGATGTCGCCAGGCAGCTTGAGCGGCTTTATTCGTCGACGGGGCGCTGGTATCCCTTGATAGACTTGCTGACGAGCGAAATTGAGCGGCGCATGGCGCCTGCGGCGCAGCTTTACGCGCGCATCGCATTGGTGTTTCTCGATCATTTGAAGGAGCCCGTGACGGCACTTTCAAATTGCGAACAAGCGTTGATTGTTGATGATAAAAATGTAGAGGCACTTGCACTGCTCGCTCGACTTGTTAATGATCCTGCGTGCAGTGATCACGCACTACAGATCTTAGATACAGCCTATGTGCGCAATGGCATGGTGCGCGAGTTGCTAGAGATTATACGTGTCCAATTGCAAAAAGAAGATGATCGAGCACGGCGCAGGTTGCTTTTTGTGCGTGCGGGGGAACTTGCCGAGGAACATCTGCAGGACTTACATCAGGCGCTTGATATTTATGCGAATTGGTTTCAGGAAGATCCGCACGACGAAGTGGCGTGGGAAAGTTTGGACCGTGTTGCCAAAGGCACGAACGAATGGGCCAAGCTCGCAGAAGCGTATGAAGTTAGCCTCAATCGATTGGCAGACGAACATGAGCAAGAAAGCAGTTTGGCTGCACGACTCGCGTATGAAGCTGGACGGCTTTTTGATGAGAAGTTGAGTGATAGGCACAAGGCGGAGCGTTATTACGAGCAGGCTTATCGCGGCATGAACTCGCGTGCCTTGACCGAAGCTTTGAGCGCGATTTACGAGCAAACAGCGAACTACCAGAAGTTGGCAGTGTTGCTTGAAGATCAAGCGCAGCAAAAAAGCTCGCCGGTTGAGCAGCGTATTTTGCTTTATCGTCGCGCTCAGCTGTTGCATGAGCATGTGGGCGATTTGAGTCAAGCTGTGGGTGCCTATCAGCAAGTGTTGCAAGTTGATCCGTCGTTTGTGCCTGCCATCGAAGCGCTTGAGCTTTGTTATAGTGCGACTGAACAGTGGGAACCTTTGGTAGAGCTTTTGCGCGAGCGTGTTGCCATCGAGCAGGAACCCAATATTCAGATCGAGCTCAAGAACCGCATCGCCCGAATTCTGGCTTCGAAGCTTGCGCGTCCTGGCGACGCACTCGATGAGATAGAGGATGTTACACATCGTTTCGCGGGGTATGCGCCAGGTACCGATATTTTGGAGAGTTTGCTTGAGAGCGGGCAGTTTGTTGAACGCATTGTTGGGTTGTTGGAGGTTGCCTACAAGGCAACCCGTCAGTGGCAACCGCTCGTCGCTGTGTATAAGCGAGCGTTGCCGTTGGCGGATGGGGCGTTTGGTCAGGATCTTAGGGTTCGTATCGCCGAGACGTACCAATTGTATGCTGGTCATCATCCTGACACTTTGAAGGCCTGGGCGGATGTGGTGCAAGCGGCGCCTTCGAATGTTGACTATCAAGAGGCGTTTGAAGCGGTGGCGGTGCGATTGGGTGCGTGGACTGAGCTTGTAGGCTGTTATCGCGCTGCGGCCGAGCATACCGATGACGTGGAGGCGAAGGTGCTGCTTCTACGCAAGGTGGCCGATACGCTCTACCAGATTGAACGACCCAGAAACGAGGTAATCGATGCTTACAGACAGGTGTTGACTGTTGCGCCTGAGGACGGCAGTGTGCTTGAACTGCTTGCGCAGCTTCTATTGGAGCAAAACGATTGGCCTGGGTTTATTGATATACGGCGCCGACAGTTGACGTTGAGCTCCGATTCTGGCGAGCGAGCGCGCATTTATTTTGATATTGCCAGCACCTACGAACGGTCGTTGCGACAGATCGATGAGGCCATTGAGGCTTACGAACAGACCATTAAAGAAGACGCGTCGCATGTTGAGGCGCTTCGCGCGTTGGCTGTGCTTTATCACGAGAAAGGCCAACCCGAAGATACCATTCGCGTTTACACACGCTTGTACGAAGTGGAAGATGATCCCGCTGTACGTGGTGACGTGGCGTTGCGGTGGGCAGCTGTGGCTGAATCGCTAAGTCGGCATGACGAAGTGATTGAAGCCACGTTATGTGCACAACGTGAGCTTGGTGATGTGCTGCCGATCCTTGAGACACTTAGTCGCAGTTATGCACGCACGCAACGGTGGTACGAGCAAATCGACACGCTGCAGATGATGATCGAGAAGTTTCATGCGAGCGGAAACCGTGTGCCGTGGATGTTGGCGATGGCACAGGCTTACGAGAACGCCAAGGCGACGGAACAAGCCGCTGCGACCTGTCTTGTGCTGGTGCGAGAACAGGGCGCCGAAGGCGAAGCGCTAGACCGGTTGGTGCGTTTGTTTGCGCAAGTGCCAGCGATGCATGCTGAGATTTATGAAGTGGTGGCATCGGTGTTGAGCGAGGCAGGGCGTTGGGCGGAGTTAAGGCCGTTATTGGAGCAGAAAATAGATGCCACTGACGATGTGGCGCAGAAGCATCAGGATATGATTCAGCTAGCGCTGATTCTTGAGCGTAGGTTGAAGGCAACGACGGATGCGTGGCGGATCTGGCTGGTTTTGCTGGAAGATGAAAATTACCGAGAGTCAGCGCTTGAAAACCTTGAACGCTTAGCCAATAGCGATGAACAGTTTAGCGAGCTTGCGCAGAATATTGAAAAGGGCTCGCAACATGGAAGCGACGATGAGCGGGTGCGGTGGGCGCTCAAGGCGGCTGCACTTTGGGAGCAAAAGATACGCGATCTGGATAAAGCGACGCACGTGCTTGAAGGGCTGCTGGGTGCTGGTGTGATTGATGCGCAGCTTTTTGACGAACTTGAGCGAATTTACGCGAGCCAGAACAATACGGTTGCGCTTGAAAACCTGTGGCGACGACGCCTTGAATATGTGACCGATGCCGATGCACAACAGGCGTTGAATCGTAGGCTTGCGCAGTCGATGTTGAATCGCGGCGATGATAGCGAGGCGCTGGTTCAAGTGTGGAAAAGTTTGCTTAGCGATAACGATGACGCTGAGGCGTTGAGTGCTTTGGACATGTTGCTCACAAAGAAGGGGCGTTTTGAGGAACTGGTGGAGCTTTGGTGGCAAAGTCGAGAGCGCGCTCCAAGATGGCAGGCGTCTGAGCGACTGATTGCCTTGTATGAGCAGTTGGAGCAATCGGAACGTTCCTTTGAACTTGCAGCAGAAGAATGGGAAAACGCGCCCGGCAATATCGACGCCAAACAGTGGGTCGATAAGCTTGTTGAAAAGAGCGGACGCTGGGAGGAGTGGCTTACGTTGAGCGAACGTCTTTTGGGTCAGCTCGAAGCGGGACCTGCTGTGCAGCTTAACCTACGTCTTGCCGAGGTAGCGGAAATTAAGCTTGCACAGTCAGAACGAGCGGAGATGTTTTTGTGGAATGCATTTGAGTTAGACTCTGGCATAGAAGTGATTAAGCGTTTACGCGACTATTTCTTGCGTAACAATCGCCAGGAAGAGTGGGTGCTTTGCGTGCATCGAATTATCGCTTCGATGCCCAATCAGGCTGAGAAGCTGACCCTATTGAAGGAAGCCGCAAGCTTTCTAAAGGACAAACCCGAACTTTCAACAGACTACACAAAGGTGCTAGAGACGATTCAGTCGCTGGTTCCGGTAGAGCTTGAAACGGTTGCAGAGCTTGCGCGCGAATATGTGCGGCAAGGGCACCATGCCAAAGCGTCGCAAGTGTTAAACGCGTTTGTTAAGGCGCAGCCCAATCTGCGTGGTAAAGATCGCAGCGTTATTTTCCAGTTGCTCGGTGAAGCGACTGCTGGAGCGGGCGAGCACGAAGAGGCGCTGGTTTATTATGAACAAGCGACCAAAGCAGACATTAACAATCGCAAGACGTTGCTTGATTATAGCCGCCTATGTTACGAGCTTGGGCGCTATGATAAGGCACAAAACGGTTTCAGGGCTTTGCTTTTACAGAAAAACGCATCGGACGTCGGCATCGAACGCGCGGATTTGTATTACTATTTGAGCGATATTGCTGCAAAAGAGGGCGATAAAACGAAAGCCAAATCGTTGGCTGAGCGTGCACTGGCAGAAAATCAGGGCCACGAAGGCGCGCGCCGGGTGCTTGGCGATATTGCAAGCGTCTAATATAGTGGATGAGTGCCTGCCATCTGTGCCATCAACGGCGTGTTGTGTGACGCTTCTGCCGCGACGCTAAGCGTGTTCGATGGAGGTGTTCTCTATGGCTATGGGGTGTTTGAAACGTTGCGCACATATCGCGGTAGCGTGTCGGATGTTGATGGGCATCTTGAACGTCTCGAGGGTGCGTGTGCGCGTGCTGGGATTCGATGGTGCGCTGAGCCGTCCTTGAAGGATCAACTTCAGACGCTCTGCGACGAGCAGCGTGCGCGCAGTGGGTGCGAGGAGTGTTACGTACGGATCACCGTGACCAGCGGGGCCATGGAACCAGGGCAGATGTGCGGCGCATTGGGTGCTGCGCAAACGCTGGTGTATGTGAAGGAGCTTGCAACGCAGGGTGCGACGTGGACTACGGGCCTTCGCGTTAGACTGGTCGCTCGCGAAAACCTTGGCAACGGTGAGCATGGCCACGTGGATAAATGGTTGGCTTATATGCACAATGTGCTTTTGCGGCGTGAGGCGAAGGCTTTGGGGTACGATGATTGTGTGCAGGTGTCGACAACGGGCGAGGTGCTTGAAGCGAGTAGCAGTAATTTGTTCGCGCTGAGCAACGAAGTGCTTGTGACGCCGCCTTTGAAGAGTGGGGTGCTGGAGGGTCGGACACGCGTGCACGTGCTAGCGATTGCAAAGTTGCTTGGTATTGCTGTAAAGGAGGCGCATGTGTATCCGTCGACGTTGTATGGTGCTGCGGAAGTATTTTTGACCAACACACTGCGTGGCGTGGTGCCCGTTGTTGAGATTGACAAAAAGCATGTGGGTGAGGGTATACCGGGCGCGCGTACGCTGACCCTCATGCGTGCATATGAAGAGAAGATGCAACGAATAGGTTGATGTGGTTTGAAGTTTTAGTGATTGCGACGTGATATGCGCAGTTGATGCGAAAAGTGCGGATCGGCGCTTGGCAAAACAAAGATGCTTTGAGCCGTGGTGTTCGCGGATGCCGTCGTATCGTCAACAGCGTGTTTGGGTTGGCTTACGCGAAAGAGTGTCGCATCCGCCGTACTCACAATGTGTTGTTGCTCTATTTGATCTTTGAGGATGGCGCGTTCGAAGGTTAGCTGATTGAAGTCGCGTTGCATCTCGACAGCAAAGGAATGAGCGCGTAAGCCGTGAAAAGGTTTGTGTAAACGAACGCGTGCGCTCGTCACCATGGGTCGCTGATATGTGTTTGCGTGTGTTGGACTGGCCGGATGTAGAAGGTAATGTAGAAGGCTGTACGCCGCCGTTTCGACGAGGCGAAAGCGAGATGCCTGCATGATAAACGTCACTTCGCGTGCAAGATCAGAATAATCGATCGTGTGTGTTAGGTCGGCATGTGTGGCCGCGTGATTGAGATCCAGTGCAAGTTCGACGTCTACGAGTACCAGTTGTGGTTGATCACGTTCGCGCGGGTAGACTCCTAAGATGCACTCGACGGCAAGTTCGCGAACGATTATCGCGTCGTCGATGCGGTTGCTCTGTGGATTTTGCATGCAGGATTAAGTAGCATGAAGAGTCGCCAAGGGCATGGTGCTGTGTGTTTGTGCGATGTTTATGTTGTAGGATGCGCTGCACGTAAAGTAGCCACAGCAAGATCACTTTGAAAGGGCTTGTTTGGGCGCCTTGAGTTGGTAAGGCCCCTTATTGGTGGGTTGTTTGCGATTTTGCCTAGTCAGCCGGGGTAAATCTGCAATCTCGTCCGTGCTCTTATGCTAAGGTAGCCGCCGTGTTCTATCGCTATTGCATAGCACCCTTGCTGTTTTTGTTGCCAGCTGAGACGGCGCATCGCGTCGCCATGCGGATGCTTGTGTGGGTGCATGGTTCGAAGTTTTTACGCAATGTGGTGCGCCGGGTGTTTGCGTTTCATTCCGAGCGCCTTGAGCTAGATGTATGGGGGCGACGCCTAGCGAATCCGATTGGCCTGGCGGCTGGGTTTGATAAGGATGCGGAGGCGTTTTTGGCTTTCGCTTCACTTGGTTTTGGATGGGTTGAGGTCGGGACCCTGACACCGCGAGGGCAGCAGGGTAATCCTAAGCCGCGACTCTTTCGCTTAAAGCGCGATCGCGCCTTGCTTAATCGCATGGGTTTTAACAACGTCGGCGCACAAGTAGCGGCGGCTCATTTGACGCATCCTGACGAAGTGGTGCTCGGCGTCAATGTGGGCAAAAACGCCGATACCGCAATCGAAAAAAGCGAGATGGATTATCTCGAGGCTGCTCGGTGTGTGGCCAAATATGCCGATTATTTGGTTGTGAATTTGAGCTCGCCCAACACACCAGGGCTTCGTACGTTACAGAATGCTGATTTTCTTCGCTCGCTATTGCCTGGATTGAGGCAAGTGCTTGACAGCGTACATGGGATGCGACGCGTGCCGCTCTTTATCAAGATCGCTAGTGATATTGCAGATCAGGATGCGCTGGAGATCGCGGATTTGGCGGTGGCGTTAAAGGTCGACGGCTTGATTCTTGTTAATACGACGCTTTCTCGCGAAGGCCTTAAAATAGGTCGTGCTGAGATCGAAGCGCTTGGGGCGGGAGGGATCTCGGGGCCCCCGCTTGCTGAGCGTACGCTTGCACTATTGAAGTTGGTTTATGGGCACGTCGGTGGTTCGCTCGTGTTAGTCTCCGGGGGAGGCATCGAACATGCAGACGATGTTTGGCAGCGTTTGTGTTCGGGTGCATCGCTTGTACAGATTTATACTGCGCTTGTGTATGGAGGGCCGGGGTTGGTGGGAGATATCTTAAAGGAGCTTGATCGACGGGTGTCGGTGCTGGGTCTTGTGTCGATCAAAGATGTGATTGGACGCCGCGACCTTGAGAAACGGTTTGAGTCGAAGTGATGAAAGCGCACAAGAAAGGGTTGAGGCTGCGGTGGTTGACGTTGACTGCGTTGATCTGCGGTGCGTCGGTGATTGCGTTTGGTCAGGCGGTTGCGCCGGTTGTGGGACATGTTCCTCGTGTTGAATCGCTGAAACCAGAACAAATTGTGGCGGCGGGTAAGGATGTTGTACTGCGTGTGGTTGAGCTTGTCTTTTTGGTCAATCAACGCTTGCGTGCGGTGCGTCAGGATGAACTCAAGAGTGAAGAGGTAAAAACCATCGCCGAGCGGACGCTTGAAACGAAGTTGATGGCGCTACATGCAAAGAAGTTGGGCCTCGATCGCACGCTTGATGTGCAGCATCGAATTGAAGGGCTGCTTGCGCAGGCGCTCATCGATCGCGAGTTGCGTACCAAAAGCCTTGATGCATTTAGCGATCTGGATATGCGCACCTATTACGAGCAGCATAAGATCGATTCGTTCACGACTCCAGAGCGGGTGCGTGTGCTTGCGATTGCGTTTGAAGACGAGAAGAGCGCTGCACGCTGGCAGAAGCGGTTGCGAAAAGCGACAGAAAAGCGTTTTCGTAAGGTTGTTGAAAAGGAGTCGCTTTTTCGTTTTGCGTATCCTGAGGGCAGTGATGGCGGGTGGATGTGTCGCGCCTGTGATCAAAGCGACCCCAAGTTGGTTGAGGCTGCGTTTGCGATTGCCATGGTGGGTGATTTGGTGGTGGCCAAAGACGGGAATAACGTACCCTGGCTGTTGCGACTTGAAGAACGGCAAAGTGCGCGCGCTGTGCCTTTTGAACAGGTGAAATATGGCATTCGTAGTCGACTGCGCGCAGAGCGCGAGGCCAAGGTGCGACAAGACCTTGTGGATCGGCTGAGTAAAGACCAACAGGTGCGTTGGCAGCGTTGGATCGATTCGGTGAATATCGTTAATCCACCGCCTACCCCTACGCCAGCCAAGTAAGCGCAAGGCGTTGCACGGGCGCGCTTAACTCGCTACGCTTAGGCCCCATGGCACTATTTAAAGGTACACTTACGGCGCTCGTGACACCCTTTCGAGGGGGAAAGCTCGATGAAAAGGCGCTCAGGGATTTGGTTGAACAGCAAATCGCGGGCGGAATCGATGGTCTTGTGCCATGCGGCACCACGGGCGAGAGCCCAGCGCTGAGTCTTGAAGAACATGCGCGCGTGATAGCCGTGGTGGTTGAACAGGCAAAAAAGCGGGTACCGGTGGTGGCGGGTGCGGGCACGGCATCGACCGACAAAACGGTGGTGCTTGCCAAACAAGCGAAGGCTGCGGGCGCGGATGGGTTACTTTTGGTGTGTCCTTATTATAATCGGCCGACACAAAAGGGTTTGGCAGCACATTTTCGCCATGTGCTCAAAGAGGTGCCAC
>JBGAKI010000036.1:0-30143 GCA_044224525.1 Polyangiales bacterium | reverse complement strand
CTGGTCGGCCTTTTACATAAACTGCTTGGTGCTGAGAAGCTCTACGGGATCTATGCGCCCAACTACGTACAGCCCATCGTGCTTTCACCAATCCTCAATGCAAACCATTTTTCCGGTTTGCTGGCCATGGGCACCATCCTGTTTCTAGGATTACTTGTTACGGCACAGGATGCCTACGAAAAAATAGCGAGTGCGGTTGGCTTCGTATTGTTGGGATTGGTGTCCATGCTCGGTCTATCTCGCGGCGGATTCGTGGTTCTATTGGGTGGCGTCGCTTATTTTGTAACCAGCACGGTGCGTCAATCCAGAAAAAATCAAAAAACAAGTTATGATCTTGCTAAGATTGCATTGCTCGTAAGCCTCGTGGTGGCACTCGTCGCCTACTTGGGTTTTGACGCAACGCTCGAGCGCTTTGCAAAGAAAAGTTATTCGTCACGTTGGGACCTCTTTGCCAACGCGTTTCGTTTTGCTTTTAGCCAGCCGATCACGGGCTACGGACGTGGCGTATTCGACAATGTCTTCGCCAACTACGCCGGTAGTACATTGCGCTTTCAATATCCTGAGAACATCGTGTTGCAGTGGGTCTCCGAGTGGGGCCTACCTTTTTCACTTGCGCTCGCTGCCGGCATGATTTGGGGGTTTTCACCTTACTTCAAGCGTCGCGATCCGCTGATTATCGCAACGGTGGTCGCTGTCACAGCCATTGTCTCGCAAAACGTGGTTGATTTTAGTCTCGAACTGCTCGGCATTTCGACCCTGGTCGTCGCGCTACTCGGTGGCCTTGCAGCGATGCCCGTGCGCGATCGCAACTTTTCGCCCATGGTGCGCAAGTTATCCGATCTGTTTCGACAGCCCGTGACGCGACACGTCGCCTACGCGCTGACAGCCCTGGTCGTGGTGTTCGCCTTGATCACTGCACCCACCTTACTTAGAAACGACGAACAACAACTTCAACGTCGAGTCGCCAAACTCATCAAACACAAACGCAGCGTGACGCACGATGAAACTGTCCGCTCGACGCTTCTCACGCACCCAACCGAACCCAAATATGTAGTGCTTGTGGCTGACCAACTCCTCAAGGCCAACCGCCCACATACATTGCGCTGGGTCAACCGTGCAATGATCCTCGCGCCAGGGTGGGTCACACCGCGCCTACAAGCCGCTTACTGGCTCTTTCAGAACAGCTACGACTGGCAAGCCATGCTCCACGTGCGCGACGCTGCCATGCGTGATGTCGCCCATACGTCAAGCTTCCTGTGTCAAGTCAGCGTTGGTCTGTCAGACTCATCATTGGTGCTCGATGCCGTTCCGCAGTCTGGTGAGGCTCGCCATCAGTTTTTAGACACCCTAGCAAGCTGCTTAAACAACACCTTTCCCACACTGGTTCAAACACTCGACAACACACTCATGCGCGAGCGTCCGCAACTTCCGGCAGCCTATGAACGAAGCATCGCACGATTGATGCAAAAACGAGATTTTCAAGCGTCAGCCCAGCTCGCACGCCGCGCCGTTGAGCTTGGCGCGCGCTCTTCGGGAATCATCAACCTGTGGGCCACGGCATTACTCGAGGGTGGCAAGCCCGAAGAAGCAGTAGCCGTGCTCAAGCGCATGATGGCCAAAGGGCACGAAGACTTTTACTTAGCCTTTACCATGGCCCGAGCACTGCGAAAACTTGGGCGCTTCGACGAAATGCGCTTCTATCTGTCGCGCTTCGCTGAGCTCGCCAACGGCGACATCGCTCAAATCGGCAAGGGACACATGTTGCGCGGCTCTTTGGAACTAGAATCAGGCAACCTAGGCCGCGCGTTGCGAGCGTATGAAGAAGCCTATCGCACATCGGCCAACGTTGGTGCACTGATTAAGGTAGCGGAAATCTCAGAACGTTTAGGCGAATCGGGCCGTGCGCTTCACGCCTATCAGCTCGCCTGCTCGAACGGAGACGACGCCACGCTACGCAAACAGGCCTGTCTTCGCTACAACAAGCTAAAGCTACCAGGCCACGCACACGACGCGTCTACGCTCTAAGATCGCGCAACGTGTCGGTCAGCTCGGCTTACAAAACCGCCCCTGCACCGATACACACCTGCTGAGAACGAGCACTCGCGCTACGGATTCGACGCGGCGTCAGAACCATCGCGCAGTTCAGACGCGTTAACAAAGCACAAGAATTCCTCGCACAAGGGGACGAAAATGTAGGCGTAGGTCAGGTCAGCCTTAGCGAGCGCCACCCGCCGCACAGAGGAACCCCTGCCCCCTCGCTCAGCGCGGCTGAACTGCGAATACGCTTCACAACCTGCCAGCCGTAGCTTAGAACACGCGCTCGGGCAGATAAACGATGTCGCCTGCCTGAAGCGCAAAATCGCTAGCACGACCACGCGAAATCTCATTAAGCGGAATACGATAACGACGAATCTTGCCAGCTACCTTGCGTGAAAGAACTGTTTCATTCTGGTTTGCAATCGACGTGACACCACCCGATAACGTGATCGCTTCTATCAATGTTATTCCGGTCGTAATGGGAATCGTCGTAGGTTTCGCTACTGCGCCCATCACGGTGACGCGCTTGGAGTTATATTCAAGCACCAGCAATGAAATCTGTGGATCTTTAAAATACTTACCCTCACGAAGCTTTGAAGCGATCATACGGGAAGCGACAGCAGGCTCAAGCCCCGCCATGTGCACAACACCCAAAAAGGGAAACTCGATCGTGCCATCTTGAGCAAGCTGATAGGTATCCGGAAGCTCTTTCTCTCCATAAATAGCGATCTTTACCTTATCGCCAGGACCCAGCACCAAATCATCGTCACCCACAGGCGGCGGTTTAAATCCCGACTGCGACGCACCGCAACACACAAGGCACATCACGATAGGTAAGCTTGATAACGTCAAAAGCCAGGAAGATTTATCGGCAATACTGAGTTTCATTTCACACTTCGCACACTTCGTCGTTATTACGCTCGCAGCAACCGATCATCGCACCTGCAATCAACGAGCACTCAAAGAGCACCCCTACAGCAAAATGCGGATCGTTGTAGCTATTAGTAGAATAATCGAACACCAAAAATCACTTCAAACTTCTTGTATCGAGCCGGATCAACGATCGGCTGCGCACCCGTCGAAGTAATATATGTGAAATCGAAATCGGTGAAATCAGCAATATATCGACCCGAAAGGTTAACCCCGACAATATCGGAAATTCGGTATTCTGCAAGTCCAGCAATGGTTAAAAACTTATCTTCGCGATTTCGACTGGTACCAATCTGAGTACCATTCTTGTCTAACATGGCACCATACTTCGCAAATGTCAGCGAAGCGTCGCCTCTCAAATAAAACTGACGATTGATAAGCACGTCCGAGGTAAAATAGACGCGATCGTCCTGCATAAAGTTACCGACGAACGAACGCATGTAGTCGCGCGAATAACCGAGCGAGATCGACGAGGTGTTGGTGATACCTACTTTACCCTCGATGCGACCTACGGCGTTATTGTACTCACTGTTCGTATCGTAGAAACCTGCCGCAAACCCTGCAAGTGCAATGATTGCAATACGTTTAGTAACCGCACCGTTGAGACCCACCAATGAACGAACACGCGTGTTATCCGAAAGAACAAGTGTTGGGGACTTATCTTTATTGGGGTAACTTTGATGCTCCAACTCGTTTTGAAACAAGAGCGCTGTATAAGGGAAAAACCGCCACGACATGTTGGCGTTTACGCGGTGCTGATAACTGTTGTAATACTTGAAAACGTCGGCTTCGAAGGCATCATAACCAAACGTATAACCAATATTCCCATCCAGCACATCGCTGCGCGAGCGCAAAAACATGTCCGCGCCCACCTCGTTGGTATCACGCGCAAAGTTGGTTGCACTACCCGAGTTGGGGTTCTGCGCAAAGGGACGGATCGAACGACTAAAGTTCTCGCGAACAACAAAGTTCACCGGCCGTTTCGGCAAAATGAACAAGTTTAATGACGCGTTGGCAGCCACGCTATCTTGAACTTGTTCCTGAAAGAAATGGTATGCAGCCAGGCTAAGCGTACCCGTAAAGGCCAATGAAGGGGGCGTTCCTTCGCCACCACCCGCTTCACCCTGCTGAGAGCGCTTTTCACCAATCGTGCTCAACTTGAGGTGAGGCACCGCACGCAAGAACATCGAATCTTGCAGATTCTTGTCCGCGTAGAAAACGTTTGAGTCGTAACCAAACTCAGCACCGAAACCAGGATGTAACTCGAAGTTACCAAGACGAATACCGGTGCCTTCCGTCTTGCTACGATCCTCAAGCCACATGCTGCCCTGACCAGAAAATGATGCAGTGCCTGTTTGGCGAAACTGACTGCCGCGATCTTCACCCGAGTTAAAGGTAGTAGAACCGTAATCTGCACGTGCCGTTTCGATCTGAATGATGCCGCAAAAGACCAGAGCGGCTATTCCTACAAGTAAGGTGCAGAATCGCATTCCCTTTATTCTCCGAGGGGGAGGGACTTCATTCCCCGAGCCAGTTTACTACTTATCTGAAGTTGTTTATGTTGCGAACAATAATAGCCTGAACTGCCTACACTTTAGCTCACTACAAGTCTTTCGGAAGGTTTTTGTAGCGACTATTTTTATTTTTTACTCGAACAGCAGCGATCAATAAGGCTACATGACTGGACTTGCCGGAGGTGGAATCACAGGCGCAACGATCGACGGCGGTGCCGTCGGAACCGTGGTCGCATTCAATCCCGGCATGGTCGGCTGAACGGTTGTTACAACACGCGCGGCGCCGGTCTCGTAAACATCTTTACCGATGCACTGGTTAGCACGCTGCGACAACACCTGAAACTTTTGCTTGATGACCGTAAGCATAAGGTACTCAGCCTTGCGACGATCAGCATCGTTCGACGCAATGGCCTCCTTAAGATTGTCGAAGCGTTCAAGTGCAGTCTTCAAACGCATATCGACTTCATTAAGTACTTCATCAAGGCATGGAACACGAATGATATCCGGATCAGTCCCGCGGCGTGCTTCATCAAGCATCAATGAAACGCGGCGGTTGAGAGAGTGACCTTCCGTCACCACACTTTGACCAAAGGCGATCTGCTCTTCGGCAGTTTGATCAGGTGCCGCAGCGCCTGCCCCTCCATTACCGGTATCACCAGTCGTTTGCTGGGCCGCTGCATAACCCAATGCCCCAGCCAGACCCAGTGCTAGACTCAAGGCACAGCCAAAACCAATCAATGATTTTATTTGGTTGAATGACTGCATTGTTCTCTCCATACCCATAGTTATAAAGGAGTATATCGAGCGCAAGTTCAATGTCAACGGTTTATTGTTGGCCTTTGACCATACATGCAGTGCCGTTTTTGACCATGGCAAGTTCATTTAGTTTTGTGGAGCAAAAACGAACGGATACGAGAACGTCACACTACCACCTTCAGGTGCAGGATCGTTGAAGCGAAAACGGCTAATTGTGCTTACAACGCAGCTTGCAACGTTTGGATCATTGGTCGTGTTCGTCGTCGCCGAAGCGTTGGTCACACTGCCAGTGGGTTGAATAGTAAACTGCACAACCACTTTGCCTTGCAGGGTTGGATTGCGCGCAAGCTCTTTCTCGTAGCAGATCTGAATAGCGCGAATACGCGTCTTGATCATCTTGACCACAACCGCCGCGTCAAACTCACCGCTACCGCCGACGTCACCGCCATCTTCAAGGTTGATTCGACCGCGCACAGATCGTTCTTTGATCGCGCCGCCCTCAGACATACCTTCACCCGCAGCGCCTGCCTTGGCCAAACCACCAAGACCACCCAACCCGCTGCCGTCACCGCCACCACTACGTGTACGCAGCGTGCTGCCCGAGTCACCACGCGCCACACCCACGCCAGCGGCTTGTGCAAGCACATCTTCAGCGTTACCGGTCACTGCACCCTGTGCAACGACGTCAGCCAAACCACTGTCTTCGCCACCCAAACCACTGAGCAACATGGCTTCAGCCGCTTGCGCTGCTTCTTCAGCAAACTTAGCGCGCGCCTCGGCACTGGTTGCAACATCTTCTTTCGGCGCCGAGTCTGTCTTTGCCTCAGACGCTTGGGCCTTGGGCGCCTCTTTTGCCTCGGCGGCGGGCGCTTCAGCTTCTTCGGTGGTCTCTTCGGGTTTCTCTTCCTCAGGCGGAGGGGGCTCGGCGAAGATCATACCGGCAATATTGCGCGGGATCTGATCAATTCCGGCTTCCATCGGCCAATCGGCGTTATCAAGATACACCACCAAGCCAAAATGCACCATGAACGAAAACAACACGAAAGCCGTGAACGTCCAATCGACGTCTTTAACAACGCCGCCCGTCGCCGCAGCAGGAAGCTGGGGCTTGGGTTGAACAGGTGGGGGTACCACAAACTGAAATAAGAAGGTGATGTCGCCAATGACGACTTTTCCGCGCGAGGTTTCGCTCAGGGCGATCTGCCAATAGCCACCCATGTTCTTCGCGGTGCCAGCAGCACGAAGTTGCTCGATGTCTTGCACACCCGAGGGTAGCCCGACGCGGCCACGCATGTGCTCTGTAAAGTTGAGCACATAAGCCCCATCAACGATCTGAAAGAGATCGAATTTACTGGGCATACCTGGCGCCTGCACTACAAAATGGTTTTTCTCCGAGGAGCCGATCGAAACGGTCTCGCGCTTACGAACAATGCGCTCCTCAACGATCTTGCCATTTTGTATGAGTCCAACGCGCAACGCTTTGGGACCCGCATGCGGCATCTCCATGGCGTTCATCGCCATCGTCATCGCCCCTGGGCGCTTCATCTGAGTTTTCGAGCGTGTCTGAAGTTCACCTTGATTCATCGGCATTTCCCCGCGGTCATCACACCATTTCTAGGACATTCTAAACCAAGACATCGGTCTTGATCCAAAATAAAGACGTGATTCAGATTACCATTCTTGGAAGGTCGAGGTCTACTTGCTGTCGTGATTAATTCCGTGCGCTTGCTTTTCTTGACTTTCGCGAATGCTTGCCGCCAGTCGATGGGCATCATTAACAATACTTTTTGCCGCTTCTACGATCGCTTGACGCGTTAAAAAGCAACCCACCACAAGCGCAAGCATCAACCCAAGTCCTGCAAGCATCGCGGTCATCGAGTCGTCACCCAATAGCGATCGCCCCGCCTGCACCTTCGCGGGCATGCGGGTCATCACAAGCACAGCAGCAAGAAAGCCCGCTACAAGATTTAATTTGGCCAACGCCGCACAGCGATGCACACATTGCGATAGATCGGCCTGCAACAACGACGACGCCTGACGCAGTGTTTTAGCCGTGGGTCGCTGGCCTGCATGGCGCAAAAATTGCGTAAGCCACGACGCCGACACCACATCATCAATCACACCCGTCAGCCGATCGAAGCGCTCAATCGGTAAAGTTTCCCACCAACGCCACAACAAGGCAGAGTCGAGAAAAAAACCATACCACACGACCCGAAACGCTTGCGCGAGCAACCACATCGTTATCAGCGCTAAAACGACCTGCGCGACAAGCACAATGTTCACCATAGAGATCACGACAGCACACCCGTAAGCGCGCAAGAACCAAAATCCACAATACGCTTAAAAAGGTGCCTTACGAACCGCATTCACAACGTTGGGCATGAAGCTCGTTTTAAGCTCGGTCACCGAATACCCGATATTCGAACGATTCAAAATGTAGAAGGCGTTAGGCTTTTGAATACGACCCTCAATCTTGATCTCTTCTAGCTTAATCACCTTCGGCTTGCGTGCGCCTTTATCTTGAGCTCGCGCGGTCGACTCAAGTGCACTCAAAACAAGGGCTCCCAGAGCAAGCACCAGTGCAGCGGCCATTAAACGGTGTCTAACAATAAACATGGGTTGCCTCAATCACGTTGTGTTCTCTCACTTATTGGTCGCGGGGGGTGTTGCCGGTGCGGGCGCAGCTGAACCTTTTGCAGCATCCTTAGCTGCGGCGGGATCCTTAGCTGCATCCTTAACTGCGGCGGGATCCTTAACTGCATCCTTAGCTGCGGCGGGATCCTTAGCTGCATCCTTCGCAGCATCTTTGGGTGCTGCCGCAGCATCACCTTTTGGAGCCGTTGATGCAGGCGCTGCTGCAGGTGCAGGTGCCGCTGCAGGCGCGGGCTGCGATTTCTTTTGCGCGTCCATCTTGGCCTTACGTGCCTCGCGCTCCATTCGCTTCTTTTCGCGATCGATCGATCGACTGATGTCATCCAGATACGCTGTCGACGGATCACTCTTGAGCGCTTTGGGACCCAAGGTGCTGCGATAGGTCGTCATCTCTTCGGTCGCTTTTGCCAGTGCAGCAAGCTTATCGAGACCAGGAAATGCGTCCGAAGCCGTCATGTACATTAAGCCCAAATCATAGTGTGCATCGGCAAGTTTAGGATCAATATCAAGCGCTCGACGTAACTCGGTTTCGGCCTTTTGCCACTGCTGTGTGGCGCGCAGCGCATCGCCATAACTCAGATGTGCCGCCGCCGAAAAGGGCGCTAAGCGCGCAGCAATTTCCAAATTTTGCACGGCTTCTTGGTAGTTGGCACCCGCAAGCAACATGTTACCTAGGGCAAGACGCGCCTCAGCATATTGCGGTCTTAGTTGAACCGCCTGGCGAAGCAGCTTTTGTGCTTCAACAAGATCGCCTTCTTTTTGCTTGATGCCGCCCTCAATGAAATAAATCTCGGCAACCTTGGAATCGGTCTTCTTAGCTTGTTCGATGATCGAGGCGGCAAGCTCACCACGACCACGCTTTAAACTTGAGTCGATCAACACCATCATCGCGGGCACGAAACGCTCATCCACGCGCAACGCTCGACGTGCCACATTTTCGGCATCGTCATATTTGGTCGCCGCCACGAGCAATCGGCCATACACCGCTTGTAGCGCCAAATTGCGCAACCAGTGATCGGCGATGGGCTTTGCAAAATTCACCGCATCAGCCGCCTGACCACGACGAATATAGATGGTACCAATGCCTTCAACCGCAGCTTCATAGTCAGGTTGAATCGACAGCGCCTGACGATACGCCGTCAACGCGCGCTCTTCGCTGCCAAGCAGGTCTTCGACAATCCCCAGATTATAGGCTGCACGAAAAGCACGCGGATCGCTATTCAGCGCTGCGCGAAAATGCGTGCGTGCTTGCTGCAACTGACCTGCCGCATACGCACGCGCGCCATTCTCAAACTCATCGAGAGCTGACCCAGACAACTTAGCCCGTTGCGGCAGCGCTGGACCCAGATCCATGTCCGCCGTACTCGACCAAAGTTTAGACCCAGTCGACGCCGCTGGCTTGTTACCGGTCGAACTTGTTCCGTCATATGTTGGCGCCGCAGCTTCGCCACCCTGACTCGAATCTTGCCAGTTGGACGCAGTCGTTTTTCCTGGCGCAGCACCCTGCTCACTTGAACCACACGCTTGGACACCCACAACGAACACACCCACGACAACCGCGCTGAATAATAGCCGCGCCACCCCCTGTGTTCGAAACTGACGAAATAGAACCGTAATGACCATGTCTTACCTTATTGGGTTAGTTGCTGAGAGTCACTGGTGGCGCTGTTACACCCGTTGACATCGAGCGGGTCTTACCGCGCAATGAACGTGAGAACTCACCTTGTTGATAAGCACCGAACGACGGGTCTTTCTTGGCTGCGTCCGCCACACATTCGGCAATGCGCTCATCACCGTAGGCTTGTAAACGATCGGCCGCAATCTGCGTAAACTCATTGTCCAAGCTACCCGCCTTTGAAGCGCGCGAGGCAAGCGCATAACGCGCAACACCCAGGCACTCGATCGGACGCACTTTTTCATCCAGCACTTGACGAATGCGATCTTCAACCTGAATACGAATTTCTTCACGCGCATCGGGTGGCGCTTTTTGGATTTGTGCGCCTAGATCCTTAGGCATCACGAAAGGTGTATTAAGCACAGCCTTCGCCAACACCTCGTAAATACGACCTTGACGTACAAACGCGGCAATCGTCCACTTGGGTCGTTTGTAACTCATCAACGGTTCGTAAACCTTCGAACGTTCCGAAGACGCTGTCGCAGCGCGCTCAATCGCCTTGGTCACGTTCTCGACATACTCTTTAAGTGTCTTGGGTTTACCTGGATCGATCTTAAGCTTCTCAAACTCTTCTTGGCCCTCATCCACCAATGTAAAGTTCGCCTCGCCCGCATACTCGGCTGCCGTTGAACCTGGTGGCAATCCAGAGGAAGCGTAAGCCGCCACCACATCTTTGAGCGCACGTTTATAAGTATCGTCACGCCCCTGCCGTTTGGTGATCTCGGCGATGCGCCAGTAAGACAGCACAACAAGATCAGCCGCCTCTTTATCGCGCGAATACTCTGCGATAAAGGCCTTCAAGTCGCGAATCGCTTTAGGATCAATGCCTTCTTTATAGGGCATTTCAGCAGCGCGATATTTCGCCACGCGACGATCTTTGGCATCTTTCAGCATCTCTGCAGCACGCAAATAATACTTCGCCGCCTGTCGATATTGCTGCTGATATTCCATGATGGTGGCTGCGTTGATCAATGCATCTTCGCGGCGCTTACCCATTTGCGGATCTTTCGACTCTAAGAAACGTTTTGAATCCGCCAACGTTTGATAGTTCTGAACCGCCTTGTCGTAGTCAAAGAAGCGGTTGGCATTGAAACCAAGTCTAAAATATGCATTCGATAAAATCGAATCGAGTTTTTGTTGGTCTTCGGCATCCGCCGCTTTACGCGGACCGAGCTCGTCAATAATGCGCTGGTACAAACGACCCGCAGACTCAAATCGATTGGTACGTTCAAGCGCAATAGCAGCCTTTTCAAGTGCAAGCGGTGCTTGTGGATGATTGGGCTCTTCATTCACAGCCTTGACCAACATCGTTGCGGCCTCTTCATACTGAATCAGCGCCTTCTGTTCGTCTTTCTCTTTTTCCGCCTTCGCAAACACGTCCACCGCACGCGCGTACTTGATGTTCGTCAAATCGGCGCCAGCCAAACACTGAGGCTCTTCTTTGTTCTTGGCGAGCGTACAATCCACCGCTTTGGCGCCATCTTTACCGCCAAAGGTGCATTGCTGTTCTTGTAACGACTTACCTAAGCGCTCAACTTCAGACATGTTTTCTTCGATAACCGCCATGTTACGCAAATCAAGCCATGCCACGCGGCCACTTTCATCGGCCAGCGCACCCTTACAACGCGATTCAAAGATGTGTTGAAAGCGCTCTTTGGCTTGCGGCCAATAGCCATACTGATAAAGGAGCAAAGCGTTGTTGTACTCGTAAGAGTCACGAACCTTTTCCGTGTCGTGCGCATCATCGACACGCGCCAGATAGGTCTCGCGCGCTTGGGCCATGCGCTGCAAGATCATTGGCATCTCAACTGGCGAGACACGCGCGGGACTCCCTTGTGGTGTGGGAGGATCCTTACGTGCTTCAAGCTTACCCGCCTCTGTTTGAATCTCGATGATTCGTTTCAGAGACTCGACCACACGACGCGCTGATTCTGACAAATAGCGATCATCCAGATTTGAATCACGCACAGCAGCATATTCGGTGGCCGCACCTTCGTAGTCTTCTGACCAAAACAGTGCATCAGCTAAGTCGTAGCGAAGTTCATAGGCCTGAAGGGTATTGGGATATTTCACCAAGTAAGCCCGATAGGCAGTGCCCGCTAAGCCGTATTCTTTCTGCGCGTCTTTGACAAGGTTTACGTCTTGCTCTTCCACACCACGGCGACGCAAATCTTGCGCGCGGCGATGATGATAAACTGCGGTGCCGATCAAAGCATTCTCCGCCAATTCTTCTGCACGCTTCAACGCTTCGGGATGCTCAAGATTGGCGTTCCACCACTTAGAGCCCTCGGTGTACTCGGTCAGTTTTGCTTTCGCCAAAACAGACTCTTCCATCATGTTGGCGCGGCTATAGGCCACTGCAATTTGATTCTGAATCTCGGGCGCCTGCGTATAGTTGGGCCACTTGCTCAACGCCAGTTCCCAAATCTTGATAGCATCGGGATACTTGGCTTCATCAAAATGAACGCCGCCAAGCTGCTGATAAATCTCGACCGTCCACTCACGATCCTGCGGCAATAACTTTGGATCTTGGATGCGCTCATAACCCGAGGGCAAACCTTCTTGTACATCTGGAACCTGATTTTCATTCCAATCGTCAAAAGCGAACGCAATACCCATGTATTGCACCGCTTCTGCACGCAACTCAGAACCCGCGCGACCGGTCTCTTTACGAGCCTTGTCTGACCAGTCAACCAACATGCCAAAATGTTTGATTGCCTCTGGGTAACGACTTGCGCGGTAGTAGGTCCACGCAAGCTTATAGAGCGCCAAGTTGTAGTTGCGATCGTTTGGATCACCTAAAAGTTTGTTATACGCACTGATCGCACGCTCTAAACCATACTTTTTGTAATCATAATCGAAATGGTACTCACCGATGCGCAACCACGTCTCTGCCAAAAACTGCGCGTCGTCCTGCACCGCTTTGCAATCTTGGTAAGGGTCGACGAAAGGCCCCGACTCGTCGGTGTTGGGTGTTGCATCAAGCGCAATCGCCGGATGTTTGGCTTTCTCAGCATCAGCTTGCTCTTCGGGCGTCAAGTTCGTTGGAGTCGCCGCTTTGCCCGACGGGTTAAAGGTATCGTAATGAAAGTGGTTGGCGCAGGTCAGGTTTAACCACGCCATACGCGCATTGTCGGGCTGGCCCATCTCATTCCAACAGTAACCAATCAGATAATAAACAGTTGAAAGGTTACGGTAGGTTGGAAAGCCTTGTGCCAAGCGATGATAGAGATCGATCGTCGGCGAAAAATCGGGAGCGTCAACATTGGGCTGACCCGCGCCGTCTTCGGCAATGGGCTCAGCCACAGCGGCTTGAGCACGCGCTTGATATTGGCTCGCGCTGCGCTCGTAATAGAGCTCGCCCAAACGAAACATGGCGTCGGGCGTATACACTTGGTGATCGGGATTCTTGGCAATAAACTTTTCAAAGAGCTTGATGGCTTCTTCGCGTGCTTCATTTTGAAGTTTTTCTTCGAAGCGAACCTGGCGACCATAAAAGTTGTCTTTTTCCCGGCGTTGTCTCAGATATTCCCGGCGAACGATGGCATCGACAGTTTTTTCATATTGACCGCCTGTGGTTTTAAAACGATCAAGCTCATTTTGCATTTCGCGCAACGCTTGCACCTGATCATCCGAAGGCGCTGGGCGTTCGTCGCGCAAACGTTTCTCGCTCGCAATCAAGAACGTAGGCAAGCTCACCGGTTTTTCGGGCTGCGTCTCTTGAACCCCCGACCAAGGATTGTCTTTCTTATCCTTATTTTCAGGGGTCGCCGCTTGGGAATCTTTATCCTTGGCTTCTTGTGTCTCGGTGGTCTTTGACGGATCTACCACGGTCGTGTTCGCCTTGGTATTGTCTGTTCCACCCGCACTGTCAGCAGCTTTGCTCTTGTCGCCTGCTTTTTTTACATCCGCGGCAGCATCTTTGGACGGATCAGCACCAGCACCATCTTTACCGGTAGGCAGCGATTTATCTGCATTCTTATCGGACCCCTTATCATCGCTCGGCTTAACCGGCTCGGCAGGTTTGGCTGGCTCGGTGGGTTTGGAAGGTTCGGCAGGCTTAGCAGGCTCAGGCTTAGCAGGCTCAGGCTTAGCAGGCTCAGGCTTAGCAGGCTCAGGCTTAGCAGGATCCACCTTAGGGGCGTCCTTGCCTTGCGAAAAAGCCAGCGGGGCTGACAAGCCGATGGCCAACAACCCGACGACGAGCAGGCCCGTCATTAAAAACGCAATGCTACGCAAACGCATAAGTGAGGATCGATGAGCAACGTTAGGTTGGGTCACTGGCCAACCTCCGAAGACTTCGACTTGTTCTCATGTGCGTCGGTAATTTCACTGTACTCATCATCCATAACCTGTAACTCGCGTGCACGTTCACGTGAAAGAAGGTCAGCACGCAAGCGGTGCTCTTCACGTTTGGCCCATGCAACATCGGTCTTGCCGGCATCAGAACGCAATACAAGTCCTTGAAAAGTATTACGCAAACGCGCCAGATAGCCTTGAACCGTCTGGCCCACGGCCACAGCGCTTTGGCTTTCTTCATTCGTGAGCGCCTGCTGATAACCCGCAAGGTTGATCTTTTCATCATCCACCACACGCCGCAGTTCAGCTACGCGTTGCTCAACGGTGGTCTCGATCATGCGATCATGCGCTTCGGCCATTCGCTCCAAGCGCTCGATCTGCGCAAAGGCCGCTTCATGCTCGTTGATCACCAGCGCTTGCCTTTCAGCATTAACCACAGCGATATAACGCTCTCGCAAGTCTTTGTCGTTAGCGTAACGCGCATCGCCCACACCGATCTGCATCTTGGCGATTTCCAGCTGGCGACGAATGGTTTGCAGCTCCTCTCGGTACTGCTTGGCACCTTCACGCTGCATCGCAATCTCATTCTTAACGCCTTCGCGCGACTTGGCATCTAGCTTAGTGATGCGCGAACTGGCAAGCACTTGCTCGAAGGCTGCCAACCGTGCATCAAGACCCGTGATCTCCACTTCCACGTTGGCAAGCAAACGCTTCTTTGCCGTATAGGCTTCGATGAGCGGGCTATCTTTCTTACGAAACTTATCGGGATCATCGATCAACTTCTCGATATAAGGTTCTAAACGCTCACGCTCAGCCCGCAACTTCATGATCTCTGGGTTGGTTGGCGATGGATGATTCATCGAGATATCATCGATCAACCATTTGCGAACCTTGGCAAGCTTGTTGCGAAGTGCCGCAGTCTCACGACGCTGATCGTTGGCGTCTTCATACACCGCAACGTGATCCGCTGCGCCAATGATCGCCTCAATGCGTGCCACCAAGTCGTTGGTTTCTTTCACCAAACGACGCGTATCGATCACTTGTGATGCCACCGCAACGGCTGGATCGAGCGAATCATCTTCGACCACCCATTTGCGCGCTGCGGGCGGCAAAATCGCTTTGGGGTCAAGCTCAGACATGTACTGATCGACCAGCTTCGAAAAATATTGCTGTGTATTCGATTGATCATCAGCGATTTGCTTAAGCTCGTTGGCAATGGGCTCGTTAAGTTTTTCGGCCTGATCAAATGCTTTATTTGATTCTTGATAACGACCGATGCGCAACAAAAGCTCGCCACGCAGCACTCGCACCTCCGGCACATACACACTTTGCGGTGAAGCCACCGTCAACACCTCAAGGGTGCGGTCCGCGTTCTCGGCATCGCCGGTACGAATATGCACCCAGGCCTGCTCGTAAAGCGCAGCGTCATATCGCGGCGACAGCTGGTTGATGCCATCATAAGCCTTGAGCGCTTTGGCATATGCACCCTGCTCAAAATAGATGCGGCCCGTCGCCAAAACGGCCAACTCGCGCACCATTTGCTCTTCCTCAGAAAGCTTCTTTTTCTTAATATTGACGATCTTGTCAAAGGTCGCCATCGCCTTGCCAAGGTCTTTGCGCAAAACATACGCAACGCCAATAAAATATTGTGAACGCGCATAAAAGGGACTGCTCGTGCCCACCTGCGAGAAAAAACGTATCGCAGTATCGAGCTCGGCTGGGTTGGCCGACACACTCATCTTGTTATCGCCCTGCTTCAATAAATCCGTGCTCACATCGGACACAAGCACGTTGGCCTTGGCATAATGAAAGCGCGCGCGATAATAATCGATAGCGCCCTCTTCGCGAGCACCCGAGAGCGAATCGATGCGCGCAAAATAAGGTTCAACCATCTCAAAGCGCCGCGTACGCGCCGCAATCTCAAGCATGCGCGAAAGCGCTTGCGAGAAATACGCCGAATAACCCGCTTCGCGCGAATGCTCAACGATTTGTTCGTAATAACGCTGCGCCGCTAAGTAATCTTTCTCACGAAAATACGCCTCAGCCATCAAATAGACAGCCTCTGGAATCGCGCGATGGGTTGGGTACTTGTCCATCACGCTGGCCGTGATGATGCGTGTGCGTTCATAATCTTTCAGATTAAGAAACGCTTCCGCATCGGCGATCCGCTCTTCGACGTAGGTTGGGCTGCGCGTCATCGCACCGCCTAACTTTTGCCGCGTAATGCGGAAAGCTTCAGCCTCCGCCGAAAGCAAGAGCTTGCGCGCTTGTGCAGAATCGTGCGCACACAGTTTGCACGTCTGAGCGAGCACATACGCGTCGAATGCGATCGCCAGGGTAAGACATATTACGACGTGCTTGATCAGCCTTTTTAACATGTGGAGCAGCCCCAAAGAGTTAACTGCGAGTAAACATCCTAGACCAGTTTCATCGCTACTTCTTTGCTTCTTTTGCGTCGGCCGCTTCACTGGCTTTTTGTGAACGTTCTTCGTAGCGAATCGAAGGACGCTTCTCAATCGATACAGTAGGACCGCCACGCTCAAATCCGATCACCTTCACGTTGGTGATAGAGCCTTCGGCCGCTGTAAAAGAATGAGAAGAACCAACTTTGAAGCGATATCCCTTAAGATACGAGAACACACCAAAACCATGCCCGCGATACTCGAGCGTCACGGTCAAGGTATGTTCACCTGGAACAATACTTCCATGATAGATCTCAAATTGCTTGGTTTCATCCAAGCCACCAAGCTCGTCGGCTTTGGTGTAAATTGGCGCGCCGTCCAGCGCATATACAATCTTTACCAACTTATACGATCCGCTCATTTCGTTCGAATGCGAAATGGTGGCTTGGGCACCGGCAACCACACCTTGCAAAATGGTTTCCGCCAAAAGCGACAAGCGCGTTTTTGAACGAAAAACCTTTTCTTTCAACTGGTTAATGCTCTGTTCCAGATCGCGAAGCTTCACCGCATAAGTGCCCGCGTCGATGGCTTTGTCGGGTTCCGCCGGAGCGGCGGTTGGTGCTGCCGCTGGCTCACTGGCGGCCGGTGCTGGCTCAGGTGCAGGTGCAGCAGGTGCCGCAGCCGCAGGAGCTGGCTCGGCGGCAGGTGTTGCTGCGGGCGGCTCTGCAGGTGCAGCGGCTGGCTCAGCTTCCGCTTTTGGTGCTGCTTTACCCTTCTTGCCCTGCGCGTCCACGCTACCTTCAGAAACCACCACAAGCGCTAACACCATGGCGATCGCCATAAGCGAGCCATAGGTCACGTGAACGGCACCTCGACCGTTGAGGTATCGAGAAAAACTCATCTGTAAGTTTGCCAGCTTTGAAAACATCAATGCCCCCTATTTGTCATCCCGCCTGCTAACATCGTTTTCTTACGACATCGTTTCTTACGACACAGTTTCTTACGACACGGTTTCAGCGACACAGCTACAGTGACGGTTACGGCGTACTATGCTACATCGAGTTTATACCAATCACACTTGTGTAGGTCAACGCAAGAACATCAATTGAATGATGGTTTTATCCTTCGATCACAATCCCTACGTGAACAGGCAACACGTGAAGCGGTGCGAATGAATCAAACAGGCACCATACTGATCATCGACGACGAAAAAAATATTCGTCGTGCGTTACGCATGGTGCTTGAAGGTGCGAGCCACCAAGTACTCGACGCCGAGTCCGCCGAAGACGGCTTGCAAGTACTCTCACAACACCCCGAAGTCGACGCTGTGATCCTTGATGTGCGATTGCCGGGCATGAACGGCATCGATGCGCTCAAAGCCATTCGCGCAAGTGAAGCGCATCGCAACACGCCCGTGATCATGATCTCAGGCCACGCAGCGATTCACGATGCTGTCGATGCCGTAAAACTTGGCGCCACCGACTTTTTTGAAAAGCCGCTCGATCGCGATCGCGTCGTGGTCACGGTGCGCAACGCGCTAGACGCCTACCGCATGCGCCAAGAGCTCAGTCAACTTAAAGGCGACCTCGAACAGCGCTACGAAATGATTGGCGAAAGCGACGTGATGCGTTCGCTTTATGCCGAGATCGAAAAACTCGCGCCCACCAAAGCGCGCGTGCTCATCACAGGCGAAAGCGGCACAGGCAAAGAGCTCATCGCGCGTGCGATTCACCGATTAAGCACACGCGCAAAACAACCTTTCATTCGCCTCAACTGCGCCGCCATTGCACCCGAGCTCATTGAAAGCGAACTCTTTGGCCACGAGCGTGGCGCTTTCAGTGGCGCGCTCAACTCCCATCGCGGTGTGTTCGAACTGGCCGATGGCGGCACACTTTTTCTCGACGAAATTGGCGACATGAGCCTCAGCGCTCAGGCCAAGGTGCTGCGCGCGTTACAAAACGGCGAGGTCACGCGCTTAGGCAGTGAAAAAACATTCTTGGTCGACGTCCGTGTGATCGCGGCCACCAACAAAGACCTCGAAAAAGAAGTCATGGCCGGCCGCTTTCGCGACGATCTCTATTTTCGCCTTAACGTCGTGCCGATCCACAGCCCCACGCTGCGCGAGCGTCGCAGCGACATCGCGCTGCTTGCGCAATCGTTCGCGCGCGAGTTCTGCCGCGAACATGGCCTAAAATATAAAGCGCTTAGCGATCGCACAATCGAAGATCTGCAAACCCAAGATTGGCCCGGCAACGTACGCGAACTGCGTAACGTGGTGGAACGCATGGTGATCTTGGGTACCAGCAAAGCCACACCCAGCCAATTTCCGCCGCCACCTCACGCCGACAACGCAACGCCCGTCGCGCCAATCAGCGCCCCGCACACCACGCCCCCAAAAGGTTGGGTCACCCTGCGGGCCTTTCGCGATCAATCCGAGCGCGAATACATCTTGTCGGTGCTCACCCATTGCCAGTGGAACATCTCCAAAGCCGCGCAGCTCTTAGACACCGAACGCACCAACCTACACAAACGCATGCGCGCCCTAGGCATAAGCCGCAACGACTAACTCTCAACGACCATCGTTACGCTGGCCGTCAAAAGATAAAGATAGTGCACCGTTCAAAGGAACTTGATTGAGCGCGCGTATGTATTCCCTGCGCGAGCAAGAGCGGGGGAACCCCCCCCCAACGCGTTGCGTTGGGGCCCCCACATGCCATGCTCGTCCGGGAATACATGCGCGCGCTCAATCAAGCTCCTTTGAACATCCCATGCCCCACCATCAACACCCGACGCCACGCGAAGATTCAGTCACGTAGTGGCAATAAGTTTGGCAATGTCGTCGCGCAAAGGCTCAACGCACATCAAGCGTTTGGTCACAAGTTCCCGATTGTGCAAGCTCTTCAGCACAAACGACAACTCAGACAACGGTGTCAATGACCCAGGCGCCGTTTGCACCCACGCGTCGTTCAACGAAGCCGGCTCATTCTCTTCGTAAGGCACGTCACCACTCACATCAAACCAAACCGCAAAACGGTCATCAAAACCTTTGCTTTTGGCAAGTGCTCGGGCCGCTTGCTCGATGCGAAGCGCCTTGTCATCGGCAAGTCGATCATCGCCCAGATGCATCACCTTGGGCAATTGCCGCCGCAAAAAGGCTTCGCTTAGTTGTTTGAGCACCAAGTCATCGCCCTTCTTCCATTCAGCGATAACATACAACAGCGTAGCGTCATCCAGCTCAAGATAATCGCTCAGCGAAATCGTCTGGTCGTGGATCGCACCACGCAGCGCGCGCGGCAACATTAACACATCAGGCTTTTCGCGCGCCACGTCGGTTGCGCGCTCAAAGATGGCTTTCAGCAGACACTCGGCCGCACGCGTCGCGCGGTGATGATAATCCTGCCGATACATTGCGTGACGCGCCAAGAAAAACCCTTCAATCGACGGCAACCCACGCCGCCCTTCGATCACCAACAACGGATCATGCGCATGCGTCGGCAAATAATCAAAACACAGCGAACGCAAAAGCCACGCTAAATCAAAATGACCATAACTCGCGCCAGTCATGTGGCTATCGCGCAGCAAATAGTCACAGCGATCCACATCGAGCAACCCGCTAAGCGCACGACACAAATAACCCAATCGATGTTTGCCTGCCAAAAGGCTCGCTACACGCGCGGCCATCCCTCGACTCAGCCGCTCAAGGGCGCGATGCAGCTCCGTATGATCATCGAGTAAAATCTGCTGCGTCCACGTCTCATGGCTGAGCGTCGCTCCAAAGAGCTCCTCGAACGTGTGTGAAAAAGGCCCATGCCCCACATCGTGCAAAAGCGCCGCGGCCAACGCATCGCGCTCGGTCTCTTCATCAAGCCGCTCATCAGCGCGCAGGCTTGCGCCGCATTCTTTGACGCGCGCCAGCAAAAGGCCCATCACATGCATTGCTCCGATCGCATGCGAAAAACGACTGTGCTCGGCGCCCGGAAACACCATCGACGCCAACCCCAACTGCTTAATGCGCCGCAAACGCTGTAGCTCGTTCGTTGCAAGCAACGTTTTGAGCAAACGCTCATGCGCACCCTCAAACGAAATCAGCCCATGCACCGGGTCACGTAGAATCATCGCCTCTAAGGTGACACGCACTAAAGTGCATGTCACCACTTTTCTACTCCGGTGACATGCACTTTAGTGCGTGTCACCAAAGTGCATGTCACCGGCGAGGTTGCCGTAACGCGCATCGCGCGGCACCCGATAGCCGCCAAGCCTCTGCGACACAAACGCCACGTTGTCCTCGTGCCAAAGCGGCAATGCAGGCAAATCATCGTGCAAAATGCGCTCGATGCGCTGATAAATCGGTGCACGCTGATCCACCGTCGGCAGCTTGGTGCCCTCGGCAAAGAGCTGATTGATGAGCGGATTGTCATAACCCCAGCGATTCACTTTTTTGGTCTGTGTGGCCTCGACCACACTCGAGAAAAACCACGCGAGCGTCTGCGGCTCTACCAACTCTGGGATCTGCAGCACGGTAATATCAAAATGCCCCGCGTCCAAATCCGCAAGCAGCGCTGCAAACTCGCTCGGTCGCACGTCGACCTGAAAACCCACCTGCTCAAGCATATACGCAATCGCGTGGGCAATCGACAAACGAAAACGATCAGCTCCGGTGCGATAAAGTAACCGAATCGGTTGACCATGCCGCTCGACGCTTGCAAGCAGCGAACGCGCGCGTTCGGGGTCATAGTCATAGGCGCTGAGCGTGGTGTCGCTTGCCCAATGGCCAGTGGGCATAAAGCTTGTGGCAAGTTGTGCGTGACCCAAAAACTTGGTCTCAACCAACGTGCGCATGTCGATGGCATGCGCGATGGCTTCGCGCACCTCGCGCTGTTTAAGCACGTCGCTACGCAAGTTATAACCCAGATAAGTGGTGCTGATGCCAGCACTCGCACGCAACGTCACGCTGCGACTTGTTTTGCTGCGCCCCACAAACATGGGCCACAACGTGGGCGGCAGTGCATTGAGCATCAAATCGGCTTTTTTCGCCTCAAGCCGCATCGCGCGTGTGTTTTCGTCGCGCACCACCACAAAACGTAGCAACCGCCGCGACGGCGTCGCACCATAATAAAAAGCATTCGCCTCAAGCAGATAGCTGCCTTCGCTTGCGCGCGTCAGTTTGTAAGCCCCCGCGCCCACTGGCCACGCGGCGCGACTCACCACATCAAGCTTACGGTAAGCATCTTCGGCGCGCACAATCGGCATTTCAAGATCGGTTAAAAAAGGCGCGTGCGGTTGTTTGAGCACGAACACCACACTGCGCTTATCGATCACGTCGATATGATCGATGCGCTGATAACCCGCCGCAAAACGACTGCCCAGTGTTTTTGACGCCACGCCTTTAAACGTGGCCACCACATCATCGCTATCGAGCACCGACCCGTCACTGAAGCGCAGCCCCGCGCGCAGCGTCACACGATAATGCGTTGGGCTTTCGATCTCAACGCGCTCGGCCAAATCGTTACGCACCGCAAGTGTATAAGGATCGATCGTCACCAGCGACGCAAAAATCAAACGCGTCAGCTTGAGGCCTTGTGATTCGGACACAAAACGCGGGTCAAACGTGGTCGGGGCCTGCGAAAGCAGCACGGTCGTCGTCCGAGCGGCCACAGGGTCAACCGGCGTCGAACGCGCGCACCCGCCCAACACCACCACCGTTGCGATAAACCACCTACTCACGCGCGCGCGACTCATTTAATAGTGCAGTCTACTGAAAAGGCAGCAAATATGCTAAGAGAGACTTCAACCAAAGCGATGCTTTGTGTTGGAGTCGTGTATGAATGGGTTTAAACGCATAACATTGGCGCGAAGCACAGCCCTTTTGTCGATGCTGGTGCTTGTTGGGTTGGCGCGCGCCGAGCCCTTCCCCCAAATCACGATCGAACAAACGCTGCGAAAAGCAGCCCTTGGCGATAAAGTCGCGCTCGTGGTGCGCGATCCGCTCAGGCAAAAAACGCTGGTGTCGATCAACGGCCACGCGCCGCTCAACCCAGCTTCGAACATGAAGCTTGTCACCGCCACGGCCGCGCTGGTGCTGCTGGGCGCCAACTTTAGCTTTGAAACCGAACTTTATGGCGAGCTCGACGCGCAAGGCAATGTGCCCGTGCTGGTATTTAGCGGCAAGGGCGACCCGACGTTAACCGACACCAACTTGCGCGACTTTGCGCTATCGCTTGCAAGTAAAGGGGTCAAACACGTGGCCCAAGTCGAGGTCGACAACGCTTATTTTGATGATCAGATTCTGCCCCCAGGCTTTGACCAACAACCGAGCGAGTTTGCGCCCTTTCGCGCCGCAGTCGCCGCCACATCGGTCAACGCCAACGCTTACACCTTGCAGTTTAAGCCCACCCACCCGGGCGGCGCGCCCATTGTGAACATAAGCGCCTTGGGGTTGTTTGTGATCGACAACCAGGTGATCACGGCAAAAGCGGGTGAGCCTAAAATTAATGTGCTCGAAGATGTGGGCAGCGATCACATCAAGCTGCGGCTCACAGGGCAAACGCCCGCGAATGTGCCCGTGGTGGCCTTTAAGCGTCGCGTGGCGCTGCCCTTACACCATGCCGGATACGCGCTGATCGACGCGCTGCGGCAACAAGGCATTCGCTGCGACAATAAAGTGAGCATTGTGCGCAGCCCAGCCAAAACAACACTACTTGCAGGTCATGGCTCGGTGCCACTCTCGCAAGTGTTGCATCATCTTGGTAAAGACAGCGACAACTTCAGCGCCGAAATGATCATCAAGGTGCTCGCGGCGCAAAACGATCACAAGCCTGGCTCCACCGCGCGCGGCGTCAGCATCGCGCGCCGCGTGCTTGAACGTTTGGGTGTGCGCATGGTCGGTGCTCGCTTCATGAACGGCTCAGGCCTTTATCAGGGCAACATGGTGAGCGCCGAGCAACTGGCCATGTTGCTTAGTGCCATGTACCGGCGCCCACAAACACGCGACGATTTTGTTGCGCACCTGGCCGTAGGCGGCGTCGACGGAACGCTGGCCAAACGCTTCACGCAAGGCCCAGCGAGCAAGCACGTCTTCGCTAAAACAGGCACGCTCAACGACACCGCCGCGCTTTCGGGCTATGTGTTCGACACCAAACACGAGCGCGTGCTGGTGTTTAGCTTTATCGCTAACAACATCAAAGGCAAAGTCGACACTGCGCGCCGCACCATCGATGACATCGTCACGCGTCTGGCCGCCTGGCTCAATAACTAACCGAAACAACCCGCGAGGCTATCCCTCAGTTGACGGTCATTGTCGAATTCCCAACAAAATAGGCGCCACTACCCTCAAGGCAGCCTTCGCTCGTGCAATTCCAAAGAAACCTAACCTCAACATTTGTGCCCACGCTCAACCTCGGATCGTTAGGCAAGTCGTAACTCCATGTGAACTTAGGATCATTGGGGTTATTGTTGTAGTCTATCTTTGGCGCACCATTCATGGTGATAACGGGGTTGGTCATGATGCGCAGCGCAACGTCGGTATATCCCGTTGCGCCATGAACAATAATGCTGGGTTTACCCGCGGTCACGGCACCCAAAGCACCCGTAAACTTGATCGCGTTTTGATTTCCACCACTGAAAGTAGGCGCCTTAGGCACCGCGGGCTCGGGATCCGCAGGCGGGTCTAGAGGATCCGACGGATTGTTGTTGACCGGATCGTTGTTCCCGGTCGTCGAGCTTTGCGTGTTCTGCGATGGCGTTGGCACACGCGCGTCGGGCGTTGTGACGCAACCCACCAAAACCGACGCCATGCATAAAATTAAAAACTGCACCCTACCCATAAAATACCTGTTCTTAATAGTATGACACAGGTCACCCATTAATCCAGTTATGGCAACTAATTACAGTTTTACAGTAATTACATTGGGGCGTCGGGAATCGTTTTGCTGAGCGGCGCCAACTCCGTCGCGGCTTGACCAGAATAGGAGTCCTGACCGTTGCAATTCGGATCATAGTTGGGATCTTGCGGACTGGTTTTCACCTTATAAAAGAACTGTGCACTATATTGGCCGCCCGCCAACTCTTTGGTCTCGACCACCGTAATCTTCTTCGTCGGATCGTTAGGAAAGTTTGGATCTTGTTTTTGCACATTCTCTTTGAACTGAAGCTTGTAAGTCCACTTGTATAGCTTCTTCGCAGTCGACGTGTCTTTATACGGGCAACAAGGGGCCTTATCGTTATCGCTCGTGGTGACGGTATCCAGAATTGGTTTATACGTGACGCCGTCTTTCACCAACCGCAACTCAACACAACCAAACGCACATAACGCCTGCGCATAAATAACCGTGGTGTTGCGAGTGCCACCACTGTCGATATCGACTTTCGGTTCCAGACCGGTGGGGGGCGTGCATGCATTGGGATCGGTCGTGACATGACAGCTCGGGTCTTCGGGATATTGCGTACAATAATCGATCACCGACGAATCAGAGATACATTTAGCCTGTGTCGGATCGTCAAGGCAGGTTTTATCGACGGTACGACGTGGCGTTGAGCTACAGCTACCCGCGCTAAACACCAAGCCAAAAAGGGCCATCACGATAAGTTTTATGAGCGTCGTATGCATGGTTACTCCGATAATGGGACTGTAAAATTGTAGCATACAATATGCCTAAATTCGAAGCAAACCACGGCAAATATTGCCCGGGCATGCGAAAAACAGTAAACCAAGGCCTTCTTTAAGCGATTCTTTACCCCGTGACATTTGCCATCAGAGCGTACGTCACCGAAAAGACATGATTTTTAGGCCGTCATACTTGTTAATAGCACTGCTGGGCATCGCCCTGCCTTGCGCCTTCGTACAGGCCCAATCGACCATTAACAACAACAACTATTCGATCGATGTCTTCACCGGCCCCGTACTTGGACCCGGTCGCTTAATTGGCATGGGCGGCGCGAACACCGCGCTGGCCAACGGCATCGACGGCGTGCGCTGGAACCCGGCAGCCTACAGCGCACGCGCGCCTTGGGATCTGGATTGGTTCACCTGGGATTTGACCCTCAACTTAACCTTGCAAACACCGCTTTCAAACAACAGCAACGACTTCGACAACGACGGGCGCACCAACTCGCTCTACAAAAACTTCACCGCGTTTGACGTGGGCGGCTTGATGCAGTTTGGTAACCTTGGCCTAGGCGCGATGGTCAGCGCCCAAAACTTTCGCCTCAACACCGAAAGCATCCCCTTCGATGTGCAGCTCACCACCACGCGCATCGGCGGCAGCTACGATTTCATGGACGGGCAGCTCGGTTTGGGCGGCGGCATTCGTTTGGCCACCTTGTCGGTGAATCAGGTCGCCCCGTCGCGCGATTTGGTCAGCTTTCAAGGCTCGGGCCTTGAGCTTGGTGGCGCGATCAAAATCGCCGATCAGCCGTGGCGTTTAGGCTTTGCGTTCAGCGACGCGGTCACTTCAAAACCCAACAAACTCAACGGCGTCACCACCGACGCCGACGGCGTCAGACGTGTAGATCAGTTTGTGCTGCCCACTGAAGTGCATGTGCCCTGGGAACTTCGCGTGGGTTTTGCCTTCCAGTTTGGTAACCGTCCCTTAAACGGACGCTGGGTGAACCCCCACGACGAAGAAGAGCGCTTACGCCGCGAGCTTGCTTACCGGCAAGAGCGACGCATGCAAGTGCAGCTCAACGCCGAAAAAAACATGGGCTCAACGATGGCCTCAGGCAAACCTTATACCTTTCCCATCAGCGTCATTTGGTGGAACCAAGAGCGCGAACGCCGCGCGCACGAGGCGCGCGTGCTCGAAGATCAAATTGAAGAGCTTGGCCTAACGCGCATTCGAGAAATCGAACAGCTCTCGCGCAACTATTTGTTGACGAGCGTTGACGTCGGCTTGGCCGGGCCCACGGTCAATGGCGTGGGCCTTGAAGGTTTTCTAGCGCAAGAGAACCGCGTCGCTGGCCGCGATACAACATGGGGGTTACGCGCAGGCCTTGAAACCGAGCCATGGGCCCACCACATGAAAGTGCGCGCCGGCAGCTATCTTGAACCAAGCCGCTTCGATGTGAATCGTTACCGCGTACACGGCACGCTGGGCGTTGACTTCAACTTGCTGCATTGGGACGTCTTCGGCTTGATCAGCAAAACCGATTGGCGCATCACCGCCACCAGCGACATCGCCGAACGCTACTTCCAGTGGGGCGTCGGTATCGGCGTCTGGCACTAAGCCACGAACTCATATGCCAAAAGCGTTGTTCATCCACACTGCATTCGACATCTTGGCGGTGGCGGTGTCTATAATAGCAGGCGGCCTTGTATATCGTTGGCGTCTTCAAGATGCAGTGCGAAGAACCGCATCCAAGGTTGGCAAAGGTTATTTCTTGGCGCTGAGCCTGGGCAGCATTATCGGTTCGTTCGGGTTGGGAACGGTCAATTTATATATCTCGGGCCAATCGGTCATCGGCCGCAGTGTGCTCGGTGCGCTTGCGGGCGCCACGCTTACCGTTGAGCTCTACAAATGGCAACGTGGCATCAAAGGCTCCACCGGATTTTTATACGTTGTACCTTTCTGCACACTTATCATCGTCGGGCGGCTTGGCTGTTTCTTCTCGGGGCTAAATGATCATACCTATGGCATCGCGACCACACTTCCATGGGGTCACGATTTTGGTGATGGCATCGCTCGCCATCCCGTTCAGCTTTATGAGAGCACCGCGATGTTGTTTTTTTTGCTGGGGTTTTTGATCTTGCTCCAACGCCGTCCCCAATTGGGGACACGTCACGGTTTTTATGGTTGCGTTAGTTTTTACGCTTTACAGCGCTTTTTCTTAGAATTCCTCAAGCCTTACAGCGCGGTGTTCGCTAGCCTAAATCTCTTTCATGTCACCTGTCTGATG
The DNA here is from genome assembly GCA_044224525.1 of Polyangiales bacterium. Taxonomy (GTDB): domain Bacteria; phylum Myxococcota_A; class Polyangia; order Polyangiales; family CBDCBC01; genus JBGAKI01. The sequence goes on along the minus strand of JBGAKI010000036.1, from coordinate 2,988 downwards.
TTGGTCGGCTACAGCGTGGTGATGATGATCAAGACAAGTCATGCTCACCGAACTGCGTAAACAAACGTCGTATCTTTTTTATGGGCAAACAACTTCATTGTGCGAGGTGTGCTTAAACCTCGTTCCTGCAAAAATTCTGATCGAAGCCGACGACGTATTCTATCAAAAGCGTTGCGCCGAGCACGGCGTGCAAAAAACCAAAGTTTCAAGCGACGCCGCGTATTTTAAGTCCTGCAAAGACTACATCAAACCTGGCGACCGCCCGCTGACCTATCAATCGCGCACCGAATATGGTTGCCCGCTCGACTGCGGCCTATGCCCCGATCACGAACAACACAGTTGCCTTGCGTTGATTGAAGTTAACGACGAATGCAATCTAAAATGCCCTGTTTGTTTTGCCGACTCTTCGCCCGCACGCAAAACACAACTTTCGCTTGAAACCATCAACGCCATGATGGACGCGCTCGTCAAAAGCGAAGGTGAACCCGACGTGCTGCAGCTAAGCGGCGGCGAGCCCACCATCCATCCGCAAATCATCGAGATCCTTCAGCTAGCGAAATCAAAACCTATCCGCCACTTGATGATCAACACCAACGGTGTACGCCTCGCAAACGAACGCGCGTTTGTGGCGCAGTTGGCCGAGTTTAAGCCTGGTTTCGAGGTTTATTTGCAGTTTGACTCGCTTGAGCGAAAAGCGCTCGAAAACCTGCGCGCTGGCGACTTGCGCAACATTCGCCTCAAGGCACTCGAACACCTCGAAGCGTTTAACATTTCAACCACGCTGGTCGTCACGGTCAAAAAGGGTGTTAACGATCACGAGATCGGTCGCATCATCGAGTTCGCCTTGGGCTACAAGTGCGTGCGTGGCATCACGTTTCAACCTGTGCAGGATGCCGGGCGCAATGAAGGCTTCAACAAAAACACCGACCGCTTTTTGCTCAGCGATATCCGCCGCGCAATCTATCAGCAATCTGATCTTTTTCGCGCCGAAGACATTATCCCGCTGCCCTGCAACCCCGAATCGATCGCCATCGCCTACGCACTACGCGACGGGAGCAAACTCACTCCCGTAACCTCACTGCTGCCCAAAGACGAACTCATCAAAGAAGTGCCCAACGCGGTGTCATTCGAAAAAAACGTCGAGCTCAAAAAGAAAGTCATCGATCTGTTTTCGCTCTCGAGCGGATCGCTCAACACCGCCGAGCGCATGGCATCGCTTTTATGTTGTCTGCCCGACGTGCCCGCCCTCAACAGCCTAAGTTACGAAAACATCTTTCGCATCTCGATCATCCAGTTTTTGGATCGCTATAATTTTTGTGTCGGCAACGTGAAGCGCTCATGCATTCATTTCGTCACCCCCGACCAGCAAATCATTCCTTTCGACACCTACAACCTGATGTACCGCAATGGCCTAGTTCACGAACTGAGAAAAGGCTCTAGGCTTGCCTGTCATTAACCCGAGCGATAAGGAAGAAGCTTAAACTATGAGAGATTTCATTGGATTCATGTTGGTTGTTGTCGGAGCTCTTACCCTGGTGTTGGGAGGAGGTTGCGCACTATTGTTGTCAGTTGAAGTCGGACCTAGCCTCGCACTCATGTATGCCTTTATACCGTTTATCATGGGTATATTACTCCTTTATATCGGACGAACACTTAGTGCTCCAAGCGCTAAGAAAGACACCCCACTCAACAAGATGATGGCACAACTCGAGCACGAAGAACCACAAGAGCAAAACAAGACCCAAGCACCGTAACGCGACAAAACCTAAAGCAAACATATTCGCTGAGCCACGAGACAAAGGGAAATGAGCACACGCAAACCAAAAATGTCGTCAGCGGCCGCCATGGGTAGCTTTATCGCACTCACCCTTAGCGTATTCTTATGGATAAGCTCCCTTACCGCATCCCTGGGTGGGTCAGGCGAATCGAACCTCTATTTTTCTGGTGCTGTCTTCACGCTCATACTGAGCATCGCACTAATTGTAGTGGGTCGGCAGAAACAACCCAAAACCGATCCTTTAGGCATCGATGAATCCGAACAGCCCCTTATTGAAAAAAAGCAACCCATCAGAAAATTTTTGGGGCTATGTCTTTTTGCCGGTGGGGCCATGGTCGCCATGCTTGCAGGAAGCTGCACCTTGTCGGAGATTGCAAACGTAACCCATCGTTTTGATCCACTGACGCTTCTGGTGGGCGGTACGCCCACCCTGTTTGGATGCATCGCATGTTACCTTGGCTGGAGAACATTTAATTGACTATGAGCCCCGTTCACCCACCAGGACTGCCACTCCCAAAGAACGACGCGCCCGCCGCGCGTAACCCGCAAGCCAAGCCGCTCGGCGCAGCGCGCGTCATCACCTTGCTAGTCTGTTTTGTTTTCACCTTGGGCGGCGCAGTCAACTCGGGCTGGTCGAAGTTTTGGCTGGCCGTCCCGTTTGCGCTCGTGGGACTTATTGTCGCCACGACCATCTCGACGTTTGCAACACAAATTGCGGCGGTTTGGCTGTCGCTCTGCCTGCTAATCTCTTCCACACAAGAGTACAATCCGCTCATCTATCCAATTATTTTAGGCGAGATAACATCCAAGGACGACGGTACGGTATACAAAACAAAATACGTCTTACACAATCACAGCGAACTCCAAGATGAAATCATCCTAAGAATACGCAGCAAAGATGGAGCGGAGCTGACCCTCGATCCAGAAGCCTACCAATACTATAAGTTCAGCACTTGGGTCCATCACCCCATCGCCAAATGGCTCGGCAACCTGATGAGTTATCCGTTGTTCTTTATTGAGCTGTTCACTGGGTCGTTCACTCGACATTCGGCTCCACCACAACAAGCCTCGTAATCATATATTCTTGTTTTACGTTGCATTTCAGTTGAACTCAAACATCGCCGCGATAGGCATTGCATAGTACATCAAGGAACCCAAAAGGACGGTGACTGGGTTGGATACAAAGCTGTTCACGGAAAAATTATCAAAAT
>JBGAKI010000035.1:0-31350 GCA_044224525.1 Polyangiales bacterium | reverse complement strand
CGAGCGGGACCCGCCTGAGGAGGGCTGTGCCCGCGCCCAGACGTTTGACTCACGCTCAGTCCGTTTATGTGTAGTTTTCCCGCAAGTTCCTGCTAAACTTCGCCACCATGTCCGACTTGTCCGATAGCCTGACGCGCACCCTTTTAGAGATTTGCCAGATCGATAGTTTTATCGGCGAGGAAGCCAAGCTTTGTTCGGCCATTGAAACGCGCCTTAAAAAGCGCTTGGGCGACAAAGCAGTGACGCGTTTTCGCGACAACCTAATTGTGCATGTTGGGGCCAATAATCATGGCCCGAAGTTGTGTTTAGCAGGACATTTGGATGTCGTGCGCACACAACACGACGCCCCTGCGCGCATCGAGGGCTCAAAGCTTTATGGCGCAGGCGCCGCCGACATGAAATCGGGGCTTGCACTGATGATCGAGCTGGCGGAACGTTTAGACGCGGCCACATTGCCTTGCGCACTCACGCTGATTTTTTATGCAGGCGAAGAGGGCCCCTATGAGGGCAATGATCTGGGCCCTTTGCTCGATAACTTTCAGGATTTGCATAAGCTTGATTTGGTGCTTTGCCTAGAACCAAGCGATAACAAACTGCAACTTGGGTGCATGGGCTCTCTTCATGGCACCATGCGCTTTCAAGGGACCACTGCGCATAGCGCTCGTCCTTGGCAAGGCAAGAACGCTATTTACACTTCGATTGCAACGCTCAGCGCACTGTCCAAAAAAGAACCCGAAGTAGTGACCATCGATGGTTTGGAGTTTAAAGAAGTCATGACACCGACACTTGCGTCGGGCGGTCGTTCGCGCAACATCGTACCCGACAAGTTTGATGTGAACGTAAACTATCGTTTTGCACCCCATCGTTCGGTTGAAGACGCCATCCAAGTATTGCGATCAGTCATGGAGCCGGGCAGCGGCGAGTTTGAGGTCGTCGATTGTGCGCCTCCGGGCAAACCGCACGGTCAACATCCGCTCATTCAACACCTCATCACCTGTGGTGTGCGTGCCGTTGAACCCAAACAAGCCTGGACCGACGTGGGTCGCTTTTCGCAGCTTGGCGTGGCCGCCGCCAACTTTGGGCCAGGCACCAACGCGCAAGCACATCAACGCAACGAATATACCGAACTAGGGCTGCTCGAAGAGGGTTACCAGATCCTTGAGCGCTTCATCACCACAGCGCGGGCGCAATAGTCATGGGCACGTCATCGCCAACGCTAAAGCCGGCACAATGCCTCGCCGAGCAAACGCTGAACGAGTGGCAGTCTACGTTCAAAACCTGGAACGAACCCGCCTATCGCGCCAAACAGCTCTACCATTGGATTCATCAACACGGCGTTTATGAGCCGGAAAAAATGACCAACCTTTCTAAATCGCTGCGCGAAAAATTGGCGCAGGGTGGCCTCAAAGCGCCCTTCGTGCTCAAAGAAGAACACGTGGCCGAAGACGGCACGCGCAAGCTTCTGCTTGAGCTCAACGACGGCGCAGTGATTGAAACCGTGCTGATCCCACAGTACTATCGCGAAGGCGACAACGATAAGAAGAAAGCCTATACCCAATGCATTTCAACCCAAGTGGGTTGCGCCATGGGGTGTGTTTTTTGTGCGTCGGGTGTGGCCGGGCTCAAGCGCAATATGCGCGCCGATGAAATTGAAGCACAAGTTATTCTGGCTCGGATCATGGTCGGTGAAGATGCCACCGTACGCAACCTTGTTTATATGGGCATGGGCGAACCGCTTCATAACTACGATGCACTTGCGCGTTCGTTGGTCTTATTGACAAGTGAAGAAGGTCAGCATTTTTCGTCGCGCCGCATCACAGTGTCCACCAGCGGATTGGTGCCTGAGCTTGAGCGACTTGGTAAAGACTTTGGTGGAAAAATTCAGCTCGCGGTATCGCTGCATGCACCCGAATCGGATCTGCGCTCCAAATTGATGCCGATCAATCGCAAATATGATCTAGGAAAGCTGATTATGGGGCTTCGACGTTATCCAATGCCGCAACGCAGCCGGATAACCATTGAGTACACCTTGATGAGAGACATCAACGATTCACTTGAGCAAGCCGATGCACTCGCAAAACTTTTGCGCAACATTCCCTGTAAGATCAATCTCATTCCAATGAATCCAATTAGTGGATCCAAACTTGGACCTCCTGAGTGGCCAACCGTCGACGCCTTCCAACAACGCTTACAAGAAAGACACTTTAGTGTGTTTGTACGCCGCCGCATGGGCGACGACATCGCCGCGGCCTGCGGGCAGCTCGCGCTCGCGGGCGCTAAAAAGAAAGTACGCTCGCTCAAACTGTTTGAGGCGCCCTAGCGACGTGTCGCGGTGATGCAAAGCGACGTGTCGCGGTGATGCAAAGCGACGCCTGTTACTTGGCCGCGGGAGGCGCCGACTTAGCAGGTACCTGCGGGCGTGTTTTTTCAAAGGCGTCAAGCATGCGCATGCGTCGACCAGCACAAAAGGGCGACCAAAGACCCATGTCTTCAGGACCCGACTCAGCGTTGAGCGCGCATGCCTTATAAGCGCGATCGGCCTTTTCAATAAAGGGCTGACTTTGATCTGCGGCCACTTCACGAAAAAGCGAAATGGCATCGCGATCATTCTTGATCTCGTCAGGCAAAGGCAGGTTTTGAATCACCGTGGCGATATCCTCGTAGATGATGCCGACAGTTGCGCCTGCAACGATCAACTCCTTGATCGACACATACGATGCCTTGTCGAGTTCGCTCTGCGCGCCATTGACTGCTTTCAACTTCAGCTGCAACCACGACTGAAGTTCGGTATTGGACCATTGCGTAATGCTTTCTGAGTCCGTTCGTGCTGGTGGTGCTGGGGGTTTGAGCGAGAGCGATTCTTGCGCGAACTCAGTACCCTTTTTTAGATGTTGTGAATACTCGTCTTCGTGTAAGCCCTGCGAGGGCAAACAAAAAAGCGAGGGGGGCGATACGGTATCGCCGGGTTGTTCAGCTTTGGGTTGGTACTGAGGTTTTTGCGAAGACCCGCAGCCCATAAGGCCGAGAGCACACGCTAGATAAACGATCAAAGGTTGTCTGGTCACGCCGCTATCTTACACGAAAGCGGTCGCTCCAATCAACGAAGCGATCAGCGATATCCAACTTGCAAACGTATAGAATGTGAATCGCACCCAGGCGCGAGCCCTTACAACCCCACAATGCGAACAAAAAGGGCCAAAAATAGGCCCGCAGGCGCGATGCGTTTACTATCGTAAAATCGTGGTATTCTTGGAGTGTTAATGAAACGACGACGAAACACGCGCCGCTGGTGGCGATCACGCAAGGCAGTTTTTATCGCTGCGTTGGGCGTATCGTTGTTTTTTCATTTTCGCGTCTATGACGAGTTGGGCTGGATTTCGAAGCAAAACAAAAACAAGCAGGCCAAAGAATCCTTGGGGGCTAGCGAGGTTGAGTTCAATGTCGAGGCTCCCGAAGAGGTCAAGCCCGAGAGGCGCGCGCTCGATGTTAAGCCCAAGGAAACGCTGCCCGAGAAGCTTGCCGAGAATAAACCTGTCGTGAAGGTGCCGGAGTTGACCCCTAAAGAGCTGCCAAAGGTGGTTGAACAAAAAAAGCCCGAAACGCCGAAAACCAATCAGCAAGCCGTTAAGCAAAAGAGCCGCGACCCCAATGTCAAAACGCCTGATAACGCCAAATACCTAGCGAAAGAAAACCAGCGCGTCGAAGAAGAAACGGTGGCCAAGGTGCGTAGCTACTATCACAACGACGACGAGCAACAAGACACTGGCAAGGAGCAAAACAAAGAGCCCGGCGCCGAAGACAAAGGTAAGCGCCCTGACGAGGTGCAAAAAGAAATCAGCAAAACCATTGCACTTAACAAACAAGACACTGAACAAGCGGCGCGCGCTGAGAAAGGTCAAAAACAACGCACACAAGCCCAAGGCGCACAAAGCAACAGTTCCGCGCGCTCGGGGCAAGAAGCAGCGCAGGACAAGTGGCTCGAGGGTGAGCTTGCCGTGCGCCGTGCGCAAAGCGACAAACAGGCTCGAACCGGCCAGCGTCTCTTCGAGGAAATTTTACGCAATCGCGGTGCCGGCAAAGCCTCCAAAGGTTCGGCTACCAAACTGGGATGGGCCACCTTTGAAAAAACCTACGGCGTCGATCAGCTAAGTAAAGAACGTAATGCGTATGACGAAGCGCAACTCAAAAAACGCATGCAACGTTGGGGCGGAGGTTCCGGAAAACGTTGGAAAGAATTTCGCGCTGCGATCGAGAATTTTGTGCCCAATGTTAAGCCAGGCAATCAGACTGCGCTCAATGCGGCAGCGTCACCTTATGCCGATTACTTAACCGAGGTGCACCTTAAGATCCACGAATACTACGTTGACGTCTTTCTGGCCGGATTGCCGATTGGCCCCGATCCGATGAATGATGCGACCTTGGTGTCTAAACTCGAAATCATCATAAACGCCGACGGCAGCCTTTATAAAGTTGGCGTGGTCGAATCAAGCGGGCTTTTGGCGTTCGACTATGGCGCCTATTCATCAGTCGTCACCGCACAACCTTTCCCAAGGCCGCCATCGAATATTCTATCTGCCGATGGCCGCGTGTATTTTAGGTGGGGTTTTTATCGTAACGAACGCCAGTGCGGCACCTTCAACGCGGAGCCTTATATTCTCAATAACGCGCCAAGCAAAAAGTCTCAGCCGAGCGATCCGCTTAGTGTGTTGTTGCCCCGCGGTGTCGTTGAGTCGTCGAGTACCTCGCATACATGACCTTGGTTGCACAGCTCAAAGAAAAAGCCGCGGCACTTGGCTTCGTCCGCGTGGGGGTCGCCGAAGCGGGCCCTTTGACCGAAGAAACACAGCGTTTGCATACGTGGCTCGCGCAGGGCTTTCACGGGTCAATGGACTACATGCAAACCCATGCCGAGGTGCGTTGTAATGTACAACATCCAGGTATGTTACCCACTGCCAAGAGCGTCATTGTCATGGCAACACCTTACGCAGGTGGAAAAAGCGTTACGCCGGTGCGCGTGGGCGAAGGTCGTGTCGCACGTTACGCCTGGGGCCGTGACTACCACAATGTGATCTATAAACGCGGGCAAAAACTCGGTGCTTGGTTGCGCGGCTTGGGTTTTAATGCGCGGGTCGCCGTCGATTCGATGCCCGTATTTGAGCGTGCATGGGCAGTTCGAGCAGGACTTGGTTTTATTGGTAAAAACTGCTGTTTAATAATTCCGGGGCTTGGATCACACGTGTTTTTGAGCGCCATTGTCACCGACGCCGAACTTGAGCCCGATCCCATCATTCAGGAACGCTGTGGTCAGTGTACGCGTTGTCTTGAGGCTTGCCCAACGCAGGCGTTTGTCGATGAAAGGGTGCTCGACGCGCGCAAATGTATTTCGTATCTCACCATCGAACATCGCGGCGACATTGACCCTGCGTTACAAGAGCCGATCGGCGACTGGCTCTTTGGTTGCGACTTCTGCCAAGATGTTTGCCCCTTCAATCAAGCCGCAGCGATCGAAGCAGCAACCGACCCCGCATTTTTCCCCGCAACACTTTGGAACGAGGTTACACTCGAATCCTTTGGCACAATGAGCGCAGAGACCTTCGCGCGCTGGGCCCAAGGCAGCGCAGTTAAACGCGCAGGTCAAGCGGGCATGGCGCGCAATGCCGCCATCGTTATTGACAATACATTGCGCCGTCGCTTGCCCGTCATTGACAACAAATCATAAAGTCTATTGTTGCGCGAGCCACTCGCTTGAACCACGCCACTTGTCTTCATGAACGTCATTTTTGGTGCGCAGCGGCTGCACTTTAACCTCAAACCAAAGGGGGTTCATATATGTTTTTGGCAATATGCCCTCAAAACGAATCGTGTCGGGGTTCCAGCGCATGGCGAGCGAAAAGATATTGCCCGTATTGTTTTCTTCAGCGTCGTTATACAGATCAAGCGTGACATCCACATCGCGCCCGCCGATCAACTGCTGTGTGCCATCTCGTACTAACGCAACCAGCTTGTCGTTCTTAAGTTTCGCCACTTCGACAGAATAAGGCCCCACCATCACCTGGCTGCCCTGCAATTCACTCGGCGGCAAAGGTTTTACAAGGTCGTGCGCCGTGGTCCAAAGTGTGCCCTGTGAACGCACCTGCAACTCAAGGGCCGAGACCGCAAACACGCCACCGGTGAGCTGCCCCAAATACCTTGCGTGTTTAGCGCTATATTTAAGTGCGATGATCATGGGTGCACCGTTTTGCGTGTGCGTCAAGAGCTGCGGCGAGCCCTGCACAGTGCCCTTAACGCCCATCGCAAAGGCTTCCACGCGCCCATCTTGAAACGCGAGTACCTCAAGCGCCGCGGGCCCAGCCGCCATCACCAATCCGCCACGTTTAGGATGCGGGGTGATCGACGCCACTCCCGTCGCCTGACGTGTTTTGCCCTGATACAAGACGAACACTTGCAAAGGCCCTGCTTTAGGGCGCACGCGCGCGGGCATGTACCCGACAAAAAAATGCTTGGCTGGATCCCACACAAGCCCAACACGATGACGAACGCCATCGCTGCCAAGTGCATTCACATTGACTTGCAATAAAGACACCTCGCGTAACTCATCGCGTTGCGGATAAATCCAAGCTTTGATCTTCCCGTAGGGCCTAAGTTGGACCTCCGCAACAAAATCTCGGGTCGCCAAACAGTTGCCGCCAACATGGCACGCTGGCGCGTAGGGGATCTCAGGATTTGCGCTCGCGGGCAGTCCAATGCTCACCGCTCCCGAAGTGACGACTATCAAAATAAGTGCTTTCAGGTGCATATCGAGCACCTATATCATAAACCGGTCAAATAGGCAGCGGGTTCACGGACGTTGTGCGCACCGGGGCATGGGTGCCAACGACCTCCTCAAGGTGAAAGAGCAGTTCCTTCAGGCCTTCCGCGCTGACGCTCGAAATACAAAAAACGTGGCGCTCTTTCTTGCCCAGCTTCTTCTTAAAATCTTTGAACGCGTCGCGGGCTTCTTTTCGATCCCATTGTGTGTAGGCGACCACGCGCGGCTTGTCCAAAAGCGATTCGCTAAACTCGCCAATCTCGCGAATCAGCGTTTGATAATCGGTGTATGGATCGCGTTCAGGCGACAAGTCTTGCGTCACAAGCAAAAGCAAAACACGCGTGCGTTCAATATGCCTCAAGAACTGCAAGCCAAGTCCCGCACCCTGGGCCGCACCTTCAATAATCCCAGGAATATCTGCGATCACAAACGAGCGCTCTTCGCCAAGCCACACCACGCCAAGTTGAGGCGTAAGTGTTGTAAAAGGGTAATCGGCTATCTTGGGTCTGGCGCGCGAGACTTTACTAAGAAACGTACTCTTGCCGGCATTCGGTAGCCCCACCAATCCAACATCGGCCATCAGCTTGAGCTCGAGACGCAGTTTATGGGCATCACCCGATCGGCCTGGCTCGCACTTACGCGGCGCGCGATCGATGGATGTCACAAAGTGCTTATTGCCCAGGCCCCCAGCGCCCCCTTTGGCCACAACACATTCTTGGCCATGATGATCGAAATCAACAATGAGAACGTTGGTGGCCAAATCGAAGACTTGTGTGCCGACTGGAACGCGAACGATACAATCACGTCCAGTTTTACCATACTGGTCTTTGCCGCGACCGTGTTCGCCGTCCTCGGCGCGAATCACACGCCGATACTTTAGATCGATCAACGTGTGCAACCCTTCGTGGGCAACGAAAATAACGCTGCCGCCTTTTCCACCGTCGCCACCCGAGGGCCCACCCAAAGGAATATACTTCTCGCGCCGCATTGCAGAGCTGCCATCGCCGCCGCGCCCGCCCTGGGTTTCAATCACAACTTCATCAATAAACTTCATAAGTTTTACACACTCGGATGGATAATCGGCTAAACTGGTCTTCGATGAGTTTTGAGCCGCAAGATCAGCCCGCGACCGGTGCTGCAGCGCCTGAGGGCACGCCTGACGCAACCCGCGACACCACCTGGGACTCCACGCGGGCGCGATTCGTCAAGTCGCTACCCCAACGCATCACCGCGCTAGAGCAAACCCTCTCTTTTTTAGCAGGTCGGCCAGGCGAGCGCCACGTCCAAGACCAATTACTTCGGCAATTACAAACGCTTTTGGCCTCAGTAGAGGTCTTTTCCCTTGAGGCACTTGTGCCACGCCTGCGCGAGGCGTGTGGTTGGGTTGATCGCCTAATCGAAACGCAGTCGGCCGCCACGCCGGCGGATGTGCAGGGTCTCGACCGGATCATGGCGCAAATACGCAGCCTGGCCAACCAGCTCGCCCAAATCAGCGTGGGATCACAAGCGGGTGCGGCGCTACAGCAAACGGTGCTACCGCCTGCGGATATCCCCGTGCCGCTCAATGTGGCACCTCCCGTCACCACCGCGCCGCCCAACGATTTTCCTCTGAGCAACTTGGCCGCGCCGTTGATGCCCAACGTTTCAGCATCGAAGAGCAGTACTCCCGAGCTCTTACCCGGCAGCTCGGCCACTGTGCTCATTATCGACTCGGCCGATGTGCAAGCTCAAGTTCGTGCGTCGCTTCCTGGCAATCACTTTGAAGTTAAAGGTGTCGAAGATACCGACGAAGCGCTGCGTTGGGCACGCTCCGGCACGCCCGATGTGTTATTGGTCGATCAGCGCTTCATAACCGGTCCTGATGCCGAGGTGATCACACGCTTGCGCAGCGATCCACTCACCGATTTCATTCCTGTCATCGTCATGGCGACCCGTGGCGCGGGAATCGACCGTGTCGCATTGCGAGAGCAAGGGGTCGATGACGTCGTAGAAAAGCCCATCGACGGTTTGCAGTTGATTCAGGCGCTGGGTCGAGCGCTCGGTTTACTTGCATCGATGGAGCAAGACAGTTTTGGTGATCGCACATGCGAAGAAGTCGCTGACCGCGTGATCGCCGAAATCAAACGAGGCCTGATTGAACGCGTGCAAAATGGGCGAGACTTACGCATTCCAATGGGCGATGGCGCCGAAATCCTAGCCGCCACGTGGGCCGCGATCGCTTCGGTGCGCGCCCAAATCACCCATCGAAGTGGTGGCCGTGTCGTGTTCGCCGATCCACCTGCGCGCCATGGGCCTGCGCTGCTCAGTTTGTCGAGCGAGGAAGTCCTAAACGGTTTACGCTCAAGCGAAGTCAACTTGCGCGAGCGGCGCGTGGTAGTCGTCGACGACGACCCAGCGGTGGCTTGGTTCTTTGCTGGTGTGCTGCGTGCCGAAGGGATGGATGTTGTTGAATCGAGTGGCGGGCAAGAAGCGCTCAAGTTGGTGCGCGAGAAACGCCCCGACGTCATCATCAGTGACATCTTAATGCCCGGCATGGATGGCTTTGTGCTTTGTCGCGAGCTTAGTCGCGACCCAGCCTTGGCCGACGTGCCCGTGATCTTAATTTCGTGGAAAGAAGATTTTATTTTGCGCATGCGCGAACTGCATGCCAGCGCCGTTGGGTATTTGCGCAAAGAAGCCGGTAGCAATCAGATCATCGCACGCGTACGTCAGGCCTTGTTGCCCGTGGCGGTGCTCGAAAACAAGCTTATTTCTGGCGTAGAGGCGCGCGGTCGCATCGAGGAAATAGGTATCGTTAACCTGATTCAGACGGTGGCCAAACACCGACCCAACGCGCGCATGAGTATTCGCGATGCATGGAGCCTTTACGAAGTGCAAGTGCGCGGCGGGCAGCTTGTCGACGTGAGCCTGACTGGTCGCGAAGGTATTTTTGCGCGCGGCGAACATATTTTGCCTCAGCTCTTGGGCTGTAACACGGGCCGGTACGCCGTGGTGGTAAGTGACAGCGAAGTGCGCGGTACCTTGCAAGGTGAACTTGGCGCGTTGATCGAAAAAGGTGCCGAACAACTGGGCGCGCTGCTGGATTCGGTCTCGGGCATCTCGATCATGAACGTGTACAAGGTTGTGCTCGACGCCAAGATGGTTGAGGCGTTTGCGGCAACATCTCCAAAAACCATCGCCAACCTGATTCAGCGCCTGCATGCCGGTGAAGGTCCACGCTTCTTGCTTTTAAATAGCGACGTAGATCCCCAGCAGCTTGAGTTCGTCTTGCGCGAGCTTGCGCGTCGTGGCGCACTACGCGAAGTACATGGACCTCGTGGACAAGATCGCGTCGCGTTATCGCTACGGGCTTGGCGCGCTGATGTCGCAGACGCCGAACCGACGGGTAACGCCGAGGAACGACCTACCATTGAGTTCATTGCTGGCGAGCACCTGCCGATTGGTGTCAGTGTGGCAGGCGTCGATGGCGCCCCGAGCCAAGAGGCCTTGCCGCCTCTCGCCGAGGAAGCCACGGCGCATGACGCTTCCGTTCAAATGGCGCTGGTGGCAAAGGAAAGGAGCACGTCCGAGAGATCGGCGTCAGCACCTTCAGCACAAGAAGTGGCTGTGCAACGAGACGCGCTGGTATCGACCGAGCTTGTTGAAACGGTGCGCGAAAAGCGCCCCTCATCGCTGCCGCCGCGCACAAGTGATGCCGATTCAACGATGCGCGACGTTTCACTTAGTCTAGAGCCAGAACAATTTATTCGCGCCGAGTTCAGCGGCTTTAAGTACCTGGCGCTCGGCGTGTTAATAGCGGTGCTTGGTACTGGCGGCTGGGTTTGGTTTAAACCGTGGTTGGCCGGACAAATGAGCAAAAAACACGCTGACAAGATCGAAAGATCTCCCGCGCCGCAAACCACCGATCGTCCATCCGATACGCCCGCCGCGTCGACCACGCAGAGCCAAAGCGCCGAGTCGGCGAATGCGGCTGGATGGCAGCCCTACATCAAGGTGCTGCCTGCGAACAATGCCGCGCTCAAAAAAGATCAAGGAGCCGTGCTACTGCCCAAAAACTGGCCCTTGAACAAGATCAAGCTTGTGGTCGATGACACCGAGATAAAACCATTTAAGAATCCCGTGCTGCTCGACAAAGGCTATCACGAGATCCGCGCGTACTGGAACGGCTCCGTCAGCATGCGTTTTGTCGTCGTCGTGCCAGGTAAAGCGCTTCAGCTTGAATAGGGGCTGCGGTCGACCTGAATTGACCTTTTCGCTTAAAACGTGCTAGTGGATAGGCTCAATTGACGTTATCTCAGCGTCCCCAAGGAGGCGTAGATCCCCATGTTTAGAGCAGTAACCCTATCTTGGCTTTTCATAGCCGCGTTCGCACTACACGCCTGTAAAGGCCATGGTGACAAAGAGACCGTGATGGCCATCAATGAAGTGGGCTTAAGCGGCGATAATCCTAAGGTCGTCAAAGAGCTCGAAGGTTTCGCGCCATATGTAGACTTGGGGCAAGCCCTGCATCTTGCCGATGTCGATGCCGATGGGCTTTTTATCGATTTTGGCAGTCCCGCACGCCACAAATACACTTTTGGTAACTGGAAATCAGGTTGGGGCGCAGACATCGATCTAAAAGAGCGTTCGGTCACGCACGTAGGCTCAACGGGCCGTGTTTATTTTTCGCGTATGGGCGTCAATAAGTCAATATCGCTGCGCGTTCGCCTGCGATCAGTGGGCGCACAAAGCATGATGGTCTTTGTGAACGACAAACAGCTGCCGGCGGTTAAGTTCGATAAAGCCAGCACCTTTGCCGATTATGACGTGCAAGTACCACAGTCATTACTGAGTCGTGGTGACAACTACGTTTTGTTGCGCTTCAACGGCACCACCCAGCTACGCGGCGAGAGCGTCTCCGTTGCGCTTGACTCTGTGCGCGTGCTGACCGCAAGCAACGCCCAGACGATCACCAAAGAACCCAATCATCGCGCACTCACCGAGGAACGGGCGATTGCAGGCAAGAAGCGCTCAATCATATCCACACCCAGTAAAACAACCTTGTCTTGGTATGTAGACGTCGATAAACCCACGAAGTTGAGCGTGGGTTTAGGGGTCAGTCGCGGTCAGGCCACATATAGCATTCGCGCCCGAAGCGATCAGGGAGACGTGAAAGTCCTTGCCCAGGGGCAAGCCAAACAGCCTTGGCAAGAAGAAGTCATCTCGCTCGACGCCATGCAGGGTCAGGTCGTGCGCCTTGAACTGGTCAACGAGAGTACCGAAAATAATTTTTACTGGTCGCGACCGCAGTTATGGCGAGCCGCGAAGGTGTCGACTCAGTGGGATACAAAAAAAGCACCCAAACATGTGGTGCTGCTGCTGATCGACACCATGCGGGCCGACAAGTTTAAGGTCGTTAATCCGCAAAGCCGCGTCAAAACACCAACCATCGATACCATCGCACAAAACGGTGTCACATTTCTGAACGCACAGTCCCCTGAAAACTGGACCAAGCCCTCGGTTGCGTCGGTGCTAACGTCGCTCTGGCCCATGACGCATCGCGCCAAGACCGATGCTGCCAAACTGGCCGATCAAGCCACCATGATCAGCGAGGTGTATAAACAAGCTGGGCTGACGACCGGTAGCTTTATCGCCAACGGTTATGTGTCCGATAAGTTCGGCTTTAATCAAGGCTGGGATCACTACATCAACTATATTCGCGATGCAAAATCGACCAAAGCGCAAGACGTATTTAAAGATGCTGCCACTTGGATGGAAACCAATAAAGACAAGCGCATGTTTGTCTACATTCAAACCATCGATCCACACGTGCCTTATGATCCCCCGGATACGTTTTTAAAGATGTACGACAACAATGCCTATGAAGGCATCGTGCAACCGCGCATCACCGCACAGCAGCTGGAACAAGCTAAAAAGAACCCGCCGATGATCACGTTCACCCCTCGCGACCGTAATCGCCTTGAAGCGCTCTACGACGGCGAGGTGAGCTATCACGATGACGAGTTCGGCAAGTTCTTGGCTCGTCTAAAGAGTGCGGGATTGTACGACGACACCTTGTTTGTTGTCACGGCTGATCATGGCGAAGAGTTCTATGATCACCAATCGTTTGGTCACGGTCACAGCACGTACCAGGAACTCTTGCACGTGCCGATGTTTTATAGCTACGCCAAAGCGTTGCCCAAAGGATTGAGCGAAGAACGCACAGTCAGCACCGTCGATATCGCGCCCACCATGCTCGACATAAGCGGCGTTAAAGCCCCAGCAGCATTTGAAGGCAAAAGTTTGCTGCCGATCATGCTGGGCAAAGATGTGCCGGCGCCGATGGTCGCGTTTAGCGACTTCTTAGATGACCGTCGCGTGATTCGCGCAGGTCGCTATAAACTTGTATTGCGTGGCGCCAAACCCGAGCTTTTTGATTTAAAGAATGATCCGGGTGAAACCAAGGTGCTGAACGCCGCCAACAGCCCCGTCGCATTTTCATATTGTAGGGGGCTACTCGGGCAGTTCCTTGGCACCGGTGATCGCGCACATTGGCTGGAACAAGCCAAAGGCAAGCAATCTGCGTTACCAGAACAAAACATTCAAATCGACGATAAAACACGCGATCAGCTGCGTGCGATTGGTTACATGCAATGAGCGACAGCGTGTTTGGAATCAATTCGTGAATATCACTGAGCATTGGCAGATTGCGCACACCCACGAGCGCTATCTGCGCAGTGCCCGATTGGTGCGTACTGAACACGCGGTGACGCTTTATGCCATCGCTTCGCTTGCAGATCGCAGCGAGCAGCTACTTGCCTGGTCACTCGATGCCGCGGGGGCACTGAGCGGCGAGCCCGCGCTCATCGCCCACGAACCGCATATCATGGGATTGTTGCGACAAGACGCGGTCGCACTTGATCTACATGCCGAACACGAACAACGCGCCACAAGCAGCGGTTGGACGGTTGCTTGTTACCAGGCCGATGGCGTGGGTCACGTCGAAGTCACCACCGAACAAGGTCTACGCGTCGTGATCTGGCGTGCCCATGGCATGGCTGCGGCGCCTGCGTTACTTGTCACCGATGAGGGTGCGTGGGTCGGATTTCATCACAACGTTCGCGAAGACACCTTTGCTCCTGATTTGACCAAATGGATCGAGCTGCATTTTGTCGATAAAAGCGGACAAGTCTACGGTCCCAAAACCCTGATGCCGGGCTTGGATCGCGATCAAAAAGGCGAAGAACAAGGGTTCGAATTTGCCGAAATGCTGCTTTCACCTGATGGAGCACTCAGTGTGTTTGGCCGCGGCTCTCATTGTTTTTGGCGACAAGATCTTAATACCGAAGGCTGGAGCGCGCGTATTGCTATCTCATCGGCACAGTGGGGTTGCCGCGGACGCCGTGTTAGTGCGACTGTATTAGCGAACGCTGAGCTTGTCGCAGTCTTTCGCGAACGCGAAGGGTTGCGCGCCGTGCGCATGCCTTGCGCAACTGGCGGCGCGCCGCAACTAAGTGTGCTTGCGCCCCGCACCCTGGGCACAAAACCTTCGCCTTTTATCGCATCAAAACATCAAGACGCCGCGGGCGAAGGTCTCAAGACGTTCTTTGGCGACATTCATCAACACAGTGCACACTCCGACGGTTGCGGCAGCGCTGACGAAGCTTTCTGGCGCGCGCGAGAGCAGTACGGCGATGACTTCTGCGCGTTAAGCGATCATGAGTCGTTTCTTGGCAAACGCATATTGCGTGGAGAATGGCGCTACCTGGAAGCGGTGACCGAACGACACAATGATCCCGGAAAGTTCGCCACGCTTTTTGCCTATGAGTGGACCGGAAAAATGTTTCCAGGCCCCGGGCACAAAGTTGTGTACCTGCCGAGCGCCGGGTCCGAGGTTCTTTCGCGAGACGTTTACGGCACCGGCGAAGCACTGCTTGATGCGCTCAAGGCACATGACGGCATCGCAGTGCCACATCACGTTGGCTGGACGGGCGCGGACGAAAAAGCCCATCAAGAATCGATGCAGCCCGTCTGGGAGTTGTGTTCTTGCCACGGGTGTTACGAGTTTTATAAACACAAACTTGGCCAACGCGGCGATCTGCGTGATCAGATGATCGACGAAGTGCTCAAGCGCGGACTGCGTTTTGGTTTTGTCGCGGGATCGGATGGCCATGGTTTGCTGTGGCATCACGGTATCGCACGCAAACGCGACTCGCATCGCACCGGCTTAACCGCCGTTCAAGCCGAGCGCTGTGACCGCGCGAGCATCTTTCAGGCCCTTCGTACGCGGCGTTGTTATGCAACCAGCGGCGCCAAAATTTTTCTTGATCTCAAGGTGAATCAGCAGCCCATGGGAAGCTTCTTACCTCGCACCGATCAATTGCAGATCGAGGCGTGTGCTCATTCAGATAGCACCTTGGCATCACTTGCCCTGATTGGCCCGGCAGGTGTGATCACGCTTGTCGAGCGTGCCGACGACGTGTTGCAAGCCTCGCTTTCATTAAACCGTGTGGGCAATACACAGCCTTTTTATGTGTATGCTCGTGTCGAGCGCGCCGATGGCGAAATGGCGTGGTCGAGCCCTGTTTTCATCGCGTAATATCACTTTGCGAGATTGTTTACGCGGCGGGCAGGTTGATTTACAATAGATAGCGTTATGGATACCTTCAACAGGTGCCTGGTGTTTTTGGGTGCTGCGTTTATTAACGTAGCCATCGCGGCGGCGCTTGAGGTGGCGGGTCCACCGCCATCGACTGCAAATCTGCCCCCCGAACCTTATGCAGGTGTAAGCCCCGAGTTTGGTAGCATGAGCACGGTTAGCGAACCATCGAGCAGCAAAGCCAAACGCACCATTAGCTGGGGCGGCGTTCAGTTTGCGCCCTATTGCGGTACATAAGCGCAGTGGGGCGGGTACCCTCGAGCTTGGGCTTGGCTCGGCACGCGCGGCGCTTCATAACCATGGACGCGTGCTCAATACATCGTTTTTTAATACGCCGGTCAAATCAGCTCGCGTGCAGCATCGCGGCAAGCAAACCCGCTGGGTCTTTGAACTACGCGCGCCCGCCGAGCCCGAGATTCGTCAGTTGCAGGGAAAAGACGGCCACGTGTTTTTGTTGGTCAGTTTTCCTGCCAAATGAACTTAATCGACGCAGTTGAAGCGAGCGGAACCGCCACGCAGACGTTCGCATCAACTAGGTTCAGCTCAACTTCTCGCATGTTCTAACGCACTCGCAAAAGGGAACTTACCGTTGTGGGTGCGGGTTGAAGTACACTGTCACAATCGGCACGCCGTCAAAAGTTAACACATGGTCGGGTCGCGTGTCACCAATCACTTGCCAAGCCTGATAGTGTACTTCCGCGAAATGATGCTCTTCGTCGACCAAAATAACATCGGCATCCGCTAGATTACCCGCAGGTATAATTGTACGAGGCACCAGACCCTCGGCTTGCAACAATTGCCAGGCTTGTTGCGTGGTATCGCCAAGCCAAATGCGTCCGCCCAAAGGCAAACGTCTGCGCAGATAAGGCGCCAAGTTGACCGCGTGTACGCCCCAAAAAGTTCGGTTCATGCCTTTGTCGGCTGCACCTCGCGTGCCACCTGCAAGCGCGTTGTAATACGAAAGGCCAAAGCGTCGCCCACGCCATGTTTCAATGCTGGCTGGCAAAAGCAAGAGACCCGCCGCCAATGCCAAGCCAACTTTACGCCTGTGTTCAAGCGCGCCAACCCATGGCCCAAGTGCTGCGCGCGCACACAATCGGTCAAAAGCGCTGCCCGCGCAAAGTGAAAAAAATGGATAGGCCGGAAACCAATGTTTTGTACCGCCAAAAATCGGCGTGTGTGGCAGCAGATACACCAAGAGTGGCACCAGCGCTAAACCCGTCCACAATGCAAAGGTGCTGGCATGAGCATCAACACGCACGCTTCGGCGGATCGCGTATATCAGACCCATGACGCCCAGCGCAAGCGAAGTCATGGGGACGGTAAACCCTGTCATCACCCATGGATATGACTTGGGGAAAGGAGGCTTGAAATAGTTTACGCCCCAATAAGCCATATTATAGTACTCGTGTTGCATATGAAAGCGCGCGTACCAACGCAGGTGCTCAATGGGCCGCACCCAAAGCAGCGGCCAACTTAAATAAAACACGCACACGCTGACGATGAGCATGGACCAAAACCAATTCGCTCGACGCGTCGTCGGGGTATGGCGCGCCCAAATCAACCAATGCACCATCAATACAGGCGGTACCAGCCAGCTGTTGTGTTTGGTGGCGAGCGTAAGACCAAAGACGATCCCAAAGCACCAAACCCAGCGGGTGCGGGTTAACGATCGCCAGTATGCATAAGCGCTGATCAGCACCATGCTTGCGATCGGAACATCGAAACAAGCAAGGTGCGCGTGATAAAACACACGCGGCAACAACAAATAAAACAAGGCCGCAAACCAGCCCACTCGGCGGCATTGACTTTGGGTGCCCCAAAGATAGACAAGTCCAACCGCTACGCTATGTAGAACCATCGGCGCAAAGCGACACGCCAAGCGCTCGCTGCCAAACACATGCCAACGCGCTTCGATCAACCAGCACCACGCAAAAAGCGACTTCACAAAAGGTGGGTGTTCGCTATTGAATGACCAAGAATGCACGATCGCGGCGTCGCTCAGTGCTTGGGTCGGTTGGTTAAAAAGAAGCGCAAACCAGCGTCCGTAAACGCGCGCTGCCTCAATATAAAAACTCTCGTCGCGCGGAATGCCAATCGCCGAATGCGTCGATACAAGCAAAACCACCGTCAGCAAAACCAGACCCAGTGCCGACAGCCACTGTTCGCGAGTCGTAGATACAGGCGCTTGCATCATGGCTGCACTTCTTCGTCAAGCGTTGCATTCCAGCAAAATGAACGACGAGGTGCACCCATATTGGTCACCGTCACATCAAGTGTTGATGGCATTGATTTTAAATGCCAACGCCACACGCGATATCCGTCACCATCGCGATGGTGTATCTGAGCATGCGGTCGCCCCGAAAGCGCAAGATCAATGCGCACCGGCGCGCCCGTACGCTGTCGTTCATCTTCGTAATAAAGTGTTGCGCCAAAAGTAAGCGTTGTCGCTTTATGAGCGATGGGTGCGGGCAAACTGACCTGCATACGTAAGGGGCGCGAATCGAGCGGCTGTTGATGGATACAATGCCGCGGCCTAAGCGTCACATCTTCTTCGATGGTCGTGCCAACCCAAGCTGCTGGATGTGCACCGCACACAAAACGAGATGTCGGCGCCAACGCGCCAAAGCCCAAGCCACCCCCCAGCACCGCTTGTTGTGTTTGCCATGGGCAAGCCATTGGCCCCTCTGCTGTGATTTGCCATACCTGCGCACCCACTATCGAATCGCTTGCGCGCCAAAGCGGTCGTCCGCTATCAAGAAGGCGGCTGGGCGTGATCGCCTGATCAGCATAAGACAACGTAAGCGTTTGTTGCCATCGCGGCATGTTTTGCCACGCCGGTCCATCTGGAATCTGGGCAACCATCTCTTGTGCGCGATGTCGCAACGACGCTTCGCTCGGCACACCGAAGCTTTGTTTTGCCAAAAGGCCAAGTTCTAAGAGCGCCACAAGCGCCACAATCCACAACGCCACCTAAGCGTCATAGCAGCTAAAGTGCCTCGTTGAAAAGTGTTTGCGGCACTTGGCCTTGCGCTGCGCCGCAATGGCGCTCCCGGCACGAGTCGAACGTGCGACCATTCGCTTAGGAAGCGACCGCTCTATCCATCTGAGCTACGGGAGCTTAGCTTTTTTTGTTCGGTTGTCGGCGCTAACATAGCCGAAAGCATCACGGTTGGCCAACACGCCGGGTTCATTGTCGATCAGAGCGTAGGGCAAGCTGTCGCGTAACTCTGCGTCAGCGTGAAACTGAGAATTCCCTCTAGCGCCAACGTCAGCGTGCTCGCTTGGTTTGAGCAATCGGCCAAATTGAGCATGGAGGAAAAATCCACGCGCCAAGCCGCGTCATCTGCATCTTGTGAGCCATTTGAAAACGATATCGCTCCGTAGGGCAGGGTCTGCGAGCCATTCGGTACACGACAGTTGCCCCACTCGGTACCAAGCCGGTTAACGCTCAGCTCAAGCGGATCAGCTTGCGGACCATAAAGCGCAGTGGTCGCAACAAGCTTGCTAATATTGGCTTGCGTCACCTTGAGCACGATACTGCGTGCAAGATCAGCGGGATTTTGCCCGCAATCGGTCTCTGAAACTGTGACCGTCAGCAATTTGAGTCCGCAGTTCCATTGTGTCGTCGTCGACGCCAAGGTCCATGTGGGCGTAGGGTCGCTTTCGCTCGGGTTTGTGCTCGTATCGATGGTATAATGCTGGCCATTCACCGAGGGCGAGGACACACAGTTGCCAGTTGAGGCGCCACCATCGCCCGCGTCAGCGCCCACCGCTGCATCGTCTTTGGGATTTGACCCCGACGCGCCCGGCTTGCCGCCACCTTCACCCGTAGGCAGACCCGCATGTTTACCGCACGCCGGCGTACAAAGGGCCATGCCCAGCACGAACATAAAAAAAGTGCGATTTGCGGTCATTTTTCTGCATCATAGCACCCCTCTTGGCTGGCGGGAACTGCTTAGCTGCGATAGGCTAATCGGCCCTGCATGGACACCGTTTCCAAGCCCATCGTTCAATCCACCCTTAGTGTCGACGACACCACTCGAGCCGCCGACGCTTCGGCCGTGAGCACGAAACGCGCGCTCACACGTAACGAGCGTTCGCGTCAGCGCATGTTGCAAAGTTCGCTGCCACTCGCGGTCGCCCGTTTTGGCTTGCCGCTCGCCATTGGGATGGCGCTACATACAATGTTCAACTGGGTCGACATGTTCATGATCAGTCGACTCGACAACGCGGGTGCAAGCCTTGGCGCACTTGGCATCTGTGACATGGTCGCTGCGGTTGCAACGATCATTTCAAACGGCGTGTCTACCGCGACCGTTGCGCGCATCTCACATAGCGTTGGCTCGCAAAATCTTAAGGGTATTCGAGTAACCACATGGCAGTCGCTCTGGCTCGTGTCGCTGCTCTCCCTTGTTTTTGGTGCACTCGGGCTATTTGGTAGCGATTTTGTGGTACGTGTCTTAATGCAAGCCAAGGGCGAAACAGCCGACCTCGCGGTGCCTTATCTACGCATCGTACTCGGTGGGTGTTTTTCGATCTTCTTGCTTTTGCAGGTCACCGCCATTTTGCGTGCGCTCGGTCACGCCAAGTCAGCAGCGGGGCTCTTGGTTTTTGGCAATGCCCTCAATATTGTGCTCAACCCGGTGCTTATTTATGGCCAAGGCCCCTCTCCAGACGTATTCGCCTGGGCGCTACCGCTTGCCAAATTGCTGGGCGCAGGCCGCTTGGGGGTAGTGGGCGCCGCGTGGGCTACGCTGATCGGTCGTAGCGTGCCCGTTTTTATTGGTCTTTGGCTTTTGATGCGTCGCCGCGGCGGGCCGCGTTTTCATGCGATTTACCTCAAACCGCGCATCGATGAGTTGCGCTCAATTTTTAATATTGCCTGGCCAAGCAGCACACAACTGGTGGTCAGAGTGCTTCTCATTTTGGTGTTTGTCTCGCTCGTGAACGCCAACTTCACCTCTGCGGGGGATCTGCGTGCACTGACTGCCTACAGCATTTGTTTGCGTCTTGAAACCATGGCGCTTTTTGTTGGCATGGGGTGGGGCGCCGCGGCGTCGAGCTTCGTGGCCGCCAACCTAGGCGCAGGCAACACGGTTCGTGCGAAAGCAGCGGGCTGGTACGCCGCGTTTTACAACGTCTTAATGATGGCGATTCTCGTGGTACTGTACTTAAGCTATACCACGCAGATCGTCGGTTTCTTCGATAAAGACCCAGAGGTGATCGCGATCGGGCGTGAATATCTCAAACTTATCGGTTTGGGCTATTTGGCACTTGGGGTCGCCGTCGTACTTTCACAAGCCATGGCGGGCGCAAGCGCCACCCTTTCGAGTCTAATTATTGATTGTATTGTGGTCATCGGCGTGGTGATACCCGCGGCCTACGTGGTCACTGAAGTCATTCATGGGCCACGCGTGGCGCTTTGGAGTGTGATGCTTTTGAACTACATTTTAGCCGCCATTATCTATATTGTGTGGTATATACGCGGTCGTTTTATGCAAACGGGTTCGCTTGCAAAAACGGTCGTGGCATAAGCTAAAGGGTTGATCTTGAGTGCAGTAGAAATCATGTCGCCATCTGCATTGGCGAAGATGCGCGAGTCATGCCAACTCGCGGCTGACACGTTATGTATGGTCGGCGAGCGGCTCAAACCCGGCGTGACCACGCTAGAGATCGATCAGTGGGTCCACGAGTATTTCTTGGCGCATCACGCCATTGCCTCGACCCTCAACTACCACGGCTACCCAAAGAGCTGCTGCACAAGCATCAATGAGGTGGTCTGTCACGGCATTCCTGACCAACGCAAAATCAAAGATGGCGACATCATTAACGTCGACGTCACATGTTATTTGCCTAGAGAGAAGGGTTTTCACGGTGACACGAGCGCCACTTTTTATGTCGGCACACCCTCTGATAAAGCGCGCCGCTTGGTGGAGGTCACGCGGCAGTGTCTTGAACGTGCAATTGCCGTGGTGCGAGAAGACGCTCGCTTAGGCGATATTGGTCACGCCATTCAAAGTTTTGCCGAAGCACAAGGGTTCTCGGTGGTGCGCGATTATGTTGGGCACGGCGTCGGGCGCGAATTTCATATGCCACCACAAGTTGCGCACTACGGAAAAGCAGGCACCGGAAAACGCTTGAAAGCCGGCATGGTTTTTACCATCGAACCCATGATCAACGAGGGTACATACGCGTGCCAGGTGCTTGACGACGGTTGGACCGTGGTCACCGAAGACGGCAAGTGGTCGGCGCAGTTTGAGCACACGGTGCACGTGACCAAAGACGGATGCGAGGTGCTCACGCGCCGCAAGCACGTACTCGTCGGTAGCGAAGATAAACCTTGGGTGGAACCATGCCCGTTGGGTTCACCCGCAACCGTTCAACGTAAGACCTAACCATACAGGAGACCCACGAATGACAGCGACCGAGAATCAGCCCGCAAAGTTGAGCGCAGAAGAAAAGAAGTTGATTGCCCCCTTTGTCAGTGATCTCGAATCGCAGGTTTTTACCTTGACGGGACTTCCTGAAGAAGTGGTCGCCGTTTTGTTCGCTTATTATTCGCGCAGTCGGGAAGACTTGCGTACCAACTTGGCCAAGCTACTCGCCGATCAAACGCTTGGTATTGGCGCCAGCGGCGAGCAAAAATCAGCATTGGTGCTGGCCGAACAAAAAGCACGCGAATTCCACGAAAAATGGGTAGTCGGCTACGGGCACAGTTCTGTGGCCGAACATGCGGTTATCCATCTTGCGCTAGAACGCATTTCGATCGTCGCAAGCAAGGTGGTTGAAGATACGCGCCTAGCTTCCTACACCGAAAAGAGCACCCGTTATGTGGTCTTCGATCAAGATAGTTTTCTACCCCTCGACGAAGACCTTCCTGCAGCGCTTGCCAAACGCTACCGCGAGGGTGCAACGTCGTTGCTTGACGCATACCTGCGCTTGCAGCCGCGTGTCACCGAACTTTTGATGCAGCTACATCCGCGCAAAGAAAAGCAAGCCGAGCGTGCATACCAAGCCATGTTACGCGCGCAGGCCTGCGATGTTTTGCGGTATCTACTGCCGGCAGGCACGCGCACGCATGTAGGCATGACACTCAACGCGCGCGCGCTCGAACATCAACTGCAAACCATGTTTGCTTCAAATCTGGGCGAGATACGCCGACTTGCGGCACTCATGCACGCTCAAGCGGCAGCCGTCGTACCAACACTCGTCAAGTACGTCGAACCAACAGCGCATCGAACGGGCTTAACAAAGCGCCTCGCCCCAGCATTTGCATCTTTACAAGACTCGCTTCGCTGCGCAAAAAGCGAACAGGCACTGAGTCAAACAGCCGGCGGTGAGGTGCGTTTGTTGCGCTGCGACGCCGATGCGCTTGAGCGTGTGGTGAGCGCGATTGTGTTCGAGCATGGTCAGCAGAACCTAACCAATACACATGCGGGGCTAAAGGCGCTCAGTCGCGAAGCACAAAGCCAGATTTTTGCCGCTTATGTTGCGGAGCGCGGAAAGTTTGACGCACCCTTGCGCGCGCTCGAACAGACGCACTATTTATTTGAGGTCGAACTTGACGAAGGTGCTTATCGCGATTTGCAACGCCATCGGATGCAAACACAAAACCGCCAGCTGCTGGGCATGGACTTGGGCTATGAACTCCCACCCCTTGCCGAATCGCTGGGCATTGCTGGCGACATGCGTCGCGTGATTGAAAACGTCTATCCCATCTGGGCCGAGCTAAGCGCCCATTCGCCTGAGCATGCACAATATGTGGTGCCCCTGGCCGCGCGCAGGCGTTACACCATCACCTGTAATTTGCGCGAGGTGTTTCAGTTAATCGAGCTTCGCAGTGCAAAACAAGGGCATTGGAGCTACCGCACCATCGCGCAAAAAATGTGGCAAGCACTGAAAACCGAGCAACCGTGGGCAGCCGAGCATGTTCGTGTCGACCTGGCCGATTACTCGTTGGCGCGCGCCTAATATTTGATCCATACTCACCCGACATGGCGACCGGCGAACCCATCGTTGGTTTGGCAGCAGCGTTCCTTGCCGGAGCCGCTGCAATAAGCCTGCTCAACTTTTGGTTAACGCACCGTAGGCAGACCGACCGTTTGCGCAGCTGGCGACAAGAACAAGCCGAATGGCAACGGCAACAGCAAGTGCTCGAAGGTCATTTGGCCGAGATGGCCGAAGAAAAAGCCAGGCTCACAAGCGCGCTCGACTTGGCGCAAGGCGACAAGTTTCGTTTTTCACTGCGAGCTGCGGACCACGACATCGAGCTAAGAAACGTGCGCGCAGAATGTGAAGCGCTGCGCAAAGTGGTCGATCAAAGCAACGATGTGCTAAACGAAGCGCACGCGGCGCATCAATCAGAGGTTAATAAGCTGCGCACAGAGCTCGACGCCTTGCGCATCGATCAGCGCAACTGGCAATCTGAGATCACACAGCTTCGTTATGAACGCAACGCGTTTCACAAGGAGCTCGAAAGCAAGCAGGCGATCAATCGCGAACTCAACGAAGCTGACGACGCGTCGCCGGTGCCAGACATCCACGCGAAGCAACTCGAAGAGCTAAAACACGCGCTCGACACAGCGCAATCGCAGCTCATCGATCTGCGCGAACGACACGCGGCAGACAAGAACGCGTTTCGCGATGCCGAGCAACGTTGGTCGGCGGCACTTCTTGAAACAAAGCATGAGCACGACACTGAAATCGAGCGCTACCAGCACGAGATTCTCGAACTCAAGGCGCGCTTTGAAGAAATGCAAAGTGACGCCATCAAAATGAGCGAGGGTCCCATTTCCATCACACCGCGACCCACGAGCCAGTCAAAGGCCGACGGTGGCGATGATCTCAAGCGTATCACGGGCATAGGCCCTGCCATTGAACGATTGCTGCATGGACAGGGGATCCGCTCATATAAGCAGGTCGCGGCGTGGTCGAAAGCTGATATTGATGAACTCACCGGACGCGTTCCTCAGCTAAAAGGCCGCATCGTCCGCGAACGTTGGGTTGAAAGTGCCCAGCGCTTGCAAAGCGACCAAGACGCTTAAGCTCACAACCAATAGCAGGTGAGGCTGGGTCGCGCTCGATCCGTCTATCTGCAATGAATGTGCAAACTTAGGGCGTGCGCTGAACGAGTGGTGTCAGCGCCTTGCGCGCCTGCGCTGGCGTACGCGCAAGACGGATATGCGCCTCTGCCTCTTGCCAACGCTCGTAACCTTCACCCTTCATCCGCAACACGACATTTTCGCTGTACGGTTTGCCCACGGGTTGATTGGCAGCACGTTCTTTCAGATAGCGAGCAAGAATCACGATCTCAAGCGTACGATCGTGGTTGATATCTTCAAAAAGCACACTGTCGATCGCTACCGGCACACCCGCGGCGTGCAATACGGGCAGTTCATAGACGCGATTGGTCGCCCCCTCTGGAGCGATGACATAACCCACAAAACGTGCGGGTTTAGGCTCATCATTGCGCACAAGCACCAAAATGGAACTGGACGCATTGCCGAAGGGCCCGCGAAAAGGCGGATATGCGATACGCATCGAACCCTTCATGGTGGGCTTAACGACCTTACGCACCTCAGCTTGGGTCAGCTTGTTAACTTCGAGCACGGGTGTTGGCCCGTATGCGTCGGCCTGCACCCCAGCACTTGGCATTGCTAGCACCAACGCGCCCATCAAACACACGAACGCATGTGGATAAAATCTAGTCATATCGACCTCCGTTATCAACATAAGCCTCATTGCTGCGGAAGCAAGCAGTGCCTGATATACGTAAAAGCTATGCGCGCTTGATAAGGCCTGCCATAAAGACTTCATAGCTCTCGCTGCGAGTGGCCTCGGGCTTAAAGATGCGCACCTTTTCAAAGTGCTGAGCGACCGACTTTCGTGCAGCGTCAAACTCCGCGCCTTGAAAGATCTTGCCAACAAAAGTGCCCTTGGCCCGAAGCATCTTTACCGCCAACTCGAGCGCACGCATGTACAGTTCATAGCTACGAAATTGGTCCGCGTGTCGTTGTCCCGACGTGTTGGGTGCCATGTCGCTAAGAACCACATCAAAAGGCCCGAAAGCCGCCAGCGCCTCATCTGCCACGAGATGGATATCGCCGTGAATAAATTTTGCGGGCGGAGCAGGGGCAGGCATATCCTGAATGTCGATGCCCACCACCAACCCGCCTGGGCCCACTTTGTTCGCGGTATACTGCATCCATGAGCCAGGAAACGCTCCTAAATCAAGCACACGCATGCGGGGGTGAATCAGCTTCAAGCGTCGATCGATCTCTTCAAGCTTGTAGACCGAGCGTGCAGCAAACCCCTCGCGCTTAGCGCGCCGCCCAAAATGATCCTGCCTTCGCTGTCCCGAGCTCATGTTGACGTATGTCTAGCACAACACGTGCGCGAAAACCCGATCACACTAATACGGACCACATCCGCGCTAACAAAAGTTAAGCAAAACGCTCGCCGTTTTGCGAGAATCAGCCCTTTGCGAGGATCAGTGCTGTACTTGCTTCTTAGTACGCACCGTGCCGCGCACCGTCACAAAGCTATTCTTTGAGCCCGGCACAGCACCTTCAATCAATACAATGTTCTCTTCATCGAGCACACGCACCACGCGAAGATTCTGCGCAGTCACACGTTCGTTGCCATATTGGCCAGGCATCTTCAGGTTGGGCAACGTGCGACCCGGCGTCATGTTGGTACCGATCGATCCGCCGTGACGACGATATTCATGTGTGCCGTGGGTATCGGTTCCAGCGCCAGCAAAGTTCCAACGACGCATAACGCCGGTGAACCCGCGACCACGGGTCGTGCCGCACACATCCACATATTGACCCACTTCAAAAATCTCGGTCGGTTTCAAGGTCTGACCGACCTCATACTTGTCTGCGACGTCGCTTGGTACACGAAACTCGCGAACCTCTCGAGCGGGTTCTACGTTGGCTTTTTTGAACTGACCCGCCAAGGCTTTGTTGAGGCTCTTTTCTTTGCGCTTACCAAAGCCAAGCTGAAGGGCGCTATACCCATCGCGATCTGGGCTGCGCTTTGCGAGCACCACGCAGGGCCCCGCTTCAATGGCGGTCACACGCACAACAGTGCCGTCTTCTTCAAAAACCTGTGTATTTCCGAGCTTTTTGCCGATAAGGCCGAGATTCGTATTCATAAAAAAACCTTCCAGAACAGAAGTGGCGTGAATCATACGCGTTTTTTGCCCCAGGTCAAGTCGTTCGCAATGGCCGGTCGCCCCAGGCTTAAAGGTATCTAATCCTATGCCAATTGACTTATAATCAAAAGACCATGCTCCATTCGCTTGTGCGTCTCTTGACCAAGAGTCTCTGCGCATTATTCGCCTTTGTTATGCTTTCAGGTTGTGAAGGCGGCGAAATTGCCGACCTTGTTGGGCGCGTGCAAAACAACCCCGATGCCAATACCAGCGTCGACGGCGGCAGCGACGCAGGTAACATCCCTCCCACCGACGGCGGCACCCTTGTCGACGATTGCACGGGTCGTCTTGTATGCGACGATTTTGAAAAATACGCTGTTGGCACCAAACCCACGAGTCCCTGGGGCACCTCCGTTAGCACCGGCGTGGTCGAGGTGGTCAACAACAAGTCTTACGCGGGCACCCAAGCGCTACATTTAAAAACCAACCAAGCCGGTTCGGGATACACCGCCATGTTGACTTTAGGTTCGCCCATTTTACCGACCAGCAACAACGCCATTTACGGCCGCATGATGTTTTGGATGGACGCGACAGCAAAAAACTCGTGTCACACCAATATTCTTGAAGCAAGCGGTCAAGCGATCGGCAAAAACTACAACGTGCAATACCGCTACGGTACCCAATGGTACAAAAACAACGACGACACCATGCCGCCACAACGTTTTATGGCCAACTACTTCGCAAATGACAACACAAGCGACTGTTGGGCGCACTCACTTACACAAATGCCGCTTCACAAGTGGATCTGCATACGCTGGAAGTTTGATGGCGCGGCCAACAAAACGGGGTTTTGGGTCGATGCCAATGAACTCACGGATATTGCCATTGACGGCAACAACTTTCCTGGGTCCGCAAATGAAGCAGGTTGCCCAGCCGGTGACAGCGACAAGAAGTGGTACCCTGCTAATTTTAATGCGCTGAAAATCGGTTGGCAAAACGTTCAAAATGACGACGCAGGGCGCGAGATCTGGATCGACAATATTATCGTCGACAACAAACCCATCCCCTGTCCAAACTAATTTCTAACTCAGTTTGAACACACGCAACGCGTTATTCGTGGTCTGCTCGCAAAACGCCTCAAAATCCTCGTTGCGCAACGCTGCAATAAACGCCGCAGTGTGTTTTACATACGCTGGCTCATTGCGTTTGCCGCGATAGGGCACCGGGGCAAGATAGGGCGCATCGGTCTCAACCAAAATCGCATCTTTGGGTTGTACGCGCGCTGCTTGCTGAATGTCTTTGGCGTTTTTAAACGTCACGATGCCGCTAAACGACGACACAAAATTCAAATCAAGTGCCGCTTTGGCAAAAGGCGCATTTTCGCTAAAACAATGAATAATGCCGCCTACGTCGCGCGCTTGTTCTTCGCGCAGTATACGCAATGTGTCTTCAGCGGCTGTGCGCGTATGAATGATCAAAGGTTTACGGGCACGCTTTGCGATCGCAATTTGCGCACGAAACGCTTCTTCTTGTTTGTCGCGCTCCGAATGATTGTAATGAAAATCAAGGCCTGTTTCACCAATCGCTACAACCTGTGTGTCGCTTGCCAGTGTTTCGACCTTGCTTGCAATGCCCGCTGACCAGAGTTTCGCGTCGTGCGGATGGATCCCCGCCGACGCATGAATCCAATCGCGATGCGCATGAGCAATGGCTACGGCCGCATGCATGCTCTCGACGCCGCGACCCGCGCCGATGCTCACAATGCGCTCAACTCCTTCGCGCGTTGCTGTAGCCAATACCTCGTCGAGGCTTTCGCCAAAGTCGTCAAAATCCAAATGACAGTGCGTGTCGAAAAGCATCGCGCAAACCCTCATGCAACTTAGCACACTTTTCGCTCAACGCGTGCGCTCTCGACATGCCTGCGCTACCTGGTTATGTGGGTCGTCGTCGCCCAAAAATAAACGAGATAACTGCCATCACCAAAAACACGATAAACAGTATTTTTGCCACGCCAACGGCGCTCGACGCAATGCCGCCAAAACCAAATACCGCCGCCACCAATGCGATGACGAAAAACATAGCTGCCCAATAAAGCATAAAGCCTCTCTTTCGATGGCAACATAACCACGACGGGACCCCTGCGTAACCCCGCCTTTGATGATTTATGCGCAGGTATCAAAGTCTGTTGTTTATTGCGCGGAGGCGACCGAGGTGTGTGTTGTTCTCTCGTTGATCGTGGTTAGTGTATGACCAACAATGAAAGCAGGAACACCATGAACAAAGACATCATCGAAGGCAAATGGGATCAAATCAAAGCCGACGTCAAAGGCCGTTGGGCAAAACTTACCGATAGCGATCTTGGTCAAATCAACGCCAAGAAAGACATGCTTGTCGCCAAAGTGCAAGAGCGTTATGGCATTGCAAAAGACGAGGCTGAAAAGCAAACAGACGAGTGGTTAAGTAAGCTCGACAAGAAATCACCGATCACCCAACAAGTGCAAAAAGCACAGGCGCAAACTAAGAATTAAGTCCGTTGACGCGAACGCGAACGTCGTCGTCCGAAGACAGGCTATCGGGCGGCGGCGCACGCAGTTGCAATCGAGTGTCGTCAGGTAATGCGGGCACCGGCGGTGATCGCTTTATCGGTCAAGAGCACGGAAAGCCCCGCGTCGTCGCTCGCGGCCAGTACCATTCCTTGTGACTCGTGCCCCATCATTTTGCGCGGCTTCAAGTTCGTGATCACTGCCAAGCGTTTACCCACCAAGTCTTCTGGTGCATAGGTCTTGCCAATACCAGACAGGATCTGCCTCGGTTTTGCTTCAGCAAGATCGATTTGCAACTTGAGCAACTTGTCGCTTTTTTCAACGCGTTCCGCCTCGATAACCAATCCGAGCTTGATCTCTACCTTGGTGAAGTCTTCAAACTCAATGAAGTTGTCTTTGGGTGCTTGATCGATGGGTGTTTGAGCCGTTGAAGATGTCTGTGTCATAGGGTTAACTTTCGTTTGGTGGCCAGGCATGGTCGCTAAAAGGTTGTTCAGAACATGGTCGTCAAGCTTGGCAAAAAGAGGCTGCGTCGCATGGGTTGGCGTACCGCCGGTTAACCCACCCCAAGCGCCGGGCCAAAGATCCAGTTGTTCTGTGGGTGAAAGATCCATGAGCCCAAGCTGCTCGCGTAACTCACGCGCCTTTTGTGGCATCACCGGCCACAGCATAATGCTGACCCAGCGCAGCGCTTCCAATGCATGGTAAAGCACGTTGCCAAGGCGCGCGACATTGCCTTGCTTTGCCAATGTCCAGGGCGCCTGGGCATCGATGTACTTGTTTGCGGCGAATACCAACTCCCACAATGCTTCGATCGCACGATGGGGCCTAAAGTCATCCAGGTGCTTTGCAACATCGTCTGACACACGTTTTGCCAACGCTACCAATGCATCGTCGTCAGCGTGATGCGCGCTTTTATCGAGATTTGGTACGCGGCCTTCAAAGTGTTTCGGCAGAAAACTCGCGCCGATACGATTGAGCAAATTGCCAACACCGTTGGCCAGGTCACTCTGATAACGGCTAATAAGATTTTCAAAGCTAAAATCGCCGTCGTCGCCAAATGCCATGTCGCGCATCAAATAATAACGCAGCGTGTCCGCTCCGACGATATTGGCAACAGGCAAGGGCGACACGACATTGCCCGCAGTCTTACTCATTTTTTCGCCTGTGACGGTGAGCCACCCGTGAGCATACACGCGTGAGGGCGGTTCGATGCCTGCGCTCAATAAGAAGGCAGGCCAATAGACCGCATGAAAGCGCAAGATGTCTTTGCCCACAAGATGCGAGGCCTGCGCGCCTTGTGCGCGTTGTGTCCAGAAACGATCGTACAAATAAGACGTTTCGCCTGGTCTCTCGGGACCTCCAAGCGCGGTAATGTAGTTCGCCAGCGCGTCAAACCACACGTACATGATGTGCTTAGGGTTGCCTGGCACGGCAATACCCCAACGAAAGCTTGTGCGTGACACTGACAGATCTCGTAAGCCCTCTTTGACAAAGGCTTTCACTTCGTTAAAGCGCGACTCCGGCTGTACAAATCCAGGATGGTCGTCATAAAATTTGAGCAGCTTATCGGTGTACTCACTCAGCTTAAAAAAGTAACTTTGCTCTTTGACCTTTTCGACTGGTTTTTTGTGAATGGGACAATTGTGACCATCAACGAGCGCCTTTTCCGTATAAAAGAGCTCGCAAGGCACACAATACCAATCCTCATAATCGCCCAGATAAATATCACCAGCAGCTTCAACACGCTTCCACAGCGTTTGCACACGCGACTTATGCCGCGGCTCAGTGGTGCGAATAAAATCGTTGGTCTGACACCCTAATGCACGCCAAGCCTCTTTAAACGCAGGCGCCATGCTGTCCACAAAATCCTGCGGCGCCATTCCTTGTTCGGTGGCCCGTCGTTCCAGTTTAAGGCCGTGCTCGTCAAGTCCTGTTAAAAAGAACGTCGGATGCCCCCGCAGCTTGCGATAACGCGCCATCACATCGACGGCGATCGTCGAATACGCCGTGCCCAAATGCGGCTTGTCATTGACGTAATAAATCGGCGTGCTGATAAAAAAGGGCGGCTTCGGCATGATCTAGTTGTGCCCCGCTTGCATACGCGCAAGCAGTGTATCCAAGGTTAGCTGCTTATTAGCATGGGTTTCAAGCTGCGTCAGCGTTTTCAAGAGCTCTCTGGCGCGAAATGCCGCGCGCT
>JBGAKI010000034.1:0-31953 GCA_044224525.1 Polyangiales bacterium | reverse complement strand
CGCGTAAATAACGCGCCGGTGGGGCGAGCTTGGCAAAACGGCGCAGCGACGCTGGAAGCCACGACATACGCCACAAACTGTCTTGATCCGGCCTACCAGAACCCGAATAAGCAGAAGACTTCACGTGCACGCTCTTACTCTGAGCCACAAAATCAAGTATACTCTATCGATGTTCAGTTGGCGCTGGCTTTCTGCCTCTTTTGCGTTCGGACGCGTCTTTTTAAGCTACCTCGTTCAGGCGGCTTTGGTGCGTCTTTTTCGCAATGAAACCACCCCCTGGATTCAAGACTGGCTAACGCGCCGGCGCACCAAGCTCGACCAACTCAATGCCGAGCGGCTCTATCAGTCGATTATTAAACTACGCGGCGTGTACATCAAACTAGGGCAAGTCCTGTCGATGATGAGCACCATTCTGCCTGCGGCGCTCAGCGAACGACTAAAAACCCTGCAAGATCAAGTGCCTGCGCAACCCTTTGAGGTCATGCGGCTTACGTTTTTACACTCGTTTGGTGTGGCGCCTGAAGACGCCCTCGAGGTAAACCCCATCCCCTTGGCCGCAGCATCGCTTGGCCAGGTACACGTGGGCAAGCTGCCCTCGGGCGAACGGGTGGCGATCAAGATTTTATACCCTGGCATCCGCCAACTGGTGACCACCGACCTCGAAGTGATTCTTTGGGCTATTCGCGCCTACCAGATTTTCTTTCCCTTTCAAAAACTCGACCGCATCCATGAATCGCTGGTCAGTCTGCTCGCCCGCGAAACCAACTATTATATAGAGGCCGAAGCCATGACCCGCATGGCCGAGCACTTCAAGAACGAGCCCGCGTATGTGTTTCCGCGCGTGATCAACGAGTGGAGCAACCGCGACGTGCTCACCATGACCTTCCTCGACGGCGTCAAAATCACAAACACCCTCGCCGTGCATGATCTTGGCGCCGAGCCGCGCTGGATCGCCACGCTGCTTACCCAGGCCTTTTACAAACAAGTCTTTATCGATCACTTGGTGCACGCCGATCCGCATCCAGGTAACTTTTTGGTCGTGCATGACGAACAAAGCGACGAACTAAAATTAGGCGTGCTTGATTTTGGAGCCGTCAGCAAAGTGCCCGATCAGCTCGTTGATGGTCTTTTAACCATTTTGAAAGGGTTGATGACATCACAAGCAAGCGAAGTCTTAAACGGTGTCAGGCAAATGGGTTTTCTCACCAACAGCGTGCACAACCCGGTGCTTGAGCGCATTTTGGTGCGCTACTTTCAAAAAGCGCTCACGGTCAAAGACCGCAGCCCACAGGGACTCTTTCAAATCGGCGGGGACCGCATGCGCGATTTTGTCTTGCGTGAACTTGGCGACACAAGCGCCCGTGACTTAGCCAGCGCCATCGAATACCCCGAAAGCTGGTTTTACATCGAGCGCGCCGCGATCATGCTCTTTTGGCTTTGTGCACAACTCGACCCCACCCTCGACACCATGCAAGTGGGCGTACCTTATATCATGGCCGAACTTGCCAAGCAGCCGCCGCCGCCGCTGGAAGCCCCCGCTCGTCGCTCGATAAGACCTCCGGCAAGCAAAGCCGCCGAAGTTAAAATCACCATCCCCCGTCACCCCGATGCGCCGCCTAGCTATTGATTACGGCTCCAAACGCATCGGCTTTGCCCTGAGCGAAGCCGATGTAAGCATGGTCTTTCCGCTTAAAACGCTCGAGCTCTCGCCATCGCTTTCACTTGAAACCTGTGCACAAAAAGTCGCAGCGGTAATCGCAGAACACAACCCCGACGAAATCATTTTAGGTGATCCGCTACAACTCGACGGCCAACAAGGTCACGCCGCCCGCAAAGTGCGCGCCTTCAAAACAGAACTCGAAAAAACCATTCAAACGCCGATCATCCTTTGGGACGAGCGCTTCTCGACCATCACCGCTCAAGAGATGCTGCACGCTGCAGGCAAAAACACCAAGTCATCGCGCAAACACATTGACGCCGCCGCCGCGATGGCCATCTTGCAAAGCTACCTCGATGCAAAGACAACGACCTTGAAGTATTAGCAGCCAACCTCAATAAAATGATCAGCATGCTGCTGCGTTCGTGTGTTGCTGAACGATGCCCAGTTGCAATCTGCCAATCGGGTTAAAACTACCTTGCATCTCGTGTTATGAGTGCCCGCAACAATCGCAGCTGGCCTGACCGCTTTCCTTGTACTTTTTTGGCAAACGAAGCTAGGATTCAAAACAGTCTAACAGGGCACATGATGGCGAGGCTTTAAATGGCAAAACTCTTTTCTTGGACGCTTTCTATTCTGCTTTTTGCCGCATGTGGTGATGAAAGCAAGAATAGCTCAACTTGCGTCAAAACAAGCGACATTGAAAGTTGCAATAACCTAGACGACAACTGCAACGGTCAGATTGACGAAGGATTTGCCGCTGAATCTCTTACGCTCGGTACGGTAACCCCAACCGACGCAAGTAATAACATCGAACTCAACACGGTCGTGAGTGCCGAGTTTTCGCGGGCGCTTGAGCCTGCCACAATCAACACCAACACCGTACAGGTGACCAACCCAAGCGGTCCTGTTTCTGGAACACTGAGTGTTAGTGACAATAAGATTCTTTTTACACCGGACCCCAAATGGCCACTTGGGAACAGCTTACAGATAAAACTAACAAAACAGGTTAAAGTTAAAGCAACAGATTGTGGCGCACTCGACCAAGAGTTCTCATCTAAGTTTACAACACGTGAGGGTGCATGGAGCCAACTAGCAACCGTCGTTTCTAAAACCGATACCTCAAACCGGATTGTCGGTATGAGTGGGGTTGTTGACCCGCAGGGCGAAGCAACCACAGCGTGGAAAAGATCAACCAACTTTCAGATGGCTACCTCGATAGAGGCTTCGCATAACGCAACAGGTAATGGTTGGAGCAGCGTTACACCCCTTGACTCACACAACAACGAGACCATTCAACCGGCAGCAATTGCGGCTGGAAAAAACGGGCAAGCCCATGCGGTGTGGTATCACAACATCGGAGGGGTTCCCGCAATTTTTCAAAGTCAACTCGTCAACGGCACATGGTCGACCAAAGCAACACTCGAAGCGCAAGCTTCTGCGGTACCTACTGCGTTTGCGACGTCACGCGGCGACGGCATTGGTGGCGCCTGGACGCGAAGAAACACATCAACGCTAGGCGGCGATTTAGCATGGGCGCGAGTGGACACGACGAACACATGGGGCAGCTCGGAGCTTATCGGCACTTCGTTTGAAATCAACCAAGGACCATCTGAAATGCAGGGGAAGATAAGTGACGATGGAACGGTCGTGCTTGTCTGGCTTCGCGAAACAGCCGACAACATCTTCTTGGACTACGTACGTTATCTTGATGGCGCATGGAGCACAGTAAACACCGCGGCAACATTACCCAAAATAACAAGCACGTTTCAACTTGGCATAGATCGTTCAGGCAATGCATTTTTAGTATGGGTCACTGGCCAAATTAGTGCATTCAATGTTTATGCAAGTAGGTTAGCCAAAAACGAAGCAACGTGGCGCGAGCCTCAAGTACTTACAACCGGAAGCGCGAAGGATATTGCTTCAAATTCATCACTTCGGCTTGCGGTATCGAGTTCCGGAAACGCGGTGGCAAGCTGGATTAGCACCGGATCAAGTCTCGCATACGCAAGTGTGTTTGACGGTGCGACATGGTCTGAAGCCACGAAGGTTTCAGAAACAACGTTTTATGAACCATGTAATGTCACAATGGATGCCAGCAACAACGCGATACTTGTCATGACCGGAAACGCTAACGACCTTGTTAGTGCCAGGTATTTGGCGAGCTCAAAAACCTGGGAAGAATACAAAGAACTATCGGCGCAGGGACCCAACATATTCGGCGGCTTCAATCGTAATTGCGACGTTGCAAGTAATGCGGCAGGCGAGCTCGCAGTGGTATGGTGGCGTCAGCTCTATTCTGGAATGAACCCTTCGGGGTACGCTGTCCACGCTTTGCGTTTTAGATAAATTCGATAGTAACGCTAGAAAGTACAGCTCTAATCAGAACCACTTGGTTAGGATTCACAAAACCGCTTGGTCACCGACTGTGCAAGTCGAAACATGCGACGTGTAAGTCTAACTTTGTTTTGGTCGCAATCAGAGTCATTCGTAAAACGCGTCGTCATGCTTGAAAGCGTTCCTGCGTCAAGGTCCACGGCGATGACCGATTGATCTTTCGTGACACCGCGCTCCCAAAAGACCGTCAACGCCGCATGTTTACCCGGATAACCACCTCCATTAAGATAGTCGCGCTCCGCCTTTGACAAAAAGACGTAGCGATCCAAGTCAGCGCGAACAGTGTTTGTAATATTTTGCATCAAATAACCGAGCCCGCTCGAACGCACGCCCGTCGAACGATCTCTGGGTTCATAAATAATCTTTAGACGCTCGACGCACTCAACGCTAAGCGGCTCTGACATTAACTCAAAACAACGATATCGAACACCCTTTGGCCCCTCTTCCTCACCAACCCGGCGAAACGGCGAAACCTCACATAACAAACCAATCTCGTCATCAACCAAGATCGCGTCGTCTACCTCACTGAACATTGCGTTTTCGACATCCGACGTTGTCTTGACGCCGCAACCAAGAATAATAAAACAACAGAAAATAAATCTAAACAAGATGCACCTTAATGCGTAAGAAACTCACACCGCGCTTCAACCTCGCGCTTCAACCATAGGACAAGAGGCGCCAGTGCCTCGCGATGTTTCAAATGAACCGCAGTCATCTGCTCAAGGGTATGGCCCTCATCGATACAGTCATATTGAGGATTCACAAAATCACGCGTTGCTTGCTTAAGCGTTCCAAATTCATAATGTGCGGTGGAAAAAACAAGCAGAGGTTCACCTTGCACCACATAAACTTTCACACTGCCGATGAAAACATCCGGACCGCTCGCGCTGGTGCGAATCCCAAGTGTCAGGGGTTTGTCAGAACGGGTGCGCATTGAATAACTTGCAAGCTGCGAACCCACACCCGACGGCAAATAGGCCTGCGGCAAATTCAGAGGCGACCACCCGTCGATGTCATTCGCTAGCATCCGTTCGCGCACAAACTCGCGAAAAATGCTATCAAGCTTATCGTCGAAGTTCGTCTGACCTGGCAGCATCGCGCATAAATCGTTAAGCTTCAAATAACTGTTTAGATTGCAACTGCTACCAAGACGATCCGGCGTTGACCACAACAAAAGGTTATTGGCGGGCGAGAACCTGCAAACATCAGCAGCCACCATCAGCTCAGATGCTTGCAGAGTGAATTTTGCGATATCCTCGTCGACCCCTTCTGCAGGCTCCACAGAGTCACACGCTACTACACATGCGATCACACCTAGCCCAACACCGTTAAGAAGCACATTCATGAAAAACCTTAAAAGATAAATATCACGTCCGAAACAGTATCGCGCTCGGGCGTATCGTGCAAGCAATGCTGTGCGACTTTGCTATAAAGCAGCGTGGCTAAATCGCGAAAACAAGTCGCCTATCGACCCAGCCGTCGACCCAAACGCGGCAAATCCAAGCAAAACAGGCTGCTGCAAGGCTTGGTCACCCTCGCAATCATCACCGGCTTGACGCTAATGGGCTTGGCTTATTATACGTTGCGCATCTACCCAAAAGGGAAGTATCCCGGTCGGGGCAAAGAAATCATTGTTCAGTCGCCGAGCACGCTCAACGCCGATGGTGTCGCGCGTGCGTTAGCGCGTGCACACGTCATCGCCGAACCTCATTTTTTTTATTTTTACCTCAAACTCAAGCGCGCTGAGGCAAAGCTGCACCCGGGGCCTTACTTTTTGCGCGACGACATGAGTCCCGAAGAAGTGCTGCATCATTTGGCACGCGGTTACGGGCGCGCCTATGTGCGCGTCACCGTGCCCGAGGGCTACACGCGTTTTGATATCGCCGATGCGCTCGCCTTTCGTCGCGTGTGTAGCCGCGAACGTTTCATCGAGGCCAGCGTCGACATACGCTTACTTAAAGAGCTGCACATCGATGCACCGTCCGCTGATGGCTATTTGTTCCCAGACACCTACGAGTTTGAACAAGACAGTTTTGCTCCGCGCGTGCTCACGCAAATGGTGAAAAACTTTCGTCGCAAAACAAAAAATATCCTTAGGCGCAGCCATGGTTTGCGCGAAAACGAACTCGTTACGCTTGCATCGATCGTCGAGAAAGAAGCAGCGATCGACAAAGAACGCCCGATCATCGCCGGCTTGTTCTTCAATCGCATCGAGTCGCCCACCTTCCGCCCCAAACGCCTGCAGTCAGACCCCACCATTGCTTATGGTTGCAAAAGTTACCCCAACCTACCAGCTTGCATGGGTTGGGATGGCCGCAGCATCACACGCGCCATGATCGACGACGGCGCCAACCCTTATAACACCTATCGCCGTGAAGGGTTGCCACCTGGTCCCATTTGCAATCCTGGTCTAGCAGCGCTGCGCGCGGTGATGAACCCCACCAAGCACAACTTCTTCTACTTCGTCGCGAAGAACAACCGCGAACATGTCTTCAGCGAAACACTCGACCAACACGCGCGCGCCGTCAAAACCTTTCGGCGCTAACCGGGTCAACCTAGGCTTGAGTTTCTGAAAAAGTAGTTGGCCATCTCTTGAACAAGAACAGCAAACGCTGCGTAGTCTTGCGCGAGCACGTTGGTACCCAGCCCCTTCCAACCGATAAAGTGCTTGGGTTGTTGTGTGAGCGCGGCAAAAGGGGGCAGCGAAACGAGTGTGCTAACAAAACGGCCCGCCGTGCGGGTCTTTTCTTTAACCGAGCGCTGTGGGTGCGAGGCTTGCGTGTCGCTTTTTGCGATCAGGTAAGCAATCGGTGTGGGTTCATCGATCACAAACGTGGTTTTGTCGATAACGAACGCGCGCGTGCGCTGGGCGCCATCTTCTTGGCCCTCAATTGCGGCAAGCGTCGCGTCAATTTGTTGATCGTCGGCACTTTGGCTGAGCATAAGCTGCGGCAAGTTGGCCTGAAGACTACCGCTATACAGCACGGCGCCCGCACACTTCTTCTCGAACAACATGCTTTCGCCCACAGCTCTATAAGCACGCGCGTCAAGCACATCCTGCGCAGAGCGTTGATAGGTCACACTCAACACGCAGTCATCGCTTGAAGCCATCTGCGCATTGACGACCATTTTCTTCTTACCAAGCGGACTACCGTCGCGAACAAGCACAGCAGCCGCAAACAACGCGACCTTGGCTTGATCGATAGAACCCTCGAGCCGCCAATACTCGTCATATGACGCAGTAAAATGTTGTTTCAAATCCTCGGGCGCATCCTCAGCGCGAAAGTAACGGGTGAACGTACCGTTCGTAAGCTCAAAACTTGCGGTCGCTTTGCTCTCGTCGGGACGCGTAACACCATGGTCGCCTGCGGCACAACCCATCGTCATCACAAGCACCAGATAAGAGCTACGTATTATAAGATATCTATCCATAGGCCTTCCTTCATGACGCCCTATGATTGACACGTGTACAGCGCTTATCGGCAACAACGAATCATGGTCGGCACATCATAATAGCGCCACGGAACGCCTTGACAATAGTAACCCTTACGTGTAGGTTAGGGTTGTATGCAGCACAAGCTACAAGTTCTATCGGGTGACGCCGAAAGGTGCGAAAATCTTCAGCAAGATCAAGCACTTAAGGTTGGCGAGCTGGCTAAACGCACCGGCAAATCGGTGCGCGCCCTGCATTTATACGAAGAATTAGGCCTTTTGCAACCCATTTTACGTTCCAAAGGTGGGTTTAGGCTTTTCGCCCAAGCCGCTGTCACGCGCGTGAACTGGATTTCAAAACTGCAAGACATGGGCTTTTCGCTCACCTCGATCCGCGACATCGTCACCCATCTTGAAGAAGTCGGCGCGGGCTCTGCCCCCGATGCGATGGGCAATATTCGCGAGCTCTTTCAGCAAAAGCTTGAAGAAACCCGCATGCAGGTTAAACGCCTTGCAAGTTTAGAGGGTGAGCTTGCCGAAAGCCTCGCTTATCTTGAAACATGCAAAACCTGCGACATCGAGTCGGCGCTTGAAGCCTGCACCGCGTGTTCGCTACATGATTGTGATCACAAAGCGCCCGAGCTGATTGTCGGATTTAGGAAAAGTTAACAACATGGCCATCAAACAACCCATCTTCATGGACTACCACAGCACCACGCCGATCGACCCGCGCGTGCTTGAAACCATGATTCCTTATTTTACACAAAAGTTCGGCAACGCCGCGAGCCGCAACCACAGCTTTGGCTGGGAAGCCGAAGGCGCCGTTGAAAGCGCGCGCGAAAGCATCGCCAAACTGATCGGTGCCAAATCAGAAAAAGAAATCATCTTTACCTCGGGCGCAAGCGAAAGCGATAACTTGGCGCTCAAAGGTGTGGCCCACTTTTATAAAGATAAAGGCAACCACATCATCACCACGACCACCGAACACAAAGCCGTGCTCGACACCGCCAAGCACCTGCAAAAAGAGGGCTTCGATATCACCTTTCTTGAGGTCGACGCCCAAGGTCGCGTCAACCCCGACGACGTCAAAAACGCCATCACCGATAAAACCATTTTGGTGTCGGTCATGCTTGCCAACAACGAAGTGGGCACCATTCAACCCTTGGCCGAGATTGGCAAAATCACCCGCGAGCGCGGCGTGCTCTTTCATAGTGATGCGGTGCAAGGCATTGGCAAGATCCCCTTTGACGTCGAAGCGATGAACGTCGACTTGGCAAGCCTCACCGCGCACAAAATGCACGGCCCCAAAGGTGTGGGTGCATTGTATGTACGCCGATCAAAACCGCGCGTACGTTTGGTAGCCGAAATGGACGGCGGCGGACACGAACGCGGCATGCGCTCGGGCACGCTCAACGTGCCAGGCATTGTGGGTTTCGGTAAAGCAGCCGACATCGCCATCGCCGAAGGCGCCGAAACGTCAAAAAAAGTTTTTGCACTGAGGCAACGTTTGCGCAAACAGCTTTTTGACGCCCTCGACGAAATCCATCTCAATGGCGCCGATGATCCCGACCGTTTGCCAGGCAACTTAAATGTGTCGTTTTCGTTTGTTGAAGGTGAAGCGATGATGATGGCGATCAAAGACGTCGCCGTGTCATCGGGCAGCGCCTGCACCAGCGCAAGCCTCGAGCCAAGTTACGTGCTGCGCGCGATGCACGTCGAAGAAGAACTCGCGCATTCGTCGATTCGTTTTGGTGTCGGCAAATACAACACCGAAGAAGAAATTGACTACGTGGCCAAGTTGGTGATCGAACAAGTGAAGCGCTTGCGCGACTTGTCACCACTATATGAAATGTTTAAAGAAGGCGTAGACCTCAAATCAATTCAATGGGCTGCCCATTAAGGAGAAATTATGGCGTATTCAGAAAAAGTGATTGAACACTACGAGAAACCCCGCAACGTGGGCACACTCGACAAAAACGACCCCAGTGTTGGCACTGGACTGGTGGGCGCTCCTGCGTGCGGCGACGTGATGCGTTTACAGCTCAAGATTAACCCGGAAACCGAGGTCATCGAAGACGCCAAGTTCAAAACTTTTGGTTGCGGCAGCGCAATTGCCTCGTCGTCACTTGTGACCGAGTGGGTCAAAGGCAAAACGGTTGACGAAGCGATGAAGCTTGAAAACACCCAAATCGTCGAAGAGCTCAACTTGCCGCCGGTGAAAATCCACTGTTCAGTATTGGCCGAGGATGCTATCAAAAGCGCAATCGCCGATTTCCGCAAGAAGCAAGAAGCACAAACCAAGTAAACCTCATGCAAGTTGAATCCACACCACCCGAAGCCAAAAGCGCAACGCCCTCGTCACCTGCATTGGAAGGCGAGATCCAGCTCACACCCAAAGCAGTTGAGATGGCGCTTAAGGCACTGACTCAGCGTGGCACGCCTGAGGCGGCGCTGCGCTTGGGCGTGCGGGGTGGTGGTTGTTCGGGTGCTTCATATGCCATCGAGTTCGCCGACAAGATCCGCCCCCAGGACAAAGTTTTCACCTTTGGCGCGCTCAAGGTCGTCATCGACCCTAAAAGCTTGGTCTATTTGCGCGGCTCAACGCTCGATTATGAGTTCAAGCTCATGGAACACGGCTTCAAGTTTCGCAATCCCAACCAGCAAAAAGGCTGCGGCTGTGGCTCGTCGTTTGGCATCTGAGCGTGGTGGGCGATGGATCCCTTTGAACTTTTTGGTCTAACGCGCAGCTACGCCATCGATCTGCACGAGCTTGAGCAGCGTTATCGCGCCCTGCAAAAATCACTGCATCCAGACAAACACGTGCAAGCCTCGAGCGCACAGCGACGCGAAACCCTAGAACGCGCAATGCAGGTGACCGAAGCCTACCGTGCGCTTTCAGAC
Source organism: Polyangiales bacterium (assembly GCA_044224525.1). Taxonomy (GTDB): domain Bacteria; phylum Myxococcota_A; class Polyangia; order Polyangiales; family CBDCBC01; genus JBGAKI01. The sequence goes on along the minus strand of JBGAKI010000034.1, from coordinate 21,566 downwards.
GACATTCACCGCGCCGAACTTTTGCTGAACATCAAACATGCCGATAGCGAACACACCAAACTCGACGACAAGGCCTTCTTGATAGAAATCATGGAACGACGCGAAATGCTCAGCGACGCCAAGGACGCGCGCAACGTCAATGCAATCGCCGAACTAAAACACGACATCCTTCACGAGAAAGTTCAATGTCAAAAACACCTCACTCAACTGCTCTCAGTAAAATCGTTAACCGACGCCACCACTCACGAAGCCACAACGTCCCTTAACAAACTACGCTTCTACCAGCGCTTCTTAGCCGAGGTTGAGCTCGTCGAAGACGCGCTCGAGGCAACCTAAATCATGGCTCTACTGCAAATACTTGATCCCATTGCCGCACCCAAGGCCATCGGCATTGATCTAGGCACCACGCATAGCCTGGTGGCTTATGTGCCAAGCGTGGGTTCGCCGGTGGCGATTCGCGATTGTAGCGATTCACCCCTTACGCCATCGGTGGTGCATTACGCAAGCGGCGGTGCCATCACCGTAGGCGCCGACGCGTATCGCCTCGCCGCGCTGCATCCACTCGATACAATTATCAGCGTCAAGCGTTTTATGGGTCGCTCACCCAATGACCCAGAAGTTAAAAGCACACCCTACCGCATCGCAAAAAACGAAAAACGCTTTGTGCAGTTTGAACTGTCAAACGGCAACCACGTCACGCCCGTTGAAGTCAGCGCTGAAATACTAAGAACGCTTAAGCAACAAGCCGAAGACGTGCTCGGCACAGTGGGTGGCGCGGTGATCACGGTGCCTGCCTACTTCGACGACGCCCAACGCCAGGCAACCAAAGACGCGGCAAAACTAGCCGGGCTTGAGGTGTACCGTCTGCTCAACGAACCCACGGCTGCCGCCCTAGCCTATGGACTAGACAAGAAACAAAACGGCATATTCGTGGTGTATGATTTGGGCGGCGGCACCTTCGATGTGACTGTGCTCGAACTCGACAATGGCGTCTTTCAAGTGCGCTCAACTGGCGGCGACAGCCACCTTGGTGGCGACGACATGGATCATGCACTCGCTGCACATCTCGCACAAACCTTAAATCTTGGCGACTTGCACACGTTGTCGGCAGCAACACAACGCGAGCTTTTGATGAACGCGCGCAACATCAAACATGCACTGAGCAATCAAGAAGTCTTCGATTCAACCCTCGATATCGCTGGCAAAGCCCTCGCGATCAATGTTGCAAGAACAACCTTCGATCAGCTCATCGCGCCCTTGCTTGAACGCACCGGTAGCGCCGCCAAGCGCGCCCTCAGCGATGCGGCCAAACAAGCCAAACGTGAAGCGGCTTCGCTCAAAGCCGAAATCAAAGGTGTGATTCTTGTGGGGGGGGCCACGCGCGTGCCTGCCGTGCGCGCTTATGTCGAAACACTTTTTGGTCAGGCGCCACTTAAAGACATCGACCCTGATCAAGTGGTTGCGATTGGTGCGGCTTACCAGGCCGATATGCTCAGCGGTTCAACTTCGGCTCACGACGCGTTGTTGTTAGACGTGCTGCCGCTCTCGCTTGGCATTGAAACCATGGGCGGGGTGGTCGAGCGCATCTTGCCACGCAATACACCGATCCCAACCCAAGCCACGCAAACCTTTACCACGTATGCCGACAACCAAACCGGGTTTGAACTGCATGTGGTGCAAGGTGAGCGCGACCTTGCCGACGATTGCCGCTCGCTCGCACGTTTCACCCTAAAAGGCATTCCACCCATGGCCGCAGGCATGGCGCGACTTGAAGTCACCTTCAGCGTTAACGCCGACGGACTGCTTTCGGTGAGCGCCAAAGAAGCACGCACTGGCGTTGAACAAACCATTGAAGTCGTGCCAAGCCACGGCCTGAGCGAAAGCGACATGGAACGCATGCTGATGGACGCTTATGAACACGGCGAAACCGACATCAACGAACGCGCGCTACGCGAAAAGCGCGTTGAAGCACAGCGTATTCTGCACGACCTCGACAAAGCGCTAAACAACGACAGCGATTTACTGAGCGCCGAAGAAAAACAATCGATTGAAAGTGCCATGCGCGCACTAAACACCGCCTGCCAACAAGACGACCATCGCCGCATTGGCACGCTCACCGAAGCGCTTGATATCGTATCGCGACCCTTTGCCGGTAAACGCATGGACCGCAGCATGAAACAAGCCTTGGCGGGGCATGCACTCAAGTCTGTCGAACACGACACCGAACAAGCCCAAGGGGTCGACGCACACGTCGCCAACCATGCAAACAGGTGACACGCACTAAAGTCAACCATGCAAACAGGTGACACGCACTAAAGTGCATGTCACCCTCTACCCAGGTGACATGCACTTTAGTGCGTGTCACCATTCATTGAGGATCCATGCCAAAGATCATCTTCACCAAAGAAAACCTGCAAGTCGAAGTACCGGTGGGCACCACCATCCTCGAAGCGGCAAAAAAAATCAACGCACCCGAGGGCGACCGTTGCGGCGGGGTGTGCGCCTGCTCAACGTGTCATGTCTATGTGAAACAAGGTTTTGATCTGCTTTCCGAGCAAGAAGACGAAGAACTCGACATCTTAGAAAAAGCCTTTGCCCCCAAAGCCACATCGCGACTTGGATGCCAGGCGGTAATCGAAAAAGACGGCACGCTCGAAGTCGAAATCAGCGACGAAAGCTTTCAAGCCTTCTTAGACGAACACCCCGACGAAAAAAACAAAGCCCTCGCACTTCGCAGCTGAAACAAATCTCATTGATCTTTTTGCGGGCGACATAAGCGTTTTGGGTAGTCGCTTGGATAGATGTCATCACACATGGTCTGATGATCAAAAATTGCATCGTAGATCGTCGCATGGCAGTCGTGACTCACCGAAAACTCGCCTTTGCCCCCGGTTGCCTGCATACACACTTTCTTCGCCTGCAGGGTTCCCCAAATGCATAGTCCCATCGAGTGGTTAACTGAACCCAGAAATGCAAAACCACACGCCTCGTTGCGAGATCCCTCCCTCGCCTGCTCAGAACAGTCATAAGCGTCCTGTCCTAATCCAACCCCCGTGATCTCGTTTTCGCTACCCGCAAAGTATCGACCCATACGTTGCGTGGAGAAGACAAAAGGCTCTTTTGCCGAATAAACACGATGCGATGAGATGCGAATGTACCGGTTGGTACTATCAAAACAACCAAATTTTGCAGTGGCTTCGTTACGCACGTAAACGGGGCATAAAACTTCTTGCCCCTCTTGACCATTCGCAATCGTCACGGTGTCAACCTGCGCCGCCGACCGCGATTCGCATGCGGCCACGCTCATCGCATATAAAAAAAAGAACATCATCTGGGGATCTTGTTTGCTCACAAGCCATTTACCTCGTTAGTTCAAGCGCGCCGTATTCGCATGGCGAAAAAAGGGATGTGTCTCGTCGACCGGGCACTTCGCAATTTCGTCGGTGAAAATTCGGGTCAACCGATTAAGCCCACTCTGAGACAATTGATGCAAGTCTCTATGCGTGCGTTTAACGCATGGCATGAGGTTGTAAAAAGTGTCGCGGCGTATCGCGAAGTTTGGATGAATCGGCGTGCCGAGCCCCTCGATGCCCCATTTGATCACATAATGCACGCTCGCAACCTTGTGAATATTCAACGCGTATTGATCAAGACAACGACCCTCCGGATCATAAAAGACGCTAAACGACCAATCAAGAATCACATCACGCTGACCCACTGGATTCCCGCGACCAAACGAATATCGACAGGTGCCAAACATCTCATCAAGGCGCGCGCGGATCGCCTGTTCCGCCGCTACACACATCGGTCGCACGGGAATATCATCGCTCGACATCGCATAACAAGCGTTGTCGCTCAACTTGACGCACTCAACCGCAAACTCGTCGTCTAAATGTGGAAGGGGCGGCTGCTCGGCGTCGTCGGCCATGGCAGCACCACGAACAAACCTAAACGCGCCCACGCAAACCAATAACAAAACGGCCCACAGCCCTCGTCGCATCGCAGGCAACGTATCATACTAACATCTTGATGCAAGGCCTGGACGTTACTGCAGCGCAGCGCTAAACCTTCACGGTGAAGCTGTCGGTTAACCTCAATAAAATCGCACTTTTGCGCAATTCGCGCGCAGGGCGTTACCCATCACTTTTGGCGGCTGCACAAACATGCATCGATGCCGGCGCACACGGGCTCACCCTGCATTGGCGTGAAGACAATCGTCACGCGCAAGCCAATGACGTGCGCGAGCTCAACGCACTATGTAAAGCGCATGGAGTGGAGTTTAACCTCGAGGGTGATATTCGCAGTGAACTCATCGACTTGATGCTCGAAGTTCGACCCACCCAATATACTTTGGTGCCAGTCACACCGGGCGAAGTCACAAGCGATCATGGTTGGCACTTACCTCAAGAGACAGCACTTATTGAACCAGTTATTAAGCAAGCCAAGGCAGCCGGTGTGCGAACATCAATTTTTGTCGATGCCAACGTCGATATGATCAAACACGTCGCGAGCTCAGGAGCCGACCGCATCGAGATTTACACAGAACCTTACGCACGAACCTACGGTGGCGTGCATCAACCTTACGAATACGCACGCCTACAGGCGACCGCCAAAGAAGCCACGCATCTTGGTCTAGGTGTTAACGCGGGCCATGATCTCAATCTGATGAATCTGCCGCTGCTTGCACGCAAGGTGCCCGAAATTCTTGAAGTTTCGATCGGACACGCGATCATCAACGATGCATTGTATTTGGGTCTACGCGCTACAGTCGATGCCTATGTTCAAGCAACGCGCGGTCAAGCCTTCAACTTATCGCAATGGCCCGAAGGATGCTTATCGACTCGGTTGGACGATTAAAATCCAGCTGTACCTAGTCGAACAGCATGCCCCATCGATTTCATAATATGAAACAATAGATTCAAATTTAGGCATAGTTGACAGCCAAGAGACACGTCACCCTACATAAACGGCCTGCCAGTGCACCACGCCGGACACCAAGGAAGCGAACACTTCTTTGCCAACGAAAGGCGCAGACCTCTTGGATCAGTCTTTTGCTCATCGACGAACCCGAAACGTTTCTGCTTTAAGAATCAAACCTGTCGTTGCTGAACATCCCTTGGTTGAACACCTTTGCGCCGTGGTCGATGCACATCCCGTGCACAATCACCCGCTCTTTTCTCACCTGCAGACACTCGCCAAAAACCGCCGACTGGTCGCCGAGCAGTTTGCCATCCTGCGCAAGGGTTTTCTTGGGCGCATTTTCCCGACCATGATCAATATCACTGAGCTCGCCTCATGGGCCATTGCCCACCGGCAATATGCTGTCTTGCGCACCGCATTACAAAACCTTAACGAAGAATCAGGTGCAACCACCGAAGGCAATGCTTTGGTATTTGGCACGCCTCACCCGGTGCTCGCCGAACAAGCCCTTAATGCGGTTGCAAAACACGTCTTTCAGCTGCCAGACATCACGTGCAAACAAGCTTATGATGACGTGCGATGGCCCGACGAAATTACACAACGCGCAGTGTTTGCTCACGCTTACCAAACGCACCCAGTCATCGCATCGTGGGTGCAAGAGCGCGCGTCAGGCGGTGACAACAGCGCGCACAAAGGCATGATGGGTGAGCTCTTTGAAGTATTTGCAGCACTTCAAGAACACATGAGCCCTGCCACGTTTGAATCGCAGGTTGTACCCTACTTTGCGTCGCACTTAACGCTAGAGAAAAACAATGAGGGCCTCTTTCGCCAAGTAATAAGCGCAAGTTCCGTTGAATATCAGCACGGCGAACGCGCATTTGCAGACCTACGCGCCTACCTCGACACGCAACCACTCTCAAGCGAACAAGCCACCGCGCTGGCTGTAGCGATGCTCAACGCACAAACCAATCTATTTCACGCATTGCTTAAAGAAATTGGTCTGTACGAAACATAACTTACGAAAATTTTGCGCAAACTGCGTTTGACTTATTCTAAGCGAAAATCCACACTATGCCTATGAGCCGAACTTCGGGGGTATTTCGAAAATCGACGGTGGCTGTCAACGAAACCCCTGCCAAGACTGCGGACAACATCGCGGACAACACCGCGGGCTTCGGCGACGACATTTCGCTCGTTGCCCTTGAAGCGTTCTTGATTATCGCGAACGAACGACAGTTCAAAACAGCAGCACGTCGCTTAAAAATTACAGCACCGACCCTTTCGCGTCATATCCAGCGTTTGGAAAGAACCTTCGGACAACGTCTATTTCGGCGCTCCACAGCGGGGGCTGAACTCACCTGCGCTGGGATGGCGTTGCTCGAACACGTCAAGACGGCTATCCGTGCATTGCACCAAGGAAAAAAAGATTTGCTTCATCTTCCTGTGCTGTCTGCAGGCTTGGTGCGGTTAGGCGCCATTGAAAGTGTGGCAACTTATTGGATCCCAAGTTTGTCGCCCATCGTCTCGCAGCGGTTACCACAAGTTGAACTGCAACTTCAAACCGCGCCAATCTCGCCCGATCTTGAAACCATGGTAGCCAATGGCGAAGTGGACATGGCGATCACCAACGGCACTGAAACATTACGCGATGATTTAGTGCGAACCGTGCTTTGGAAAGAAGACTATGTGCTCTGCGTTCCAAGCAACCACAGGCTGAGCGCGCGCGCCTCGGTGACCCTCGACGAAATTGCCGATGAACCTTTTATCGTTTCGCCCGCATGTTGGGGCTCAACGCCGATCGAAACCATTTGCAGGCGCAAAGGCATCACACCCAACATTCGTCTTCGCACCGAGAGCCTGCCCATCGTGCAGCGAATGGTTGAAGCAGGACTCGGCATTGCCATGATGCCTCGAGTGGTCACAACCGTACCCAGTACATGGTCAGCCTCGATCGTTGAGCTGGCCGATAACATGACTGAGCGAACCGTGGTTCTCTTACATCGCGGCTCAGACATGTTGGGGGGCGCGGCACGACAGATCTTGGGTCTAATCATCGAATTTCGAACGCTAGGGCCGCAATTGAGTAGCTCCACACGCGTGGGCTTACAGACCGCAGGCTAAGTCGCAACGCCACAGATTCGACCCTAAACGTTTACTTGAACTGCCAGCGCCACCACCCTTATTATCACTTGCGATGAGGATCCCTTCTATTGATCTAGCTCGAGGTGTGATCGTGTGCTTGATGATATTGACGCATGCCATGCATGGCTGGATGCGCCCAGAGCAAGCGCAAACGCTCCTTTTTAAGTTTACTTACGCTTTTTCAGGCATACCACTGCCAGGGTTCCTTTTTTTGGCAGGCATGGGGCTCAGGTTTCGCTTCGAAAACGCCCTGTCGCGCAACGAAAACCTTAACGACGTTATTCATAAAAGCATGGCGCGAGCCATTAAGCTTGTCTTTACCGGTTATGCAATAAACGCTTTTTACTTTTTGCTCGACGGTGGCAAGGGCGTGCTGTCGCTGCTCAAAGTCGATGTCTTACAAACCATTGGTCTGAGCTTGCTTGCGTTGTGTTGGCTTGTGCACGGTTATTTGAAGGGCTCTAAACAGGTCAACTTTCGCAGAATCGATATCATGTGCTGGCTACTTACGGTGGCTGTGTTTGCCCTTTGCCCGCTCGTCACGCGCTTCACTTATTATCATCACGGTGTTACACGTTATATCTTAGCGCTCTTTGGCGAGGTGCCCAAGGTAGGGTTTCGCCCTTTCTTTCCGCTCTTTGGCTGGTGTGCGCTGGGCTTTGCACTCACGACGCGCGTGATGCGCATTCATCGCGATTTAGAACTGCTCGATGCCCAGGCGCCCACCTACCGCAGCTGGTGGCAAACCGCCGTCACCACCATCATGACCGGAGGCATCGCTTATGGTCTACTTCAAGTGGCCTACATGCGCCTTGGACCCGACCTAAGCAAACGCTTTGCGGCCGTTGGGTTATTCTTTAGCTTTGTTGCCGCGCTTACTTTCTTTTGTGTGTTGATCGTCATGGCCACCCATCGTTGGTGGCCACAACGCTTCAGCAAAGCAATGCTTACGCTCGGTCAGTCATCGTTGTTCGTCTATGTGATCCACATTCCCTTTTGCTACGGGCATTGGTCTAAACCGATCGCACAACGCCTCAATGTCGGCGTAGCCTTCGTGCTTTGGCTATTCCTTTGTTATTTCTGCTACCTGGCTGCAAGTTATGTCGACAAGTGGGATCTACTCGTCAAACAACTCACCCCAACTAAAACCCCACCACGCTAACTTTTTGGGTCGTCCAAACGCCAAGTACGTGCAATGAGGAGATCCATTGCCAAAGAAAAAATTAAACGAGTATGAAATTATGAACGATAGTGAACAAATTTTCCCTGCCAGCAGATAAGACTTCGAATACCAAGAGAAAGTGCGACAAACATCAGCTTAGGGTAGGAAAAAAACGAAAAAATGCGGCACGCTTGACCAAAGTGAAAGGCAGATGTGTATTACTTATGGTATCTTTCACTACGTCGGAGGTCAATCATGAACTACCCCACTCTTAACGTGCTTGCAGTGGCGACCGCGTTACTCATCGTTGGTTGCTCGAGCGAACATGAAAAAGCGCCTGAAGCCACCCTCAAAGAAAAAGGCTCGGCGCAATCGACCATCATGCCATGCAACTTTGCTGACCTTGGTGCGCCGGCCATCGATGCCTGGATAGCATCCAGCAACGACACAAATGCCAGCGCGGGTGCCTATGGTGCCGCACTCAACGGCCCCAACGGTCTGCGGGCGCTTAGAGGTGCGCTTGCAAACCAGGATCTTCAATCCTTTTATGCTGCGCACAATACGTGCCGCCTCACGTGTGCACAAAGCGATGTCCTCGCGGTTCTGAAATCAAAAACGGCAGACGACTACAGCCTGCTTTCGAATTTGCGCGCAGGCAAACTTGGCAACGCACCTTTGGTGCCCGCCGCGCAATGCAGCGAAACCCAGTTTGCAGCAACTCATCCCGACGCTTGCTGCATGAACAACAACGCAGTCAGTGCTTACCGCCAGGCTGCGCTCAACCCACAACCCATGCCCGTTGCAAACGTTGGCCCGTTGCCTGCGCCGCCAACCAATGGATCAAACACCGGGACTGAACCACCGCTACCAACGGTGTTGACCCCCACCAACACCAATGGCGATTTTTGGACGCGCGCAAAGAATACGTGTGACCCTGCCACTGCTGACGCGGCAATGGCCAATATCGTCGTGCAGGTTAACAGCAACGCGGACTTCAACACGCTGTACACCAACCAAGTGCAGAACGTTTGCGCTCCATCGTGCGCCGCGCTGATCGTCGCCAACGCACAAAAGCCTTACAACCAGCTCAAACCCAGACCCTGGGGGGTAGTCACCGATTTTGAAGAAGGTTTCTGCTCAAGCGCCGCCCCCGGCGTACAAACCGACTACGAGCAATATTGCCGCGACGTCACCAATCAACAGGGACACCCGATCCGTGTCAACGACGTCGATCAAACCACTGGTAAGCTTCGTTGTTCGGTATGCTGCTTGACCGTCAACGGTCCGCTGATGCCGGCAGACGGCTAAGCGATTGAAATCGTAACGTTTTTCGATAGAAATGTATCCGCACGTGCCACAATGTATTACATATGCTATCTTTTCTAGGCAGTTAGGATCAGAGGTCTTATGACACAACGGTATCTTGGTTGGATCAGCGCTTTGTGGCTTATCGGGTGTTCAGCAAACCCCATCAACGACCTCACCTCGCCGCCTGGTGCAAGTTTGCGCAGCACCGAGCAATGCGACCCCGTTTTTCTCGGTATACCGTCAATAGAAGGTGTTTATGTCGAGAACACATTCGTTCAAACCAAATGGACGGAAGCTTTTAACGCTTTCAGTACCTTTGCCGCAACGCTTAATCAGGAAACTGTAGCAAATTTTTACAACGAACATGATTGTACCTTTACGTGTGAGCAGCTCAATCTGATTCAAGCGCTTTCGACACCGGGCATGCAGCTTAGACAGGTGTTGTCCAGCTACGCGCAACAAACCTTGGTACAGGGCACCTGCGATAAGACTTATGTAGCTTACGGCGATATACAATGTTGTCTACACCAGGACGCACTCACCTTGGCCATCGACACTGAAAATGCTCAGCAACAAAATCAAACCGACTCCGAAACTCAAACGGCCGACACGCCGCCTCCGGTCGATACAACCTCGTCTGATTTGCGCGCCACGTGCGACCACGAGCTTGTTGATGGAATTCTCTCAACTTTTTACAATCAAAACACCTCCGATGAAGAGGCGTTTAAAACCTACCAAGACACACTGGCCAATAGCTGTACCCCCTCCTGCGGTGCAGTCATCGCGTGGAACGTCAAGAAGCCTTATAGTTTGTTGACACCTCATGAGTACCCAAACTCAACCGCATTCGACGAAGGGTTCTGCGCCGATGCCGAAAACAAGCGCTCAAACGGAGCCGAAGCCTATTGTCTCAACGCCGGCGGCACACCAGTACGTGTGAACGAACCCGGCGTTTGCACGGTCTGCTGCTTGACCGTTGATGGCGTATTAACCTCGGCCGGTTAAGCACTGAGCTCAAAAAACATTAGATCTTTAGGCAATCTGGCGCTACATCACACCCAATGGGCGGTTAGCTCAGCTGGATAGAGCGTCGGCCTCCGGAGCCGAAGGTCATGCGTTCGAATCGCATACCGCCTGCCACTATTGTAACGTATCGACCGACACCAAGCCGAGTCGAATGGCATGATGCACAAACCCTGCCACGTTCTTGATGCCCAGTTTTGAGGCAATGCGCGTGCGATAGCCTTCAATGGTTTTGACGCTAAGCGCCAAAAGTTTGGCCACCTCGGCGGTCGACTTACCCTCGGCCACGAGTTGTAAGATCTCGCGCTCGCGCCCCGTGAGCTGCTGACCCTCGGCTTCAAGCCCCGTGCCGCGTGAATCTTGTGAGTTGGTCGAAAGCAACACTTTGGCCACCGACGGGCTAAAAAAAGCTTCGCCCGTGGCAACCGAACGAATCGCCGCCACCAAATCAGACAACCCCGACCCCTTGATCAAATAGCCGCGCGCACCGGCGCGAATGGCCGGACGCACATATTCTTCGCCGCTGTGCATCGAGAGCACCAGTACACGGGTAGAGGGTGCTATGTCACAAATTTGCCGCGTGGCATCACCACCATTGAGCTCAGGCAGCCCCAAATCCATCACCACGACATCGGGCTTAAGCTGTGCAACTTCGCGCACAGCTGTTCGACCATCGGCAGCTTCGCCCACCACGGTAATGTCGTCGTGTGACGCAAGCAGCGCGCTCAGTCCCTCACGCACAATCGTATGATCTTCTGCTAAATAAACACGTACATCGGTCATTTGACTATCCATGTGTTGGGAGCAAGACGGTCACCTTTGTGCCCTGCTCAGGTTGTGTGTCAATACTCAAACTACCATCCAAGAGCTCGACCCTTTCGCGAATACCCGCCAAACCATAACCGCTCTGCATCGCTTCGCTCTTGTCGGAAAACCCGCGTCCGTCATCGCGTACGGAAAGCAGAAAACGTTCGGCGCCGTTAAGTTGCAAAAGTTGTGCGTTAAACCAAACACGTGAAGCAGCTGCGTGTCTTGCTACGTTGGTCATCATCTCCTGCGCAATACGATAGCATGCAATTTCTGTCGTTGCCGGCAATTGTTGAGAGCCGGTATCGATATTTTTCTGCACGTCGATGCCCGTACGCTCGCAAAAATCATCACATAAACGCTCTAGCGCAGCTTCAAGCCCAACGTCATCCAGAATCGATGGCGCGAGCCGCGCGATCACGCGCCGCGTTTCGTCAACCACTTGATCGATTAGCGCCAAGCTCTTTCGCGCGCGATTGGTATGAGCGCCGATGCCCGGATCTGCCTCAGCCATCAACTGTAAATCGATACGGATGGCCGTCAACGTTTGCCCTACAGCGTCGTGCAAATCGCGAGCAATCGCGCGACGCTCTTCCTCTTGTAAGCTAACAGAACGCGCCACTTCAACACGGTGTCTTGCTTGTCTGAGTGCACGTTCAGGAATCTTATAGATCAGAAGTGATAACGCACCTCCCAGTGCAGTAAACATGAGCAACATTAGTAAAGAATAGCGCCTCAAGCGTGATGTGCTCAGTGCGACTTGTGCCGTTCCGATATAAACCCCGCGATAGTAGAGTGGATCGGTACCCCACACCACGAAGGTTGACGGTTTATGACGCCCAGGGTCAACCAGACGTCCATCGACTGTGAACACGCGCACCGCTTCCGTACCCATATGCAACTCGTGCTTTTGTACATGATCAAGCAGCCGCCGCCACGCGGCATCAGTGGCGGGGATTCCGCTTTCAAAGTCGTGAACCAGCGCCCCGGTCAACTCGCGTGCTTCCTCGATCGCGCGAACCTGCCGAGTGCGATAGCTAAGCACAAAAAAGGCCAGCGGAGCACTTAGTGCCACCACCACAAAAAGCATGATTGACAACGGGACCATGCGCGTCGAGAATACGGCGAGTAAATCGGATGGTTCAACAAGACCGCTGCTGCGGGTTTTCCCCTGGTCAACCTGGTCAACCTGGTCAATTAGGGGGCTTACATGCTTGTCGTGCACGGGCATTATCTCTAGCATACACGGCTCAAATAGCGAGCCTGTCGTACAGCTGCGTGCTCATTGTTTGCACCCTAATCGCCACAAGTGCAAGTGCCGATCAGCCTTCAAAGTCTAAAGCCGATTCTCAAAGCGATTATGCGGCCACCGCACGCACCCAAAAGGACGTCAGTCAATCCACATCAGGTCGCGCAAAAAGCATTGTTACGCGTACACAACTCGAAGAGCGCCTCCCCCGCTCGGCGCCCGACGCATTACGTTACGAACCGGGAGTGTACATTCAGCAAACAGCCCACGGACAAGCCAGCACCTTTGTGCGTGGGCTGACCGGTCAACAAGTGCTGCTGATGTTTGACGGCGTTCGCCTCAACAACGGCACATATCGCCAAGGACCCAATCAATACTTTTTCACCGTTGACTCAAATACCATTGATCACATTGAAGTGGTTCGCGGAAGTGCATCAACACTTTATGGGGCGGATGCACTGGGTGGTGTCGTGCTCACTGCACCCCTTTCGCCCGATATCGAGTTAAACAAAAATAAATGGACGCTTAAGCCACAAATCATGGGGCGCTATGCAAGCGCCGACAGCCAGGGCGGCGGACGCACACAGGTCACTGCACAACTTGGCAAACGCACAGGGTTTCTTGCGGGTTTTGGTTATCGTCATGTTGGATTGCTTGAATCAGGAGGCATCGTGCGCAATCCAGCCGACAGGCAACTGCCTCGCGTGCCGCAGTTTACAAATGACGGACGCACCCAACTTGGCACCGGCTTTAAAGAAGCAACCTTTGATGGCCGTTTGGTCCACAAACTCAAGCCCAACCTTGATTTGATCGCTGCCGTATACGGCTATCGACAATACGATGCACCGCGCACCGATCAATGCCCGCCGCCCTACGCGCCACTGGGTGAATGCCTAAACATTAAAGAACAGTTTCGCACCCTAAGCTACGTTGCCTTGCGTGGAGCGCTCAGCGAAGCCATTCCTGAGTTCGATCTAACGCTCTCATCACAAGACTCTCGCGAAGCGCGCGAACTCAATCGACCTCAAGCCTTTGCCCGCAACGACGGACTCGACCATGTTTATTCGTCAGGCGCTGCACTCAGGGCACGCACCAAAGATTTCAAACTAGCGCCCAACACCACATGGGCACTACGTCTAGGTGGCGATGCGTATCGCGACAAACTTAATTCCGTATCGTCGCTAACCTTCACGGATCTCAACCGAACCATTCAAGACTCGCGTGGTCAATACCTCGATAACTCGCATTTTACACTCGCGGGTGCTTACGGTGAAATCGATATCCAATACAAACAACTGATTCGCTTTCGAACGGGCGCACGCGTGTCGCTTGCGCACGTTGATGCACCGTCCGATCCAGCGTCGGCGTCGGTCGCCATCGACAAAAACTTCCACGCACTGGTAGGACGCGCTGGAATCGAGTTTACGCCTCATGACGACATCGCAATATATGCCAACGTTGATCAAGCCTTCCGTGCGCCCAATCTCGACGACCTTACATCGCGGCAACGCGCAGGCCCAGGTTTTCAGTTTGAAAATCCCAATCTTAAGCCGGAACGTTCAGTCACCGCGGAGCTGGGTAGCAAAGTTTTCATCGACCACTTCACACTTGAAGGTTGGGTCTTTGAAACCTGGATTGACGATTCGATGGTGCGATCGACACGCCTAATCAGTGACTGCCCTGCAGACACCGACGCCTGCCAAGCCGCCTGGAACCGCTATCAACTGGTGAATGCCTTCGGCCAATCTCGGCTCGTTGGATCCGAAGGCGGCGTCACCGCACATTTTTCCTTGGGCAAACTGGGTGATCTCGTCACCCGTGCAACCATCTCGTATGTTCGCGGCGATAGCCCCAACACCTCACCACAACCTGCGGACCCAAACGCGCCCTACTCAAGTCGCATCCCTCTATCAAAAGTGCCCCCGCTCAACGGAACGTTTGAAGCGCGATGGCGCGATTTGCACTCGGGTGTATATGCGGCTGCAGCAATGCGCTGGGCGCGTACACAAGACCGACTTTCCCCTGCCGACTACTCCGACGCACGCATTCCCTTGGGCGGCACACCAGGTTATACCGTCTTTGATTTGCGCGCCGGGTGGCGCACTGATCAATGGTTGCTATCGTTGGTTTTTGAAAATATTTTTGACAATGCATATCGAGTTCACGGTTCAAGCATCAACGGCCCTGGGCGCGGTGTGATAGCTTCTGCAACACTTATGATGTAAGAATACATTTTTCTAGGGCGTCATCGCCCATGACAATGAAAGGGCCCGTCAATGAAAGTCAGCATCAAAATGATAGCGCTATGCAGCACATCCTTATTCTTCGCATGCGGTGACGATTCACACGCCACCACAATCCCAGCACCCGTGGTATTAACAGGCAATGCGCTCAACGAAAACTTTGGCACCTTTGGACAATCCTGCGTAGCCGATAGCACCAACTACAACCCCGACATTGCAAAACGCGATCAAACCTTGTGGCCAACCTGCATTGTGGATGCCGACAAAACCGACAAGTGGGTGTTGGTCGATCCAATGGGGCAAACACCAGCTGCGTCATCGCGCACCGAAGCCTTCGAAGGGTTCCGCGCAAAACTCGATTACACAAGCATGGTTGCATCGGAACAAGATTTCGCCGACATACGCACCGCGTATCTAATCCCCGAGGGCTTACAGTCGCGGATCACACGCCGCCCTGATTACCATTGGGTTGAGTTCCCTATTCCAGATTTGAACGCGTGCAAACATACACCGGTTGACCCCGCGTATGAAAAAGTATGTGCTGGCCCCTTACAAATCGAACCTATTATCAACGAAGCATTCAGCATCGGACAAGCGCAAGCCGGACACTCACCCGCCGAAGTACGAATTCAAATGGCGCGCCTCGAAGCTGCATTTTTATGGTTCTTTTATTTATCGGTTTATTCTGAAATTCACACCGCGCGCACCGAAGATCCCGCAGATGTTGACTCATCTCTAGGATACTACACTGCAAACCACGAAGAAAACGCTGCCACCATCAGCGGTCTTGCACGTTATGTACGAGACCTTGATCCAGCCACGCACGCGCGCGTGTGGAACGGTCATCGTGCAGCGCGCTGCTGGCGCTCACAAGCGGGCGACACCGGTAGCTTGCTCTTTGACAAAATCGGCGATGCGCCTGACGATTTGCGTTGGAAAGCAGCCCGCAAACAGCTCGATCAGGCAGCGCTACATGGCATATCGCTGATCGTGAAAGATCGACTCGGAGAATTCAACACTGAAGCCGATGCAGAGGTTAAAGCCGCACACTGGGCATTCATCAAAGTACTCGGTCCTGTGTTGTACCGCGCAATGGACATTTTGGCGCCCAGTCAAAGCACAGCACTCAAAGCAGAAATCGACAAAACCGACACGTCGATGGTCAACGCGCAAGCCGCAATCGACGCCATCAGCAACGTCTATGTGTGCCCCTAATCGCTTGGTCAGTTAGACATTTTGTCTATGCGAGCGTTTAGCAGCCATGGTCTTTTCGCCAGGGCGGCGCTGACTGTCTTGCTCTATCGAGCAGACATCGTTACAGCACAGGCCATGCCATTGCCAGTGGTGCCCCCCGCCGCGGGGGCACCACTACAAGCAACTCCAAAGAAAGCCGGTGCACACTGCAACACACTCGACAACCCTGACTGTTCGCTCTTCTGGTTGCCGCTCGGCTCACTGTTTTTGCCAGGACTCGGTCAAATCGTGAACGATCGCCCGGTCTGGCCGTTTTGGCTCAGCCTCGGCGCGGGCACCGCCGGCGCGATCACGCTGGCCGCGAGTGCCGAAAATGGCCTTAGTGCACTCGACTCGCGTTCCACGCGCAGCGAGTTATACCTCATGTCGTATCTTTTGGCACAAGACACCGCATTCTATTCTTCTTACGAAACCTACCGCTATCGCGTCAAAGACGAACTTCATAGCCCCGACGACCTATCATCCATGGGCGATATCCTAAGTGCACCATTTAATCTACGAAGCGCGATTCGACCCGAAGTTTTTTTGCCTCTGGGCCTACTTGCCGGACTTGCAACATTCGCGTTCGCACACAATCCCAAAGACCAGGTACCCGTCCATGGATGGTTCTCAGGCTATCGCCCGATGGACGGCGTCAGCACCCTTGGTGTCAGTTACCTGGCCGGCACCTCCGAAGAAGCATTTTTCCGCGGTTTTCTCTTACACAACATGCATCGCAACAACGATTGGAATTTTTGGATCGCCAACAGCACGCAAGCCGCAATCTTTTCGGCGGCCCATATGGACTTCAATCCGCGCGCCCTTGCTCAACGCGCACTCTTCGGCTTCTATCAGGGTTGGTTTATTCGTGAAAAGAACTACTCTTTGGTGGATGCCGTCTTTTTACACACTTGGTGGGACATCATCGCACTTACTATTAATTACGCATCGCCCGAGTTTCGCCACTCAGGCACGCCAATGATGATTTCGCTGCCTGCAATCCCCTTTTAGGCTACTGCGCCCCTTCGCGCTTATACACAACGTTGTCCCATGTCAGCACACTGCCATCGTTACTGAAAGTGCCACTCTTTCTGTTAATTAAGGATGCGGGCTCACTGACCGTATTGGCTTCGCATGAATACGATCCTGATTGCGAAATATCCGAATACTGCCATTGATAGGTTCCGTTCTTGAACGTAATGCGCCAACGACACTCACCAGTCGCAGTCCCCGGCGCAGTCAGACCGCAATCATTCTGTACATCGACGGTCACATACGTTCCATCGTCGATGGCCGCACAATGACTCGACTCACATCCGTTGTAACTTACCACAGCACCGATAGCGAGAATCAGCACGGGAAACATCGTTTTCATGATGGATAGACACTAAAGCATCCCGATAACTCGAGCAACCTTTTGAACGCACGGCGCTTTGTCCTAGTCGACGCGCGCAGGACGCGATACACTTGCAAAGTCATGAAGAAGCTGGTCGTCGCATACTTAATTGGCTTCACACAAGGCATTTGGGCCGCTCGTGTTGCACCGCAACGCATCATGACGCATTTTGATATCCAAGGGCACGCCGATGGTTGGATGGCAAAATCAAGATTCCTTAATTTTCAACTCTTGATGTTGACCCTAATGTTCGCTGTTTTTATCATCATGACCAAACTAATTTCGAAACTTCCCGACTGGATGATTGACGTGCCTTACAAGCAGCATTGGCTCAACGCACACGAGCGCCCGCGCACCATCGCATGGCTGACCGAAATGCACACCCGGCTTGGCGTGTTTGTTATCCTATACATGACCCTCCTTTTTGCCCTGACCACGCTTATCAACCTGAAACAACCCGCATCACTTGCATGGTGGCAAGTCGTATGCATTCTTCTCATTAGTGTGTTCGCTGTCGTTTGGTGGATTCACACCATTCGTCGCCGCTTCATCAATCCAGACGTGTTGATTACTCAGAAATAGTCGACTCACTGATGGTGAGCATTTCAACAGTCTTGGGATGCATAAAAGGGGAAATCAGATAACCGTCATAGTCGGGACGACCTTGTTCACCAATCATCCATGCAAATGTGCCCACACAGCGTCGATGTGCTTCGGCTTGCCACGCGCCAAGCACCTTGACGCGCTGATCGTCGCTTGATCCAAACCCGTCGCGCGTTTTCCAGCCCATCTCTTCGAGCCACAACCGAACCCCGTACTTGAAAGCAAGTTCGGTGTGCTCGGCGATGCGGTCCATGCCCTGCGAAATCGCCATATCTGGTGAAACCGCCCTTTGCATGAACAGATGCTCGGTCATCACATCCACAGTGTGATCTTGGGCGATCACATTCCAACCCACATCGTCAACATAAACCCCCTCACCGCCCCATGCGATGAGTTGTTGCACACGTTGCAAGCGCAAGTGCCCAGCCATGTTGCGTGCCCATCGTAGCAGCGTGCCGTCGTCACAATGGCGTGCGTCGTCACAACGCGCCTCGTTAACCAGTTCCCAAGCGACTATCGTGGCATCTTCACGATACACACGACCATTCATATGATTAACTCGATTCGCCAATGTCTCGATGTAAAGGCGCTGCAGCGCGCGCGCTCGTTCATCGTCCCAAAAAGCATCTTTCGCACCATCGTCTATCATCAGCGCACGTAACATCGCAGGAATACCGCCGTAATCGGGCCAATAGTTGGTCAATTGCAACACCAGCCCAATATGATGATCTCTAGCAAGTGCAAGCAAACGATCCAGATATTTCAAACCATCCTGACGAACGGTTCCATTGGCATCACGAATAAACAACGATGGTCGACCACTTAGATCATCATCAAAAAACGCAGGCGTGCGAATAATGCCTCGCCCCATCGATCGCGCTTGCGCGAAAATATCAAGCACAGCGTCTTGGTTCCCTGAAGCAATGTGTTCATAAAGCGGGTAGCTGTTGACGCCATACACCAGCGAGCTTCCCTGAGAGGATACTCGCGATAGCATCCCGGAGGGCACCTCACAAAGCGTCACCTCAGGCTCACACCCACACAACAAAATTAAGAAACCGCACGTGATTGCACGCACCTGAACGACACGCTGTCCGATTAACCTGTACATGATCGAGCTACATCTTATCGCGTGGGGCTGGTTAGCAGGCTTATTTTGCGCACAATTCTACCCTGCACCCCATTGGCTGATATTGGCGTCAGGGGTGCTCTGCCTAATGGCTCTGGCAGCATCGGCGCGGCTCGTCTTACACGGACGTAAAACGTGGTGGAGCATACTTATGCTCAGCACATGGCTGATAGGCTGGTCCACTGAAGAAATACCCAAACCTGATTGTGAGTTGCCACAATGCACAGCACTCATTGAGGGCACAGTCATTCGCTCAAGCGTCACCACCCCTCACCAAGCGGCACTGCTTCGAACCACAGCCGGCCGCTGCTTAGACCGGTCAGTACCGATCGCACAAGGCACCCTGGTGAACATTCAGTACGACCTTCCTTGGCAAGCGCATGTTCGCATCGTCGGGGTATTGCACTCGGTACCGCGCTATCACAATCCGTCGCCCGCGTTTCATTGGCCCAGCGACAACTTAAAAGCGCGTGTTATCTTGAGACCCTGGCCTAAACACGCCATACGCCATCTGGATGTACCATGGTGGGCCACTGCACTGCATCGTGTCCGTCGTTATATCGACAAAGTGCTCACGCAAACGCTGTCTCACCGCGCATCGCCCCTTACACGAGCACTCGTGCTTGGTGAAACCAGCGCCGTCGATCGCTCGTCGCTCGATGTTTTGCGACATCTTGGCATCACGCACGCCATCGCGGTATCGGGCCTGCACGTCACGCTAAGTGTGGGGCTCATGCTTTTACTCCTGAAGCGTGTTCTCACCCT
The DNA here is from genome assembly GCA_044224525.1 of Polyangiales bacterium. Lineage (GTDB taxonomy): Bacteria > Myxococcota_A > Polyangia > Polyangiales > CBDCBC01 > JBGAKI01. The sequence continues at coordinate 1,586 of JBGAKI010000034.1, read as the reverse complement.
AAGTCACCGTCTGCGTGCGCGTTTCGACACCGATCGGATCGCCTACTTAGGCGCCGCCACAATTTGTCCAATCTACGTGTTGATCGCCGGCGCAAGCGCAAGCGCGTGGCGCTCAGGCATCAGCACTTCACTAGGCTGGCTACTATGCGCGCTCGGAAGAAGACCCAAACCAACCGACATGCTTAGCGCAACGATCGTGCTATTTGGAGTTTTTGACCGCAGCGCGATCACAAGCATCGGCTTTTTGCTATCAACAGCCGCCACGATCGCACTCATTACAGTATCGACTGAACCAACCTCGTTGTTTTACTCTCGTACCGACGAGGCCGAAAGTTCGATACGTTCTTTTGACTGGAAAAACACCTGGCGCGTACAACAGCGGGTATTGCTAGCCACATTTCCGCTGGTCATTGCTTGCTTCGGACAAGTGCCATGGCTGTGCCTGCTTGGTAACGCGCTAGCAGCACCGATCATTACGTTTATAGTTCATCCGTTGGCCAACCTACATCTTCTGATTGCCGCAAGCGGATGGCCCGGGCATTGGATAACCGGACATCTTCTCGATATATCTACCGCAGGATTTTATACCCTCACACAAACCCTCGACACCTTCGCACCCGCTGCAACAAAACTCGAGCTTACACCCCTTCAAGTTACAAGCCTGTCTGTACTTTGCTGGGTTTGGTTGGTTAAACTTCCCAGGAGCACCACACGATGGATATGCACCGCAGCGGTCTTGGTTTGCTGTGCAAGTGAACTTATCTTGCGTCACCAAGAGACACCGCGCGACCATTTAAGAGCGACGTTCCTCGACGTCGGGCAAGGTGACAGCACGCTCATCGATTTGCCAAATGGAAAACTCATGGTCATCGACGCGGGGGGCCATTTGTGGGGTGCAAGCGACCCGGGCAAAGAAGTGCTCATCCCACTGCTCAAAGCACGCCGGCGTCACGTGGTCGACATTTTTGTGCTCACACACGCGCACCCTGATCACTACGGGGGTCTGCTGGCACTTGCAGCATCGATCCCCATCAAAGAACTATGGATCAACGACCCGCACTTGTTAAGCAATCAACAGAACACGTTGCTTGTACGCACGATAAAAAATCTTATACGTCGCGGTACACGTGTTCGCACCCCTACATGGCTTTGCGACCACCCACAAACCTTCGCTAAAGCCCGCGTCACAACGCTTTGGCCCTGCCCCAGTGCAGACCCCATCGCGAGCGAAAACAATCGCTCCATTGTCTTACAAATCGACTATAAAAAGCGGCGTTGGCTTTTTACCGGTGACATCGAAGCAGAAGCCGAAAGCGCACTGCTGAACGAGCGACGTCTGAGCCACGTTGATCTGCTCAAAGTCGCCCACCACGGCTCTAAAACCTCAAGCACCGTGGCTTTTCTAAAGACCACAACACCCAACTTCGCGATTATCAGTTGCGGTCGAGCAAACCGCTTCGGGCATCCTCACCCGATCACGTTGTCTCGATTGGCTTCACGACATACACGCGTGCTAACCATCGCACAATCAGGGGGCATTGTACGCGAGGTTAACTAACTGACCGGGAGGATTTCGAGGACACCCC
>JBGAKI010000033.1:0-32150 GCA_044224525.1 Polyangiales bacterium | reverse complement strand
GTCCTCAGTTAGCGGACCGAAGTAGCGGGTTTTATTTGAGTTTTAGAGACACTTTGTTCGACGACGAATGCCAAAAGGCACTTGGAGGAGAAGAAAGTGGCTATAAAGCTCAAATTAAACCTACTACCGACGGGAGCTAACTGAGGACACCCCCTAGAGCCAGCCTTGGTGCTCGTACCAGCGCGCCGTTTCGCGTGAGCCGCGCACAAAATCCATCGTTGACGCCCAACCAAGCTCGCGGCGAATCGGCTCACTGCTCGACACCCAATATTTCTGACTCAGCTCACCCAGTTTGTCGCGCGTAAGCATCACGGCATTGCCCGACAGTTTTCCATATAACTCGGTGCCCGTGGCAACAGCCTTCAAGATCATCGACGGAAGCTTGAGTGTAACTGCCTTGACGCCGAGCGCGTCCTGCAACATCAGTCCCATTTCTTCCCACGTGTACATGCGCCCATCATCAACAAAATAGACGCTGCCGCTTGGATGATCTTTGGTCACCGCACACACCACCGCTGCAGCACAATCGGGGCCGTAAATCAGCGTGGCTTTCTGACCGCGCTCAAAGAGCGGCACCAAACGCTTTTTTACCGATTGAAAAAAAGCGAGCATCTCTTTGTCACGCGGTCCGTAAATCGCAGGCGGACGAATCACTGTCACCGGCATCTTGTCTTGATAGGCGAGCACCGCTCGTTCACCGGCAAGTTTGCTGCGCCCATAATCGGACACCGGTCTGGGTTCGGCTTCAAGAGGCCTTGGCAATCCATCTTCACTAGGTCCATGCGCCGTCAATGACGACACCAACACGAAACGTTTGATGCCGCCTTTGTTCGCAGCCGCTTTTGCCAAGTTGTCACTGCCCGTTGCGTTCACGGCATAAAACTCGCCAGTGCTGCGCGCCTTAACAACACCCGCACAATGCACCACCGCTTCAATATCGCGCATTGCAGCATCAAGCCCTTCGCCCGATTCAAGGGTGGCCTGACGCAGCTCAACCCCAAGCTTTTTCAGGTCATCGGTCTTGCTGCTGCCGCGCACGAGCGCGACCACATCGTGGCCGCCATGTTTAAGCTGCTCAGCGATATGCGAACCCAAAAAACCCGTCGCCCCTGTGACCAAAACGCGCATAGCGAAAATATGAAGGCATATGAAAAATACGCAAGCAATAGTGGCTGTTATCGCCCAAACTTGGACGATACATGTTTGCACGTTAGGTGACTTGTTGCTAGTTTGCTACCGCCATGTGTCCGCGATTTCTTGTCCTTTCGAGCTTATTTTTGCTACCAGCGTGCTCGACATCGAGCACCCCTTCGCTGACCACCGTTGCACAAGCAACAACCCCAAGTGACGCGCCCAGCGAACAAGGCAACGGATGCGCGTTCGAAGTACGCTACAAAGACACCGACGCAGACAGCGACCTTGACGGTTGCTACGTCGAACGCGCCGCAGGCACAACATTCTGCCCGCCCTTTTGGCGCAAATACGATTTTTCCACCAGCCCCTTACCACAGCCACTCGTAAATCTCTTTTTCAACGCCGCAAACGATGAACTGAGCCGCCTCATGATGCACGACACCGCTGCATATTTTGCACTGGCAGCGCGCATTACAAAGGCGACCAATGCTCCCCCGGGGGCTTTCCACTCGATCAACCCAACGTCATTATTTATACCCATCCGCGCAGGTTTTGACCCTGATCCAAATGCAATCAATGTCGGCCTTTTGCCTTCAACCCTTCTTGGCGGAACTGGACAAATGGGAACCCCGTGCGATGTGGGCGCATGGACACGATTCTTCTTCGACAGCATTCACATCCCAGAAACCATCGAACAGACTTACATGATGGCGCGCTTGTCTAAAAAACAATGTGCCGAACTCGACATCGCACCCCAAACTGTTAAAAAAGTTAACAACGTCAACGCAATTCAGTTTAGCGACCCACGTTCAACCTACGTGTGGCGTGTCTACAACGCTATCTTCGACGCTTTCGTGAGCGACGTACGCGCGCTCTGCGGCGATAACGCAATTACGCTTTAAAGCAATCGCTTACGCCAGGGTCTTTTCGTAAACACGATAACGCTTATATACCTTGGCACCCATCGAACGCACACCAAGATTAACCGCCGTGTTGTCCTCGAGCGTCCACGAGAGCTCACCCCAGCGATAGCCCTTGGCAGTACCCTCTTTATGCAAATACACGTAAAGCGCGTGCGACAACATGCCGTAACGCTTGTGGTTGCGTAGCTCGCGCCGAATGCCCAGCATCATCACGCGCCCGTTATCAATACCGCGCACCTTGGCGCGCCACAACAGTTTGATTAGCCCCGTCGGGAACAGCTTACCATTCAAATCAAAAAGCGCGTCATTAAGATTAGGCAGCGCAATACAAATCGCCGACGGTTTGCCGTTGATGTCGACCACGTAGGCCAAATCTTCATCAAGGATTAACTTAAGATCAGCCGCCATCTTCTTGGCTTCGCTAGGCGTCGCTGGCACAAACCCCCAGTTCTCAGCCCACGCGTCGTTAAAGATCTCAAGAATAATCGGCAACTCTTTATCGATGTTCTTAACTTTCACCTTGCGAATATTAACTTCAGGCATGTCCTGAACAGCAGCATACGCGCGCAATGCACGTTCTGGGATCTCGCCCGCCACATAACGCCAAGCAAGCAAATCCTTCGCCTTCGCATAACCCGCGGCCTCGATCAAACCGCCCTGATATGGATGGTGAAAAGGCATCAAGATCATTGGGCGATACTCAAACCCTTCCACCAGGCAACCCACTTCTTCGTTAATATTAAGAGACAAAGGCCCACGTACACGCTTCATGCCGCGCGCACGCAACCACGTTTCCGCCGCATTCAGCAGCGCCTTAGCCACTTCTTCATCGTTGACTGTATCGAGGAAACCAAAAAAACCTGCGTCATCGTTATGGATGCGCAAATGCTCATGATCAACTTGCGCCGAGCAACGCCCCACCAAACGACCCTCTTGCCATGCAGTAAAAAGCGCCACTTGCGCATGCTCAAACAAAGGATTCTTCTTCGGATTGAGTCGGTCGCGTATGTCTTTATAAAGAGGCGGTACCCAGTAAGGCTCACCCTCATAAAGTGTAAACGCACAACGAATGAAAGGTTCGACGTCTTCGCCAGGAATATGCTGTCGGATCTCAATACTCATCGGATGTTGGAACCTACCATGTCTTCAGGTTTTACCCACGCATCAAACTGTTCAGCCGTCAACAACCCAAGTTGTATCGCAGCCTCTTTTAACGTGAGGCCTTTTTGATGGGCATACTTGGCAACTTTGGCCGAGTTATCGTAGCCAATCTTGGTATTAAGCGCCGTCACCAGCATCAGTGAATTATGCAAGTTGCGGTCGATCACTTCGCGATTTGGCTCGATACCTAGGGCACAATGCTCGTTGAAACTTTCGCATGTGTCGGCCAGCAACCGTACCGACTGCAAAAGGGAGTTAATGATAATCGGCTTAAATACATTGAGTTCGAAGTTACCCTGGCTACCGGCAAAACCGATCGCAGCATCGTTGCCCATCACTTGGCAACACACCATGGTCATCGCTTCTGACTGCGTTGGGTTCACTTTGCCCGGCATAATCGAACTGCCTGGTTCATTTTCAGGAATGGTGATTTCGCCAATACCGCAACGTGGCCCCGAGGCCAGCCAACGCACGTCGTTGGCGATCTTCATGCACGCAGCGGCCATTTGCTTAAGCGCGCCGCTCATGCCCACGCAGGCATCATGGGCCGCAAGCGCCGCGAACTTGTTAGGTGCACTAATAAACATTTTACCCGTCAGCTCAGAAATTTTGCGCGCAACACGATCAGCAAACTCCGGATGCGTGTTGAGACCCGTACCAACCGCCGTGCCACCCATCGCGAGTTCACGCAAACGCGGCAACATCAGCGACACTGACTCGACCGCTTGTTCAAGCTGCGCCACCCACCCCGAAATCTCCTGACCCAGTGTCAGCGGCGTGGCATCTTGCAAATGTGTACGCCCAATCTTAACGATATTTTGGTAAGCGATCGATTTAGCTTTCAACGTCGCCTGCAATTTTTGCACGCGCGGCAAAAGATAATCTTCTATCTGAATCACCACAGCAATATGCATCGCTGTCGGGAAAGCGTCGTTAGAAGACTGGGACTTATTGACGTGATCGTTTGGATGCACAGGCTCCTTTGAACCCATCTTGCCGCCGGCGATCTCGATCGCACGGTTGGCAATGACTTCGTTGGCGTTCATGTTGGTTTGTGTGCCCGATCCCGTCTGCCAAATCACTAACGGAAAATGCTGATTCAGCTTCCCCTCGATCACCTCGTCCGACGCCTTAACGATCAGATCTTTAAGGTTGGTCGGCAAAATACCCAGCTCGCAATTCACCAGCGCGGCGGCTTTCTTCAGAAAGCCAAACGCACACACCAGTTCAAGCGGCATTCGCTCGCCACCAATTTTAAAGCACTCCAGCGAACGTGCCGTCTGTGCGCCATAATAGACATCATCGGGGACTTGTAGCGACCCCATCGAATCGGTTTCAGTTCTCATCACTCAGCTCCCACGCGCAATCCGCGCAATCCGCGCAATCATAGACACTTTTACCCAAGTCGCAACAGCTTGGCCGCAAAGTCGATTGCATGCATCCAATGCTCAACTATGCTCGATAACATCCAACCATGCACCTAGTTATTCAGTCGTAATCGATGAATTTGAAGTACCTTGCCTTGTCCTTTTTAATGTTGGTTATATCCGCATGCGCTGCGCCTGCATCCGACAATCTCAACCATGGCAATGCGGCAATCAAAGAAGACCCTCTGCCTCATCCCGGTCGCCCTTTTAAAGCACGCACCGCGTATTTTTGTCCGCCGGTCATGCCCGACGATGGTCAGTGTTATCTGTGGCTCGGCGTGGAAGCCTATGCCGTATTAACCTACCGCACACGAAGTGACCAACGTGTACGCGTGACACTACCTGAACCCAGTCACGATGCCAATGGCACGCACCCATTACAGGTTGAACTGGGTGAGGTTTGGTTTGGTCTTCAAGATGGTTTCTTTCCACTGCACTTTCGCATCACGGCAAGCACCACGCAATACACGCCTTACAACTGCAACGACAAGCGCGCCTGGAAAAATGCTTGCACGCAACTTGAAAGTACCCTTAGCGATCCGGCAAGCGCGGCCATGCAAGCTTGTAAAAAGACCTTCGACTTTGTCGAAACAACGCTCTTGGCCATTGACTCGCCGCTATATGAAGCAACCAAAACGGTTGCCTCGCAGTCCTGCACACCCATTCTAGGCGATTGCAAACCTCCCTTTGAACAATAACTTTCAAGCCTAGGTCAAACATTTTTGTAGTATAAAAGAACCATGGTTTTTCGACACGCATCCCTTTGCTTTTTTCTCACTGCACTCGTGTGTTCAACGGCAAGCGCGGTAGACCCCGAAACATCTACCGAGCGTATTCAAACGCTGCGCGCGCGCACCAAAGATAAAAACCTAAACGCCGCACTCGATGGCGCCCTCTTTATGCTCGATGTATCCAAACGCATCGAACGGGGCTACCCCGCACAAGCCGCACAATGGCGTGCCCGTTTTGAACGCTATTTAAAAGACATCGAAACCGGCCAAAATCCCTACGATAAGGAAGGCGGCAACATCGCGATGCGTGGTTATCACTCTCATGCGTCGACCATCGGCCAGGGCTACTCGGTATATCTGCCACCAGGTTATGATCCAAAAAAGAAATACCCGTTGATGATCACACTGCATGGCGGCTCCAGCAACGGCAACTTGTTTTTGGGCGTTGTCTTGGGCAACAACATGAACTGGAAAAAATATCCACAGTATCTGTGGGACGAGTTCAAGCCACGTTACTCACCCGACTGGATCGTCGTTGCACCAGACGGCTATGGTCAAGTGCTCTGGCGTTGGATGGGCGAACAAGATGTGCTCGACGTACTCGACGACGTACAAAGCAACTATAGCGTCGATCCTCAACGCATCGTGCTCGCAGGCTTATCAAATGGCGGCGTGGGTGCCTACAGCATTGGCATGCGGCACGCTTGGCGGTTTAGCGCTGTGGTGTGCATGGCGGGCGCACCCACGTGGGAGCAATACACGGGTGGCAAAGCCAACAGCGACGAACTGGCTGCAATGCGCGCCATTTCAAGCAAAGCGCTTGCCGAGAACTTCTACAACACAAAAGCACTGCTGTTTCACGGTCGCACCGATACCGGCCCGATGAAACCTGGCTTCGTCTTCGATTTTGAAAATTACCTCAAAGAGCAAAAAATTCCCCATCAAATGACGTGGTTCGACGCAGGGCACGACATTCTTTACATGGCGATGAAGCATGGAAAAATCTTTAACCAACTTGAAAGCATTCATCGTAATCCCAAGCCTCACGATGTCCATGTCGTAACAAGCGATCTGCGCGCCGCGCGCCAACATTGGCTTAGCATCACGCGTTTTCTAGATTGGCCGGCCATCGCAAAAATTCACGCCACCACCAAAGACACGTCGATCAACATCAACACGGAAAAAGTGGCCGCATTTATCATGCACATGATCGACGTGCCTATCGCACAACATGCCAAACTCACCATCACCATCGACAAGGCAAAAGTCTTTGATGGCGCCCCAAAAGACCTAGGTGAAAACCCTGAGTTTTATAACGACGGCGAGCGTTGGATGCTTAAGCGCTCCGGATCCTCGCCACAAAAATCTGAAAAAAGAATCGGTCTTTCGGGCCCCATCACCGATGCCTATCGCGAAGCGATGTTGCATGTGTATGGCACCCTCGACGCAAAAAACACGGCAGCGCTAAAAGCGGCGGCGCAGAAAGGCGCCAAGGGTTGGCCGCTCTGGCTGTGGAACTATCAACAACGCGTAATCGCTGACACTGAGCTCACTGCCGAACTCGCCAAAAGTCACCATCTTGTGTTGTACGGCACACCACATTCCAACAGCGTCTTAGAGCGTATCCAAAACAAGCTTCCCATTCGATTCGACAATCAAACCTTAATGGCTGGCACCAAACGCTACAACACCCCAACCGTTGGCGCGCGTTTTATTTATCCCAACCCCGAAGCACCCGGACGTTATGTGATTGCCCAACTTGGGCTTACACATCAGGCAGTCGACGCAGGGCATCGCTTACCCGACTTTGTGCCTGATTACGTTATTTATGATGCTGGCTCGTTGCGCGCCCGCCCGCGGTTGATTCTCGGCACCAAGCCCCTAGACAGTGGCTACTTTAACGACCAGTGGCAATTGACCTCACGTCGCATCGCAGTTGAACAAGTCCCCAACAACACCGATGACACATCATTTGCACCTATTGACCGCATAACAAACAACCAGCCACACCTCGACGTTCGCGACGAGGCATTGGTTATCGCGCGCATCGTCGCCAATAGAGTGAAAGGTTTTCGCAAATACCGCGAAGAAATCCCGCACAGCATCTGGCGCGAGGCCCCTGAAACCAAATGGCAGGTGCGTCCGTCGAGCGAGTGCATGACACAACTCGAAGCCCTAAACATTGACAGTGACGCGCCACAAGAACAACTCGCAACCCCGGTACCAACACCCCGTATTGTAAAAAAAGTCGTGAGCGGCATTCGCTACGTATCGCTACATAGTGATCGCGAGGTGATGTTGGCATGCGAAATGCTGGTTCGTTTAGAAGTGCTCGCACGCGTATTGCGAAAATACGGCATTACCCAGGTAGGCGTGCTTTCCTCGTATCGCGACAAACCCTTTACCAGCTTTCACACTTTTGGATTGGGTCTTGATCTAGCGTATTTCAAGACCAAAACAGATAAACTTATCGTCAAAGAAGATTTTATCGTAAGTCCTGACAAAGCCACCTGCCCAGCACCCACTTACGCCAGTGAAAAGGCCAACACATTGGCCCAACTCGCTTGCGATTTGTTTGAAAGCAGAGCCTTCTCGTCGGTATTAACTCCCAACTACAACGAAGGTCATCGCGACCACTTTCATCTCGACGCACGCCCCAACGATGCACGCCTCTATGTGCGCTAACCTTGGCCTCTTGTTGTAAACTGTATCCAATAGTTTAGACATAATGCTATACGCAAGCATCAACACAACAATTAAATATTGTTAAATCACATGCTTGCAGCAATACACATAGGTTAGCCGTATCCGAGTTGGATACGGTTTAATACCATCAAAGCTTGTTTTGGAACGCAGGCCATGGCAATCATAGCCCTGTGCCCAGCCAAACCACCATCAACGTCTTTGGTTATCTCGACTACCGCGAACTATTGCGCGCGTATTACGACCTCAAGAAAGCAGAAGGTCGCGGCTTTTCGTACCGCGCGTTTGCACGTCGCGCCAAAATGCGCTCACCCAATCATCTCAAGCGCGTTATCGACGGTGAGCGAGCCCTCACCACATCCATGGCATCACGCTACGCCGCCGCCTGTGATTTTAGCCCAGAAGAAACGTTATACTTTTGTGATTTGGTAGCCTTCAACGAGGCCAAGACACTTGACGAACGCAATCTATACTTCGATCGGCTGGCGGGGTTTCAGCAATACCGAAAAGCACGCAAACTCGAACTTGCACATGCGGCCTACCACGCCAAGTGGTACCTGCCCGCCGTTCGCGAACTCGTGTTACGTAAAGACTTCAAAGACGATCCCGCTTGGATCGCACGAGAACTCGTACCGCCGATCAGTCCGAGCGAAGCAGCAAGCTGCCTGAAAACACTGCTCGAGCTGGGTCTACTGGTACGAAAAAATGACCGCCTTGTGCAAGCCGATGCCATCGTCTCAACCGGCCCGGAAACCGAAGGTCTGCACATCGCTAACTACCATCGCAGTATGATGGAGCGTGCAATGGGCGCCATTGATCTTGTCTGTGCGCAAGAACGCGACATCTCGTCGGTAACCATGTGCCTGCCCCTAAGCACGTTGCATGACTTCAAGCGACGCATTCAAGCGTTCCGACGTGAACTCGTATCAAGCGCTGCCAAACACACCCAAGGTGACGTGGTGGTGCAACTCAATATGCAACTTTTCCCACTCTCAAGACCCAACAAGGATCTCCAATGAACCACATGCAACGCCAGACGCTCACACTCAGCATCATGCTCGTCGTTAACGCCTGCACGGTGACTGAGGTCGGCAACCCCAAAATGGATCCGGGGCCCGTTGTCGACAAACTGCAACTGTCGTTCGCGGCCACAAGCTCAGATCCAACGATCGCCACACTGGGCGCACCGATGCCCTCCCAAACGCCTAAAATCCGCATCGATAGCGTGTGGATTGCGTTAAGTGGTGTGCGCTTCGTACGCAATGCGGAATGTGACAACGACGCGGCGGGTACTGAGATCGATCTTAAGCAGTTTAATAGGGTCAACCTCGCAACGAACACCGCCAACATCTTACCAATCGCACTCAACGCTGATGATTATTGTCGCGTGCGTGTGCGCCTTGATCGTGCCGCCACAAACACCGCCGATGTGCCCGAGTTGTTTGATCACAGCCTGGTCATTAAAGGCACGCGCACCGACGGCACGACGATAACCCTTCAATCCCAAGCCAATGACACCATCGAGCTACGCAGCAAAACCACACCTTTTGCCATTAGCGACGCCCAACGAGCACTGTTGATGTCATTCGACGTGGCCACATGGTTTGTTTCGCTCGATCTAACGGCCGCAAGTGTGACCGATGGGCACATCATCATCAATCACGACAACAACCGCGACTTGCTCGATGCATTTGAAATCAAGCTTCATGACTCCGTTCGACTCCTGAAGGACGACAACGCCAATGGTCGAATAGATGACGGCGATAAAGAGAGCGTTCTTGCTGAACCCACAAAATAGAACTTAGGTGAGGGCCCTCACCCGCTAACCCAAACACAAAGAAGGAAACAATCATGAAAACAACACATACGATGACCTTGATGACAATCATCAGCATAGCAACGATGGGCCTAACCTCGAATGGTTGCGCAAGCGACAGTTCAAACAAAGAAGACAACGCATTGTTAACCGTCTCAGGTCAACCTGTGCCCGATTGTATTGCGCGTGCACTGCGTAGCGACGATCAGCTCCACCCGGAGGATCACTGCACACAAGACGAAGCAGGCGACGACCACGGTAACCATGCCGAACCAGGTGACGACCACGGTAACCATGCCGAACCAGGCGACGACCACGGTAACCATGCCGAACCAGGCGACGACCACGGTAACCATGCCGAACCAGGCGACGACCACGGTAACCATGCTCGTCCCAAAACCACAGTGCAACTTGCCCCGGACCAGGCATTCAATACCTCACGCCTCTTCGACGACAGCCTTGCTAAACCTGCCGACATCAACAAAGTCATCATGAGTGGCGACACACAATGGCGCGCACGCGAACTAAACGATGACCGCACATTCACCGTCGGCACAGACGATTGCGCGCACAATGGCAACCGCGGACGGGGCCGCGACCGTATTTTCATCGAGTGGCAAAACCACGATGGCACCCGCGAGATTGAATCGGTCGAACTCACCTATTGCGCTCAGTAATACCAAAAATGCCCGAAGGAAGGTGACCTGCACCAACGTGCATGTCACCTTCCCGTTAGAATCCTGCCAATCTCATGCTAAGCCTAACGCATGCGTTGGCAAAACGAGCGACAAAGCGACAACATTGACGATCGCCGTGGCATGCGAGTGACCGGCAAGCCACTTGCACTGGGCGGCACTGGCATCGTGCTGATGCTTGTCGTCGGACTTTTAATGGGCAAAGATCCCGCATCTCTGATCGGAATGGTGCTGAATGGCATGCAAGCAAACAGCGCTCAGATCGGCAACACGCAACAACCCGACGACGTGCCGTCAGCCGAAGACGAAAAACTCAAAGCGTTTTCGGCAACCATTCTCGCCAGCACCGAAGACGTCTGGAGCAAACTGTTCACTGCAAACCAACGCACATATCAGCAACCCAAACTGGTTTTGTTCAGCGGCGCCGTTGAATCAACCTGTGGGCTTGCCTCAGCAGCCGTCGGGCCATTTTATTGTCCGGGTGATAAACAAGTCTATCTTGATTTGAGCTTCTTTTCCGAGCTAACTCAACGCTTCAACGCACCTGGCGATTTTGCGCAAGCCTATGTCATCGCACATGAAGTCGGTCACCACGTGCAAAAGTTAATGGGCACTTCAGACACCGTCCACGCCGAGCAACGCGGTTTAGATGAAGACGGTCGCAATGCGCTGTCGGTGAAACTTGAACTGCAAGCCGATTGTTATGCCGGCGTGTGGGCCTATCACGCCAACCAAGAACGCCACTGGCTCGAAGAAGGCGATGTCGAAGAGGCCCTTCATGCCGCCACCGCCATTGGCGACGACACCCTGCAAAAACAAGCGCAAGGTTATGTGCGGCCCGAGACCTTCACACATGGCAGTGCCGCCGAACGCGTGCAATGGTTTAAACGCGGCATGGCGCAAGGCAACACCAACGACTGCAACACGTTTTGATTGGCAACCCTACTTACAGTAAGTACCTGGATCACAAAGTTCAAGTTGCGCGTCAAGTTCGTGCGCTCGGCAACAAAGCCAAACACCGGCATTTTGAGTTGCGTTCGGTGCATAACGCGGATCGTTTACATCAAGCGCACTGCGCGCGGGCGCTGCAAGGTCTAGCCGCGTAACCCCATACACACCAACATACGACGAGACCCCCGCGGCAAGCGTCGCGTCAATAAATGCCTTGTATCCTCGCGCGTACCGGCTAATCACTTGCTCATAACCCCAACGTACAAAGTTGGGCACACCGCCAAGACCGTTGTTTGACGACGCCACACAAAGATTGATAAACGCATGAGCTTCATCAAAAACCTCATCAGAACCGAGACAATCAAGGCGAAGTTCGCCAATGAACGCGTTTACGCCCACAAGCTGCGCTTGTCTAAAGTCAGACGCACGCGACAACAGTGCACCTCCTGAATCACCTTCCTGCAAGATCTTCTCTGATGTGCTGGGTTCATCGTAAAAAGCCCATTCATAATAACCACGCAGAGAAAAGACATCCTTATCCATAAACACAACTTCACTACCGGCAACTGCATTGTTCCCATGACTCCCAAGAAATGCCGGTTCATTATTAAGCGTACTGCCATTCGCCCAATACGTTACACGCGTCGTAATTTTGCCACTCGCGTCAAGCGCGGTCACCTCGTCGAGATTCTCGGCTAAGTGCAACGCAAACTTTTGTGTGACACCCAGCTCAGACAGCGTTGTCTTCCAAGGCATCAGCGCAACGTCCTCATACTCGAGTGGAACAACCAACGAGGGGTCCGATTCCGACGAAAATCGAGTGGCCCCATGCGGCGCTGAAACGATGGTGTCGCGAAGCATGTCACGCTCGTAGCAACTTGCAATGGTCTCGACCGCGACGCTCTTGGTAATAAGCAGACACACATATTCGTATTCGGCCTGAATCTTATCGATGGCGTAAGGACCCGCCGTTCGTTTAATTTCTGCAACTACATGATCAGCAGTCAAAACCAAAGGCGAATCCACTGCCAAAAAGGTACCCGACCCCAAGAAGAAAATTTTTCCGGCACGTGCCTGCGCCAAATGCTCCGTCTCATCTAACTGCGGATCGTACCGATACACCATTTGGCGAAGATCATCGAGCACCGAAACAAGATTGACGCCTTCATAGGCCTGTACAAATTCTTCTCTCGCCAAAATGATTGCAACACTCGACCGAAAAGGCACGCGCGTTTGTGCCGCAATCGCGGGCCCGTCATCAAGTAAAGAATCCTTCGACGAACAAGCACTGGTCAAAGCTACCAAAGATAAGCATGTTAACGTTGTTTCTTTAATTCCTCGAACACAAGTGGATATCATTCGCGAAACATGTGCCCTAAATACCCGTAATGCAAGCGCAGGCAACACATAAATGGACGGCGAACATACACTTGTGGCAGATGAAGAGTGTCGTTACGCTGAGTGGTTCAGTGCTTACCAGGTAGTACACGGTGGCTAACATCAGATTTAAGTGTTTCTTGATTGCATGCGCCTCTGCCCTAACGGCATGCAAGAATAATCAACATGAGGGCGCAGATCGGGTGACCGCGATTCGCGTCGTAACCGACAATGCGATCAATCCTAAACGCGTCGAACCCACCCCCGACGAGCTGCGAAAAAAAGCCGAGCTCAAAGCCTGGAAAGAATTTGAAGCGCGCTACCCACTTCACGGCATCGCCCTGCACTACATTACCCAAGTTTATAGCGAGCCCACAAAACGAAGCCGTATCATCGGCTACCTGCGTCGGGGCGCGCGTTTTCGTGCCGCTTATGTCGCAAAAAGTGCCTCCACAGGCCAAGGTTGCGGCGGCAAAGGTTGGTATGTGCTCCCGGGCAAAGGCTACGTGTGCCCAACCTTGGGTGTAAAAGTTGGCAACGAGCCTCAATTTTTTGAGCTCTCGCCCACCGCCGCTGCGATCGATAGCGGTATGCCTTATGTGTACGTGCGCAACAATGTGCAAGACACGCCACAATATTGGCGCATCCCCACTCCAGACGAAGAACAAGCGGCTATCGAAGCGATTGCAGCGCTGAGAGAATCCGAAACCAAAAAAATGGAAGCTGCCAGCGCACCTACGACAAGCGAAAATGAACAAAGTCCCGAGGCGCTTACCGTGGCGGACGTCGTCGAAGCACCGCCACCTCCTGGACAAGTCGAAGTAGAGGAAGGTGCTGCGCCACTTGACGTTTTTGCCCAACTGCCTGCTTATTTGCGCATGCCGATGAATCGCGGGTTTTACGTAAGCGTCGACCGCACCGAACTCAGCGATGACGCTCGGCAATTCGCACGCACCATTCGCGGCGCTTATATCCCCATGGATGCGCTCAGCGAAGTCACTCCGCCAACAATGCGCGGCGTCGTACTGGGCGGCGCTTGGAACCTTCCGCTTGGGTTTGTTTATAAGCCCGGCACACGCATGTTGATTCAACAATCTGAAAAAGGCGCCATTCGCGAACTTGGCGAAGTTGAACGCTTCACACCCATCGTCATCAAAGAATATTTTGATCGCGGTGGCAAACACTTCGCAATGACTAAAGACGGACTTGCGTTTCGCCAAAGCAGTTTGCGCGTCGCAGAACTCACAAAAAAGCCCCCACTGGTTCCAGCCAACGCCAAATGGATCCATATCCGACTGTCGACTCAAACGCTGGTTGCATATGAAGGCACGCGCCCGGTGTTCGCCACACTGGTCTCAGCGGGTCGCGACGAACACCCAACGCCTACAGGCATTTTCCAAATTCAATCTAAACATGTCGCCACCACGATGGACGACATGCGCACAATGGAAAACATGTACAGCATCGAGGACGTGCCTTGGACCATGTATTTTCAAGCCAACTACGCACTTCATGGTGCATTTTGGCACGACAGTTTTGGGCGCGTTCGCAGTCACGGTTGCGTCAACCTTTCGCCGGTTGATGCGCGTTGGCTGTTCTTTTGGTCGACGCCACACCTACCCAACGGTTGGCATGGCGTCTTTAAGCTCGATCAAGAAGCACCCACGTGGGTTGTTGTTGACGCCTGAGAAAAAGCCGCACACAAGCCGCCCTTTCACTGGCGCGAGCGCGATAAAAGCCTAAACTTGACCCATGCTTGCCACCCCGCAAACGTCGAGCGCGCCCGTCATGCGCGAGCCATTGCCTCTAAGCGAGCTGCCAACTCAGCCTTGTCCCACCTGTGGCGCTCCAGTCAACAGTTTGCGCGCCGGTGCTGTGCTCGCAACGACTCGTGCATTCTATTATTTCTGCTCAACCCTTTGCCGCGATCGGCATCATCTACCTTCTGAAACGCAAACAACACCCGAGGCTGACCAAAAACACATCGCCGAACGTCGCGATGTTGATCAAATGTTAAACAGTGAAGAACTTACCAACGCACATTCCGTTCATTCACAATCGATCAATAAACTCATCTACAGCTTGCTCTTGTTACCGACAGCCGGGGCCCTCTTACCTTGGATCGATCAGAACCCCCTTTGGGTCTTGATCGGCACTGCCTGTTCGCTTGTCAGCGTGTTTGCCGCGTGGCATCTCGGTATTCGCCTACCGTTATTGGTTCCCTTTTACAGCCGTTTATGGACACCTCTGGCATGCATCGCATTTTGCATAAGTGCGTGGTTATCATCCCAATCGATCGCACAGGCGCGATGGTCTGCAGTCGGCGCTGCATTCACGGGCATGGCATTCCTCATACAAACGCGCCTGGTTGCCAAACACCAACGTCTCATTCAACGTTCACTGCACGAACTGGAGCTCTTACTACCACAACATGCAACCCTAGCATTTCAGCATAGCGCAGCATTCGATCCAAAAGCGCATCAACGGGTCTTAACCCATACGCTTAAAGTAGGGGATCATATTGTTATTCGTGCGGGTGAACTCGTTGCTGCGGATGCAACAGTCGTCTCGGGTCATGCAAAAGTCGTCCAACATATCTCTACCGAACGCGCAGAAACGTGCAGTGTCGGCACGCCCATCCTGGCAGGCGCATCCGTGATCGAAGGCGAGGTCTACGCACAAGTCACCAACGTCGCAAATCAGCGTAGCTTACTCACCCCACGAAAGATCTTGCACGACCACCCAACCTTTCCGAGTCACCTGTCTCGCGCAGCCTACATCGCAGAACGTTATGCACCTTGGATTGCAGCGTTCGGCGTTATAACAGCGCTTGCGCTCTATCATATTGCCCTACCTCGTGCACTTTCGCTCGCCGGCGCTCTGCTGATGGCATCCTCGCCGGTCGCCTACTTTACGTTGCGTCGATGGCCCACATTTGTGGTCTCGGTGGCAGGTGTCGCGCGCGGTGTTGTATTCAGCGCTAAACAAACCATTGAACGTAGCGGCAACCTTCGAACGGTCATTCTTTGCGCGGACGCCCTCTTTGACTATCGAAGCACCACACTGTCACATGTGGTCCCGTGTGAAACGATGAGCGAACAGCAAATCGTCACCCACGCACTCAGCGCTGAAATGCTCGTCAACCCAGCACACCCAATGACGCGGGCTATTCTGGGACACGCTAAGACTGCCGAGTTTATCCCACTTGCAATGAACGAAGCACGTTATCTATCGGGCCAGGGCATCGTGTGCTTGAGCGCCGACGCTAAACCGGTGCTCTTAGGCAATCGCCGATTGCTGCTCGAACACGGCGTTAGTTTTGCCCGCTTCGAAGATCAAGCACGTGCATTCGAAGCGCAAGGGCTGATCGTAATTTTCTTATGCGTCAACGCCACTGTGCAAGGTATGCTGGCTTTTAGTGTTCCGGCCACACCGGGTGCACGCGCCGCCGTGCAAAGCCTACGTGACGCAAACATTGACGTGATGCTTTTATCAGCGGATCCCTTGGATTCTGCACTGGCCTTAGCCGCACAAGTTGACGTGACCGTCGTCAAAGGGGGCCTCAACACGCAAGAACGTGCCACCTACATTGAACAACTCGCACAAGAAGAGACAGATTTTGCCGTGGTGGGTACCCAAGCCTCTGACGAACACGCACTGCGTGCCGCACCCATCGCCTTCTATTTATCTGATGTCAGCCACACCCACGATAGCAAAAGCATTTCGGTCATCAGCAGAAGTGTACGCGACGTTGCCGATGCCATCTGGATGGCCTCAAAAGGTCGTCATTTGGTCGTCCGCTCCTACGTCGGCATGTTGACACTATCAAGCCTGCTTTGCATCGGGGTACTCACCGATTGGCTACCGGCGTTCATGTGCGCGCCGCTAGGTTTTGTGGCCGATGCCGTATGCCTACCACTCGCGCCCTCTCTACGACGCGCGATTCGTAAGCAACTACGCACCGCTGCCATCTAGTGCTATATATCAGCCGGCCCCACAGGGGCTTAGGATACAAATATGGCCAAAAAAGCATGGGCAGGTCGCTTCGACCAGGATCTCAATCGCGACGCGCTTGCGTTTAGTGCAAGCGTAAATGTCGACAAACGCCTCGCTGAACACGATATCCAAGGTTCCTTGGCGCATGTTGCCATGCTGGCAGCTCAGCAAATAATCACCAAAGCTGAGCACAAACAGCTGCATGATGGCCTATTACTTGTACTCGATGACATTCAACAAAATCGTTTTGTTTGGCGTGACGAACATGAAGATGTGCATCTAAACATCGAGAAAGCCCTCTCAGAAAAGATCGGCGCTGTCGCCGGCAAATTACACACCGCACGCAGCCGCAATGATCAGGTGGCTACTGACGTACGCTTATGGACAAAACAAGCCCTTGGCGACACGCAGGTCAAAATCAAGACATTGATCGAAACCATTCTTGTGCAAGCGGAGCAACATCTTGACACGGTCATGCCCGGTTATACCCATCTGCAACGCGCACAGCCCGTGCGCCTTTCACACCATCTTTTAGCGTGGGCCGAAATGTTTGAGCGCGACGGGTCTCGTTTCAACGATGCACTCGCACGGATGAACCAATGCCCACTTGGCGCAGGCGCGTTAGCAACCACCACCTTTGCACTTGATCGCCATGCCAGCGCCAAAACACTGGGTTTTACTGAACCCACGCGTAACTCGATGGACAGCGTGGCTGATCGCGACTTCATTTTTGAGGCGCTCGCTGCACTCGCCAACTGCGCCATTCACCTTTCACGCGTTGCGGAGGAACTGGTAATTTGGAACACGCAAGAGTTCGGTTTCGTGACGATGAGCGACACCTACGCCACTGGGTCGTCGATGATGCCACAAAAAAAGAACCCGGATATGGCCGAACTGATTCGCGGCAAATGTGGCCGTGTGGTTGGCGATTTGGTCAACGTCGCGGTGTTATTAAAAGGCCTACCCTTAACCTACAATCGCGATCTTCAAGAAGACAAAGCACCGCTCTTCGACGCGTTTGACACCGTGCAAGCCTCGCTTAACATCATGAGCGGCATGCTTGGCACCCTTACGTTTAGTCCATTACGCATGCGCCAAGCATTGCAACAAGGATTTCTCGACGCCACCGAGGTTGCCGACTATCTCGCCGCCAAAGGCGTGCCCTTTCGCGATGCACACCACGTGTCGGGCGCATTGGTCGCCTACGCAAGCAAACAAAACAAAACCCTTGCCGAGCTAACGCTCGACGAACTGCGTCAGCATCATGCTTCATTTGACGCTGATCTTTATCCCATGCTTGAACCCGAACAAATGATCGAACGGCGCAATGTGTATGGCGGCCCCGCCAAAGCACAGGTGCAAGCGCAAATTGCTGCTTTTCGTAACCGCCTAACATAAGAACCACGATGAATACAACACGTTATCTTGCCAGCGCTTTCAACTATTTAAACGGTGAGCTGTGCTGCGAACAGGTGCCACTTAAGCGCATCGCAAACGAAGTTGGCACGCCCGTTTACGTATACAGCGCAGACGCTATTAGTGCGCAATATCAGCGCATTGCTAAAGCCATGCACTTTGCGCCCACGACCATCGCCTACGCGCTTAAGGCCAACAGTAACTTACATATCATTCACCTTTTGGCCAAACAAGGCGCAGGCGCTGACGTGGTATCGCAAGGTGAGCTCATGCGAGCGCTTAAAGCAGGCGTACCCAAAGAACGCATTGTGTTTAGCGGTGTAGGTAAGACACGCGACGAACTCGCTTTTGCCCTCGAACAAAACATTGCTTCAATTCACGTAGAAAGCGCCGCCGAACTCGATACGCTCGCCGAGGTGTGCAAGACACGCAATCAGCAAGCATCGATCGCCTTTCGCGTCAATCCCAACGTTGACCCCAAAACCCACCCCTATATTTCAACAGGTCTTCATCAATCAAAGTTTGGCGTCGATCTAGCCACCGCCGAACAAATGCTCGATGTGGCGCTCAAAAACCCTCAAATCAAACTGATCGGCATCGCCACCCACATTGGTTCATTGCTTGCTTCGAGCGACTCGATTCGCGATGCAACACGCATCATTGCAAGCTTTGCCCTTGAATGCCAAGCCAAAGGTGCACCCATTCAGTACATCGATGCAGGTGGCGGTTGGCCCGTACGCTACGGCAACGAAACCACGGCACCACAAGCACCCGAAGATTTCGCCAAGGCAATCGAAGTTGGTCTCAACGAAGCCAATGTCAGCAACTTGGGCTGGCAGGTGAAAGTTGAGCTCGGACGCGTGCTGGTGGCCGAAGCGGGTGCACTGCTTACGCGGGTCGTGTACAACAAAGCGCAAACCCAGCGTGCGTTTGTCGTCGTCGATGCGGCCATGAACGATCTATTGCGCCCAGCGCTCTATCAAGCCCACCATGCGATGTGGCCCGTCGACGAAAGCGCGAACGAGTCAGCTCAACACAAGGTCGACGTCGTCGGCCCAGTGTGCGAAAGCGGCGATTTCCTTGCCAAGGACCGCAATCTTCCGTCACTCGACGAAGGTGCACTGCTTGCGATTGGCGGGGCCGGCGCCTACTGCGCGAGCATGGGGAGCAACTATAATAGTCGCCCGCGGCCCGCAGAGGTGCTTGTCAGCGGGGCAAACTACCGCGTGGTGCGGGCACGCGAAAGTTACGAGGATCTGTGGAAGGCCGAGGGCTTTGCCAGCTAAAAGCATGCAGCCAACTCGACTTATGGCGGCTTTTACGCTACTAATCGCCATAGGCTTTGCGCGGAAAAACGCCGCGAAAAACGCAATCGTAGGAATAGCAGAATGAACATGCCAGGCATTACCATCGTGGGTGCGGGAAGTTATGTCCCCGGCGAACCTGTCACCAACGAAGCCTTATCACGCGTGATGGAGACCAGCGACGACTGGATTTACCAACGAACCGGCATTCGCCAGCGGTATTATGCACCCGACGGCGTCGGTTGTAGCGATTTAGCAAAAATCGCGGCCGAGCGCGCCCTTGACTCGGCCAGGCTAAGCCCCAAAGACGTTGATTATATCATTTTTGCAACAATGACCCCTGATTACCTTTTCCCAGGTTCCGGCGGTCTCTTAGGTGCCAAGCTTGGCATTCCAGGCGTACCCGCGCTCGACATCCGTCAGCAGTGCGCCGCCATCCCCTTTGGCCTACAGGTCGCCAATGGCCTCGTGCAAAGCGGCGCTGCCAACACCGTGCTGCTCATTGGCGCAGAGGTTCACGCAGCGTTTATGCCCTGGTCTGACTGGCGCCCCCTATACGACGCCAACATTCAAGTTGATCCCATCGAAAAAGCACGCGCTACCGAACACCGCGGCGTGGCCATCCTGTTTGGCGACGGCGCGGGCGCACTTGTACTGCGTCGCAGCGAAACACCCAACGGGGGCCTCTTACGCACCCTGGTTCACACCGACGGCCGCTTGTTCGAACAAATCTACATTCGGCCTGGCGGCTTTCGCAGGCGCCCCTATTGGGCAAGCCAAGACGAAGTGCAAAGTGGTGAGGTCGTTCCCAAAATGGCCGGACGTGATTTATTCAAAAACGCAGTCACGAAACTGCCACAAGCCATCCGCGACGTGTGCAAACAAGAAGGCATCAACCCCACCACCGACATCGACTGGGTGATCGCGCATCAAGCCAACCAACGCATCAACCAGGCCGTCACCGAGGCCTTGGGCATCGATCCAGAGAAAGTGCCGTCAAACGTTGAACGTTATGGCAACACCTCAGGCGCCACCATTCCCATCTTGATGGACGAACTCATTCGCGAAAAACGCATCAAACGCGGCGACATGTTGTGCTTCGTTGCACTCGGCGCCGGCCTCAGTTGGGGTGCTTCGCTTATGCGGTACTGATTACTCGCGATTCGCACGCGAATCGCTTAAGCTCGTACTCGCGATTCGCACGCGAATCGCTTAAGCTCGTACTCGCGATTCGCACGCGAATCGCTTAAGCTCGTACTCGCGATTCGATTGCGAGTCACCTCGTTTCAGCATTGCGCTATCTAAGCTGCGCAAGCGCCAGTACAAGCATCATGAAGCGTGTGGCATCACCTTCAACGCGCACGCGGCCAAATGCGAAGTCTTGCACCTTGAGTTCCCCGCGGCCCAACTTTTCAACGTCTTCAAAGCGCAACGTGCCAACAAAGTCCGGGGTACGCGTCGAGTCGCGCAGAAACACACGCAGGTAACAAGGTGAACTTTCAGGAGCACCTTCCAGACGCAACTCAAACGCGAGTGGTTTGGCAAATAAGGTCTGCAATTGTGAAAGTGCCTGCGCACTGGGTTCAGGCAAATGTTTCGGTGTAGCCGCGCCAACATCGGCGCCATCATTTGGGGGCATCAGCGCGATGATCCCAGCCGATAACACAATCAGAAAATCCGGTGGCGCGTCACCGCCATCTTGATCAACCTTGATCGCGTCATTCGTCACCAGATACACAACATCACGCGTTTGATCATGGTCTTCAAGCCGCAACGCAACACGCACGTCACGGCCCTTAAAATCAGGAAACACAGCCGGCCCCAAGCGCAAAAGCAGCGCACCCAGCCATTCAGGGGGTGCCTGGTTCAACAACGCCATGCGTGGGTCGTCAAGCATGATCTAGCTTAGCCCTTGTCCAAAACGCGCTTCAACACATCGTTGAGCACTTTCGGGTTGGCTTTGCCCTGCGACACGCGCATGGCTTGCCCCACCAAAAAACCAAAAGTCTGAACTTTGCCCGCTCGATACTTCTCAACTTCAGCAGGAAACTGCGTCAACATCTCGCGTACCTGCGCCTCGATTGCGCCCACGTCGGTCACTTGCACCAACCCTTTTGCTTTCACAATCGCCCCGGGCGAATCCTTCGAAGCCATCATGTCGCTAAACACGTCTTTGGCGAGCTTGCCGCTGATCGTTTCTTTACTCACCAACTCAAGCAACTCCGCCAGCGCGTCTGCATCCACCGGAAAGTTGGCTTCAAGCCCATCAGTGGTCACAAAGCCAAGCACCTGCGACTGGATAAAGTTCGCCGCTTGTTTACCAAGCTCAGCGTTGGGCGCTTTGCCTAAACGCTTCGCCAAACCCTCGACCACCGCTTCGTAATAAAGCGCAATCTGCGGATGCCCCGTCAGAACATGCGCATCGTATTCGGTCAATCCCCACTCGGCGACCCAGCGCGCGCGAATGGCATCGGGCGTGCGGGGCATGGCGCTTTTAATCGCGCTCAGTTCAGCTTCACTAAACACCAACAGAGGCAAATCTGGATCAGGAAAATAGCGATAGTCTTGCGCTTCTTCTTTACTGCGCATGCTGATCGTCTTACCTTGCGCGTCATTCCAGGTACGCGTTTCCTGCACCACCGTGCCGCCACTGTTGATCAGCGCGATTTGCCGCGCCACCTCATACTCGATGGCTTTTTTTACAAAACGAAACGAGTTAATGTTCTTGAGCTCTGTACGCGTACCAAGCTTTTCTTGCCCCACCGGTCGCACCGACACGTTCGCGTCACAACGAAACGACCCTTCTTCAAGGTTTCCGTCGTTGACACCAATAAAAATCAACACCTCGCGCAAACGCTTCAAGTAAGCCTCTGCCTCTTCTGATGAACGCAAATCAGGATGGCTGACAATCTCAACCAAGGGCGTGCCCGAACGATTATAGTCTACCAGAGTGTGATCCGCTGACCCTACCCCGTGCAGGTTTTTCGCCGCATCTTCTTCAACATGTGCGCGCAAAATGCCAACACGCTTGGTTTTGCCATCCACAACAATATCAAGATGCCCATGCTCGTTGAGCGGTTTATCGTATTGTGAAATCTGATAGCCCTTGGGCAAGTCGGGATAAAAATAGTTCTTACGCGAAAACTGGCTCTCAGGCTGAACGGTGCAACCGAGCGCAAACCCAACCTTGGCCGCCATGTTGAGCGCCTCTTGATTGGGCACAGGCAGCGCGCCAGGCAAACCCACACATGTCGGACAAATCTGCGTATTGGGCTCTTTACCAAACGAGTTCGAGCAACTGCAAAACAACTTCGTCTTAGAGAGCATTTGGGCATGCACTTCAAGACCAATCACGGTTTCATAAGCCTGCGTCATGCCGCTTTATAGCACAATTTGGTGACATGCACTTTAGTGCGTGCCCAATGGGTGACATGCACTTTAGTGCGTGTCACCTAACAAATAGGCGACATACAAACGGGTGACACGCACTTTAGTGCATGTCACCGTCCAGTAAAAACAGCCTCAAGCATCAACGCCTCTTGAAGGCTCGTTAAATCTATCCCGTTAAGCCTGCCAATCTGCAGCGAGGCGGGCTTGCTCGGCCCCAAGGCAGCAACCTTGCTAGCGCGTACCTTCTGCTCGCGCGCTTGCTTCGCTCGCTCTTTACGCGCTGCCTGCAATGCACCTCGCACTTCTGGCGTGTCTTCAACGCCAAGGTACTTCTCGAGCTCATCGATGGCCTCAACAAAACGCAGCGCATACTGCGCCCACATCAGCTTCATCGCAGCCGCCTCAAATCGCTGCATCGGCACCGCCAGCTTGCGCGCAAGATGTTCAAGCGGCGTAACCAACTCGCGAGCAATCACTTCTTCCAGCTCAGGCATCGCCCGACGGCGCGCCACTTTGGCGAGTCGTCGGGCGCGCCGCAAAAGAGCCCTCGCGTCCTGTTCATTCTTTGCGACTTGGCTCACGTTCCCTCGTCGCCGATGTACGCGCCGCATGCATCTGCGCTTTCACGCTATCTCTAAGCGCAAGCGGCCCCTGACCACGTTTTGCAAGCACTTCTGCCAAAAGCAAACGTTGCACCATGCGTGCAGGGTCACGCAGCAACTCACCAAGTGGCAACACACGGTTCATTTATTCTCGACCTCTTTTTTGTCAGGTGTCGTCGCGCTACTGATGGCGGTCCGCATATCGGTATCAGCCATCACATTTTTCATCTGATAATACTCCATCACGCCAAGCTTACCTGTACTCAACGCCTGTGCTAACGCATGAGGCACTTCTGCTTCAGACTCTACCAGTTTGGCGCGCATTTCTTGCACCCTGGCGCGCATCTCTTGCTCGTGCGCCACCGCAAGCGCTCGACGGCTTTCCGCGTGCGCCTGCGCCACTTGCTTATCGGCATCAGCTTTTTCCGTCAATAACTTTGCACCCACGTTGGTTCCCACCGTCACGTCGGCAATATCGATCGACAGAATTTCAAATGCAGTGCCCGCATCCAGCCCGCGCGCCAGCACGTTCTTGCTAATGCTATCAGGGTGCTCGAGCACCTGCGCGTAACTTGGCGACGAGCCGATCGTCGATACAATGCCTTCGCCCACGCGCGCAATCACCGTTTCTTGCGTTGCGCCGCCCACCAGCCGACTGATATTCGAGCGCACCGTAATTTTGACATCGACCATCAACTGAATGCCGTCCTGCGCCACTGCAGCAATGCGGGGGGTTGAAATGACGCGCGGATTGACGCTGGTTTGCACTGCCTCAAACACATCGCGACCCGCCAAGTCGATCGCGGCTGCTTGTTGAAACGACAAACTAATGCCTGCCTTGTCGGCACTGATCAGCGCATTGATCACACGCGCCACGTTTCCGCCTGCCAAAAAGTGCGACTCAAGCAACGCCGCGTCGATCTTTAGCCCAGCCTTAATGGCAGTGATGCGCGGAATCACAATGGCTTGGGGTGGCACGCGTCTCAGGCGCATCGCAACCAATGTCATAAGGCCGATATACGCACCGCTCGACCAAGCCGCGACCCAAAGCGGGATGGGCACGAGCCACATCACCAGCGAAAAACCCATGATCACCAAAATAAACAAAAACATCGCACTCACACTTACCAACATTGCTTCCCCCTACACACCATTAATCATTGTTTTGATCTGACTACGATCCGCGCACCCTCAACGTGTGCGACGATCACCGAACTTCCGCGCTCAATAAACGCGCCTTCGCTCACTACATCGAACGTGCGCTCACCCACTTGCACCTTGCCAGCCGGCCTTAAATCCGTAAGCGCCACTCCTTCGTGACCCACCAACGCATCATAGCGCTCACCTGTTGACACAAAACCTTCGTCGCGCGAGGTCGACTCATTCAAGATCAACCCTTTGCGCCGTACCGACATCGGCATAAAGCGAAACGCTATAATCAAGCCAACAAACGTAGCGATCACCGAGATCAACACCTGGTTAACCGCTTTGGTCAACATGCCGCCCGCCACCGATACATCAAGCGGCAGGCCAATTAACGCTAACACAAAACTTGAAAAGAGTGCCACGCCCCCCAAAATACCCGCCACGCCAAACCCGGGAATCAAGAAAATCTCCGCAAGCACGAGCATCAGGCCCGCCACAAGCAAGAGCAGCTCTTCCCACCCCGCCAAGTGCACCAACAAATGCCCACCAAAAAACAACCCCAAACTAAGCACCGCAATCGCACCTGGTAAGCCCACACCCGGATGATAAAGCTCGATCAAGAGCGCAATCGTGCCTAGACTCATCAGCAAGCCCGACACCACCGGCTCAGTAAAAAAACGCGTCAGGTGTTCCGCCCACGACATCTCGCGCTCGGATAGGATGGGCTTGGTCGCACCCACTTTATCAAGCACCTCTTGAATATGCGATGCCTGCATATCCACCATATGCAACTTGAACGCACGATCAGAATCAAGCGTCAACAGTTTGCCTGTTTGATTAACACCTTCAATCTCCACCGTCGGGTCGACCATCGCCTCGGCAATATCACCACGACGTTTCTTCGCTTCGGCCGTCGCACGCATTTCGGTGCGCATATACGAAATCATCTTCTCACTGACTTGCGCGGGCTCACCGCCTTGCCCAAGCACAATGGGCGTCGCCGCACCCATCGTGCCGCCTGGGCTGATCGCGATCACATCGCAGGCAAGCGCAATCAACGCACCAGCACTGATGGCACGCGGATGCACAAACGCCACCGTCGGCACACGCGCATTCAACAACGCATCACGAATTTGAATCGCCGCGTCAACCCGCCCACCAAGCGTGTTGATATCAAGCAAAATGAGCCCTGCGCGTTTTTCCTCGCGCTCAATAGAACGACGAATGAAATAAGCCAACCCTAAATCAATGGTGCCTTCTATCGGCAAGCGCACCACGCGCGCTTTATCTGAAATGCGAATCTTATGCTGCGCGCTGCCTTCTTTTTGATAACGACTGGGGGCAGGATGATAAGGTTCACCCGTCATCTTTTTCTGTGCGAAAGCAGCAAGCCCGCCCAAAAGAGGCAGGGACCCACAAACCAACAAACAGAGCCCAAGCGCGCGTAATCGATAGTGTCTCATGGTGAACAATCCCCTTACCTTAGATAAGGCGGTCACCGATAGCAACGTGATTTTATGCGCTTTCTTTCATCTTCATTTCTTCGGAACGGGTCGATCGCGCACAACCACACCCTGCACCACAAGCCCGCGCGGCGCCCAATACTTTTGGTCTTTGGCGACCTTCCACGCGACACCCGTCGAGGGCCCGCCATCCAGATTAAGCGCCTGATAACAGCCCGTGTCCTTCATCCAATGCGCAAACTGATAGAGCGTTGGCCCTTTTTCACCCCACACACTACGCGTACGTGCCACCCACACCTCAAGCCAAAACCCATCTTTACGCAAACACAGCGCCGTGCGATCCGCCCGCTTGCCATCATCGCGCTTGATGTTCACTTTGCCATCCACCACCAAGCGCGGCCGTGCTTGCAGCGCAAACTCAATATCACGTGGTTTCTCGGCATCTTCCATCGACAACAAGTATCCGCGCTTGTTATCGACGACAAACACACCACCTCCCAGCACGGGGTCGAGCGACGAAAAAAGCCCGTGTGCATCCTGCACCCAGCCCATGGGCTTACCATACTCGCTAAAGAACCCCGCATTGAACGCAATACGAGCATCTTTCGCCCGCACCAACGCTTCAAGGTTCTTGCTTTTATTGGCGCTCAGATTTTGAATATCGAAGAGCACCTCCCGCAAATCAAAACTCCAGCGCGCAAGCGTTACTTCTTCGCCATCCTTAAGTTTGCGCGTTTCAAGCAAGGGTTCGTATGCAAGAGCGTGCGTGCTCAAAAGCCCGCCGATACACACGCACAACAACAATAGGCTAAACCGAACCCTCACCATGTCAGCACAATCTTACCGAGGGTGTCGTTGCGCTCGAGCTTTTCGTGCGCTTCTTTGATCTGCGCCATGGGCATCACACTATCAATTATCGGTATCATACGACCTTGTTCGAAAAGCGGGAAAACCAGCTCTATGAATTGACGAGCAAGCACCGCCTTTTCTTCACTTGTGCGCGTTCGCAGGACCGTGCCCACCAATGTGATGCGTTTTTCAAGCAGGCGGCCAAGATCCAAGGTTGCTTTGGTTCCACCAAGCAACCCCACATGCACCACGCGTCCACTGTCAGCAAGCACTTTCAAATTGTCTTCAAGATACGCCGCACCCACCAGGTCGATAATCACGTCCACTGCAGCGCCTTTTAATGTTGTAAGCAGCTGCTCTTTAAACACCTTGTTCTCAACACACAAAACATGTGCCAGCCCCGCCGCACCCAGCTGCTCAACCTTGCTGCGCGTACGCGTGCTACCCCAAACCTCAAACCCCCACACTTGCGCAAGCTGCCACACCGCAATGCCCACGCCACTGCCTGCCGCGTGCACAAGGACACGCTCGCCCGCACTCAGCCGGCCTCGATTGATAAGCGCGTCCATCGCCGTCATGTAGGCTTCAGGCACAGCCGCCGCCTGCACCCAGTCAAACCCCTTGGGCACGGGCAACACATGCGCTTCATCCACCAGTACCTCGGTCGCCATCGCTCCACCAGCCACAATGCCCATCGCCCGATCGCCAACCTTGGTGCGCACAACCCCAGGTCCCGTTGCAATGATCTCGCCCGCATATTCAAGACCCGGCACATCTTGCACCACCCCCTGCGGGGCAGGATAAAATCCTTTGCGCTGCAACACGTCGGCTCGGTTTAAGCCCGCCGCATGAACGCGCACCTTTACCTGCGCCCCCACCGGCGCACCCACCACATAGGGCGCAATCGCAAGCACCTCGGTTCCACCAAAACCCTTGATTTTCACCGCGTTACCGTCGGCCATAGGACATATAGCTAAGCGCAATCGCTCGGTGGATGCAAGACGCACTGAGCGCTTTTACCCTTTACACCCACACAATCAGCCTTATCTTGTTCACTGTCAGCATTTAATCTAGACTGGTACTCACATATGCGCACTTCTGCTTCAACCAAAGCAGCCAAGCCAGCTGCAAAACAAGACCAAGACGTAGTGATGATTCACAGCGCCACCGACGACGGAGGCTACCGCGTGATTCGCCAACGCGACAACCAACTTGAAGTTGGCACCATGCACACGTTAAAAGACGGCCAGCCCATCCACGGCGAAGTTGTCAGCCTCACCCCGCGCCCCGAAGCCCCCTTCGTCTGCGACGTCAAAGTTGAAGTGCCCAGCCCCGTGCACGCCACCGACGGCGCGGCAAGCGCCGAAAACACCAACAAGCTGCGCGCCATGCCCGAACCCATGCGCCTCAAAAACGGCCCCGCCCAAGTCGCGAGCGACACCTACCGCCGCGGCTGGGACGACATCTGGGGCAACGCTTCTCGCTCAACGTCCCGCAAAAATACTACGCTCAACTAGCTATTAACACCCGTCGTCGTGGGATTCGGACCGCCCACGGGAACGACCACAACAGGGATCAACGCCGCAGCTGCGGCGGACGTCAGCGCAAGGCCAGTACCGGCTGCCGGCGCACAACCAACTCCAAAAGTGCCTGCACATGCTGTAGCTACGAGCACTACCGAAACGACTGCAACCGCACCCACAATTAGCACGGCCAGCCAAGGAAAATTGCCCATTTGGATGTTCTGTTGAACCTGCGCAGGAGGAAACATTGCAGAAAGTGCCGGATTACTCCTAATCTGCGCTTCGGTCGGCTTAAGCGTGTCAGGCAATAGATTCATCTGCTGCCGCAAAACCGGCAGCAACTCCGTTAGCGCTTGCGCCGGATTCTCTACGCCATTTAGACTCGCAAAGCGTGCTAGAGGAGCAGCCCCGTCAACTGGAATACTACGACCAAACGCAAGTAATCCCCCAGCGCCCGATGGACTTACTGCGCGACCGGTGGTCACCCCAAAAAGTGGTGCAGGACCCAGTAAGGGACTGGTTAGTCGTGCGAGAGGTGTGGTGGTGTGATTGCGACCGAAAATTAACAACGAAGCACCACTCAACAAACTGTACTGACTGAGCTGCGATGCCAAATTGTAATTGCACGCCGGGCCGTATGCAACCGCCAAGGGAAGACTGAGCATCTGAGGTACGCTATCAACAACCACGCGCATGATCTCTTCACCCACCCGAATCCACTGCTGTGCAGTAACTGGCCCGCCAGCAGCCGCTGGATTCTGAGCCATATCATTCACCCTCGCCCAATAAGCACCCAAAATAGCGGCGACTTCTCGTGAGGCATCAGGAGTATACGTACCCACCGCAACTTGAGTAGGAGGATAAGGTGTACGTGTAGGCACTGGTGAGAGCACAATTTTGCCAACACCGTTGCCATCAAAAGTCATATTCGAGATTGTTGCAGCCGTAGTAACAGGGAGTGTCGCGACCGCTTGGACAGCCGTGGCCGTAGGACCAGGAGTTGCACTTGCAAAAGGCTGCCCGGGCGGCGGTGTAGCTTCCTGACCCGAAACGCTTTCATCACTCGTACTCGGAGGTTGAGTACTGCATGCAGTAACCACCGTAAATGTCACAAGTGTGGACACCACCGAAGCAAGCCAGAAAATATCAGAAACCTTCTTCCGAAAAAGTCCTGTCTTCAAAAAATCGTCAAATGTAAACTGCATATTTCCCCCTAAAGATTACAAACAACTTAAGTTTCCTTACAGACTAGAAAAACAAATTGGTTAGATCCAGGCAACCCGCAAAAGCGTCCGCCCCCATCGCTTCTCCAACAAACATGTCTGTCGTTGGAGCATCACGATATTCGTATCGGTTGAAGCTGGTAAACAGATCAGAAGTCGCTATGTAATAAACCTTACCGGTATCAAAAAACGGGTTCAACGGCTGAGCAAGTTCCGCAGAACAAGACACCGTAGTTGGAGGACGAACGGCAGAATCAATCGCTTCAGCGTGGGCCAACATATCTTCTAACCTGGCTTTCGATTGATTCAAAAGCGCTTGCTGTTGTTCAGTTAGATTGCCCTGCAACGCATTCTCTACCTGGGAAATACTAGAACGAATATTGTTACGAACAGCCTGAGTGAAGTCCTCGTTCCAATATGCATGGTCATTCTTGTAGACTACTATCTTTACCGATGCTTTTTCCAGAAGGTCAATCATGTCAACCAAGCGGTTGCGCAAATCCTCAACGGACAAGCTTGCGTGCAATCCAACATCATTAAGCTGCTGCTTGGTTTTGTAAACAGCGTATTCAACGATTGCCTCTGGTCGCATATTCTGAAACCTTACCCCTTGCAGCTCCTTTAGATAACTAAAGACAACCTGGGCATGCGCCACGGTGTACCTAAACGCAACAAACAACTTGCCCGAATCTTCATAATAACCAAATTCCGTACGAAGAGCGTCGGTCTTTAACCAACCCGCTTGCTCGACACTAATCTCAACAGCGCTTGTCCCACTTTGTCGCGTTAAGTCTGCTTTCTGTGTAACAGACAATGACGCAAGAAAACGCGCGCGTGCAGTCGCTTCGCTTACCCTTGACGGGTCACTGGGTACGCCCTCAAAGTTAGCAATGACCTCATCCAAATCTTTGGTTGCATCAACACTGGGTAGCGGACCTGTGTGGACCGACGGAATAAACGACGCTCCTGGAGCAACAGGAGTGGATGACCAATAAAGAAGATTTAGGAAAGTTTGCTGCGGAAGGTTTACCAGGAACAATGCCAAACTATAAACATCAGCTTGAATTTCTCTAAAGGCACTGCGACATCGCAAGTTATTGTTTGTGCAAGGTCGACACCAATAAGCGCCTGAACTAGGATTATGTGCACTAAACACTGCTTGGTCTGACTGACTGGCAGCCGTCACTCCAGGACATAAGTCAGCACGCTTCACGATACCCGCACACGTGACAGGAACGACGGCGTTGGTGGCAGCATTTGTTGAATCGCTGTAGAGCCCAGTAGGTAAAGGTTTTGCACCAGGCGCAAAGGGTATCGAAGGGCACGTTTTTTCGTAAAGCGCATGTACGTCAACTTGATTAGAAAAACCGCTATGCACATCGACTTCCTGTTTCGCGGCACACGCCAAGAACAAGAATGATACCACCAACGATACAATCAGAGTACTTAAACCGACCTTATTCATAAGACTACGCCTTTCAACTAACGCTTTATACGAAGAGTATAGGTATTTGAAACATTACCGTTACGCCCAGAAACGTAAACAAAATACGTACCACCATCGCTCACACCGTATTCCAGCGACTCGCCGTCGCCAAACGTCTCGGCTTTCTTGAGCTCTTTCGCCGTGGATGATGTTCCCTCATACCGATAAAGCTTCAGATCAAGATTTCCAAACTTATTTTGAAAATCAACACTCACACTGAGCTGATCTCCTGAAGTAAGATTGAGAGCGAACACATCAACATCCTGTGGACAAACAATTAGGTTCGCGTGGCTATACTCGGCACCAAAGTCAACTTGTTTTGCAGTCGCTAGTGCGTCGTTGGCCTCAAACTCATCATTTGTGCATGGCGCCGAACAACTATCATCAGCCGAATCCGCCGCACCATCACAGTCATCGTCTTTTCCATTGTTACAAATCTCAACTTCCCCACACTGCGACGGATGAATGCCTTTACATGTTGCGGCCTCAAAAATCGGCTGCGCCATTGGATCGTAGTGATACGTAACCGACGACGCAGGAGAAGGCTTGTCATGCTTTGAACTAAAAGAAAAGACATCAATCTGTCTCTCGCCAGCAGCACCAAGATTCGATACAGGAACGTCCACACAGAACGCACTCTGAGCATCCACGGTTACACTTTTGGGGTTCTCGGGTCGGTTGGCATCGCGCATAACAACTCTATCGGCAGCTATAGCTCGACCGCGAACTGGAATGATTGCATACGGCCAATCCACAGTTGGCATGGCATCCAAAACAGGTGGCGCAAGAGGCCCACTCAATACAGCATCTGTCGAGTCTTGATTCTTTGCACAG
>JBGAKI010000120.1:0-4673 GCA_044224525.1 Polyangiales bacterium | reverse complement strand
TAAACAGTAGCGAACGATTCGCGAAGCCGTAGGCGTAGCGCTTAGTGAGCGGGTTTGACCTCCCCCAGCCCAGCCCTGCTCAGCTCAACTTCCCTTGCTGTAAAGCAGCGCTAGAACCGTCGAAGCGTGCGCGGGCTGCGCTCGGCTGAGTCTTGCGAACGAATAAACGCAAGCGTCGGTAGTTCGGCGCTTGGCGGCCGGCGCGACTCAGGCTGCGAGGTGGGCCAACTTTGTGTGGCGCCCGGCGACGACATCTCGACGGCTTGGCGAAACCTGCGATTGGTCGCAAGATAGTTGCGCACGGTCGCAGCAATGTTGCGGCCATTATAAAGTGTTGAGATGCGGCGCGTTTGTTCAGCCTGCACGGGCGGAAGCCCAAGTGCGGCCTGCACTTCTTCAAGGGCATGAATCAGCTCTTGCGAGTTTTGAAAACGCTTGCTGGGCTTTTTCTCCAGGCAGCGCATGATGATCGCCTCAAGCCTGCGATCGATGCTCGGCACTTTCATGCGCGGCATCGGCGGCGCCTCGCGCAAATGTTTGGCAAGTAAATCGGTCGGGTATTCGTAATCAAACGGAAGCACACCGGTGACCATCTCGTACAAAATCACACCGAGCGAATAAAAGTCTGAACGCAGGTCAATATCCACCGACTGAATATACTCAGGTGCAATATACCCAGGCGTGCCGAAAATGTGTTGGCTGCCGGTCAGTGGCGGCGCGTCGATCAGTTTAGCGATGCCAAAGTCGACCACCTTAACCAGCACACGCTCACCAGGCTTCATCACCAAAAGCACGTTGTCGGGTTTCAAATCGCGGTGAATCACCCCCACTTCGTGAATCTTCTCAAGCGCGCGCGTGATCTGTAGTGCAATGTCCGTCGCAAGCGTGTTGTTAAGCCGCCCTTGCGCGATCAAACGAAACAGCGGATCACCCGGCACATATTCCATCACCAAAAACAGCGTGCCGTTTTTGTCTTCGCCAAAATCGTGAATGCCCACAATGTTTGGGTGTTTGGCGCGCGAAATCGCGTTGGCCTCGCGCACAAATCGATCGCGCTGCTCAGCACGGTCGGCCAAATCGTGACGCATGACCTTCGCCGCATACAAACGCTGTGTCTCGGTGCAGCGCACCAAAAACACACTCGACATACCGCCCGCACCCAGCTGACGCACCTTACGATAACGCCCCGCGATCAGCTGGTCGTCACTGACCGGCTGTTCTGAAGCTTCTTGCGTGGTGTTGATCGCCGCTACGTTCATCGCTGCACTTTGATTCGAGTGGTTGAGCACAAATAATAACGCCTTTGATGTTATCCCATCTTGCCGAACGACCCCAACAACTGCCTCGCCCAAACCCGCTTTTGCGACCCCTGGCGACCTAAAATACTGTGTAACTGTACCAGTTTGTGGATAGATTTGGGAAAGATTCTGAGAGCAATTCAAAAAAAAGCGTTCAAAGATCCGCAATCATTGAACTTTATCGTTGTTATCATAAATAGTAACCAATTTTTCTGCTATAACGCAGCCTGTGGATAACTCGAAGGACGCTAGATCAGGCCGCGTGTTGCTTTTTGGCAGACCCAATGTCGGAAAATCGACCCTTTTGAACGCCCTGGTGGGCGAACACTTGGCGATCGTCAGCAAAGTGCCGCAAACCACGCGCCAAAGTTTCGTCGGTGTGTACGTGGAAAAGCGCCCTCCTACCCAGATCGCATTGATCGACACGCCAGGATTGCATCGCCCCGAAAACAAGCTTGGAAAAATGCTGATGGAGCAAGCTGAAGCGGCCACCCTCGGTATCGACGTGGCGCTGATGATCACCGATGCACCCACCAAACGCGGCGCCGACCCGCGCGATGTAGAACGCCTCGACGACATTGCCTTTCGTTACGCACGCAGCATCGATGTGCCGCTGGTACTCGCGATCAACAAAGCAGACCTGCTTAGCGACAAGGGAAGGCTTTTACCTTTCTTACAAGCCTACGATGATCTTAATCGCTTCAAGGCCGTCGTGCCGATCGCAGCCAAACAATCAGCCAAGCTCGATGTGCTGGTGCGCGCGCTGCGCGAATACTTACCCGAAGGTAAACTTTTCGACGACGACGTCATCACTGAACAACCGATGCGCTTTTTTGCCAAAGAGTTCGTGCGCGAAGCCTTGCTCGAGCGTTTGCGCGACGAGCTACCGCATCAGCTGGGCGTCTACATCGAACGCTACCAAGAAGAAGGCAAACTGACGCGCATCGATGCCACGATTATCGTCAGCCGCGATGGCCAAAAAAAGATTGTGATCGGTCAACGTGGCGCGTTACTGAAAGAAGTTGGTATTCAAGCGCGAACGCGCATCGAAAAACTAACCGGCAGCAAAGTGATGCTCACCTTATGGGTCAAGGTGGTTCCCGGCTGGACCGACAACACGGTGCACCTCAACTCGGTGTTAAGCGAAGTTTAAGCATATGAGCGATCAGACAGATCTAGATCAAAACGACGTCCTTGACGCTGAGTTGTCGCCAGACGAGCTTAGTGAAAATACAGCCGAGGCAAAAAAGGTGCGACGCCCCGTGGTGGCCGTTGTCGGCCGCCCCAACGTAGGCAAAAGCACACTTTTTAATCGTTTGGTAGGCCATGCCTCGGCCATCGTCGAAGACTTGCCCGGCGTCACACGCGACCGACACTACGCTCTTGGCGACGTACACGGCAGGGATGTTTACTTCATCGACACTGGTGGTTTTGATCCCGAAAGCGATCATCCGCTCACCGAAAACATCGTTCGCCAGGTTGAAATCGCACTCGAAGAAGCCGACGTGGTGCTTTGCGTGTTTGATGGCAGCAACTCTCCTGTGCCCGCCGATTACCGCGCGGTCGAACAACTGAGGCGCACAAGCAAACCCGTCGTGTTTTGTGCCAACAAAGTCGACTCGGCCAAACGAGCCCAAGGTGTGAGCGACCTATACACCCTTGGCATCGACCACCTGATCAGCGTGTCGGCAGCCCATGGGCATGGAATGCGCGAACTCGAAGACGCACTCAAAGACGCGCTACCTGAAGAAGGTCATATCGCCGTACCCGACTACCAAGGTTTGCCGCGCATCGCCGTCATCGGTCGGCCCAACGCAGGCAAATCATCACTCGTTAACCGCATCTTTGGTGAAGAGCGCCAGATCGTCAGCGACATTCCTGGCACCACGATCGACAGTATCGACACCTTGGTTGAGTTTAACGATCAGCGCTGGGTGCTTACCGACACCGCTGGCATCAGACGCAAACGCGCTGTCGAAAAAGACGTCGAAGGGTTATCGGTACTGCGCGCCATTCGCGCACTCGAGCGCAGCGACATTGCACTCGTGATGATCGACGCCACCATTGGCACCGCCGATCAAGACGCGAAGCTGGTGGGCCTTGCCGTTGATCGCGGCTGCAGCCTGGTGCTCGCGCTAAACAAATGGGATTTGCTCAACGACGAAGAAAAAGCAAAAGCCCAAGAGCGCCTCAACGACACCCTTCGCTTCGCCGACTGGGCACCCTGCGTACGTATCAGCGCCAAAACCGGCCGCGGCATCAAAACCCTACGCGATACGCTCAGCACAGTGGCCAAAGAGCGACCTAAGCGCGTCAGCACATCTGAAGCCAATCGTTTCTTTGCCGAAGTGCTCGACAAACACCCACCTCCCTCTGACAACGGACGACTTGTTAAGATTTACTACCTCACACAAGCACGTGTAGCGCCCCCGCTTTTTGTCGCCGTCTGCAATCGCCCCGAGGGTGTTGCAACAGCGTATCGTCGCTACGTCGTCAATCAGTTGCGTGAACGCTTCAAATTTACCGGCGCACCGATCAAGGTTGTCTACCGACCCAAGCGCAAAGTTGAACTCGACTGACAAGAGCCTATAGACAAGCACGCCGCTTGGCTGTAGCCTTGGTTGATCCCATGACTGCAAAGTTGAACGCGCCACTTCAAGCGCACACAAACATCGTTGGGTTTGTTATCAGCGTGTGGATGATCTTGACATTCGACGCCATCACCTTGCCACGTGTGCAGGCACGTCAAAACAAAGAGACGTTGGACACCATCGGCGCAGCCCTCGACAAAGCCGGACTGCGCGGTACGGATGCGTTTGCATTATCCGTTGAACAGCTGGCGAAAAAAGCGAGACAAAACGCCATCGACGAGAACCGCCTCGCAAAATGGTTACGCTCGATTTACGCAAACTGCTTGAAAGGCTCAAGCAAATGCCCTCAGATCGATAAGCCAAACAGCGACAATAATCGATTAATTTCACTACTTTTTGATCTGATGGGTGAACTAGGCACCAATGCGTCCGTGCCACTGCTTTGGCAACTGGACGCACGCCGGGTGATGGGCGCTGAAGATGCAATAAGTCACATTTATACGCGCAACATGTTGCATGCCGTTGACCAAATCATTTGTAAACGACCCGCCACACAAGAGATCAATGCCACACGCGAAACACTTGCTGGCGCTGTGGTGATCGACATAGAAAAAACCAAACGCGAAGCCCGCCCACTCACATCAGCCGAGCAAAACGATTTGGCTTATTTTTACGCATCGATGGCCAGGCCCGTGTTTGCTGAAGCGAGCAGCAAAGCAGAACCTAAAACAAAAAACGCGAAGGCTGCGCCACCCGTGGACGCACATTCGCGCGCTCACACCTA
>JBGAKI010000032.1:0-32450 GCA_044224525.1 Polyangiales bacterium | reverse complement strand
GATCGTCGCTGCAGTAGTCCTTGCGCGTGGGTGCGCCTATTGGTCGCGGTTGGTCGCCAAAGAGAAGTGCGTAGAGTGTGATGGAGCCGGCGCCCTCTGTTTGCATCAAGGCGGTGCGCTTAAACAACTGAGTCATCAACGCAATGCCGGGTTTTTTGAAGCCTGGTGTTTCGAATTCTTTTGTCTTGAAATACCCCTGTTCGCCCGACGCGTAGTTAACTCTGAAGCTACGAAAAATCTCGACGCCTGCTTCGATGGCATCTGGGCAAAACACAGTTGGTGGATCAAGCGCGAACGTTGCGTTGTTGTTTAAGCATTCGTGGCGAAGTGCGTTGATGTCTTCTTGTGAGGGAGGAGCAAGCGTATCGATGAAAGTGCCGCTGTTGGCGCATTCGTTAACAATTTCGGTTGTATCGAAACTTTGAGCTGTTGCCCATTCGTTTTGTGTTGACTCGCACGCGTGCAAGGTTTGGGTGGCAATCAGACACAAAGCGAAGAGTGGCTTTCGAAAATCCCGATTAAGCATCATAAGAAGGTTCATTTATCGTAGCATCGAATTTGATAAGAACAAGCGAGCTATGTTGATTGCCGAGCTCGATCGCAGTTGTAGCAAGAGCAGCGTTGTGCGCGCGTTGCCGCTTAACCAAATGAAAGAGATCCGTTTTTTGGTTGCTTTGGAGTGTGTGCTAGGGTGCCCTGCATGACTACGAAGTTTGAGCGAGAGGTTGAGGTTGCTAAGGATTTGGCGCGGCAAGCGGGCGCGATTTTGTTAGAGGTGCGCGAGACCAAGTTTCAGGTCGACTATAAAATAGGCGACGACCCGGTTACCGAGGCCGACCGGCGCGCCAACGAATGCATCGTGGCGGGTTTACGCAAAGCTTTTGCGCAAGATGGCGTGGTGGCTGAAGAGACCGCCGATCAAAGCGATGCGCTTAAGTTTGAGCGCTGCTGGTTTGTCGATCCACTGGATGGAACGCGCGAGTTTGTGGCGGGGCGCACTGACTTTTCGGTGATGATTGGGCTCGCGATAGGTGGGCGCGCGACCGTGGGTGTGGTGTTTCAGCCCCTTGAAGATAAACTCTATGCGGGTGTGGTAGGTGGTGGCGCGGTGCTTGAAGTAAAAGGCGAAAGCCGCGCGCTCAAGGTCAGC
The DNA here is from genome assembly GCA_044224525.1 of Polyangiales bacterium. GTDB lineage: Bacteria > Myxococcota_A > Polyangia > Polyangiales > CBDCBC01 > JBGAKI01. The sequence continues at coordinate 31,300 of JBGAKI010000032.1, read as the reverse complement.
GCGATTAGTGAAGCAAACAAGTTGCGTTTGATAAGCTCGCGTTCACATCGATCAAAAAGCGTTGATGCGGTGAAAACGAAGCTTGGCATTTCCCAAGAAGATGTCAGCGGGTCGGTTGGCTTGAAAGTCGGGTTTTTGGTTGAAGACAAGTCGGATGTGTATGTGCATTTGTCAGATAAGTCAGCCGTTTGGGATACCTGCGGGCCTGAGGCGATTTTGATCGCGGCGGGCGGGCGCTTTACCGACATGAGCGGTCAGGCCTATGACTATCGCCGCAGCGATGTTTATAATCGCAAGGGTATTTTGGCAACGAACGCGGCTGCATATGACCAGGTACTGAAAGCGGTGCATGAGGTTGCCGCCGAGCGCGGGTTCACGCTTTAATCATTGGCCAAGAGAAGTTGAGTTGAGGTGGTCTGGGAGAGGCCAAACAGTAGCGAACGATTCGCGGAGCAGAAGGCGTAGCGCATCCGCGGCGCGTAGCGGCGCGACAACGAGCGAGCGGTTTTGACCTCCCCCAGACCACCTCAACTCAACTTCTCTTTGCTCTAATAGTTGACGCTAACCTGCGTGTTGACGAAAATGAAACGGTGAGTTTGCGCGCTTTTCATTATGTGCTGCCTTTTTCAGTGCTGATTGCCACGATTGTGCTTGTGCCGATCAAGGTTTTTGATGCCAAAGGGCTGCCGCGTTATTTGGCGCTCAAAAGTGAACTTGTGCGCGCCAAAGAGCAGACCGACAAGCTCAAAGAAGAAGTGCGACAGTTGCGTGTTGACATGGAAGCCTTGCGCAGCGACCCGATGGCCATCGAACGTGTGGCGCGCGAGAGCCTAGGGTATGTGCGAGCTGATGAAATTGTTTTTCAATTTGCGAAATAGCCGTTCATTTGACCGGTAATTTGACTGGCGCTTTGCAAACCGTTATTCGGTAGGATAAGCGCATGAGAAGTCTCGCCTTGACTCTAGCGCGCATCGGCCGTCACTGGCTTGCGATCAGTGCGGCAGTAGCGCTGTGGTTTTGGGGGCAGGGCACCTTTGTTGGGCCTGCTTTCCAATGGGGGATTTTAGCGTGGCTGAGCCTTGGGGCGCTGGTGGTTGCGCTTGTGCGTAGTTTAGTGTCGAGCTGGCACCCCAACGAAGGCAACCCAGTGCAGCCGGGTTGGATGTCGGCTGGGATTGTAGTGTTGTGGGTGCATGTGGTGGTGCAGATGCTTGCACCCGACGCACTGCGCACCACGTGGTATTTGTTTGTGCCGCTTGCGCTCGCGATTTTGTCGGTGCTTTCTTCGCGTTCGGCAACGATGGCGGGCTTTGCGCTTGCAGTGGTGATGGAAGCGTGGGTGGCGACCCAGCGCCCGCTTGCGCTGAGTCTGTCAGATTTTGTGTTGCACGTAGGTTTTTTGGCTGCGTTTATGTTGTTTGGCCGTTTGTGCGTGCGCATCGAGATCAAGCGCATCAAGGCGGGTTTTGAGCAGGAACGCAGCGAAGAAAAGAAGAAGATTGAGCAAGATGCACGCATGTTTCGCTTAGTGGCCATGCCTACTGATGCAAGCGGTTGGAATGAAGAGCGACTTAAACAATCGAGCGTGGTTGAGCTGAAATACACCACTTACCATGCGATGCAGCTTTTGAAAGACACGTTGCAGCTTCACACGTGCGCGCTCTTTTTGTCTGACGACGTTGAACAGCGCTTGCTTTTGAGTGAGATCATTTCAGACAGCGATGCGATCAAACCCCGCACCTCGGTGACTGTTGAAGGTGTGGTGGCAGCGGTTAGACAAAAGGCTGCGGCTGTGCGGCTTGAATCGATGCGCGGTAACTATGATGGGCTTTGTTATTACGATCGCGCCGTGGGTGTGAATAATTTTATCGGTGTGCCGATCATTCAGAACAAACAAGTGATCGGTGTGCTCTGTGCAGACAGAATCAGCGAGCGCGCGTTTAGTAAGCACGATGAGCAAGTGTTGGTTAGCTTCAGCGAATATTTGGTGCACGCGGTGCAAAATGAGCAGCTCTTTACGCAGCTTGAACGCACCAAACATCAGCAGGCGATCTTGTATCGTTCGTCGCAAGCGCTTGGTGAAGCGCTAAGCGAAGAAGCGGTGATCGAAGCGACACTTGGCGCACTGCAAGAGATCTCGCCGCATGATTTTGCAGCGATCACGCTTTATGATAGCGCGACACATACGCACACCATTCGAAAGGCCGTTGGGCAAAATGCTGAGGCGTTCAATGGGGCAAGCTTTCGCAATCAACATTCGCTGACGTCGATGGCGGTGGCGACTAAGCACTATTTGCCTTATCGCGGCGACTACGACAGCGCGCAACAGGTAGCGTTTAGCAAGGGGCTTGTGTTGAGTGATATGCGGTCGTTAATTATATTGCCGCTTTTGGTGGGTGAGCGCGCGATTGGCACGTTGGCGTTGGCCGCGAGTGAATCGCATGTGTTTGGTGAAGCAGTTCGCACCACGTTGCATGTGTTTGCGAACCAAGTCGCGGTGTCGCTCGCCAATGCGGGTTCGGTGCGCAAGCTTGAGGAGCTTGCGACAATCGATGGATTGACGGGTTGCTTAAACAAGCGCGCGTTTCTGGAAGAGTTTGAGCGTCGATTACGGGCAGCGGCGCGCTTTAAGCGGCGCATGACCTTGGTTGTGACCGACATTGATCATTTTAAGAGTGTCAACGACACGTATGGACATGCGACAGGTGATGTGGTTCTAAAAGGACTTGGTGAGCTATTGCGCAAGGCTAAACGCGAAACGGATATTGTTGCGCGTTTTGGTGGCGAGGAGTTCTGTGTGCTTTGTGAGGAGACCGACGCACAAGGTGCGATGTTGTTGGCCGAACGCATTCGTAAAGAGCTAAGTCAAACGCCGTTTCAGACTGGTATGGGCACGCTTAACGTGACGTGCTCGGCGGGTCTTGCGACCTTTCCGCTGGATGCCAAGGATGCCGAGAATCTATTTTCGGTTGCAGATAAAGCGCTTTATGCCGCGAAGCGCTCAGGGCGCAACCGCGTGATTAGCGCTCAAAACTTGAAAGCAGCCGCTGCAGCGAGTCCGGCGAACTAGAGTAAGCAAGAGCTGAGTTGAGCGCTGTGGAGCAGCTCAAACCCGCTCACTAAGCGCTACGCCTTCGGCTCCGCGAATCGTTCGCTACTGTTTGAGCCGCCCCACAGCGCTCAACTCAGCTCTTGCTTGTAGTGGTCGATGGACATGCAGGGTACTTGCTAAAGGTGGGCGCGGCGCGATAGCGTCAAGGGATGCGATCTGTTTTATGGGTGTTGACGCTGCTTGGCAGCATGTTGCTTCAAAGTTGCATGTTGATGAACCTAGGTTCGAACGAGCAGCTCAACCAAGCGGTATGGGATCTGAATCAAGCGTTGCGTTGGAGTCGCGTTGATATCGCGCTTGGCTACGTGAAGGACGATTTTCGTGCGACGTTTATTAAGTACCATGCACATTGGGCGCACAATATCGAAGTGGGCGATATCGAGATTCAAGCCGTGACGACCGATAACCCGGTGCGCTCCGTGGTTCAGTTTAGCTGGTATCGTCTGAGCCAGATGGATATTCATCATACGGTGATCGAACAACGTTGGAAGCGCAGCGGAGGTAGCTACAAGCTTGCCAAAGAATGGGTGACAAGTGGCGATGCATCGCTGCTGGTGGCGCCGCCGCCAAAAGCAAAAACGACAGCGCCATCTGCAGCGCCTGCCGCAGGGGCTGCACCCAATGCTGCACCTAACCCGATGAGAACGCGTAACCTGACAGAGGAAGCGCACCAAAAGGTCGGGCCTTAGCTAAACGGTGCACATTGCTTTAAAAAATTATATATGTCGCGCTGTTGGAAAATCACTTAGCAAAGGTGCTTTGTTTGGTTGTGCGCTTTGTAAAAGCCGGCGTGTGAGCGTGGAGAGCGCGAGTGCGTCGCTTTGTTTGAGTGTTGCCCAACGCACGTCGTTCGTCAGTTTCGTTTTGGTAAGGGTATGCGCTTTGATGTGATAGAGCTTAACTGTTAGCGTTCGATGGGTGAGCTGGTGTTTGAGCTTGGCGACAGGTTTTAACCTGAGTGGCACGTCAATGTTGAGTTGGTCAGCAAGCGCTTTGAGTGTTTGTTGTGACGAGCCTTCGATGGTTGGCAGCGACCAAAGGCCGCCGTAAAGAGCGCCGCTATTTTGCATGAGTGCGACGTGTTTTTGGCCGCGTTGTGTTTTTGTAATGAGGAGCGCTTGCCACGTAACTTTCTTGGGCGCTTTGCGCACTTTTGCGATCGGTAGCTGCGCGGTTTTGTTTTGAGCAAATGCCACGCAACCACGTCTGATCGGGCACTGCTGACATAGGGGTTCTGTTTTCTTACATACCGTGGCACCGAGTTCCATCAGCGCTTGATTAAAATCGCCGGGTTTGTGTTTGGGCACGAGTTTGTGCGCGTGCGACCAAAGCAGCTCGTCGTTTTGCCGCGAGCCAAGCGGCTCGTGAATGCCGAAGTAGCGCGAAAACACGCGAGCCACGTTTCCATCAACGATCGGTTCGGGCAAATTAAAAGCGATGCTTGCGATGGCACCTGCGGTGTAGGCACCGAGCCCCGGCAATTTTAGTCGTGCGGCGCGGTCACGAGGAAACACGCCGTTGTGTTGAACGGCAACGATTTGTGCTGCGCGATGTAATAAACGTGCGCGGCGATAATAACCGAGCCCTGACCACAATGCGAGTACGTCGTCTTCGCTGGCACGTGCAAGCTCGCGTATGGTTGGGAAGCGTTTTAAGAAGCGCTGATAGTAGGGAATAACAGTGTCGACCTGCGTTTGCTGCAACATGATCTCCGAGACCCAAATCGCGTAGGGGTCTTGGGTGCGCCGCCAAGGCAGGTCGCGTTTGTGTTTGTTGTACCAGTTGATCAGCGCGCGCTGCATTAAGTCATTTCGAGCATCATGCGCTCGGGCTCTTCAAGATAACCGATCACTTCGTAGGTAAACGCGGCGCCCACGTGACCATCGATCAAGCGATGATCAAACGACAAAGACAATGTCATGGTGTGGCCAGCGACGATTTCACCATCACGTACAACGGGCTTTTCGCGCAGACGATGCACACCCAGGATGCCTACTTCTGGCATGTTCAGCATGGGTGTTGCGAACAAGCCACCCTGTGCGCCAAGCGAGGTGATTGTGAACGTTGAGCCTGTTAGCTCGCTCGTTGTGAGTGTGCCCTGGCGTGCACCCACCGCCAGGCGGTCGATCTCACTTGCCATGTCGATGAGTGAGCGGTGATCGGCCCCGCGTAAAACCGGTACAAGCAGGCCGTTGTCGGTGGCAGTGGCGATGCCGATGTCGTAGCGGTTTTCAAAGACCCACTCGTTGCGTTCTTCATCGAGGTAGCTATTGAGCGCGGGGAACTTGCGCAGTGCCATTACGGTGGCTTTAACGATGAAAGGCAAAAACGTGAGTTTGACGCTTTGCCGTTCTGCAGCGCGGCGCATGCGCTCGCGCATGTCCATCAAGTTACCAGCGTCGAACTCTTCAACGAAGGTAACGGGTGCCGCGGTTTGATGCGCCCATTGCATGCGTTCAGCGATTTTGCGCCTGAGGCCAATAAAAGGTTTGCGATCAGCTGTTGCGCTTTGGGGCCTAGAGAAACTCGGTGCGGGTGCTTTGGCGCGCGTTTGTGTGCTGGTTGGCGCGATGCTCGCACTTGTGTTGGTGCTTGAACCTGCACCATGCATTTGCATGACGTCGTCTTTGGTGACGCGGCCATCGGCGCCGGTGCCACGCACATGATGTAAGTCGACACCTAAGTCGCGTGCAAGCTTGCGCGTTGCAGGTGTAGCGAGCGGTTTTTCAGCGTAGTAACCGTTTGCGCCATTGCTGTTGGTTTGGGGTGTGGGTTTTTTGGCTGAGAGAAAGTTTACGCCAGGTAAGTTGTCGCGCAGGTCGCCGACGGCGCTTGCAACCGCTTCATGTTGTGTGCCGCTGGCTTGCGATGCCGCGGGTGATTTGACGCTGGGTTTGTTGGAGCTGGCGCTCGCGGGTGCGCTCATACTCGTATTCGTACTCGTACTCGTACTCGTACTCGGGCTGAGGCTTGGTCGATCGTCGGTCGCAATCACAACCACCACGGTGCCGACTTTAATTTTTTCGCCGATCGTGGCGCGCACATCTGACACCATGCCGGTGCGCGGTGAGTTGATGGTGACAGTGGCTTTGTCGGTCATCACCTCGAGCATGGGCTCGTCCTCGCGTATGGCCTGGCCTTTGCTGACGTGACACGCGACGATCTCGCCTTCGCTCACGCCTTCGCCGATATCGGGAAGCCTAAACTCGTATACACCCTTTGCAGCATCTGCAGCCATAGGCGCATCATACTATCGCGATCTAAGGGGTCAACATCCCAGGCCCAGCTGTGCAGGGCGCAGGGCTGCCGCTTGGCGATCGCATATCTTGTGATATCACTCGAGATATGTCTTGGCGTTGTTTGGGTCCGATGTTTTGGGTTTGCCTATGCTGTTTTGCATCATGCGAAGCAGCTTCAGCCGTTGATGAGCAGGCTGCCGTGGCTGATGAGACTACCGCTGAGCAGACTGACGGCTGCGCGGACGATTTTTCTTTTTTGCAGATACCCGAGGGCGACGAGTGTTATTTGCACCTTTCGGCGCGTCTTAAGGATATCTGCGAGCCGATGCAAGATTTGCTGTTTAATCCGGGCAGAACGCGCGCGCGGTTGTTCGACACGCTGATAAATCGAATCGGCATGGTACGAAAACCTAAGAAGTTTTATTTTTCGTTCGAGCCGCCCCCGATTGCTGCATCACGCGAATGGTCGCTTTTCCCAATTTACGTTTTGGCGAACGGCGAAGATGGTTTGAGGCCCATACAGCTGGCGATTGCGGAGCGCACGTTTGGCACGAACACGAGCTTGAGTTTGGTTGAGGAAGACGACGTGTTTTCTGACAAACCGGCTTATTATCTTAAGCTGCGTGTTCGTAACCCGGTGCGGCCGTGTGCGGTCACCCTAAAACCTGTCACACCAAGATTGCCCGCAAAAGATACGATCGAATATCTTTTTATTCATAGCTACTTGGTGCTTTTCAAAGAACTTGTTGGTCAGATGCGCACCTTATGTGGCGCAAACTCATACGAAATTTTGTAAGCTAGAACTTAAGCGGTCTTAAAGGCAAGACGATGTGTATTTCGTTGATTTTATCTCAGGCGCGCCGCCCGCTCGAGTGCACATCGCTCGAAACTGCGGCTCTAGGCTGTTCATGAATTTATCGACCATTTTTTTGTTTGCCTGGGTCAGCCTTTCGCACGCTATTCTAGCGCTTTCGTAGGTTGAGCAGTCGTAATAGAAAGTCATGCGTACTGGTATGTCGAGTTTCAAACGCTGACGAAGGACGGAGTAATCCATCAGGTTGATCATGCTAACGACGACGTCGGGAATGTCGTGTTCCGGTGAAACGATATCGAGCACCAGCGGCTTCATGCGTTTGGTGTAGTCCTTTTTCGTCAATAGTGGATTAACGCATTTGCCATCAAAATGGCCACTCATGACAACTTTGGTGGAGCATAAGCCGCCTGTGTTGTCGGGCATGGCCGCGCACGCTGCAGCGGCGCTTTCGTTCTCAAAAAAAAGCTGGTTGCTTTCGGGTTCGCAGCCCGCGCTTAGCGATAAGAGTAGAGCAATTGTTGATGATAGTATCAGAGTTGCTAATAAATTGGACAAGGTCTTCATGCATATTTTAGTTAATGGGTATTTGAGATACTCATAGCATGTTTGACACATTCATCAAGAACGGCCTTTACGCTCGTTGAATATGCGCTATGGTTCATGTATGAGACGGTTCGTGCTAGCCGCGATGCTGGTGCTGTGCGTTCTAATGGCAAAGTCAAGCCTGGCTGACGAAGCGCCTGGTCAAAAAAAACCAGAGATTTCGATAGGCTGCAGGTTTCTTGGAGACCATGTTGACTCGGTGCTTTGTAGTGCGACGGGTGATTTGGTCATCGACAAGCGGGCCGATAAAATCTGTGTGGCTTTGTTGATTCGTTTGTATATTCATCTTGCGACATTTGGATCTCAATACGCTGATTACGTCCGACCGCTAAGGCAGGTACTCAATACAGTGCTAAGCGGACGCTATTGGGACACCTATTGGAATGCAACGCCAGAGAACCAGGGCTTTTTTGGGGTGGGCGTGGTGGTCGGGCCGAACGATCAGGTTCTAAGCCAGCACGCGCTTGGCGAGATTGTTACGGGCGAGTTGGACGAGGCGTTTAATGCGGCTGCGTTTGTTGAGGGGGCAGCGGTGGATCATTCGGTTTTTACGTTGGGCTTTCTGCCGGGCCGCAACATGATGGTTGTGTCGACGATGCGCAAAGTGGGTAAACAATGCGTAGATGATGAAACGTTGATGCGCACCCATCGTAACCAGTTCTATCGTAAACACATTATCCCGTGGTTATACGCGAACTATGACGATGCGTGTTTGCCTGTCGACTGGCCTGTGCCACCAGAGGCGCCGTAAGACGTGTGGAGCGTCTGGCAATTGAGTTTTGCAGGGTGGGTGCTAGACTCGCGTTATGTCGTTAGCGGCCAAAGCACCTTTGCCCAAACCCAACTGGCTTCGGGTGCGCCTTCCAGGTGGCGAGCGTTATGCGTCGCTTAAAGAGAGCTTTCGCAAGCTTGACTTGAACACGGTTTGCGAAGAAGCGCGTTGCCCCAATATCGGCGAGTGCTGGGGTGAGGGCACCGCGACCCTGATGATTTTGGGCGAGACCTGCACGCGAGGTTGCCGCTTTTGTGCGGTCAACACGGGTAATCCTGGTGGATTGGTGGACCCGCGCGAACCCGAGCACGTAGCGCGCGCACTGAGTGAGATGGATTTGGCGTACGTGGTGCTCACGATGGTCGACCGCGACGATTTGCTGGATGGCGGCGCGCAGCATGTGGCTGAAACGGTGTCGCGCATCAAGCAGTATCGCCCCGACATGCTGGTTGAAACCTTGGTGGGCGATTTTGCTGGCAAGCAGCAGCCTGTTGAAACAGTGGTGAAAGATGGCGCACCGGATGTGTACGCGCATAACGTAGAGGTCGTGCCGCGGCTACAAAAGACGATGCGCGACCCGCGTTGTTCGTGGGAGCGATCGCTTGAGAGTCTGCGTTTTGCGCGCGAAGCGGGCGCTAAGGTGTTAAAGAGCTCGCTGATGGTCGGGTGCGGCGAAGAAAGTCGCGAGGTGTTTGAAGCGATGCAAGATTTGGCGAATGAGGGCGTCGAAGTGTTGACGATAGGCCAATATTTGCGGCCTACACCCAAACATGCACCGGTGTTACGTTATGTTGAGCCCAGTGAATTTGCAGAATTTCAGGCCGAGGGGTTAAAAATGGGCTTCCGTTATGTTGCGTCGGGCCCCTTGGTTCGATCAAGCTATCGGGCGGCAGAAGCTTTTATTAAAGGTATCTTGCAGGGCAGCACAGATGCAAGTACCTTGGGTGGGTTGGCTAACCTAGACACGGCGGTAGATCGTTATGGCAAACGACGTAAGCACCTCCAAGTCATCGAATAGCAGGTCTTCAAAACCAGTTCCTATGGCGACTTCACTTCGTTCCACGCATTCTAGATCTCCCATGTTGAGTGTTGAGCCGGGCGGTATGGATGATGTTGTGCATTATCTGGATACCGACGGCACGCTGAGCGGAAAAAAAGCCGCGCCTGAAATTGCGCCGCAACGTTTGCGCGAAATTTATTGTGCGATGGTACGCACGCGCATCATCGATCAACGCTTGACGGCGCTGCAGCGTCAGGGGCGCATCGGCTTTCATGTGGGCTCGATGGGCGAAGAGTGTGCGATCGTTACGTCGGCGGCGGCGCTGCGCGACACCGATTGGATTGTGCCGTGTTATCGCGAGATCGGTGCGCTTTTGTGGCGTGGGTTTCCGCTGCAAACCTTCATCGACAACATGTATGGCAATGCCGACGATGTGGTGAAGGGTCGGCAAATGCCTAACCATTATACTGGCAAGGCGTTTCATTTTGCATCGGTGAGCTCGCCTGTGGGCACGCAGATCACACAAGCGACTGGGCTTGGGTGGGCGGCGAAGTTGCGTGGCGACAATGTGGCAAGCGCTGTTTTTTTTGGAGAGGGCGCCACTAGCTCAAACGATTTTCATGCGGCGCTCAACTTTGCGGGTGTGCACAAAATCCCTACCTTGTTTTTGTGTCGCAACAATCATTGGGCGATCAGCGTGCCGCCCGAAAAACAAACAGCGTCGGTTAACTTTGCTGCCAAAGGCGCGGCCTATGGGGTGCATGCGGTGCGCGTTGATGGCAACGATGTGTTCGCTGTGTATGAAGTGGTGCAGCAAGCCGTGGCGCGCGCGGCCAATAAAAAAGGGCCTACTCTGATAGAACTTTTGACCTATCGCCTTGATGGGCACTCGACGTCAGACGATCCGAAGGCTTATCGCAGCGAAGCCGAGCTTAATGAATATAAAGAACGCGATCCAATCACGCGCATGCGCAAGTACCTTGAGAATCAGGGCGACTGGTCCGAGGTTGAAGAAGTGCGTTATCGCGAAGAAGTCGAGTTTGAGTTCAAGCAATGCATCGAAGCGGCCGAAGCCAAGAGCAAGCCTGCACTGCGCAGCATCTTTGAAGACGTCTATAAAGAGATGCCAGAACATCTTGAAAAGCAACTGAGCGAATGTGAAGCTGGGCCGCGCGCCAACCTAGGACACTGATTATGGCAGAGCTTACTCTCGTTGGGGCAATCAATGATGCGCTTCGTCAGTCGATGCGCGACGATGAACGTGTGGTGGTGCTGGGTGAAGACGTGGGCCGTTTGGGCGGCGTGTTTCGCGTGACGCAAGGGTTGCAAGAAGAGTTTGGCGAAGATCGCGTGATCGACACCCCTCTGTCTGAGACGGGCATCATGGGTACTGCGATTGGCATGGCGATGTATGGTTTAAGGCCAGTACCTGAGATTCAGTTTGGAGATTATATTTTTCCGGCGATCGATCAGATCGTGAATGAAGCGGCCAAGTTTCGCTATAAGTCAGGTGGCGAGTTTGGTTGCCCGCTTGTGATTCGTGCGCCCGTCGGGGGCGGCATCAAGGGCGGCATGTACCACTCGCAATCGCCCGAAGCGCATTTTATTCATACGCCTGGTCTTAAGGTCGTGTGCCCATCGAACCCTTACGATGCAAAGGGGTTGCTGCTGAGTGCGATCGAAGACGAAGACCCAGTGCTTTTTTTTGAACCCAAGCGCGTCTATCGCGCGGTCAAGATGGATGTGCCCGAAGAGCGCTATAATATTCCGCTTTCATCGGCAGCAGTGGTGCGGCGCGGCAAAGATGTGACTGTGGTGACCTGGGGGGCGATGCTCTTTGAAGCAGTCGCGGCCGCCGATGAAGTGCATGAGCAAGGCGTCAGCGTCGAGGTGATCGATCTACGCACACTTTGGCCGATGGACACGCAAACGATCATTGAAAGCGTGCAAAAGACCGGCCGTTTGGTGGTGGTACATGAAGCGCCCAAGACGTGTGGACTTGGTGCAGAGGTTGTCAGTTTGGTTAACGAGCATGCGTTCACGCATCTTGAAGCGCCACCCCGGCGCGTAACGGGTTGGGATACGCCCTTTCCTTATACGCTTGAGAACGAATATTTGCCGCTCAAACATCGCATCGTGCCGGCGCTGCTTGAGACTGCACGCTTTTAGAGCGGGTTGCGAAAAGGTTGATTCTGTTCGTTTGGGGTATGGCCTACGCGGACAAGAGGAGCGCAGCTCCCCCCATCGAAGCGATGGGTCCCCCCTCAGATGTCCGCTGCGGCCATACCCACGCACTACCAGAATCAACCTTTTTCCCAACCCGCTATGGTCAGAGTGCGACTTGGCCGCCGCAGGTGTAGGTTGGCTCGAATGACGACACGACGGGTGAAGGCGTGCCAAAACCGACGGAGTCGACGACGAGCTCGAGTCTGATTTCAAGGAACTTTAGGTTCTTGAAGTCTTTGAGTGAAAACGGCGATTCGTTGGTGGGGTAATCGCCAAGGCTGGTGAAGTCGAGCGCCTGCAGTGCATCCATGCTTGCAGCGCCCCGCGCAAACCAACGCACGCGTGTGCCCGGTGGCGCAAAAGCGTCGAAGACCAATTTTTGCCAGCTGACCGATCCGCCTTCGGTTTTACAGCCTTCGAAGATATGACTGTAGTAACCAAAGCGATTGCTTGCTAGGCGTAGCTGCACACCGGTCATGTCAGAATAAGTGTAAGGATATGCGAGGCCGACGGCCGACTGATGGGTCTGCCCTGTGGTGACCGTGTGCAAAGCAAAAGTGGTGTTGCTGAAATCGGCCACCGAAGGCGGCGGAGTGCTTGTGGTGGGTTCGATAACGGTGGCGAAATCGTCGGTGTTGGTGTTGCGGGCATTGCCGACGTTGATCGACCAGATGCGGCCGCTTGTGTCAACCGCCACGCCATAATTAGTGCGACCGCTGCCAAAGGTGCCCGGCATTTTATAATAGTTTGTGCTGTTGATATCGCTGCGCTGAGTGATGGTGTCGAATTTTGAAACGGGCAGAATGTGCACACCGTCGGATTGACCACCTGCATACACGAAGCCTAGGCCATCGACCGCAATGCCAGCAAGACCGTTTGAAACGATCACGCACGCGAGGCCCCAGCGTGATGCGGTGTTAACGTGGCAGTTGTTGTCGAACACGACCGCAGTTGTGGGCGCCGGGTCTTTGAAGCGGTAGCGGAACACACCAGCAGACGATCCGGCAAGCCAGATGTTTTGGTCGCGGTCGACCGTGATGCCGTACATCAGTACGAAACTTCCGTTATATTTGGGGGTGGGGATCTTTTGTTTGACGCAGGTGTCGTAAGGGTCGCCTTCGCCGGGGTTGTTGCATGTTGCGTTGACGTTGTTGCAGCTACTATTGGATACGCACATCGACGTATCGACACGGCCCAGTGCAAGGTTGCCTGCGCGCGAGGAGATCCAAAGTTGTGCGTTGGCGTCGAGCGCAAAACCATAAGGTCGCACTGGAGAGTCGGTTCGCAAGATAACTTTGGTGTCGGCGTCGTTTAGTCCGTAAACAATTTTATTGGCCGTGACTTTCGAGCTGCCATCTAGGCGCCACACACTGCCCGTACCGCTTGTGCCCCAGCTTCCGGCCCACACGTATTCTGTGACCGCACCGTCGGCGCCGGGGATGTCTTGGGCGGCCATTGAACGGATCACGCCGTAGTTTTGCGCAGCAGAATAAAGTTCTTGGCTCCAAAGCACACACTCGTCTTCGCCCCAAGCAAGTACGCTCGCGTTGGTGCATGATCCCGTTGCGTGACAACTGGAGGTGTCGATCTTGCCGTTGTTGTTGCGGTCAATACAGCCGGCGCGGCTACACTCTGAGGGTTCGATGGTGCCGTTGTTGTCGGCGTCATTGCAATCGGTGCCTGAAATTTTTGTCACGGTTTGCACGTTGCCATTGGGTGTTGCGGAGCTGTTGTAGTTTGGTGGGCCCCAGCCACCGCGATTGCCCACAAACACGTCGCCGCTTGTGTTAACCGTGGTGCGCGAAGGGTCGTTGGCTGCGCCGTGTGGTCCGGACCAATAGCGTGCTAGCTCTTTGAAGGTGCCATTGGCGTTGGTTTCTTTGGTGCTGAACTTAGAAACCGTGCCGACGCCGCTGTTGACGATCCAGATATAAGGTGTTTCGGGAAGTGCGCGTGAGCTGAGTTCAAGGCGCCCTAGATCGTCGGTGCCGACGCCGTCATGTGAATCGGAAGAACCCTTCGACACGTCAAAGCCGCTGCCGTTGGTGCCAAGCGAACCATCGGAGCCGCAGGTGGCGTCACATCCGCATGCGGGGCTGATCTGTTCGTCGATTTGTCCGTTACAATTATTATCGACGCCATCGGACGGTGAACAAATCTCGCGATTGCCTTGAGCGGGATTGTCATCGTTGCAATCGAGTCCAAGCGAACAGTTTTCGCCGTAGCCGTCGCCGTCACGGTCGACGCAGTCCATGTTGTCGATGGTCGCGGTGCTCGATTTGTCGCAGCTGCAGGCCGACAGCCAAGCCAGCGCGGCAAAGCAAAGAAACGAGTACCGCGTGGTGTTCGCGGCCATTGGGGGATTAAAAGGAAATGACCGCACATGTTGCATGGGCAAACCGCTGTACAATAGCTATATAACGGCTAGATGATAAACAAGTTAAGGTGTTGACGCTAAATAGTGATCACAATCGACAATGCAATTACCTAGTAATTATCAGGCGTTATCATTGATCAACCCACCGAGCCCTTTGACGCGGCTTGAAGGCGTAGGGGTTGGCTGCGAAGTGTGGTGCAAACACGACGAGCAGATTGGGGGTGTGTATGGCGGAAATAAGGTACGCAAGCTTGAGTACCTTTTGGCCGACGCCAAACGCCACCACGCACGCACGTTGCTGACTACGGGTGCGCTTGGGTCGCATCATGTGCTTGCGACGAGTTTTTATGGCAAGGCACAAGGCTTTAATGTTGAAGCAGTGATGTTGCCACAACCTTATAGTGATCACGCGGCAAACAATTTGCGTGCGGTGCTTGCGCTCGGCACCAAGGTGCATTTGGTGCGCGATGTGTCCAAGCTCACTTGGACGATGCTTGGGCGAAAGTTGGCGCTCACCATGTCGGGGCGGCGACCTTATATGATTGGACCGGGAGGTTCGAGCGCTGTGGGTAGTTTAGGGTTTGTGCGCGCTGGGCTTGAACTTGCTGAACAGATAGAGCAGGGGGATGGACCATTGCCGAATGCTATCTTTGTCACGCTTGGCAGCGGGGGCACGGTGGCGGGGCTTGCGATTGGCCTTGCACTTTCAGGGTTGCGCGTTGATGTTCGTGCGGTTCGTGTGGTGCCAGCGTGGATGGCCAATCGTGCGACACTGTGGGTGCTGATTCGCAAGACGGTGGCGCTGCTCACGTTTTCGCGTGCTGAGCGCGCGCGCATCGCCGAACGTGCACTTGCGAGCATTCAAATTGATGAAACGCAGTTTGGCGCGGGTTATGGGAGTGCGACGGACGCAGGCAAGCAGGCCCAATCGATCGCCGCCGCGGCAGGACTGAAGCTTGAGCTAACATATACGGCAAAAACATTCGCGGGCATGTTGAGTGCGCTCAAAGATTCAAGTTCTAATTATCAACGTGTGTTGTATTGGCACACGTACAACAACAAGTCGCTTGATGCTGTGCTTGCGAACGCAGCGCCTTTGCCCGAGCATTTACGCGTGGCATTTCTATGACACGTAGGGCAACCCCTCGGTGATCAAGTGATACCAATCAAAAACAGCAGAATGTCGATTTGAACGCCAACGGTTTTGACTGCACAATAGCAAACCATCGTGATGAGAAAGAGCTCGCTTGACACGGGCGAAGTGTCGGGGACGCATCGAAGCGCAGTCTGCCTAGCGGTCACTATTGCACTTGTTGTCTTTTGCATTCCGCGCAAAAGCCATGCCTATGCGTGGATGATTCGCCACGGGTATGCAGCCTGTGCAACGTGTCATACCGATCCATCGGGCGGTGGTCTACTAACACGCTATGGGCGTGCGCAATCAGTGTTGCTGCTCAGCTCGCGCTACGGCCCACAAGACCGTGAGCTTGGCAGCTATCAAAACTTCCTCTTCGGAGCGGTCCCGCTGCCTGAGGTGCTGGATTTGCAAGGGTGGCTACGTGAAGGATATATCGCGAGCGCCTCTGGTTCAAAAGTTGTTGATAAGCGATTCTTGTTCATGAGAGGTGACTTGGGTGCACATATTCGTTTGGGCGCGTTTCGTGCAAGCGGGGTGCTTGGTGTGGCTACCAAAGACTCGCGAGCATTTACGCAAGAAGCGGCGATCACCAACAACGCGGGTCAAGCCAATTTACTCTCGCGCGAACATTGGGTTGGTTATAGTGTGTTGGAAGATATGTTGCTCATCCGTGCTGGCAGGATGAACCTTCCGTACGGTTTGCGAAATGTTGAGCACACAAGCTGGGTGCGTAGTGAAACGCAAACAGACACGAACCAACAACAACAACATGGCGTGGCAGTTGCCTACACAGGGGAGCGACTACGGGGGGAAGTGATGGGTATCCTGGGTAACTTTCAGGTGCACCCCGATAGCTACCGCGAGCGCGGATATTCTGGCTATTTCGAGTATGCGCTCGCGCCTCAATATACACTGGGCGTAAGCAGCCTGATCACCCATTCGGAAGCTGATGTTGCGGCGAGAAAGGCGAAGTATAGGCAAGCGCATGGTGTGTTCGCGCGCTTTTTGCCGATGAAGGCCGTCGTCCTTATGGTTGAGAGTGATTTGATTGTTAGCTCATTGCGCGACGAAAATCCGCGCATCGGTAGCGCCACACTCGTACAAGCTGACTATGAACTTATGCCTGGCCTTCATGCGGTTACCACAGGCGAAATCTTATACCCCGGAAAATCCGACCCCGCGACACCTGGCATTTGGCTGAGCATGCTTTGGTTTGCAGCGGCGCATGTTGATCTACGCTTCGACCTTATACACCGCATCATCCAAGGCGGTCCTTCAACAACAAGCATGCTCTTTCAAGTTCAAGCCTATCTTTAACCCATGAACCTTCGGCACATATCGATTGCGTTTTTTGCGACACACATTGTACTGCTGTGGTGCGCGGGCGCGCAGGCATCGCCCACTTTTCCAGACGTGGTTAAGAGCAAGTTGCAGCTCGGTGACGCCCCCTCGTGCATCCTATGCCACACCAGTCCGAGTGGAGGATTGGGAACTGCAAATACACCTGTGGGCGAATATCTTCGCAGCCGTGGGTTGGTGGCCAAAGATACGGACGCGTTGGGCGTGGCGCTGAGTGCAATGGTGGGCGAGAACCATGATGCCGATGCAGATGGCGTCGCGGATGCGAGCGAGTTAACAATGGGAACCGACCCAAACGGCGGCGCAGACGCCGATCCTAACTTGCCCCCCGTGAGTTATGGATGCCAGGTCGCTGTCGATTCATCTCACGTAGTTAAACATGGTTGGCTTTTCATGATGCTTATTGTTGGGTTAGCGACTTTAAGAATACTAGGTCAATCTAGACGTTAGCACTTGCCCTGCCGGAATATTGGATGCGATCACGCTCGGGTTGACGCCCAACGACGCGAGCAGGGTTTTGCCAAATGAGGCCAGAGAGTAGATTGCCTTGATGTCGCCACCTGGGCGCGATGCGCCGGTAGTGGAATCAATGTCGGTCGCCCCATAGTCACGATTCGATGCGGTGGGTGCGCAGCCGCCGACGATGCCTGCTTTGAGGGCACTGGAAATGGTCACCGACACCTGGTGATTCTCGTTGTGATTGCGACCTGTCACATAACCTGGCCCCACCGTACGACCAAACACATTCAAAGTGGTGAAAGTGACTTTGTCTTGCAATCCTAGCGCTTTCAACTTTGCTGTCAGTTCTGCGATTGCAGCTACGCCCGAGATGGTTTGGGCGGTTTCGGTGGCAAGCGGATAGGGTTTGCCACCATCGTAGTGGTTGTCGCCGCCAAAGGGGATGTGGATCGCAACGACCTGTGTGACGTTCATCTGAATGAGGGTGAGTGCAGCGGTGATTTGTGACGAAGCCCCATTGTCTTTGATCGAGCTTAGCGATGTTAAGAGCTGCTGCTTGATGTTGCGCAACTGTTGTGTCGAGGTTACCAATGAGTCGATGTAGTCGCGTTGTGCTGGGCTTGCGTCGTTGCGATAGAGGTCATAGAGCGAGTTCAAGGTCTGATCGCGCAGCGAACGCAGCTCAGCGAGCGGACCTAATGGCTTGAGCAGCGTCACCTGAAGTGCCATCGGCGAAATGATCGGGAGCGAGAAGCCATCGAAGGAAAGTGCCTCAGAAGGCCCTACGGCGCCTACCGTTACCGGTTGCGCCTGAATCGTGTTCAAACACGGATAGAGCTGCTTGGCCAAAAGCGCTGGCAACATCTCGGTTGGTTGAATCGCGCCCATCAGCTTGAGTACGTTGGGTTCCTCTGGATGCACCGGTGTGTTGGTCATCAAGTGCCAGAAGCATGTGCGATCGAGCACGCTCTGAGGCAGTGTCGCCCACGGCGCCGCTGCCGTCGACGTCTGGCCCGCCATGGTCAGCCGCTTGGGGGCCATTCTTGGATCCATCGGGTGTGAGATGAGTGGGTCGTCGTACATCCCCGGCACGTTGGTATTGATCGGATCTCCGAATGACGACGTCGAGAGAATAACGTATTGTGCTTTCGCCGCTGTGTTGCAGGCTGCGATGGTGGCCAGTGCCCGACGCGGATTGAGCAAGAACGACGCGGGTAGGCCGGTGGCAAGCGAGCGCAGACCAATCAATCCACTTCCGTAGAGAAATGAGCGCAGTGCGTGTCGACGTGTTGTTTTCATGGTCATCGTTCCTACAGTCCGGTCCCGATAAACGAGGGCGAGAGGCAGGCGGTAACAAATGTAGATTTGAGTGCGGTCGAAGCATTCTCGCGGTTTTTGTTTGCCTCGTTAAAGTGGTTCTTAAGGATCTGCGTTGCTTGCGTGGCTCGTGGGTCCATGCTTGTAAAACCGAGCATCAGTGAGACAAAGTCGGCAATTGCTGCATCGGGTTGGGTACTGCTCCATTTCTTATTGCCGCCGTCGATGACCCGCGTTGCTACCACTTCGCAAATGTTCTCTACGCCTGCACGGTAAAACATCGTCGGTTGATTGGCCAAAACCGGGATCGTGGAGCCACGGCTGTAGCCATCGGCCGGAAGGCCTCCAACAATCTGCTGAAAGCTGTTCACGTTCTGCAGGTCGGTTGCATTGAGACCGCAAATGTCATTGAGGTTAAGTCGGTTATTAATCTTTGCGCAAAAATGCTCGCGGCGCGATATCGAGACGATCTGGCCATTGGTTTGTGCGGTTTTGGTCCGTACGGCGTTCGTCGTCATAGATGACGAGAGCAAGTCTTTGACCAGCACATTCCACTGAAAGTCTGAGGCAATGAAGTTATTGACAACACGTTGAAATTCGGGGTCGTTTGGGTCGCAGGGCGCCGAATTTGCCCAATAGCAAAGTTTCTGTGTCCAGGCCTCAGCAAAGAGTGGATGCGTTGCAAGTGTTTGAGCAAAATCGTCGATGTTGGCAACCGGTCGGATCACGCCTTGGAATGCAAAGAGTCCCTTTTGGTCCATGTAAGTCGCGTTGGTTTGTGGCGAGTAACCTGCAGAATAAGTGCTTGCGAAAATCGAACGCGTCGGATCGAGAAGTTTATGACAGGAGAAACAAAGGCCACCGGCGGCCGCATGCGCATCATCGAGACCGGGCGTCAGCGTTGGCGTTGTCGGATCGTTGCCGTCGACCGCTCGACCGGTGGCGACAATCAGTGTTTGGTTGATCGTAACGCGCATTTGATTGTTTTGGTTGGTCGGCCAGTTGGCGAAAAAAGCGGGTGTTGAAAAGAAACCGACGCGTGGCGTTTGTAAAACCAACTCATTTGCCTTCTTCAGCGCGGGTACATCCCAGAACTTTGTCACCGCTTCGCCCGGCCTTGGTGCGCGCAGCGTCACCATCTTCCAGTTGCTAAAATCGTCGGCGCTAAAAGGCGCGGCTTGTGCTTTGGCATTGGGCGTGCTGCACGTGACGCCTGTGGGCGAAATGAACGCTCGCATCTGCAGCATGCCCATCAACCAGTTGTGCAATACATATGCATTGACTGGCGCAGGGAAGACGATCGGGTCCATCGCGCATGAAGGGTCGGGCCACTTGATGGTGGCAACGCCTGGATCATAAAAATGCATGTAGTTTTCGCTCGCGGGATTGAGGCTGTCCTCGAGCGCGATTGGTGTGCCAACAGAACCGATGGAAACAGGGGTATTGTTGGTCATCAATGAAAACAGATCGTTAACCTTGGCATGGTCGTCGACGCGAATGGTGTCAAGGAAGGCATAGAGCTCCATCAGTGGCGGTGTCATCATCAGTTGACGCGTGTTGATCAGCTGATTTAGCGGAAGACCTTGCTCGATCAGAACGATAGCTGTGCGCGCGAGACTTTCTTCTACGTTCTGCACCAGCCGCGGGATTTTGGTTCCGGGGCCTAGGCCGTATCCTGGAAGCATGTCGAAAAAATCGTCGGCACTGATCTGTGTCTGCTGAAAAGCAATCTGAAAGAAGGAAATCATCTTCTCGCGGTACTGCGGCTCGTGTATCCAATGCTCGATGAGGTCACGCAGTGCGTCTGGATTCGTAGTGACGGCGTGAACTTCGTCCGCGGTCGGCGGCAATCCGAGTAAGAGATCTTTTACCTTGGCGACATAGACCGTTGGTGGATCTTCTTTAAAAGGACGCTCGCTTATTGCTTTTGCCTGATTGTCGTTTTCTGGCGCTGCGTGGTAGCAGCTCACAGTGAAGACCATCGCAAGCAGCACTCCGAGCCGCGTAGCTGTGGCCGATCGTCGCGTCGCACGCCCGGCTGCAACGAGGTTATGCATAACCCAATTCAATTTCGAGTTGAAGGGTGCGCTGGTAATGCTTCTCAGAACGCCGAGCTGAGCGACCAAGCGGTCGATATCGAAATAGCGAAGCTGCGTTCATGACGATCACCCTCAACACGTTACCAAAACCGTATATGTTCAGGCCAGATCTGTGCAAAAAGGCGGCCTCAGGGTAAACCATCTATGGATGGCGAATGTCTGTTGCTGGGTGCGTATCAATGAACTTGTGTCGACGCTGGATTTAGCGTGGGCGCACTGCTTGAGCAGCAGGTACACAGACTGCTTTTTTGATCCCGTTTAGGCGGGAAGCAAGTTGCAGGGTTTTACCTCATTCGAGGTTGGAGGCGATTATTCGCCAGCGAGTGTCGCGCTATCGTGTGAAGGCGTGATGAAACTTGGATCAAGTTTTTCGAGCTCGCGTTTGGCGCAGGCCAGAGTGACGTCGCCAAGTTGGTGAATGCGTTCGGCGATTTTTTCGACGAGTTCGCCGCGTGCGCCTGCCGCGATGGCGACGCTGCGTGCATGTAAAGCCATGTGGCCTCGTTGAATACCCACGGTGGCAAGCGCGCGCAGTGCGGCAAAGTTAGATGCAACACCGACGCATGCGGCTACCATGCCAAGTTCTTGCGCAGAAAAAACGCCGCTAAGTGCCAAACCCAAACGTGCGCCATGGTGTACGCGCGATGGGCCACCGACCGTGCCTAGGGCCAGCGGCATGTCAAGTTCGGCGGTGAGTGCGCCTTTTTCGTTGCTGCGCCAAATACACAAGGGTTCGTAGCGACCATTGCGCGCTGCATAGGCGTGGGCGCCTGCTTCAACCGCGCGCCAATCGTTGCCAGTGGCAATCACCACCGAATCAACGCCATTCATGATGCCTTTATTGTGCGTTGCGGCGCGATAGGGATCGAGCTCGGCAAAACGTGAGGCGCGCACGATACCATCGCGCACTTTTTCACCCGAGTGGCCTTCGAACTCTAAAGCGCTTACCGGGATTTGGCAGCGAACCCGCACGCAGCGTTGGTCAGCAAGGTTAGAAAGAATGCGCAGGCCAATTTGACCTTCGGCGATTGCAGCCACGGTGGGCGCCACTGATTCGGCGACAGTGTTAACGAGATTGGCGCCCATCGCGTCACGACAATCGACAATGAAATGCACCACCAAAATATGCTCAGGCAAGATGCGCACTTCGATGTTGCGGCAGCCACCTTTGCGCGCGACAAGCCCGGGCACGCTGGCATCGGCCAAGTGCATGAGCGTTTCTTTTTGTGCGAGGATGCGCGCTTTGGCTTGTTCGGGCTCGCGTACATCGTCGAGCTGAACTTGCGCGATCATCAAGGGTTCGTCGGCTTCGGCGTGAAAACCGCCGCCCTCGCGAATGATTTTGGCGGCGTTTGATGCAGCCGCGACAACTGAAGGCTCTTCGACGACCATCGGCGCAAGGTAGTCGCGACCGTTGATGCGCACGTTGAGCGTAACGGCAAAAGGCAGCGCGTAAGTGCCGATCACGTTTTCGATGGTTTTGTCGGCGGTGTCGACATCCATGCCGCCGTGCTCGAGGGCGCGCTCAAGCTCACGGTTCGCCAAATCGAGCGATTCTGCGATGTGTTGCCGTCGATCGCGAACGGGTAACTTGTAAAAGCCAGGGAATCGTGAATTGCGCATGTGATCTCGCAGCGAGGTCAGCCCAACTATACACTATCTTGTTCAATACGCACGCCCTCAGCGGCGTATTCAAGATCGATAACTGTAAAGTTATTTTTTTTGCAAGAATCACGGAAATGTTCGGCATGATCGGGCCGCGAAAAAAACGCCACCGCAATATCGCCGCCGCCCGCACCGGAGGCTTTGGCCTGACCGGAATGAGTGACGGCCAGTTGATGAATGGCGTCGAGTTCGGGTGTAATGATTTCAACGCCGGCTTCATTGCCAAGTTGACGCATGAGTTCGTGGTACTGGGCGATGCATTTTAATAATGTCTCGCTGTCGTGTTTTTTGAATGAAGCGATGCCGCGTTCGCTGGCTGCGCGCATCAAATCGAAGAGTGTTTTGTGACGTTCGGGTGCGGCCTCTTTGAAAGCACGGACCGCGTCGACGAAGGTGCTTGTGCGCGCTTGTTTACCTGTGGACACCACCACCACAAATACGTGTTTGGGCCACGATAGATAACTTTTTTTGGCGGGCTGCTCGAAGCTAAGCAGACCACCAAAGGTGCTGGCACACACGTCGATGCCGCTGCCGCTTGGCGCGACGCTTTGATGTGCTTGACGTGCAAGTTCAAAGATGCGTTCGCGGTTGGCGTGTTCATCCAGGGCCAGGCCAGCTTTGGCGGCGAGCAACGCAACGGTG
Organism: Polyangiales bacterium; assembly: GCA_044224525.1. GTDB lineage: Bacteria > Myxococcota_A > Polyangia > Polyangiales > CBDCBC01 > JBGAKI01. The sequence goes on along the minus strand of JBGAKI010000032.1, from coordinate 8,478 downwards.
GCGACGGCCGCCGCGGACGATGACCCTAGGCCTAACTTTTGATCGGCGATGCTGAGTGATGACGCATCGATACGTGCGCCTTCGATCGAGGTGTTGAATGCGTGACTTGCGAGTTTGATGGCCGCGTCGACTTCAGGTGATGCGGAGGTCACCGAGGCTTCGGTGACGCTGACGCGGCGCGACACAGCTGTGACCAACGCAGGGGCGTTTTCGAGCACAGCGTACTCGCCAATCAAAACAACTTTACCAGGCGCGCTGACTTTGAGTGTCATGTGGCCTCCGTGACTTGTGCCCCTGGTCCCGCTTTACTTGTAAGTGTTCTTTGAACGCCTTCGCAGGTCATGAGCAGAGCTTCGACACGGGAAGCGTCGGCGGGTAGACAGAACACTTTAACTTGTGGGCCCGCGTCCATGGTGGCATAGGCGGCAAGGTTTGTGGTTTCGCGCGCGTGTTTGAGCGCGCTGAGTACACTGAGTGTCGCCGCGTTCCAATATATGATCGCTGGGCGGCTAGCGAGCATGCAAGCGTGCATGCTCATGGCGCTGGCTTCAAGCGCCGGGCCTAGTTTTGTCAGTGAGCGTTCGCCCAAGGCTTGTTCGATGGTTTGGCAAAGTGATGGGGCGTGCTTTACCCATGCATCGTAATAAAAAGAGGTTTCTTTTGCGAGCGTCATTGCGGCCGTTGAGCCAAGGGGTTTTGCTTGCTCGGTGGTGATGGCGACGACCACGCGCAGATCCCAGTGCTGCGCATCAAAGAGCGGTTGCGCGCCGAGCGCATCGTGGCCAGCGATTCCGGCGTCAAGTTTGGCAAAACCGCCAAATATCGAACGTGCAGCCGAGGCGCTGCCGCGTCGCGCGAGCGCGCTGAGTTCAGATTTGCTTAAGCCCAGATTAAAGGCTTGATCGAAAGCAATGACCAGTGCGGCAAAGCCTGAGGCGCTTGAGGCGAGGCCTGCTGCGGTTGGGAAATTATTGCGCGTCTGGACACGGGCAAAACACTTTTGTTGGTAGCGTTCGCGTAAGAAGGTTAAGAATGCGCTAACGCGCTTTTGGTCGGCTTCTTTCGCTTGCGTTGCGTTGATTTGAAGCTCGTCGTGTGTGAGTGTTTTGTCAAACACAAGTGTGGTGTCGGTGCGCAGCGCTTCGAGTGTGAGCGAAATGCTGGGCACGGCAGGCAGATTGAGCGCAACATCGCTTTTGCCCCAATACTTGGCAAGCGCGATATTGGCGTGCGCATATGCGCTGGCTTTACAAATGACAGTCATGGTGTGCGATTAGACGCTGCAGCGAGCGCAGAACACTTGGGCGGCGCTTGCTGACATGCGCGTAGCGAGCAGTGTAGCATCGTCTTCTGAGGCGGCGAGTGCGACCATGCAGCCGCCGCCGCCCGCGCCTGTTAGTTTAGCACCCAGCGCACCGTGCTTGAGTGCAACGTCGCACAGCGTATCGAGCTCGCGCGTTGAAACATTTAGTGTGCGCAACAATGCATGGTTTTGCGTCATCAATGCCCCGAGAGTACGCAAGTCATTTACCGCGAGGGCTGGTATTGCTTGGCGAACGAGCGTGGCGATGGCGTCGAAGCGCGCGTCGATGCCGTTTGGATCAGTGTCGCGCTGCATGCGCACTTGCGTCACCATGCGCGAGGTGGGCACGGTATAACCAACATGGGCAAAGACAAGATGTAAGGGCGCACTGAGGGCAATCGCCTCAAAGTGCATGGTGTGTGGCGTGGTTGGCGACTTTTGAAAGAGGAGCGTCTTTGCGGTGGCCGCCACAGTGCAATCGAGGCCCGAGGGGTTGTCGTGAAAAATGCGTTCCCATTGTAGCGCTCGCTTGATCAAGGTTTGTTCGTTGTCGTCGATGTTGAGCAGTGCGCTGATGGCGCGTGCACTGGCAACCCCAATGGCGGCAGACGAGCCGAGCCCTGCACCCAAGGGCAGGTCAACTGCGCAGTGCACGTGCACCTCTGCAGTCGTGGTGTAGGTATCGAGCAGTGCTCGAAGCGCGCGTTCAAGACGCGGATCGCCGGCGCTTTCGTGCTGGTCATCGGATGTCATGGTGAGGCTGCTTGTAGCGGCAAAAGCGGCTTTGGCGTTGACACCTCGTGCGAGTGGCGAAGCGAGCGCAGGTCGGCCGTAAACGACACTGTGTTCGCCAAGCAAGATCACTTTTGCATGTGCAAAGGCCACGTTAGTCTTCTCGTTTCGTGAGCAAGTCGATGAGCTCGCTCAGCCAGTGTGTGTCGAGGGTGCGTAGATCAGGGTGCGTGAGGGCGGCCGTCGCTTGTTCGGTTACGTCGATCAGGCGCCGTTCACAGCGCTCGCGTACACCGCGCTTGACGAGCACCTCGACCAAGGTGTTTACGTCGTTTGTGCTTGCGTGAGGGTTGGCGAAGACCGAGTTAAACAGTGCTTGATCAGCGCCGTCGAGGTTGGCTTTGGCGTCATCGACGACCATGGTGTGTTTGCCCGCCTTTAGGTCGTTGCCGACAGGTTTGCCTTGGGCCTTCACGTTGCCAAACACGCCGAGTAAGTCATCGCGCAACTGGAAGGCTTGGCCGACCGGAATGGCGAACATGCACAACGCATCAAGTTGGGCGTCGGTAGCGCTCGCAAGCAGTGCGCCGAGGCAAAGCGGACCACGCACGGTGTAGCTACCGGTTTTTAGATCGTGCAGCAACTGCATGTCGCCTTCGCCAAGCAGATCGAGTTGTTGACCGAACACAACTTCTTCTTGGATTTCATGAAAAAGTTTAAGCGCGCGTCGATAGGCTGACGGATCGATTTCGATCGAGGTGAGCAGTTCCCAGGCATAGGTCGAGGCGAGATCGCCAGCGAGTACCGCAAGCGAAGCACCAAGGTGCGCGTCGCCGACGCGATCGCGCAGAGCCGCGTGCACCGCGGGTTGACCGCGGCGAAGTTCGTCGCGATCCATCCAGTCGTCGTGAATGAGCAAATAGCTTTGTAAGAGCTCAAGGGCCGCTGCGGCCTTTAATAGGCAAGGGATGTCTTGGGCGCCGCGCAGCGTGCGATAACCGGCAAAAAGCACGACCGGGCGAAGACGTTTGCCGCCCTGTGTAGTAAAATTGCCAACCAAATCAACAAGTTCAACCGATTGGGGGGTGACGGCGCGCGCACGCGTGCGTTTGCCTTCAAAAAAAGCATTCAACGTGCGATCGACGTTGGTGCGCACCTGTTTGACCCATTCGCGGTTCATGTCGGACCCAATTTTGTCGAGAGCATAGCCACTTTGACTATTTTGTCGATAGCGCGGGCATTTCGGCCAAAGAGGGCTAATTAAAGGCGATGGCGTCGGCCGATCCCAACATCAAATCGCGTAAGGACGAGCATCTTCGCTTGTGTGCTGAAGGTGATGTGGCGTTTCGTGCAAAGACCACATTACTTGAAGAAGTGCAGCTGATGCATCAGTGCTTGCCCGAGCTTGCGCTTAGTGAGGTTGACACGAGCGTTGAGTTTTTGGGGCAACGTTTGCGTGCGCCGCTGTTGATTGCGGCGATGACAGGCGGCACCGACAAGGCGGCGAAAGTTAATGCGTCGCTTGCGCAACTTGCTGAACGTTTTGGGATTGCGCTTGGGCTTGGCAGCCAACGTGCGATGCTTGGCGAGCGCAAAACGCAGGCGTGGACATATGAAGTGCGCCAGTATGCGCCAACAGCGCTGGTGCTGGGTAACCTTGGCATTGTGCAAGCGCGTCAGATGAAAACAAGCGATGTGCTCGACGTGGTAAAAGCGATTGGGGCGGATGCATTGTGCGTGCACATGAACCCGGCGATGGAGATCGTGCAGCGCGAAGGTGATAATGATTTTCGCGGTGGGCTTGAAACATTGGCGCGGCTAACAAACGAGCTATCGATACCGGTGATTGCTAAAGAAACCGGCTCGGGCATTGGCCGCGACGCTGCGCGCGCGATCTATCAAGCGGGTGTGCGGGTGGCGGATGTGTCGGGCGCGGGCGGCACCTCGTGGGTGGGCGTTGAGACGCTGCGTCATAAGGGTGCTGACAAAACGCGCGGTATCGGCGATTTGCTGTGGGATTGGGGCATTCCAACGGCCGCGAGCGTGAGTTATGTGGCCGAAGCTGGCCTTGCGCCGATTGCAACCGGTGGTGTGCAGCATGGTTTGGATGTGGCGCGCGCGCTTGCGCTCGGTGCGTCGATTGCGGGCATTGCGCGGCCGGTGCTGGTGGCGCTTGAGCAAGGCGGCATCGACAAAGCCGCGATGTTTCTTGAAAGCGTGATCGACGAGCTGCGCGCGGTGATGTTGTTATGCGGTGCGCGCGATGTTGCAGCGATGAAGAACGTGCCGCGCGTGCTTGGGCCTAATCTACGCAACTGGCTGTCGTAGAAATGGTGGCGTGCGCAAATGGTTTAGGCGCACGTTATCCGGGGTCCGTAGTCTAGCTGTCCTGATAAACCGCTTTTTCGCCGAGACATGGACGATGTTGAATAACCCCTAAAGAGGTTATATCAACCCTTTTAGGGGTTATTATAAAGACATGCTGGACGCGTTGCTCGGTAGCCGAACTGCGCAAAAGATATTCTTGTATATCTTTCACTACGGCGAGGCCTACGCGACGGCGATTGCATCTGATTTTAAGATGTCAGTTGGGCAAGTTCAGCGTCAGTTAGATCGCTTTGAGAATGCTGGCTTTCTCATTTCAAAGCAACTGGGTAGGACGCGGGTCTATCAGTTCAATGAAAAGTCACCGCTAGTAAGACCATTTAAGGAAATGATTCAGATCGTTTACTCGAATATCCCGCTCGCTGAAAGAGAAGAGATCTTTCACGCGCGCCGGCGGCCTCGTCGTAGGGGTAAGCCGGTGATTGGTAGGGGCGAGCGATGAGCATCGAGTTCGCTATCTGCACGACCGAGTAACTTTGGAAATACGTTGCCGCTCAACTCCACAAGCATGGGTTTGACACCGGTATATGGAATCAATGGAACGGCTTGCGTTTGTTGAAAAGTGTGGTACCACTTCGGACACATTTTTTAACATTTAGCCTTAATTTAGGAGTTTTTATGAGGGTTTGCTTTGGGGGACGCGCGTTGTTGTGTGCGTTCGCGGTGTTGGCTTATGTCTGCGGGGGCTGTGTGTCGGCAGAAGATGCGGTGGGGGTTGTGGATCAGGCCGGGGCATCACCTGACGTTAGTTGCGCAGCCATTCACGAAGAACCGATTGCGTTTTGTGATGACAAAGACGTTCGGGCCTTCGTGCGCGAAGGTAAAGAAAAGAACGTGAGCAAGAAAACGCAACGGTTGGTTGATCTGTTGAGACTTTACCATCCGGACACTTTGATCGCTGCCCAAACCGGGCAAGCCGAGCTGGAACAGTGGCAGGAAGCGGATCGTTTGCTGAATATTCGTAAGCTCACCGGAGGGTTGTCGTTAGGTCGTGGTACCGGCGATGTGTGGGTTGTTAATCTTAATCTTCAATATCAGGCTGTGTTTGAGTACGACGTTCCTGGGAAATGCCTGAAGCTGTGGATCCGGAACGAAAAGTAGACGCGATGCGCGAACCTTAGGCGGAGACGCGATAGTGCACGACGTCGCCGTCTTGCATGACGTAGTCTTTGCCTTCGACGCGCAGTTTGCCCGCCGCTTTGGCGCCGGCTTCGCCGCCGAGTGATAAGAAGTCGTCGCAGCTAATGACTTCGGCGCGGATGAAGGTTTTTTCAAAATCGGTGTGAATTTTGCCGGCGGCTTGGGGGGCTTTGGTGCCAGCTTGGATCGTCCAGGCGCGCACTTCTTTCACGCCTGCAGTGAAAAAAGTGATGTAGCTTAATAGTTTATAGCCGGTTTGGATCACACGATTTAGGCCGGGCTCTTTCAAACCTGCCGAGGCCAGAAACTCGGCGCGCTCTTCTTCGGGCAGTTCGCCTAGCTCAGCTTCAAACGCAGCGCAGATGGGCACCACTTCACAACCGCGTTCGGTCGCGTACTTCACCAGCGCTTGATAGTTGGCGTCGCTGTCTAAGCTATTCAGCTGTGCTTCGCTAACGTTGCCAACGTAGAACATGGGTTTGCGGGTCAGCAAACCTAGATCGCGCATTAATGGTTCTTCTTCGTCGCTGACGTTGAGGGTGAGTGCCATGTGGCCGGCGTCGAAATGTTTGATCAGCTTGTCGCAGAGTGCGGCGATTTTGGCCTCGACTGGGTTTTGGCCGCTTTTACTGAGCTTGTGGGCTTTGTCGCCGCGTTTTTGCACGCTGTCTAAGTCGCGTAATATTAGTTCGGTCTCGATGGTTTGTGCATCGGATGCAGGGTTAACGCGGCCGTCGACGTGCACCACGTCGTCGTTGATGAAACAGCGCACCACGTGTGCGATCGCTTCGCATTCGCGGATATGGCTTAAGAACGCGTTGCCGCGGCCTTCACCCTTGGAGGCGCCGCGCACCAAGCCTGCGATGTCGACAAAGTCGACTGTGGCGGGTTGGGTTTTAACGGGCTGCACCATTTTGACGAGTGCGTCGAAACGTTTGTCGGGCACGGTGACCACGCCCAAGTTGGGGTCGATGGTGCAGAAGGGGTAGTTCGCGGCATCGGCTTTTTGCGACGCGAGCGCGTTGAAGAGGGTTGATTTGCCGACGTTAGGTAAGCCGACGATGCCTACGGATAAACTCACGATATTGCTCCATGCTGTTTAATAGTGCGCAGCCGCGAAAGATTAGCAGTTTGTGGTGATTTAGCTATTGCTAGTGTGAATGTGTAACTGATGCTATAAAGGCCGGGTCGAAAAGGTCAACATGAGCGCCAACGTATTAGTCGTCGAAGACGAGCGCGATCTGCGTGAGCTGCTTGCGTATAACCTTGAGCGTGCAGGCTACAGTGTTGTGGCTGTTCCCAATGGCACGTCGGCGCTGCGCGAGATTCAGTCGTCGCTACCCGATTTGGTGTTGCTTGATTTGATGTTGCCCGACATGCCGGGCACCGACGTGTGCCGGTTTTTGCGGCAGAACACGCAGAGCCGGCGGGTGCCAGTGATCATCGTGAGTGCGAAGGGTGAAGAAATTGATCGCGTGGTGGGTTTTGAAATCGGGGCCGATGATTACGTGGTAAAGCCATTCAGCCCGCGCGAGTTGATTCTGCGTTGTCAGGCAGTGCTTCGACGTGTTCAAAATGCGACCACCGATGAGGCAGCACGTGATGCGATCATCAATCTTGGTCCGATGCGAATTGATAAAGCGCGTTATGAAGTGCACGTTGAAGGTGAGCTACTGACGCTGACGGCGCTTGAGTTCAAACTTTTGCTTGATTTGGTTGAGCGCAAAGGAGCAGTGCAAACGCGCGAAGCGTTGCTTGAACGCGTGTGGGACTATGCGACGGGCGTTGAAACGCGTACGGTTGACACGCACGTGAAGCGTTTGCGCGAGAAGCTTGGCGCGGCGCGTGATTGCATCGAGACGATTCGCGGCGTGGGTTATCGCGCGCGCGATATTGGGTAACGCGCTAACATGACAAGCTCAAGCATGACAAGCTCAAGCCATGACAGTGCTGCCAAGTTAAGATCGCCGAAGTTTAGCGAGTGGCAGACGCACGCGCTCAACGCGATCCGCGAAGCGGTGATCGTGAGTGATCGTGAAGGTCATCCGCTGCTTGTGAACGCTGCATACCAAAACTTGTTTGGTGAGACGCAAGACCGCCAAGCGATGCATCCACGAGAACACGAAAGCTTGGCGCCGATTTATGCGAAGGCGCTTGCGGGTGAGCGGGTGCATAGCGAAGTGGGCATTCAGCTTGGGGGATTGGGCTATGTGTTTGCGGTTAGTGCGCAGCCTTTTGACGATGGTGTGATCATGGTGTTCGAAGATAAAACGCGCTCGCGCCGCAACGAAAAGATCCGCCGCGACTTTATTGCGAACGCGAGCCACGAGCTGCGCACGCCACTGACTGCAATCCGCGGGTTTGCCGAGACCTTGCGTGACGGTGCGATGGAAGACCCCGCGTTTGCGCGGCGATTCGTCGATACGATCATCGAGAATACCAAACGCCTTGAGTCATTGGTCAACGACATGCTCGAGATTGCGCGACTGGAAGCACCCTCGACGCAGATTGAACTTGGCCCTACCGACTGTTTTGCGGTTGTTGAAGAAGCGGTGCGCGCGCTGGGTTCGCTTTCGTATGCGGCGAAAGTTAGTGTGGCGGTGGTGATCGAGTGCGATCGCAATAAGACCTTTGCATGCGCTAACGAACGCGCGCTTGATCAAGTGCTGCTTAATTTGCTGAGCAATGCGATCAAGTTTAGCCCAGAAGGAACGCGCGTAGAGGTAACCTTGAGTCATCAATATGACGAGGTGGTGATCGACGTGTGTGATCATGGACCTGGTATTCCCGAGACGAAGATCCCGCGCATCTTTGAGCGCTTCTATCGCATCGATCGTGGCCGATCACGTGACGCGGGCGGAACGGGTTTGGGGCTTGCGATCGTGAAGGAACTTGTTGAGCATATGCAAGGTCATATC